>DYRG01000011.1:0-60558 GCA_020718845.1 Thiomargarita sp.
AAACGCGATATTGAGGAAATTCGGCGAATAAACGGCTATAAAAACGTTGAGCAATTGGTTCGCGGGATTGCAAAACATGATCCCACACTCTGCTCGCAACTAAAGTGTTCATAATAAAACTCCTCACATGAAATAAATGAATTTTAAGCTAGTATTCATGATTTTTTTAATAAAATCAACTCGTTAATTAACAGATTCTAATTTACTAATATATTGAATTTGCATAAAAAAACCACTTTACCAAACGATAAAGTGGAAGCAAAAGAGAATCTTAATGCTTTATCAAACCATGGTGCATATAAGGAATAATATGTTGTTCAAACACGTTATTCCACGCTTTCTCGCATTCTTCCGTCCAATGTTCTTCACAACACTCTGATAATACATTGACAAATACCATTTGAAAGCGTTTCAAATCCTCGGCTTTCAATTGAAAAGAAGTATGTTTATGTCCTAATCTAATCATTTGAGGGTGCATAATTTCTGTTTCGTCCGCAACCCGCGCCACAAGCGCCAATGTATCAACCATTTTCTTCATATGATGATCTAAAGAGGGAGGAAATAAATCGCGGTATTCGGGGTATAATTCAAATAAACGACCATAGAAATTTTGAATCACTTCCTCATGTCGTTCTTTACCCACATGATCCCACGTTTTTCCAATCAATTGCATATCCATAGTTACTACTCCTTGTAAATAAAATTCGTAATTCAATTGTTCTAAGTATGCACTTATTTCCATAAATTTCAAGAGGGCTTGATTAGCACATTATGAAATGCTAATACAATGATTTTTCTAAATTATATTTAACATCAATACTTTGTATTAGTTTTTTCAATTCACAAAATAAAATAATCAATCATTTGATTTGCTAATCATTTTTTTTGCAGATGCACAAAATTACCTAGTTTTTTATTAAATTAAAAATAACCTATTGATTTTATTCAAAAAGATGGCGTAACTAACAAAGATGGTTTAGACTTTTCGGTTTTTTCCAGTGAAATGGGCGGCGGCGGATCGATGGGAGCAATCACGGGCGGGGTGATTTCAACTTCTTTGATAATTTCTTTAATGATTTCTTTAGGTTGATTTAAACGTTGCAGAATTGTTTCTTGTAATGCTAAAAAAGCAGTTTGATTGGGTTGCAATTGCAATGCTTTAGTAATCCATACCAATCCATCAGCGGGTGATTTACTTTGCTCGGCACGTTTTGCAAATTGTTGAGCAATTTGTTTTAAATGTTGTTGCGCTATTTTATTCTCAGCTTGATATATTAAAACACCTTGATATTTTTCGGCGGCTTCTTCTAATTGTCCATTATTTTGCAAACGCTGTGCTTCATTTAAGAGTATTTCAATTTCTGAAGGTTTTTGGGTTTGTTTTTCTAAAGCTAATTGTAATCCTTTCAAACCAGAATGTTGTGGTAAAATTTCCAAGCCTTTTTCAATAAATTGACGTTTCTTTTCAACTTGAGTTTGTTGTTGCGCTAATTCTAAATACGCATTCGCAATTTTCTCTAAAATTTCCTCAACCCGTTGATCGTTCGGTGCTTGCTTTTTTAGAATTAAATAACTTTGGTACGCATTATCTTGCGGCGGATTGGTTAATTTTAGTTCTGCAATTTGTTTATGCGCCGTTTTTAAAAGCGTTTCAACTGGATTTAAAATTTTAATTTTATCTTCTAAAATATTAATAATTTCAAGAGGTTGTGATTCTAAAGATATGTCAATACTTGTTAAATCTTCACTGTTTAACATGGGTAATTCAGCAATGTAGTTTTTTTTATTAATTTGAGCATAACTAAAGAGAAAAATAGAAATCAACAACAGAATTAAAAAAGAAGTTTTTTTATAAGTTGGTTTTAAGAATAAAGCACGACGAAATGCTCCAATTGTTTGAAAGCGTTGTTCGATTTTTAAATGTAAGGCTTGTTTAATCGCTTTATTGATAAAAGGTTCAACCTCAAGATTTGGTAACTGATTGTTTTGCCAACGATCTGTTGCCGCTGGTGGTAACTTTCCACTCAATAAAAAATAGAACAACGCACCACACGCATAAATATCCGTCCACGCGCCGATATTTCCTTTTCCAGAATATTGTTCGGGCGGAGAATAACCAGCTTTCAAAACTAAGGTTAAAGTGCGCGTATGTTCATCTAATAAATTCATACTTCTTGCCGCCCCAAAATCAATTAAAATCGGTATATTTTGACGATCAATTAAAATATTGTGTGCAGAAATATCTAAATGATAAATATTTTGTGCATGAATGGTTTCTAGCGCATCTAAAATTGGCAATAGAATCTTAAAGGTTTGTTCGACGCTTAAACAACCATTATTTTGTTTTAAGAGAAACGCTGGACTTTCTCCATCAATGAACTCCATTACCATATAGCCCGTTTGATGTTCTTCAAAGTAATTTAAAACCCGAACAATATGCGGATGATCAAAGCGTGCTAAATGACGCGCTTCTTCTAAAAATGAATGCAATCCTTTCTCAAAATGAGCGGTTTGGTTCTTTAAAGGAATAACGTTATTTTCTTCACGCGTTGCTAAGGTTGTGGGAAGATATTCTTTAATTGCTACTAATTTGTTCAAATGAATATCCAAACCCAAATAAGTAATCCCAAAACCGCCTTGTCCTAAGACTTTTCCAATCAAATATTGATCTTTTAAAATGGTTTTGGGTTTTAAATACAAAGGGTGTGGATAAAAAGCATTTTCATCTTGTTTGCAATGCGGGCAGGGGGTTTGAAATTGCTTTAATTTTAAGCAGTAAAAACATAAATCATTTGAAGAAAACATAGAGGAAAGTTTCAAATTTCTCATTCTCACATCGCGGATGAGAATGAGAGAGCTAAAAGAAAATTATTTAGGCGGATCAAGGAGATACAAATATCCAGAATTACCCAATACTAAGATTTGGCGATTTACAACCATTGGCGGCGTGCGAATACCATTTGAATCAGTAGGGGTTCGACCGATAATTTTGCCGTCCTCTTTACGAATCCAATGCACATAACCTTCAAAATCACCGACCGCTAAATATGCACCAATATCAACAGGTTGCGTCAAACTGCGTGCGCGTAATTTGTCTTGTTTCCACAACGATCCACCGTTAAAACGATCATAAGCGTGAAGTTGACTATACATATCAGTGATATATAAGTGCTTGTGATCTAAGGTAAATCCCGCATACGACGATAAATCGCGTTCCCAGATGATTTGCCCAGTGGTTGCGACGATCGCCGATAATTTTCCTTGATAAGCAACGACATAGATTGCACCGTCAGATAATTGTAAATCGGCATCGATGTCGACCATTCGTTCGAGTTCGGTTTTGCCGTGCGGTTGTGATAATTGTCCTTCCCACAACGGTTTTCCCGAATTTACGTCCAACGCCGCGACTTTGCCGTTGTCCATTCCGACAAAAATTAACGGACCTTCGATCAACGGCGCGCTCGTGCCGCGCAAACTTAATGCGGGGACGGGGCGTTCGTAACTCCATAAACGGTGTCCGTCGTGGCTGTCGAGGGCGGTGAGTTTGCCGTTGCCGCTTCGAACCGCGACGATGCCGCTGCCAATTTGTGGGGCGACTAACACTTCTCCGCCGACGTTTGCGCGCCAGATTTCTTTGCCATCTTCTTGATTTAAAAGGAGAACTTCGCCTTTATTTCCACCGACTGCGAGAGATTTTCCACCCGCGCCCACGCCGCTTGAAATCGTAATGTCGTAGGATTTATCCCACAGAGATTTTCCGTTATCTAATTGAAATGCTTGGATATTTCCGCGTTGTGAAGCGACAAAGATTTTATCATCACTAACGGCGGGCGTGAGTTTGAGATATTGTTTGCGAATATCGACGCGGGTCGATGCCGACCATTTAGGGCTAAGTTGTTGAATTGACGGCGATTCGATCAACGGTGCGGGCGGTTCAGAATTATCTTTCGCGCCGCAACCCGCCAATAAAATCGCTAACCACAAAAAATGCTTATTCATCAAGGAGTAACCGTCGTAGGTTGTGCTAAAGCGGGCATCATCGTTTGGGGAGTCGCCGCCGCAACGTCGGGAATTAAAGTCGCCGATGCCGACACAACTTGCGTTTGCATCCCCAAATTATCACGTTTTAATTGCAACCATTGACGATGTTGTTGCGCAAGTGATTCATCTTTAAGGGCTTTTTCATACGCTGCAATGGCTTCGGCAGGTTTTTGTTGTGCTAAAAACAAATCACCGCGTAATTCTTCGACCGCCCCTTGAAATGCAGCAATTGTAATGGAATTAAGTTGTTTGTTTGCGCCATCAAAGTCATTGTTATTAATCAATAATTTTGCGATTCTCAATTGAGCAATGGTTTTCAATTCGGGCAAACTTGCATTATCGATCACCCATTGCAAACTGGCTTGCGCTGGTTGAGTTTGACCAGCTTCGATTTGACGGCTCGCGTTGAGCAACGACGTTAAAGACGCATAACCAGTATTTGTATAATCAGTAAGAATTTTTTGAATCTGATCATCAGCTTGCGCGGCGTTTGGTTGTTGAGAAGCGGATAACACCACGTCATACAAACTGGAAGCAACTTGCGATTGTTCGAATTGATAATTTTGCCAACTCCGCCAGCCAAACAGCATCGCAAACCCGACTGCAATCCCCCAAATCACCGCATTTCCGTTTTCTTTCCACCACGCTTCTAGGGCTTCAATCTGTTCTTCTTCTTCGTGATCGTAATCTGCCACAACGACTCCTTAAAAAATAGCTAAAAAATCATTATAGTATGCCAAACCTTTCCCTTTCTGTCGACGCTATTTATAAAACGTGCAAATTCACGCATAATCTCAAAAACAACCCACGAAATGGAGAAAAACATGAACGCCGCACTTAAATATCCTGATTATTTCACTTATGGAGATTACTCGCAGTGGTCTGAAGATGAACGTTGGGAATTAATCGATGGTCAAGCCTATGCAATGAGTGCCCCTTCGCGTCGTCACCAAGAAATTGTTTTAGAATTGGGAAGACAAATTGCTAATTATTTGAAAGGAAAATCTTGCAAACCTTACATCGCTCCTTTTGATGTGCGTTTGCCAAAAAATAATGAACAAGACAATAAAGTTGATACGGTTGTTCAACCTGATATTTCTGTGATTTGCGATAAAAACAAATTAGATGATAAAGGGTGTCGAGGCGCGCCAGATTGGATTATTGAAATCTTATCGCCATCGACCGCAACCCGAGATATGGATATAAAACGTCAATTATATCAACAATATGGCGTAAAAGAATATTGGATTATTAGCTCAACTGAGAAATGGGGAATGAAATATATTTTAAATGAACATCAAATTTATGATCAACCAACAATATTTTCTCTTTCTGAAACAACTCCAATTTATCTCTTTCCTGATTTATTAATTGAATGGGATTTTCTTTCAAATGAATATCCCAATTAAGAAAATAGGATTAGTGGCGAAATTGCAATCGCCCGCAGCAACTGACGCATTACAAACTTTGATTTATCACTTACAACGGCGTGATTTGACGTTTATGTTACATCAAGGTAGCGTCGATGCGTTACCACAATTAGCAGATTTACCGATTGTTGATACGGTAACTCTCGGAAAACAAAGCGATTTAATTATCGTGATCGGGGGCGACGGAACATTGTTGCACACCGCTCGATTATTAGCGCGTTATGAATCGAGAATGGTAGGAATTAATTTAGGAAGATTGGGATTTCTCGCCGATATCAAACCTACTGATATGACTAATGATTTAGACGCAATTTTAGATGGTCATTTTATTGAGGAAAAACGCTTTTTAATGAGAGCAACTGCCTTTCGTGGAAAAACCATTTTAACGCGTTGCAACGCAGTGAATGATATAGTAATTCACAAATGGAATACCACGCATTTATTTGGTTTCACAACGCATATCAACAAATGTTTATTAGGCAATCAACGGGCGGATGGAGTTTTGATTTCAACTCCAACTGGATCAACGGCTTACTGTTTATCGGGCGGCGGACCAATTGTTCATCCTTCACTTAACGCATTGATTTTAATGCTTTTATTTCCACATACCTTAAGTCACGCACCAATTGTTCTCGATAATGACAGTGAAATTGAAGTCACTTTGCAATTAAATCAAGATATTGAAGCGCAATTAACTTGCGATGGCGTGGCTTCACAAACGTTATTACCCGGGGATCGCGTCACCATTAAAAAACACCGCCAAATTTATTTGGTTCATCCTCCCAATCACGACCATTACGCCACGCTCCGCGACAAACTCCGCTGGGGTTATCAATCTACTTAAAAGGAAGTTTTTTAACATTTGAGCAATTGCTGAGAAAGATGTTAGAAGTTGCCGATTTTTTGCGAAGAAAAAGAAAGGAAAAGAACTAGAGAAATTAACGGTTAAAATAAGTTATTAATAAGTTTAGTGGTAGGCGCATTTGAAATATCAAATCAAAGTGAACTAAAAATGGTAGCAGTGGAATCCTCAGTAAAACAAATCAAAACCAGAACAAATATTGGGGTGCAAGGTGGAGCAAAAAGCATTTATCAAATGTTATCCATGAAAACCGCCTATTTGAACAAATAATTCTTCTTTTCCTCACGGAATTCTTAGAACGGAAATCTTGAGATGTTCCCCTTTAATGTTGGGGCATTTATACCCCAACTTACAAATCTATTTCTTTATAATAAACGCAATCTCAAAACGCCTTCGATTTGGCTTAATTCATCGAGAACCGATTGAGGAACAGGTTGTTCAACATCCACTAAGGTATAAGCCAAATTTCCTCGAGATTGATTTAACATATCGACGATGTTCAAACCCGCTTTTGCAATCGCAGTGCTGATTTGACCGAGCATATTTGGAACATTCGCATTTGAAATCGCTAAACGCGGACGACCATTCACGCGAGGCATTTGAGCTTCGGGGAAATTCACCGAATTACGAATTGTGCCATTTTCCAAATATTCACGAACTTGTTCAGCGACCATAATTGCGCAATTGTCTTCGGCTTCGACGGTCGACGCGCCTAAATGCGGCAACGTGATGACTTTTGAATGGTTTTTCAATAAATTACTAGGAAAATCACATACATAGCCGTGAATTAATTTTTGATCGAGGGCTTCGACAATCGCCGCATCATCGACAATGCCGTCGCGCGCAAAATTCAAAATCACCGCATTTTTGCGCATCATTTTTAAACGTTCAGCATTCAACATATTGCGCGTCGCGGCGATTAAAGGAACGTGAAAACTCACAAAATCCACGCGACTAAACAAATCATCTAAGCTAAGTGCTTGTTTTACTTCAGAAGACATTTGCCAAGCGTTTTTGACGGTGATTTGTGGATCGTAACCAATCACGTCCATGCCCAACGCGACGGCGGCGTTTGCAACTTTGACCCCAATCGCACCTAAGCCGATGACTCCTAAGGTTTTATTGGGTAATTCGAAACCGACAAAATTCTTTTTGCCTGATTCGACGGCTTTGTTGATTTCTTCGTCCGTGCCGCTCAAATTACGAGCAAAATCCCACGCTGCCCCTAAGTTTCTCGCCGCAATGAGCATTCCAGCTAATACTAACTCTTTGACTGCATTAGCATTTGCACCCGGCGCGTTGAAAACGGGGATACCTTTGTCGCTCATTTTGTCGACGGGAATATTATTCACGCCCGCGCCCGCACGTCCAACTGCTTGTAAAGATTGAGGAATTTGCCACTCGTGCATTTTAAATGAACGCACCAAAACGGCATCGGGATGTTGAATTTCAGAGGCAATCTCATATTGATCACGCGGCAAACATTCCAAACCACGCACTGAAATATTGTTTAAAGTCAAAATCTTATACATCGTTGCTCGCTCCCTTAGCTATGATTAATTCAAATAGAAAAAGGAGCATTTTAGCACTGAAAGCCTTAACCTTGAACGCGGAATTTTTGAAATGGCATTAAAATTTGGAATGAACCATCTTTCAATTTGTAACCTATTGAAACTTCATAAGTTCCGAGTTGATCTAATGAAAAATCTTTCGCCATTTCAATATCAACCGCGCTGGTGAGTGTTTTATCTTTCTCCCAAATTCCTTCAAAAATTTGCATTTCACCAGAAATCGGTGTGAATACAATTTTGTAAAGAATATCTGCCACTTTGCTCACATGAATCGACGGTGGTTGAATCCACGAATTAACCGTGAAAAGTTGATCTTTTGTTAATGTCGCTAATTGATCTTTTGTTCCACGAATTGCATAATCGTTGCTCCGAATTTCTCCACCAATATGAGGAACATCATTTTCAATCACTTTAATCGTAAATGTTTTATCAAAAAATCCACCCGCTCCATCAATCACTCTTACCCCAATATTTAAGGTTGAATTTTCTTTAAAAGTAAGCGGAAAACTTTCGGTCATTTGTAATTCATCACCAACAACTCTGAAATACCCAAATGGCGTTCCAGGATTTTTAGTAATGACATAACGGAAGAAATCGTCTTTATCGGTATCTTGAGTCACAAATTTTCCAATCACTGTTCCCGCAGAGCTTCTTTCAACTAAGGTATTTCTTGAAAGCTCAAATCCAGACGGTGAGGCATTTCTACGAACTGAAAATGTGGTTGCTAATCCTTTGTTTTCATTGCCATTTATTCGATAACCTAAAACAATCTCAAATTTACCAGGCAAATAAATCAAACGTCCAGAATATAAAGCAAGTTCAATATTCGCTTGTAAAGGAATATTTTGTAACAAAGTAATAGGTAAAACTGCTTTGCCATTCGTTAAAGAAGTATAATTGTAAATGACAAAAACATCGCCTATTTTTCCTACCTCTTCAGGTAAAGGTTGAACATATCCTTTTGCAGTAATTATTTCCGTTTCATCAACGATAGTTTTTACCCCTTCTGATGTAACGACCGATGCTTTAAATTGATTCAACGTATTACCGACTATTGTCAAATGGAAATCTTTTTCAATAAATAATCCACCCGCATCGGTACTTTTTAATTTAATATCAAAGCCCGTACTTCCAATTGGAATATTTCTCGTTGTCCATAATTGATTACCCTTAATAACAAACAAACCACTGGCATCTTGCAATGTATAAGTTTGTGGATCATTTACATCTGCATCAAGCGTAGAAATATTAGCAATTAAAGTATTAGCTGAGGTTTCTGATTTGATTTGTTGCGTGCTCAACATAATATCGGTTGGTGCGTTATTTGTTCCACTACGGCAAGTTAAAGTATAGTGAGCTGGTAAAATAGTTCTACGCGCTGTTTCAGCATTAGTAGAAATGCTCAAATCTGCTGTGAACAAACCTTCTTGCGTTGGATTACACGCAATATCAATTTGCTTCATTTCTCCAGCGTTAATTGAAAATGGCACGTTAGCTATTTTGAAAACATCCATAGTGCTATTTGTAATGCTCATATCAGAAATATCAAAAGGAATATCTCCTGCATTAAAGACAAATATACTGCGCATTTCTGGGTGACCGATGATTACATCATTGAAATAGATAGTTTCATTAACTCTTGGTAAAGAAACATAAATTGCACCTGTTCCACGTTTCAAACACGCTAATCCGTAGGTAACATTTTGATTAGCTGGATCATTAGTAGTTAAATGTAAGAAACCGCCTTGTAATAATTCAGTTTCTGGCTTACACAGCAATGATAAAGAAGAAGAACTTTGTGGAGCAATATTCATCGGGAATACACTAAACTGACTAAAGCTATTTGCGTAAGCACCACCTTGAATTTCAAACGAATTAATACTTAAATTTTGATTACTGCGATTAGTGATTTGAATCCGTTGAGAAACAGGCGTTCCTTGCGCATCGCTATTAAAGAAAATCAAACTATTTGGCAATGGATCAGAATTAAACATCGTGATCGGTGTTCCTTCGCATTCTAACGGATAGGAAACTAGAGTTTGGGCATTAGTTAAAAGGGGAGCAACTACCCCACCAGTTGCTATATTAAAAACTAATTCCAACGTTGCAATGCGAATGCCTTCTGCTTGCGGTTTGCATTCAATATTAAAGATTTGTGGCGGGCTTCCGTCTGGCAAAGTCATTGAATTTGGAGAGATTTTGAAATCGCTCGCATTTGCACCTTTGATAGTTGGCGTAATATTTAATGTATTAGTTCCCGTTTCAGTGATTTCCAACATATGGGTAATCGATTGATTTATAGGAGTTTTTCCTAATTGAATCGTTTGATTCGGCGGCGGCACAGAGGAAAAATGTGCAGTATTATCAACACTTTCGCATTCTAAGGGATAAGAAATAGTTGGCATTTCTGGATCATTGGTCAATAGTTCTAATGTTGCTGTGCGAAGACCAAGTTCTGATGGCGTGCATTCAATTATTAATTCTTTTGGTGGTGCACCATCTGGTAAAATTATCGATATTAAAGGAATTCTGAAATCAATTGAATGAAGACCGCTCAAAGTTGGCGTGATTTGTAATTCCATATCACCCGTTTCAATAATTTGTAAAGATTTACTCACCATATTATTGAGCAATGTTCTTCCAAATTTCATCACTTGATTAGGTGGAGGATTTGAAGAGAAACTTGCTCCCGTTAAACCTTCACATTGCAAAGGATAAGTAAAGGTTGTTGGGCTGCTTGCAGAATTAGTAGAAAGTTGTAATTGTGCAGAACGAATTCCTTTTGCTGATGGTGTGCATTCAATGGTAAAGAACTGAGAGGAACTTCCATCTCCTAAAACCATTGCATTGGGAGAAACTTTGAAATCTGTTGCATTTGTGCCAGTAATATTTGCTGAAACATTTAACTCCATATCACCTGTTTCAATAATTTCTAATTGCCCAGTATTTGTTTGACCTAATGTGGGGGTTAGAACAAGTGTTTTACCTAAATTAATTAATTGGTTTGGTGGAGGATTAGATTGAAAACGCGCTCCAACTTTCGCTATCACATTGATATTAAATATTTTTCTGGTTATCAAACCACCATTATCCGTGCTTATAATAGTGACACTATAAGAACCCCCATTTACCACCAATGGCATCGTTTGTGAAGTAAATAACTGATTGTTTTTAATAGTAAATATACTAATACCTGATATGCTGTAAGTATGCGTATCGGCGGCATCGGGATCAATCGTTGAGAGATTACCAATAAAGGTATCGGCGGGCGATCCACCATCAACCGATTGATTATCAAGGATAATATCAGTGGGTGAACTATTTCCAACCCCATTACAAGTTAATCCATAAGTAATCGATGTAACATTTGAAGCATTGGTATTCACAACTAAATTAGCTTCCAAAATCCCCACTTTTGTAGGTGAGCAATTGATTACAAAATAAGTATTTAATCCGCCGCTTAATGGTGAGGTAGGATTTAGAGCAACACTGAAACTTGACGCATCTGTTCCACTAAAAGAAAGTGAGGAAATAGTCATTGCAGTATCACCCGCATTAAATATTACTCCGCTACGAGTTTTACTTGAACCAATATTCACATCACCAAAACTATTAATATCCGTGTTTTTTGGAGGATAGGATTCATATAGAACACCTGTTGAATTTCTAGTGCACGCAAGCGTATAAGAAACGCCTAATTTAAGAGGATCGTTAGTGGTTAAACCTAAATTTGCATAGGTAAGATAACTCGTTAAATCGGGTGTGCAAGTTATTACAAAAGATGAAGAACCACCCGCTGGAATGGAGAGAGGAAAAGTTGTTGTGGCTGGAAAAGAAAAATTACTTGGATTAGTTAAACCAAACACTGCTGATGTGATTTCTAAAGGATCAACGCCACCATTGGTAATTCTAATGGTTTGAGAAACCGATTCACCGCTTTCAGTGCTATTAAATTTAATTAAAGAACCCGCCGCAGGTAATGAGCTAAAAGAGGCGGCAGCAATTACATTAGTTGTTATAAACGATAATGCCCATAAAACTAATAAAATAAAAAAACGTTGCAGAAACATGATTAATCTCCTTCTAGTTTCAAATTACATTTTATATTAAAATACACTCAATTTCTTTTCAAGGGCGGTTTAACAGACAAATGGCACTCAAATTACGACAAATGGCAGGACGTTTTGCTTTCTTAGATGCTGCACGAGGATTTGCCGTGTGGTTAATGATTATTTACCATTTTTGTTATGATTTAGTTTTCTTTAAACTTGCACATTTTAATTTAACGCAAGATATATTTTGGTTAAGTTTTCGTGCAATGATCGTAAGTTTGTTTTTAATCATCGTGGGGATTTCTTTATCTTTTGCTTTTCAAATCAAAAAAGATTGGTCAACTTATTATCGACGTTTAATGATTTTAGGATTTGCAGCCGCTTTAGTAAGTATTGGAAGTTATTGGTTATTTGGACAACGTTTTATTTATTTTGGGATTTTGCATTTTATTTTAATTGCAAGCGTTTTAGCATTACCTTTTTTGAAGTTTAATTATTTGAATTTAGGATTAGGTTTGATTTTAATTGCTTTAGGTTTTACTGTCCAGCATTCTTTCTTTAATCAACCTCATTTGCATTGGTTAGGAATGATGACTTTCAAACCACCGACTGAAGACTTTGTTCCTCTCGTTCCTTGGTTTGGTTTTGTTTTAATTGGGATATTTGTAGCGAAACATCTACCCATTTCAAAATTATCAACATGGAAAAACGATCATTGGTTGAAGAAAATTTTAATTTTTTTAGGACGATATAGTTTAATTATCTATTTAATTCATCAGCCGATTTTGATTGGTATTTTTTATGCCATGTTATGGATCATTACAAACTTGTGAATAAAAAGAAATATTCAACTGAAGTGCGCAATGTTTCTCCATCCCATTCAATAATTCGCCAACTCGGGTTTCTATGTAAGATTGTAATCTCTGACGTTTGATTATCAAATTGTGCCATTGTTGAAGGTGTGAGAAATACGTTCTTTCCATCTTTTATAATGGTTCTTTCAGTATGATAATGACCGCAAAAGATATAATTTACGTTCTTTAATTCTTTAATCACCGACCACACATCAGAAATGTTTTTTAAAGGATATTTTTCATCCATAAATGTACACCCACAATACAAAGGTGGATGGTGCATAAATAATAAAATTTCTTCTTTATTTTCAATGCTTTGTTGTTTCAACCATTCCATTTGTTGATTTGATAAGAAATAAGGACTGGTATCTAAAAACAAACACAAATGCTCTTTAATTTTAGTTTTAAAATAATAATCATCTTCATGACAATTTTCAAGATTTAAATTAAAAACTTGCTTTAAATTTTCTAATCGATCATGATTTCCTAAACAAATATAAATTGGACAGGTGAGTTCTTTTAATTGTTCTTTAATCCACACATAAGAGTTATACTCTCCCGCATTTGCAGCTAAATCACCTGATAAAATCAGCGCATCTAAGTTTTGTTTTTTTAATTTATTTAACGCCGAAAGAAATTGCATTCTTACTGGCGATCCATATACATCTTCATCGGTTTCACCAATGTGCATATCGGTTAATTGAGCAATTCTAATTAGCTGTTTCATAAATGTGTCGATGCTCTAAAACTGGAAAGGTTTTTCTCAAATTATGTAAATAGTTAAAATCACAGTCTGCAATTGCAATTCCTTGACCTTTTTCTATGCGTGAAAGCACTTTTCCCCAAGGATCAATAATCATACTATTTCCAAAAGTTTCTCTACCATTTTGATGTTTTCCTCCTTGGTTTGCTGCAATGATATAAGTTTGATTTTCTATCGCTCTTGCTTTCAATAAAATTTCCCAATGTGCTTCACCTGTTGTTTGAGTAAAAGCCGCTGGAATTGCAATCATTGTTATATCTCTCATTGCTCTAAATAATTCAGGAAATCTCAAATCATAACAAATCCCGATTCCTATTTTTCCAAACGCGGTGTCGCATATAACAACTTCTTTGCCATATTCATAAGTTGCTGACTCTTTATAGGATTCATTTTGTTCTGGGATTTGAACGTCAAACAAATGAATTTTATTATATCTAGCAATTTGTTTGCCGTTTGGATCAAAAACTAAACAACTTGAATAAACTTTATTTGAATTTTCAGAAAACAACGGAATTGATCCGCCGATCAAATAAATTTTATTTTTAAGCGATTGATTTTTAAGGAATTTTTGTAAATTACCCTTTTCGGCTGGTTCAGCGATGTTTAAAATTTCAGTGGTTTCACCCATTAATGCAAAATTTTCAGGTAAAACAATGAGTTGTGCACCTTGTGTGGCGGCTTGTTTGATAAGTTGTTCTGCTTGCGCGAGGTTTTCCTCAACATTTGCATTTGAAATCATTTGAATGGCAGCAACTTTCATTTTTCTAACCTCATAAAAAGGGAATTTTTGAAATCCCCAAATTAATTAAATTTTAGTTGGTTTCCAAGGCTTAGCTTCTAAGGAAATGTTTTCGTATTTCTTCCAATCATGGCGTTGAAGTTGCTCTGGTTTAATTGGGTTTGGAAAACCCGCTAAACGATTAGAAGTCCACAAACCTTCAGCTTCTAATTCTTTCATGGCTAATTGTAAGATTCTATCATCTGCCCATTCATCGACATATTTCTCGGGGTCTTGGCTGCGAGGATTTTTCAAGAAACCTTCTTCTTTCCACATTTTTGCACAGGCTTTCAAATGTTTTTTCATTTCACCATTAATGCGTCCATCCCAAATGATCATATCCAGAGTTGCTCTAATGACTTCGGGTGGAATTTCAGAAATATCTGTCCAAATGAAATAAGCCGCTAAATCTGGATCATGAATTAACATATCACGACATTCTTCTTCTGCTTTCAAATACGCACGGATAATATCTGGACGTTCTCTCAACCAATCATGAATTGCTAAAGTTGCTCCCACATCATGAAATCGGTTTGTTTGCAATTCTGGGAAATAAAATTTGCTGGTATTTGGCATATCATTTCCAACAATCCAACGTTGAGCAACGCCTTTCTGTTCTAACCACGAAGGATAAGGCTCCCAAAGCGCCGCGGCGTGAATATTTCCAGCCATTAATCCTGTCATTTGTTGATCAATAGTTTGGTTTTCTAAAAGCGGTTTGATGTTATGTTCTTTTATAAACGTTAAAATCTGACGATGTGCAAAAGAACCAAACACTGTTCCAACCTTTTTACCATCTAAATCTTTTGGTGTTTTGATTTCACCGTTCTCTAAAAATTTGTTTGAAACACAAATACTGCCAAATTCACCGACATCATAACCACTTGCTGCCACTAAATCACAAGAAACTTTATCACTGACTGTTAATGCGGGGGTTTCTGACATATAACCAAATTGGTTTTTACCCGCATCCATATTTTTACTAATTGCGGGTCCAGATAAAGATCGAAACCAAACAACTTTGCTCCCTTTTGGCAAATATTTTTCTAATAATTGGGCTTGTTTATTGACGGTTGCTGTCCAATGAATTGTTCCATAAGGTTGATAGCCAATTGTTAAAGTCACAGGATCACCAATTTTTCCAAATTTTCCCGTTGGTTCTCCATATTTTCTTACAATAGACAACCAGTTATCAGAAATACTTTTTTCAGATGCAGCATAAGCATTTCCTCTCACTGGATTAGGTAACAAACTTAATACCACGCTTGCGCCCGCATAATTTAAGAAAGTTCGACGTGATTGATCGATGGTATTTTTCATAATGTTTCTCCCATTTCCAAAGATAGTGCACTAATCATAATCTATTTTAAGATGATTTGCCAACATTATGCGGCAAGTGTTTTTACGCAATCTTTATTCAAATGAGATTCAACGTCGATAAGAAAAACTAAAATACCTAAAATATTTCCAGCAGCATCGTGATAAGGTATTTTATCAATATGATAGAAATGATCATGATATTTCTCGATTAAACCTAGCATTGGTTCTCCCGTTTTTAAAATCTCCATATCGGCTTGATAATAACTCTCTGAGAAACCCATATTCAAATCTTTTTCTAATAAACCTATTAACTGTTCAGGTCGTCTATTAAGTAATCTTCCTGTGTAACGATTTGCTCGAGTAATTTTACCCTTTCGATCTTTGCACAAAATCATTAAAGGTGCATTATGAAAAGCTGTGCCATATTGCTGGCGTTCCTCACGAATAACTTGTTCAACATTACGGCGGGATGTAATATCTCTGACCACCACTGCAATTAATATTTGTCCTTGCCATTCATAACTGCCACCGCTGATTTCTGCAACAAAAGTTTCTCCGGTTTTTTTCTTTTGAAAACTGGCTGGAATATGATAGATTTTATCTTTAAGCATTAAACGCCATTCTCGATTAAATTGTAATTGATCGGGATATAACTGTTGAAAAGATAATTTGTTCCATTCTTCTGCGTTATATTTATAGATTTGAAAACTCGCAGCATTTGTGTTTATGATTTTATAAGTTTTTGTATTAACACAAAAAACTGCTTCTGGCAACACATTTAAAAGGTCAGCTTTAATTTTCAAATCGCTTTGTGTAGAAATGTTTTCAACAATTGCTCTGCGCTCAGTTATATCAGTAAAAGCACCAATGAAACGATAAGCCCGTCCACTACGATCTCGTAAGGCACGTCCTCTCACTAAAACCCAACAATAAGAACCATCTTTATGTGAGAGTCGATGCTCATTTTCAAATTTAGAACAATGACCATCTAAATAACATTTTAATGATTCAACAATTTGATAATATTCAGTGGGATAAATGCGTGAATACCATGTTTCAATTCGTTTGCCCAATAAATTATCATCCTCATGATAACCTAAAAGAACTTTCCAACTTCCAGAATAAGTGACTTCATTGCTTAACAAATCCCAAGTTAAAATGCCTTCATTACGGGTTTGGGTAATTAAAGTGGTTTGATCTTGCAATGAATCTACTTTATTTTGTAAAGCATATTGTTCTGTCATATCAGAGAAACTAATTGCTCGTCCAAAGATTTGTTTATTTGTATCAAAAAGCGTTTTTGCGCACAGTTGTAAATGAGCAATTTTTCCACTCTTTTTTAAAACTAAAAACTTAGTCGGAATTTCTGGATGTGGATTATCTTTTGCTG
Organism: Thiomargarita sp.; assembly: GCA_020718845.1. Taxonomy (GTDB): domain Bacteria; phylum Pseudomonadota; class Gammaproteobacteria; order Beggiatoales; family Beggiatoaceae; genus DYRG01. Next base: position 17,062 of record DYRG01000011.1, read on the forward strand.
CATCCCATAACAGTGAAAATTGATCTAAATTAGGAAGGTCGCCTAAAATGCGTTTCACTTGCGGTTCATTAATCGCATGAACTTTACCATTACGATGCTGAAAAACAATCCCTTCTTGCATTAATTCAAATAACGGTGTAATAGGAATTGCTTCTTCTGCAATGGTAGGAACTTTTTGTTGTAAATCTTCTAAAAGTAATTGCATATCTGCGTATTTTTCTTGAAAGATCGTGAGTTGTTCTTGGGCTTCTTCATCTGCTTCGTGCAATATGTGATGTTTATACGCGCCGATTTCAATTCCAACCAAATAGAAAGCAAATTCCTTTAAAGAGGGGGTTGCCTGCCAAACAAAATCTCGATATTTTCCTTTGCCATCTAAAATTTGACAATTAAAGGTTTTTGCTTCAGTTGATTCACTAAGCTCATCTAAATATTTTTCAACATTTTTCTTATCAGAAGAATGAATTAGTTCAATAAATTCTTTTTTAAGCAAAGTTGATCGATTATAACCAAGCAATTCTTCGGTTGCAGCGTTAATTTGACGAAAACTTCCTTCAAATCCAACCACACAAAAAACCGTTTGGGTATTTGAGAAAAAAGAGGCGTGTTGTAATGAATCGGTTGCCACGGCGGTTCTCCTATTTTTTTGGAATAATCAGCATCTCGCATTCTTAATGCCAAAATGCTAGGATTCTTCGTTATAGAAATTAGCGGGCACGGAATTTGTGGGGGGGGGGTAACTTATTGATTTAATTAAAGAAATTGTTTGCATGATATTAAAAATCCTGAAAAATCAAGAGATTACATATAATGATTTTGTTTTGGAAATTAAAACGGATAACTCATTGAATTAAAAGAAGTAATTCTTCGAGTTCTAATCGAAGTTGTTTAATGAGGAGGGGATCGACAGCGGAAGAATCATCGGTATCGTTCAGTTGTTGTTTCGCGCCGCCGATGGTGAAACCATGATCATATAACAAACCACGAATTTGACGGACTAATAACACGTCGTGGCGTTGATAATAGCGGCGATTGCCTCGCCGCTTGAGAGGTTTTAATTGGGGAAATTCTTGTTCCCAATAACGCAATACGTGCGGCTTAACCGCACATAAATCGCTCACTTCCCCGATGGTAAAATACCGTTTGGCGGGGATGACGGGCAGTTCGTTATTGTTCGATATGTCCAGCATATGCTTCGACGCGAGCGCGTAGTTTTTGACCGGGGCGGAACGTGACGACACGGCGAGCACTAATGGGGATTTCTTCACCTGTTTTAGGATTACGACCCGGGCGCTGGTTTTTCTTACGCAATCCGAAATTGCCAAATCCAGATAATTTGACTTGTTCACCTTTTTCTAATGCCAAACGAACTTCCTCAAAAAAAGAATCAACAATTTCTTTAGCTTCACGTTTGTTCAAACCCAGCTCTTCAAATAATCTATCTGCCATGACAGCTTTGGTCAGTGCCATTGTTTGTATTCCTCTAAAAGTTTCTTTTAAGTTCTTAATACGGCTTGAGCATCTTGTTCAAGCGCAACCAGCACCTGAGCAAGTGCCGCATCGATATCAGCGTCTGTAAGATTGCGGGAAAATGCTTGAAAAGTCAATCCCATAGCTAAACTTTTTTTACCGTCGGGAATGCCTTTGCCCTGATAAACGTCGAATAAGCCCAAATCAACCAACCATTCCCCCGCATTTTGACGCACAATTGCCAAAATATCAGCCGCAGCAACCGCTTGCGATACCACCACCGCCACATCTCGTCGTAACGAAGGAAATTTTGATAAGGGTGCAAAGATTGGTGTGCTTTTATTTAACAACGTGTTCAAGTTTAATTCAAAAAGATAAATATGTCCAGTTAAATCAAGTGCCTGCGCAACTTTAGGATGTAATGCACCCATTACACCAATCTTTTCTTTTCCTCGCATTAAAATCGCAGTTTGTCCCGAATGCAATGCCGAATGCGTTCCTTTCACAAACGTTACATTTGAAATCAAACTTTCAAGCTCACCTTTCACATCAAAGAAATCAATTGCTCGATTTTTTGTATCTCCCCATTGCTCTGGTAATGCTCGACCGATTGCAATCCCTGCTAAGGTAGGAATTTGTTCTAGTTTCTCGCCATTTTCAAATCGCAAACCCGTTTCAAATAATTTAACATCGCTTTGTTGACGATTCACATTATGTTTTAATGCCATCAACAAACCCGCCCACAAACTCGTTCGCATTACTGCTAAATCGCTTGAAATTGGATTTGCCAAAGCTAGCGGATTGCTTTCTGGATGTAATAATTTTTCTAAACTCGGATCAACAAAACTATAAGTAATCGCTTCTTGATAGCCTTGTTGCACTAATTTCATTTGTAATTGTTGTAAAGAATGATGCTGATTTTTGATTTGTAACGGAGATTGCGCAATTTCACCATTAATCCGTTCATAACCATAAATTCGAGCCGCTTCTTCAATTAAATCTGCTTCAACATGAATATCAAATCTAAATGGCGGCGGCACAACTTGCCAACCCTCTGTTTTTATTTGAATTTCCATTTCTAAGCGTTTTAAAATATTGCTCACTTCAGTATTAGGAATATCAACCCCTAATAAGCGTTTCAAACGTTCGCGTCGCAAATATAAAGTGGGGCGTTCTGGCAAATACTCTGGTTCAATCGCTTGAATTAAAGGTGCAACTTCTCCCCCACAAATCTCAATAATTAACGCAGTTGCTCGCTCCATTGCTTTAATTTGTAACGAAGGATCAACGCCTCTTTCAAATCGTTGTGATGAATCACTTTGCAATCCATATCGACGTGCCGTTCCAGCAAATAAACTGGGTAAGAAAAACGCACTTTCTAAAAAGATATGCTTTGTTTCATTGCTCACCGCTGAATCCGATCCGCCCATCACACCCGCTAAGGCTTGTGCTTGTTGATGATCAGCAATCACTAAGGTTTTATCATCTAATTCAATGGTTTGCCCATTTAAAAGCGCAATTTTTTCGCCTTTTGTTGCATTTCTCACCCGAATACCGCCGCTGAGTTTCTCTAAATCAAATGCGTGCATCGGTTGCCCTAATTCAAGCAACACATAATTCGTAATATCAACCACCGGATGCAATGTTCTCAAACCACTTCGACGTAACTTTTCTTGCATCCATAATGGCGTAGTTGCTTGTGGATTGATATTTCTAATAATTCTTCCCACATAATGCGGACAAGCATTTGAATTAATTAGTTCAACTTGAAATGTATCAGAAATCGTTGTTTGAATAATATTTATTTCTGGTGCTATCAAATTACTTTGTGTTAAAACGGCAATTTCTCGCGCAATTCCTTGAATACTAAGGCAATCTCCACGATTCGGAGTAATGTTAATTTCAAACATCGAATCGTCTAGTTTCAAATATTCACGAATACTTTGTCCAATCGGTGCGTTTTGAGGAAGTTCTAATAAACCATTTGAGGTTTCTGCTAATCCTAATTCTTGTGCAGAACAAAGCATTCCAAATGATTCAACGCCGCGTAATTTTGCTTGTTTTATTTTAATATCACCAATTTGCGCACCAATCAAAGCAACGGGGGCTTTCATACCCGCTTTAACATTTGAAGCACCACACACAATTTGTAATAGTTCAGTTTCACCGACATTTACTTTACAAACATTGAGTTTCTCTGCATTGGGATGGCGTTCAACTTCTAACACTTCACCAATCACCACTTGATTAAAATTTGCCGCAACAGGTTCAATAGCTTCGATTTCTAATCCAGCCATTGTGAGTTGTTCTGCAATTGTTTTAACGTCAAATGGATTTTTCACCCATTCTTGCAACCATGCAACACTACATTTCATTTTTTTAGCACCAAATAATTTTTAGCATTTCAATTAAATTGACGGAGAAATCTCAAATCATTTTCAAAAAACAATCGTAAATCATTAACTTGATAACGCAACATTGCTAAGCGTTCTACCCCCATTCCAAACGCATAACCTGTATAGATTTCATTATCAATATCCACTGATTTAAAAACATTAGGATGCACCATTCCACAACCTAGCACTTCTAACCAACCCGTATTTTTACAAACTTTACAACCAGAACCACCACAAATCACGCATTGAATATCGGCTTCCGCAGAGGGTTCAGTGAAAGGAAAATACGACGCACGAAACCGCACCGCCAAATCATCACGCTCAAAGAAACGATGTAAGAAATCAATTAAGACTCCTTTCAAGTGTGTGAAAGAAACGTTCTTATCCACCCACAAACCTTCCACTTGATGAAACATCGGAGAATGCGTGGCATCTAAATCACATCGATAAACCCGACCTGGTGCAATAATTCTAATCGGTGGTTTTTGATTCTCCATTACCCGAATTTGCACTGGCGACGTATGCGTTCTTAATAACAAATGCTCACTGAAATAAAAGGTATCGTGCATTGCACGCGCAGGGTGGCTTTGAGGAATATTTAAGGCTTCAAAGTTATGATAATCATTTTCTACTTCAGGTCCTTCTGCAACCGTGAAACCAATTTGAGCAAATAATTGTTCAATTCTTTGCAAAGTTTGTGTGACGGGATGTAATCCACCTTTGAAAGAATTTCTACCTGCTAAAGTGACATCAATGCTTTCAGAGGCTAATTTTTGATTTAATTCATATTCTTTTAAAAATTCTTCGCGTTTAGCAATAGCATTTTGTAATGTATCTTTAACGCGATTAATCGATTCACCAAATGTTTTACGTTCTTCAGGTGGCAAACCGCCCAATTGTTTTAATTGTTGGGTAATTTCGCCTTTTTTTCCTAACAAAGAAACGCGCAATTGCTCTAATGCTGTAATATTAGATGCAATAGCAATATTTGCTAAAGATTGATTTAAGAGGGTTTCAAGATTAGACATGATAAAATTTAAGATTACTTAGTTGATTGAATTATACTAGATTTTTTCTCTTAATAACAAGAAAAAAATACTATAAATCAAAATCTGCAAGAGAAATGATATTACCCAACGGTTTTGCTTTGTGTAAATACTTTTGATCGGCGGTAATTAAATAAGCGTTAGGTATTTCTAAAGCAACCGCATGATATAAAGTATCAAACAAATGGTGATTCAAACTTATTGCTAAATCACAAGCACGATGATAAATCATATTGGAATTAGCAATCGGTAATTCTAAAGCAAACAATTCTTGCATATCTGCAATAACTGTTCGAGAACTTAAACGACTTAGCACTGCTCCTACTTCTGCTAACCAATGTACGGGTTGAAAAACTTGTAATTTGTTTTCAATAACGCTGAGCATAATTTTTTGTGCTTTATCGGTATGTTCTTCTTTTTCTGGATCAGCAAGCAACCATTTTATAATAACGCTTGCATCCAAAACAACTATCACAAACGAACCTCATCACGAATTTGCTCTATTTCACTTTGGGAAACAGTCGGACGTAAAATCCTTCTATTTGTTAGTGAATGAAATGCTTGTTGTCGCTTACCTTGTTGTTTTATATCGGAAATTATTTGGCGCATTAACTCTTCAATCACCGCACTTTGTTTATCTTTATGAAACAGTTGGTTGAAATCGTTAATTACATCATCTGCTATGGCAAATTGTGCAATACTCATCTCTATTTCCTAAGAAGATTGAGATGCAATGCGTTGGGCTTCGGCAAAATCAAGCGTTCCTTCGTAAATTGCTCGACCGGTAATTGCGCCCATAATACCTTCGTCTGCAACCGCACATAATGCTCGAATATCATCTAAATTTGTAATGCCGCCAGAAGCAATAATTGGGATATTAACGGCTTGTGCCATTCTCACAGTTGCTTCAATATTTACACCTTGCAACATTCCATCTCGACTAATGTCGGTATAAACAATCGCAGCAACACCGTGTTCTTCAAAATGTTTCGCCATATCAATGGCATCGTGATGAGAAAGTTTTGACCAACCATCAATTGCAACTTTACCATTTTTTGCATCTAATCCAACAATGATTCGATTAGGAAATTCTACACAAATATCAGCCACAAAATGAGGAGCAGTAACGGCTTTTGTTCCAATGATCACGAAATCGACACCTGTTTCTAAATAAGTTTGGACAGTTTCTTCATCACGAATACCGCCGCCGACTTGGATCGACAAATCTGGAAATGCTTTAACAATTTCACGAATAATTTTAATGTTGACGGGTTTTCCTTGAAATGCCCCGTTCAAATCAACGATATGCAAGCGTTTTGCACCCGCATTAACCCAACGTTCTGCCGTTGCAATGGGATCATCAGAAAAGACGGTGTTATCTTCCATGCGACCTTGTTTTAAGCGCACACATTGCCCGTCTTTCAAATCAATGGCGGGAATCACCAACATAATAAAATCACCTCTTTTTTAGTTCAGTTGTTGCAAATACCATGCGTAGGTATTTCTAATGCCTTCTTCTAAAGAAATTTTAGCTTGCCAGCCTAAGTTTTTTAAACGCGAAACATCTAATAATTTACGCGGTGTGCCGTCGGGTTTTGAAATATCAAAAACTAATTCACCTTCAAATCCAACCACGCGAGCAATTAGTTCTGCTAATTCACGAATTGAAATGTCTTCACCCATCCCAATATTCAAATGCGATAACATCGGCTGTGTTTGAGTTTGATAGATTTCATTTGATAAATTCATCACAAATAAACACGCATCGGCTAAATCATCTACATTGAGAAACTCTCGACGCGGCGTGCCAGTTCCCCATACTTCTAATGTCTTTTTGTTTTGACATTTTGCTTCGTGACATTTACGCAATAAAGCGGGTAAAACGTGACTATTATTTAAATCAAAATTATCGCCAATTCCATATAAATTGGTAGGCATCACCGAACGGTAATTTGTTCCAAATTGGCGATTGTAAGATTCACACAATTTAATGCCCGCGATTTTAGCAATTGCATACGGTTCATTGGTATTTTCTAATACACCCGTTAAAAGGCTTTCTTCTTTCATGGGTTGTTCTGCAAATTTAGGATAAATGCAGGAACTTCCTAGAAATAATAAATTTTTAATTTTATTTTGGAATGCCGAGTGGATAATATTGGCTTCCATCATTAAATTTTGATAAATAAAATCAGCGGGATAGCTATTATTCGCTAAAATTCCACCCACTTTCGCGGCAGCTAAGATAACATAATCAGGTTTTTCAGTTTGGAAAAAAGTTTGAACGGCAGATTGTTGAGTTAAATCAAGGACTTGGTGAGATTTAAAAATAAGGTTTTCGTAGCCATCGGCTTGCAAACGGCGCACGATTGCCGACCCAACGAGTCCGCGATGTCCAGCGATATAAATGCGTTTTTGACGATCCATTCTGTAAAACTACCTTAGCTTTGTTCAAAAAACAAGATATTATAGAGGTTTTTCTCAAAATCAGGTGAACAAATGAACTTTTTTGCGACTGCGCCCAAGGGCATTGCCGATTTATTAGCCGATGAATTGCGGAGTTTTGGCTTGGATGACCTCAAACTGAGTCCGGCGGGCGTGGCGTTTGAGGGCAGCCTTGCGCAAGCGTATCGGGTTTGTTTGTGGTCACGACTGGCGAATCGCGTGCTGCTGATTTTACAGGAATTTCCGTCGCCTGACGCGGAGGCTTTATATGATGGCGTACAACGTGTTGATTGGACTGAACATTTTTTATCACATCAAACCTTTGCGGTGGATTTTTCTGGGACGTCAAAAAATATTCAACACACGCATTTTGGGGCTTTGAAGGTAAAAGACGCGATTGTCGACGATTTTCGTTCAAAAACCGGCGAACGTCCGAGTATTCGCCTCGATTCGCCCGACATTCGGATCAATCTGCATTTGCAACGCGACATTGCAACGTTAAGCCTTGATTTATCTGGAGAAAGTTTGCATCGTCGGGGTTATCGACCGTTTGCAGGAATTGCGCCGTTAAAAGAAAATCTCGCCGCCGCGCTGTTAATTCGAGCAAATTGGGCGGAGATCGCGGCAAATGGTGGGGCGTTGCTTGATCCCATGTGTGGATCAGGGACTTTGCCGATTGAAGCGGCGTTAATTGCGGGAAATATTGCGCCCGGGCTTTTAAGAGAAAAATTTGGCTTTTTAGGTTGGCAAGGGCATAAACCCCATATTTGGCAAAATTTACGTCAAGAAGCCACTGAATTAAAAGAACTTGGTGTGCAAAAAATACCCAAAATTGTTGGTTGGGATGCCGATAGTTCAATCATTAAACAATCGTGGGAAAATGTCGGAAAAGCGGGTTTAGTCAGATACTTACATTTTGAAAAGCGTGCACTCACCGATTTAGAGAAAATTGCCGAAACAGGGCTTGTTATTGCAAATCCACCCTATGGTGAACGTTTAGGAGAGTTATCATCGTTAAAATCCCTGTACAAGCGGCTTGGCGAGAGTTTAAAAGAAAATTTTGTGAATTGGAACGCGGCGATTTTAACCAGCAATCAAGAATTAGGTCATGCTTTAGGGTTGCGTGCTCAAAAGATTTACAGTTTTTATAATGGCGCACTTCCTTGCAAGTTGCTCTGTTTTGAAATTAAGCCAGATCATTTCAAAATTCCACGTTCAGAAATGCCAATTGAAAAGTCTATTGTTCCAGTTTTGAATGAAAAATCAACGATGTTTGCCAATCGGTTACGCAAAAACCACCAACATTTATCGCGCTGGGCACAACGAGAAAACATTAGTTGTTATCGAGTTTATGATGCAGATATTCCAGAATACGCCGTTGCAATCGATATTTATGAGCAATGGGTTCATGTTCAAGAATATGCTCCTCCCAAAGAAATCGAGCCAGACAAAGCGCAATTACGATTAAAAGAAATCATGCAAATTGTTCCCGATATTTTGCAAGTTTCTCCCGATAAAGTATTTCTAAAAGTTCGGCAAAAACAAAAGGGTACGCAACAATATCAAAAATTATCTGAAGATGAAAAATTCTATGAAATTCAAGAAGATAATGCAATTTTGTTAGTAAATTTTACTAACTATTTAGATACGGGATTATTCTTAGATCATCGTATCACCAGATTAAAAATAAAAAGCCTTTCAAAAGGCAAACGGTTTCTCAATTTATTTTGTTATACGGGAACGGCGACGGTTCAAGCAGCGTTAGGCGGTGCAACTTTCACAACCAGTGTGGATATGTCGTACACTTATTTGAAATGGGCAAAACGTAATTTGGCGAGAAATGGTTTGAGTGAGCATCGACATCATTTTATTCAAGATGATTGCTTACCTTGGTTGAAAGAAAATACTCAAACATTTGATTTAATTTTTCTCGATCCGCCGACCTTTTCAAATTCTAAAAGAATGGAAGGCGTTTTAGATATTCAACGCGACCATGTTGAACTTATCGAACTTGCTCTGGAAAGTTTAGATAAATACGGGATTTTAATTTTCTCAACGAATCATCGTAAGTTTAAGTTAGATATAGAAAGTTTGCGCGATGTGGTGATTGAAAACTGGAGTGAAAAAACTTTACCAGAGGATTTCAAGCGTAATCCCAAAATTCATCAATGTTGGAAACTAACCAAGCGTTGAAAAATTTTGCGCAATTCAAATAATCTCGGTATAATTCAACGAATTTTATTAAGGAGTGAACCATGAAACAATTTGACTTATTATATTCCGCACCATTTGCGCTGCTTGGTGTCACTTTAACGAGAGGAAAAGTGAGCGGAATTGATTTTTTAGATAACGAAAAATCTCTCGCAGAAGCCTCAGAAATCCCTGAGAAATCAAAATCTGCTCAAAAAGTAAAAGAAGAATTAGACTGTTATTTTAAAGATGGTCTTTACCCTTTAGATTTGTCTGTTGAATTAGTTGGTTCTCCCTTTCAAATCAAAGTTTGGCAAACATTGCGTAAAATAAAACCTGGTAATACAGTAAGTTATGGAATGTTAGCCCGTCAATTAAATAGCAGTGCAAGAGCGATTGGTGGTGCGTGCCGAACTAATCCAGTTCCTATCATTATTCCTTGCCATCGAGTAGTGAGTCGTCAAGGTTTAGGTGGTTATTGTGGTGATGATGAACAACGTATTGATTACAAACGTTGCTTGCTATTACACGAGAAATTCCAGCTAGTACTAGGTTTTGAGGAATAAACGAGTGAGAAAATCTTTAATTTGGTTAATTGTGTTTTTTATTTCTAGTGCCGCAATTGCTGAAACCTATTTAGTAGATTGGATTGTTGCAGTTGCTAATGAAGAAGCTATTACTTATAGTGAATTACAGAAAGAAATTAACACGTTGGAAGTTGAGTTGAAACAACGTAAAACCCAAATGCCACCGCGTAAAGAATTTGAAAAGCAAGTTTTAGAACATCTCATTTTAAATCGTTTGCAATTACAATTAGCGGATAAAACGGGTATCAAAGTTACTGATAATGATCTCAATTCTGCCGTTAATAAAATTGCTGAACAAAATGGAATGAAACTAGAAACCTTGCAACAAACTTTAGAAAAAGATGGTTTGAAGTTTGAAGACTTTCGATCAAGAGTGCGTGATGAAGTTGCAATTCAACGGTTGCAACAACGTCAAATTTCAAATAGTGTAACTATTACAGATCGGGAAGTGGATAACTTTCTTGTTAGTCAAGCAAAACAAAGCAACTCTGAAAATGAATACCATTTGTTGCACATTTTAATTGCTGTGCCTGAAGGTTCATCGCCAGAAATCATCGATCAAAAGAAAACCAAAGCTGAAAAACTCTTAAAAAGTTTGCAAGAAGGCGCAGATTTCAAGCAGGCTGCGATTTCTAATTCCGATGGTCGACAAGCCTTTGAAGGGGGCGATTTAGGTTGGAAGAAAATGGGTGAAATTCCCGCTTTATTTGCTGAAATTGTGCCAACCATGCAAGCTGATGAAATAAAAGGACTTTTGCGTAACAGCAGTGGTTTTCATATTATTAAAATTCAAGAAATTCGGGGTGGAAAACAATTAGTGGTTTCTCAAACTAAAGCCCGTCATATTTTGATCAAAACCAATGATGTGGTATCGGATTCTGAGGCGGAAAGTCGTTTATTACAACTTAAAGAACGCATTGAAGCGGGACAATCTTTTAATGAATTAGCCTCAGCCCGTTCTGAAGATACCGCTTCTGCAAAAGACGGTGGTGATTTGGGTTGGTTAAGCCCCGGACAAGCCGTCCCAGAGTTTGAAGAGGCAATTCAAAATTTACCGATTGGTAAATTAAGTCCGCCTTTCAAAACTCGTTACGGCTGGCATTTGGTGAAAGTAGAAGAACGTCGTAACTATGATAATACCCAAGAAGCCGAACGTAGCCAAGCAACTCGCCAACTTCGTCAACGTAAAATTGAAGAAGAACTGCAAAGCTGGACACGTCAATTACGCGATGAAGCATACATAGAAAATCGAATTGAGAAACAATGATATGAAAACCCAATGGAAAAACTACTTACAAACGCTTAATGCGCAATTTGATGATCAAGGTTTTGTGACGCATTTTGAAGGTGTAAATTTTGAAATCGGACAACCTTTCTGGAGTGATTTGTCGCATTTAGGAATCATTGAAGTATCGGGTGAAGATGCTCAAACCTTTTTGCAAGGACAATTTACTAATGATGTGCGGCAAGTTTCTTCTGAAAAAAGTCAATTCACCGCGTGGTGCAATGCGAAAGGACGGGTGTTAGCAACTTTTTATTTGTACAAACGAGAAAATGTATTTTATTTGATTTTGCCGCAAGATAACATTGCGGCGATATTGCGTCGGTTGGCGATGTATGTGTTGCGTTCGAAAGTAAAATTGCGCGAAATCACCGATGAAGTTCAAATTGTCGGTTTAAGTGGTGATTTTGGTAAGAAATTAGGTTTTTCAGAACAAAAAAATAGCGTTATATATCAAGATGATACAACGATTTTATGTCTATCTGGAAACACCCCAAAATGGATAGTTATTGCATCGACCGAAAAGTTGCAAAATTTCACTCAACACCTTGATAAATCTATTATTCCTGCTGGAAAGCCAGTTTGGGAATTATTGGAAATTTTAGACGGTGTTCCGCAAATTACGTTATCCACTGCTGACGCTTTTACGCCCCATATGTTAAATCTTCAATTAATTGAAGGAGTTAATTTCAAAAAAGGCTGTTATTCGGGTCAAGAAATTGTCAGTCGCACGCAGTATTTAGGTAAAGTTAAGCGTCGGATTTATCTAGCAAAAATGGCAGGAAAATGTCCTAAAATGGGAGAAATTTTAGCGGTTGAAGGTGAGGAAAATACCGCACAAATTGTGAATGTTGCACCACATCCTGATGGTTTTTGTTATGTGTTGGCGGTGGTTTCAAATGCGGCAGTTGAAACCAATAACGTGCGTTCACAAGATAATATCCCCTTGATTTTTTTAGATTTACCTTACGTTGTGGAATGAAAATTTATTTAGCATCGGCATCTCCTCGCCGTCGTCAATTGTTAGAACAAATCGGCATCGAATGTGAACAAATTCATGCAGATATTGATGAAACCCCGTTAGAAAACGAAAGCGCTGCTGATTATGTGCAGCGTTTGGCATTAGAGAAAACCCGCACAGTTGCTCTAAAATTAGAAACGTCCACTTTACCGATTTTAGGGGCAGATACTGCCGTTATTTGTGCAGAGCAAATTTTAGGAAAACCTCAAGATGTTTCTCACGCTTTTGAAATGCTTAAAACCCTTTCAAATAAAACTCATCAAGTAATGACTGCAATTGCTCTTTATTCTCCGACTAAAAACACTTTTCAAACGGCTTTACAAATTACGGAAGTTTCTTTTGATCAGCTTTCAGATCAACAAATCAATGCTTACATCGCAACAAATGAACCTTTTGATAAAGCAGGTGGTTATGGCATTCAAGGTTTTGCGGCGACTTTTATTAAAGAAATTAGAGGAAGTTATTCGGGTGTAATGGGTTTGCCATTATTTGAAACATCGGAGTTATTAAAAAAGCTATGATTGCTTTAATTCAAAGGGTGAAACACGCTAAAATAGTCGTTGAAAATAAAACGATTGGAGAAATAGATCAAGGGATTTTAGCGTTCATTGGTGTAGAAAAGAACGATGCTCAACCTCAAGCTGATCGTTTATTAGAACGGTTGCTCAATTATCGGATGTTTGCAGATCATGAAGATAAAATGAATTTGAGCATTCAAGATATTCAAGGTGGTTTGTTATTAGTTCCTCAATTTACCTTAGCCGCAGATACGCAAAAAGGAAACCGTCCAAGTTTTACAACTGCCGCGCCGCCAGAAATCGGAGAACAATGGTTTAATTATTTTAAAAATCAAGCAAAATCAAAGTATTATAAAGTCGAAACTGGAAAATTTGGCGCAGATATGCAAGTACATCTAATTAATGATGGTCCCGTTACATTTTGGTTACAAGTGAAACCCTCATGAATGATAATTTTGAACCTGTTGGTTTATTTCGTCGATTTGCGGCGATTTTTTATGATTTTTTGATGCTAATTGCAGTTTTGATTATGGCTGGTTTTTTAGCAAAAATCATTGGATTTATTCCGCCAGTTTTAACCGATGATCAACCAAAAGATTTAATGTTTTGGATATTAAAAATGAGCTTTAATTTCTATATTTATGTGATTTGTTATTTTTTCTTTGTATATCCTTGGATGAGAAATGGTCAAACCTTAGGAATGCAAGCGTGGAAAATTAAAGTTGTGAATGTAGACGGTTCAAATCTCTCTTATAAAACAGCGAGTATTCGTTTTTTTGTAGCTATTCTTTCGTGGCTAACACTAGGATTTGGTTTCTGGCGAGCAATATTTGATAAAGAAAAGCGTACTTGGCATGACGCACTTTCTCAAACCTGTTTGATTAAAATGATTAAATAGATACTGAGAAAATAAAGAAACCCACTTTTATTAATAAAATATAAAGCGGGTTTCTTTGGTGTTAAGATTAAAATACTTAGGCTTGACCAGCGACTTCTTTTTGGTAGTAATCCATTAAAATCTGCGCGACTTCAGGGCGAGAAAATTCAGGTGGTGGTGCAATGCCTTTGCTCAAAATTTCTCTGACTTTTGTTCCCGACAATAAAACAAAATCTTCTTTGGTATGATCTGGCACATCGCGCATCATGACCACTTTGTTTAATTTCTTCGACCAAGCGGTGTGATCAGCGTTAAAGATTTCAATTTGTAATGCACCTTTAGGGACTTCTTCCTCAAAAATAGTTTGAGCGTCAAATGCCCCGTAATAATCGCCCACGCCCGCATGATCACGTCCAATAATGAAATGAGTTGCTCCCATATTTTGACGGAAAACTGCGTGCAAAACGGCTTCTCTCGGACCTGCGTACAACATATCAAATCCGTAACCCGTAATCATTGCGCTATTGGGAGGAAAATACACTTCAACCATTTTACGAATGGCAGCATCACGAACGGGGGCGGGAATATCGCCTTTTTTCAATTGACCCAACAACATATGGATGACTACGCCATCGCCATTAACGGCTTTCATTGCCATTTTGCAGAGTTCTTCATGCGCTAAGTGCATGGGGTTGCGGGTTTGAAATGCAACAACTGTTTTCCAACCGCGTTCTTGAATTTCATTACGGATTTCCACTGCGGTTCTAAAAGTATCTGGGAAATCGGTTTGGAAATAGCTGAAATTAAGAACTTGAATTGATCCAGAAATCGCAAACTTACCGCCTGCTTTAAATGTTGAAACACCAGGATGTTCATTATCAGTTGTTCTATAGACTTTCTCTGATATGAAATTAATATCTTCGTCGCTAAGTTCTTCAATTGCATCAACATCCATTACAGCCAAAACGGGATTGCCTTCGACATTTGGATCACGCAAAGCGATGCGTTTGTGGTCTTTAATGCTAGAAATATCGTGGGTTAAATTCAAAATCGGGACGGGCCAAAATAACCCATTGATAGTATGTAATTTTTCCGCAACGCTCATGGCATCCGCACGATTCATGTAACCCGTAAAAGGGGTAAAATAACCCGCGCCCAACATCACAGCATTTGCAGCGGCTGCGGAATTCACCAATAGGGAAGGAAGGCTCTCTGCTTCGTGTTGTAACGCATGATGTTGCGTGGGATCATAAACAAAAAGCGGCATTAATTGTTCTGCGCCGTGTGGTTTAATCATGGTCTGCTCCTTAATTTAGTTTTTTAAAAATCGTTAAATTATAATACATATTCATTTAAACTACAACCTCAAAATAATGATTTTCCTCAAAATTAATTTTACAACCTCCTCTTAAAATGAGAGAATAAGAAGTTTAGATATAAGTATTTTTAATAATTTTTCTAAGGAGAGCATTTGTGTTAGTGACATTGTTGAGAAAACTAAGCATTGCCCATCGTTTAATATTCGGATTTGGCAGCCTTGTTTTAATTGGAACTATTTCAATAGGAATTATTTCTATTTTTAAAATGTTTAAATTATCAAATTTTACAGAGAAACTCTATCGCCATCCTTTTACCGTGAACACATCCGTATTGCGTATCGATTCAAATGCAGTGCGCTTAGAAGACACGCTTAAAGATGTACCCGAATCTAAAGCAGATGAAAAATCTGAATTACTTGAGCAAGTTTCTCAATATCAACAAAGCATTTTGGATGATTTTGAGATTGTTCAAGAACAATTTCTAGGCGATAAACAACAAATTAAAAAATCTCTTGATCTATTTAAACAATGGCGTGCAAGCCTCGATAGATATATCCAATTATTACAAGATGATAGCTATCAACAACAGGTAAATTTAATTGAAGAAAATTTGGATCAACAGCGTGCTTCTTTTCTAAAAAATATGGAAGAACTTATTCATGTTAAAAACAATGAAGTGGACACTCAATTAGCTGATAACAATTATTTCGCCACACAAACCATGTTACACATTGAAAATTATATCTATAAAACCCGATTAATTATCCGCGAAATTATTGAAGAAAAGTTCTATCATAAAAAAAATATTACGATTGAAACTTTCTTTAAACAAATTGAACAAAATCATAAAGAAATAGAAGCGGATTTTATCTTGGTAAAAGAACAATTTTTGATTAATAAAGCGGTTTTAGATCACGCTTTTGAGCAATATCAACAATGGAAAAATGCAGTGAACAAAATGGTTACAGTTATTTCAGATAACAGCTATGAATATACGCTCCAACAATTTAAATTAGAAACCGATCATCTTTTCCAATCTTTTAGTACGCAATTAAGTGAAATAAAAACTTTTTCTCTGAATGAAGCACTTTCCTTTTATGAAAATGCTGAAATCGTTAGAGATAACATCTTACATTTCACGATCATAATGATTATTATAAGTTTTATTTTAAGTGTAGGCTTGGCTTATTTCATTTCTCAAAGCATTATTGAACCCATTCGTAAAGCAACGTTGTTATCGCGTCAATTAGCAGATGGTGATTTGGCAAGTGGTTCAGAAATATCTATTTCTCATTTCAACGATGAAGCGGGACAAATGCTCACTGCAATGACTAAAATGGCGCAAAAGTTATTAACTATTACCAATGAAGTGATTACTTCTACGATTCAATTATCTTATGTTTCTCAACAAGTTAGCCAAACTTCTCAACAATTATCCTCGGGCAATAATGAGCAAGCAGCAAGTTTAGAAGAAATCTCTGCTTCTATAGAACAAGTGAGTTCTGGAATTAGCCAAAATACAACCAACGCATTACACACTAATGAAATCGCAGAACGTACCGCAATTATGTCCACAACAGGCGGGCAAGCTGTTGATAATACTGTAAAAGCAATGCGTGAAATTGCGGGTAAATTAAACATTATTGAAGACATTGCTTATCAAACAAATCTTTTAGCTTTAAATGCTGCCATTGAAGCCGCCCGCGCGGGTGAACAAGGAAAAGGGTTTGCGGTGGTTGCAACTGAAGTGAGAAAATTAGCTGAACGTAGTCGGCTTGCGGCAAAAGAAATTAGAAATGTTGCTTCAAATAGCATTGAAATCGCAGAACAAGCGGGTTCTTTATTGGTAGAAATGTTACCTGCTATTCAATCAACCGCAAATTTAATTGAAGAAATTGCTTCTTCTAGTCAACAACAAAAACAAAACGTTTTAGAAATCAATTCTTCCATGTTAGAAATCGGAAAAATGACCGAACGAAATGCCGCTGCTTCAGAAGAACTTGCTTCAATCAGTGAAGAAATGACTGCGCAAGCTAATTCTTTACAACAACTCATGAGTTTCTTTAAAATTAAAACAGCTTAAAGGAGTATTTTATGAATACCGCACTTAAACTTTCTACTATTTCACCAGAAGACTATTTGAAAGGCGAAGAAACTAGCCCCATTCGTTATGAATATATCGACGGCGAAGTGTATGCAATGGCGGGAGAAAGCGAACCTCATAATATTGTTGCTCTAAATTTCGCACTATTATTAAAAACCCATTTACGCGGTTCAGGTTGCCGAGCTTTTATGGAGGGAATAAAAACGCATATTAAAACATTAACTACTGAGCGTTTTTATTATCCAGATATTCAGGTAGGTTGTAGAGAAGTTTCTCCAAAAAGTCATGTTGAAAATCAACCTAAATTAGTTGTTGAAATCCTTTCTCCAAGCACCGAACGTTATGATCGGTCAAATAAATTTTATGCGTATCGACACATTGAAAGTTTAGAAGAATATGTGTTAGTTGCTCAAGATGAAAAACGCATAGAAATTTATCGTCGTGAAACCAATTGGGAATGGGAGTTATATCAAGAAGATTCCTCAATTAAACCTTATTTAAAAAGCGTTGATTTAGAGATTTCTTTTGATGAAATATATGAGGATATTACATTTTAATGATGATTTCAAAAACGTGGTTTAGCAAAAACAAATTACTAATCATTTTTAGCGGTTTTTTATTAATTTTACAAATCAGCGGATCATTACAATTTTTAGAAGAACGTTTCTATGTTGGAATGATGTCGTTTTCTAATAAAAAAGCCAGCGAAGCCATTGAAATTATTAGCATTGATGATGAAAGTGTCAAACGTTTAGGCGGCTGGTCATTATCAAGATCGGTTTATGCTCGAGTTTTAGAACAATTAAAAGACGCAAAACTTATTGTATTAACTTTGTTTTTAGATAAAATGCAACATATTGAATTTAATAAATATATTCGTGATATTTTACAATTTTATGATGCAAGTGCCTTAGTTAATGAATTTTCGCCAAAATTTGTAAATGATACAAGCACCTTGAGCGAACAATTGCGTCAATTAAGTCAATCAATTCAAACAGATCAACAATTATCAGAGGCAATTCGTAATTCAGGAAAAGTGATTTTAAATATGCCATTATGGCTTAATAATCAACCAGATACTAATTCATTTTTGCTTGCGCCGAGCCAATTACCTGCAGGCGCATTAAATGATTGGAATTTTAATATTTTTCCACCTGCTGCAAGTGTTGCTTTGCCGCCGCTTAACACTTTGAGTAGTGGGGCTTTGGCGATTGGTGCAAGCGCTTTTGGAACATTTAATCCGAATTCACAAACCACCATTGAACCCCTGTTGTTTCATTATCGAGATCACGTTTATCCTTCACTTATTTTACAAATTTTAAAATCAATTGTTCCTCGCTTAAATGTTTTACCAAATGGTATTCAATGGGGTGATTATTTTATTTCTACAGATACGCAATGGCAAATGCGTTCTTTTATTTATCCTCCTAAAAATAATCAACTTTCTGCTTTTAATTTAACACCGCTTTATCACGTCCATGATCATAAAGTTGCTTCTGGGCTTTTTAAAGATAAAATTGTTTTAATTGGTTTAACCGCTTCCTCTCGTTTAGTGCCTTCGATTGAAACTGCGTCTTCTATTTCTCCGCCAGTGATTTCTTTAGCGCATAGTTTAAGCAGTATTTTAAATCATGATGTTATTCGTGTTCCTCAAGGAAATGTTTATTGGCAAAGTTTCTTTTTAGCTATTAGTTTTGTTTTATTAAGTTGGCGTTTTTCAAAACCGCTCATTAGCTTTATTTTCTTACTTTTTTTAATCAGTACAGAATATATCTTATTGATTTATTTCAAGATTTATTTATCGTTGTTTTTATCTATATTATTGATTTTATTGGGAATTTTAATATGGGGATTTCAAACTTACATTCCGAAAATAATATTTAAAAAACAAGATGGTGAAGCAAATCGATTGTTAGGATTGGTTTATCAAGGGCAAGGAAAATTAGAGCTTGCATACGAGAAATTTACCCAATGTCCCATCGAGGAAAATATTTTAGCATCACTGTATAATTTAGCGTTAGATTTTGAGAGAAAATACCAATTAGAAGAGGCTTTAAAAACCTATTATTTTATTTATGAACACGATCCCGATTATCGAGATTGCAATTATGCGATTCAACGTTTAGAAACTCGCTTAGGAAATGTTAATCAAACCCAACACCATAATTTAAGTGATTGGTTAGAAGAATATACTGAAAATCGTAAACCAATGATTGGAGGACGTTTTCAAATCGAAAAGAAAATTGCGAAAGGTGCAATGGGTGTGGTGTATTTAGGTCGAGAATTAAAATTAGATCGAATGGTGGCGATTAAAACTTTAACACTTTCAAAGGAGTTCGAAGGATCAACATTACAAGAAGTTTTAGAACGTTTCTTTCGTGAAGCCTCAGCAGCTGGGCGTTTGACGCATGAGCATATTATTTCAATTTACGATGCGGGTGAAGATGATGATATTGCTTATTTGGCAATGGAATATTTCAAAGGTGGTAATTTAGTTCCTTACACAAGAATTGAAAATTTATTGCCTTTAAAGGATTTCTTTAATGTTGCAGTTAAAATCGCCGACGCATTACATTATGCGCATTTGCAAGGTGTCATTCATCGAGATATAAAACCCGCGAATATTCTTTATAATCACGGTAATCAAAATCTTAAAATAACTGATTTCGGAATTGCGAGAATCACTGATCATAAACAAACTAAAACAGGCGTAGTTTTAGGAACACCATCTTATATGTCGCCAGAACAAATAGCGGGTAAAACTATCGATGGAAGAAGTGATTTGTTTTCGTTAGGAATTACCTTTTATCATTTGTTAAGTGGAGAATTACCTTTTCAAAGCGATTCGATGGCGAGTTTAATGTACAAAATTGCGACAGAGCAACCGCGTCATTTATTAAAAATTCGACCTGATTTGCCTAGTGATTTGTGTGATATGATTGCGGTTTTATTAGAAAAGAACCCCGAACAGCGTTATTCTGACGGTTCGACGTTGGCGCAGGCGTTGCGGGATTTGAAAAAAACAGAGGAAAGTTCGCCATGATGGCGTTAGAAATTGCCTGCGATACCGATGTTGGGATGGTTCGCCACGAAAATGAAGATTATTTGGCGATAAATCAAGGACTTGGCGTTGCAGTATTAGCCGACGGCATGGGCGGTTATCAAGCGGGCGAAGTGGCGAGCCGTTTGGCAGTCGATACGATTCTCTCTGAATTACAAAGCCGTGCTCCTCAAGTTGCTCTCGCAGATATTCACTCTTCCTCTGGCTTATGTTACGCTAGCCTATTGTTACAACAAGCAATTTTGCACGCCAACCAAGCCATTTGGCAAGCCGCTTGTTCTCAAAATCATTATCACGGAATGGGAACAACGGTGGTTGCCGTGTGGTTTTATGGCGAACAATTAAGCATAGCTCATGTAGGGGATTCTCGTTTGTATCGTTTGCGCGATAACGAATTGAAATCCTTGACAAAAGATCATTCAGTATTGCAACAATTAATCGATGTTGGGTTGATCGCAGAAAAGCAAGCGTGGCACGCACCAAATAGAAATTTGATTACCAGAGCATTAGGTGTGAAAGAGCAAGTTGAAGTAGATTTGCAAGAGCATAAAGTGCATTCAAATGATTTGTATTTATTATGTTCGGATGGTTTAAATGATATGCTTCAAGATATTGATATACTTAATATTTTAAACAAAAAATATTCAGCTTTAGAAATCGCAAATCAATTAGTTGCACTAGCAAATCAACACGGCGGAAAAGATAACATTTCAGTTATTGTTATTAAGTTACAACAAACCACTCGACAAACATGGTGGAAAAGGTTTTTAACATGGCTATCACAGTAAAATTCTTTGCACAATTGCGTGAACAACTCGGCAAAAATTCTCTTTCAATTCCTTTTGAATCCTCAATGACAATTGAAACACTTTGGGCGCAAGTTTCTCCAAATATTTTAATGCCGAGCAATACTTTGTGCGCTATAAATTTGGAATATGTCAGCAAAGAAACTGAAATCAAAGACGGCGATGAAGTTGCTTTCTTTCCACCTGTTACGGGTGGTTAATAATCGTGGATTGTAAAACAAATGCGGCTGTTCAAAAAACAATAATAATCAAAATGTTGAAACGGCAAACATATTCCAACATTAGATTAGAAAATATTATTTTTTGATTTGAATGATGTACTTGGCGGTGTTTTCACAAGAACCAACAATTTTGCTGCCATTTGGTTTTTTTTCTCCGCGTGTAATAATTTTAAGTTCAAAATTCCTACCCCCATTTGCCGCTATTCTGGCGGCGACTTCGCTTTTCAGTTCGTCGCATGATTTTATTTTTCCAGCAAAAGATGACGTGCTCATCATCATCGCAATAACAAAAAACGCATATTTCATTTTAAAACTCCAATTACTTGATTTTTAAGAAACTTCTCAAAATTCCTTTTTTAAAAAAAGGCACAAACAATGCTGAGTTTATATCAACTTTCGCAAAACTTAAAGCGTTATCAACCAGAAAGCCATGCCTTTTGCGATTCAAACCTTAATCAGCAAGTGAAGCAAGTTGCTCTGCTTGATATTCACGAATTAATGGATCAATTACCGCGTCTAAATTTCCTTCCAAAATTTCGCTTAATTTGTACAACGTTAAATTAATCCGATGCTCTGTTAAACGACCTTGTGGATAATTGTACGTTCTAATGCGTTCAGAACGGTCGCCACTTCCCACTAATGATTTGCGAGTTGCTGCTTGTTCTACACGCTGTGCTTCACGTTGAGTTGAGAGCAAACGCGCTTGCAATAATGACATGGCTCTCGCACGGTTCTTATGTTGAGAGCGCTCATCTTGACATTCCACCACAATCCCCGTCGGCAAATGGGTAATTCTAATCGCAGAATCGGTTTTATTAACGTGTTGTCCACCCGCACCAGATGCTCGAAAAGTATCGGTTTTTAAATCCGCTGGATTAATATCAATTTCCTCCACTTCTGCAACTTCTGGCATGATTGCAACTGTACAGGCTGACGTATGTACTCTTCCTTGCGCTTCGGTTTCTGGAACGCGTTGAACTCGATGTCCACCAGATTCAAATTTTAAACGTGAATAAACGTTGTTTCCACTCATCCGTAAAATGATTTCTTTGTATCCACCATGCTCACCGTGATTTGCACTAATAATTTCAGTTGTCCAACGTTTATTTTCTGCATAACGCATATACATTCTAGTTAAATCGCCTGCAAAGATTGCTGCTTCATCGCCACCCGTGCCAGCGCGTATTTCTAAAAAGGTATTGTGATTATCATCGGGGTCTTTTGGTAATAAGAGAATTTGTAATGCTTCTTCTAATTCAAGCACTTTTGCTTTTGCAATGTCGATTTCTTCAGCGGCTAAAGCACGCATTTCTTCATCGGGTTCATTGAGCATCTCTTCGGCTTGTTTAACAGAATTTTGAGCATTTTTATAGGCTTGGAAACCTTCTGCTAATTCTTTGAGTTCCGCATATTCAATGGATAATTGACGATATTTATCGCTATTTCCTAACGTTTCACTGTCGGATAATAAAATACCGACTTCTTCAAAACGTTCAGCGAGGTTTTCTAATTTGTTGCGAATCGATGCTTTCATAGTTTTTAAAACAGGTCTTCAAAAAGAAATTCTCGTTTCAATATCTGTAGAAACGAGAATAAAAGAATTATTTAGCGTTACGCGCTTCATTTAAGAGTTCGTCAATGGCTTTGAAAAGGTTTTTCATACCTTCTGTTTGACCGCTATCAATACGATATTTGCCGTTCACAATTAACACGGGTACAGAAGAAATTCCATACGCTTGTGTTAAACGTAACGCGTTGCGTATTTTCATATCAACGGCAAATGAATTAAACGCTTTGGTGAAATCTTCTTTGCTCACGCCCGCGACTTCGTTAAAAAATTGAGCAAATTCTTGTTCGGTGCTTAAATTACGTTTCTTTTCATGGATTGCTTGAAAAAGGGCGATATGGATTTTATCAAAAACATTTAATGCTTCTGCAACATAAAAGATTTTAGCGGTTTCAGTCCATTTGTGTTTCAAATCCAACACGGCAGGCATTTTTACAAAGGTAACATCTTTAGGTTTTGTTTTAAGCCATTCATTTAAAGCGGGTTCTAAATGATAACAATGCGGACAACCATACCAAAAGATTTCTAATACTTCCAATTTGTTCTTCTCATCAAAACGTTGCGGAGAAGGAACTTCTTCATAAAGATTTTCTCCCGCCAACGCAATGTTGTTCAAATTTAAACCGATTAATAAAACAAATAAAAAACGTGCGATTTTCATAAATGCCTCGTAATAAAGTAAAATGGTATTTAAGGATTTTGTCAAAACCTCAATTTTTTGGGTTAATCATTGATTTTTCAAGAGGACACACCATGAGCAATTATCTCATAGCTGGCGACATTGGCGGCACGAAAACTTTTTTAGCGTTAGCAAATTTAAACGGAAGCATCATCAAAGAACAACGCTTTGAAAGCCTAAATTTTTCTAATTTAATCAAGATGTTAGATGTGTTTTTACCCGACAAACCCACGATTGTCGGCGCGTGTTTTGGCGTGGCGGGACCCGTTATAAATCAACAAGTTAAAATTACCAATTTGCCTTGGGAAATTAAAACCAGTGAATTGCAAGACTATTTTAACTGCAAAAATGTTAGTTTAATCAATGATTTCGCCGCGATTGGACATGGCGTAACGGCATTACATCCGCATGATGTCGCGTATTTGCAAAATGTGCCTGCTCAACATGGCTCGCCGCTGTTGGTTTTAGGGGCTGGAACGGATTTAGGCATGGCGACGGTTTCCAATGGGCAAATTCTCCCCAGCGAAACCAGTCACGCCACCTTCGCGCCTGACGATGCCTTGCAACGCCAATTGGTCGATTGGGCGCTCACCAAAACAAATCGCGTCACGAATGGGTATTTTTTATCGGGAATTGGTTTGACGCGGCTTTATCAATTTATTTGCGAAACTCAAGGTTTTTCAAATACTTACCAAACTGCGGCGGAGATCAGTCATGCTGCAATGTTAAATGCGGATTTAGCGGCAATTTCTGCGTTGCATTTATTTGTCAGAATTTATGGAAGTGTGGCTGGAAACTTAGCATTAAGTTGTTTGCCATTTGGAGGAATTTTTATTGCTGGCGGCATTGCACCAAAGATTTTACCCGCCTTACAAAATGGTGATTTTATCAAAGCATTTTCAAACAAACCACCGATGTCACATTTATTAGAAAAAATGCCTGTTTCAGTGGTTTTAACTGAGAAAGTTGGCTTATTAGGTGCATTACAACAAGCCATTTTGTTAGCAATAGATTAAAAACAAAAAACCTGCGAAGTTTTCAACCCCCGCAGGTTTACTTTAATGATTTACGGTTAAATATCATTAATAACAAATAAATGGCGAAGTGTTTCCCCGCCATTTTTATTTCAAAAATTACAGACTTTCTGCGAGAGCAACCACGTTTTCAACGGTGAAACCAAATTCTTTGAATAAAGTGCCCGCTGGTGCAGATTCACCAAAACGGTTTAATCCAAGAATTTTACCATTTGTTCCTACATATTTGTACCAACCATCCGTTACGCCTGCTTCAATTGCCAACCGTTTAGTGGTTTTTGAAGGTAAAACGCTTTCTTTGTAATCCGCATCTTGTGCATCAAATTCATTGGTTGAAGGCATAGAAACCACGCGAACGTTCTTACCTTTTCCTTGAAGAATTTTTGCTGCGTCCATTGCTAAAGCGACTTCTGATCCGGTTGCAATTAAAAGAATATCTGAGGATTCTTCTCCGCCGCAACATCCTCCGCAACAATTAGAGCCAGTTTCACAACAATCAAATAACACATAACCACCTTTTGAAATGTTTGCTAATTGCTCAGCAGAACGGGTTTGGTGATTTAAGTTTTGACGTGAGAAAATTAAAGAACTTGGACCCGTTTTTTTATCAACGGCTGCTTTCCATGCAACCGCAGATTCTACTGCATCACAAGGTCTCCAAACGGACATATTGGGAATTAAGCGTAAAGTAGCAGTTTGTTCTACGGGTTGATGAGTGGGACCATCTTCGCCTAATCCAATAGAATCATGGGTATACACAAAGATGCTTTGAACTTTCATTAACGCTGCCATTCTCAACGCATTACGCGCATATTCTGAGAACATTAAGAAAGTTGCTCCATAAGGTACAAATCCACCGTGTAAGGTAATTCCATTCATGATGGCTGACATTCCAAATTCACGCACGCCGTAATACATATAATTACCTGCGCCGTCGTTTTTAGAAACCCCTTTGCAACCTTTCCAAATGGTTAAATTTGAACCTGCTAAATCGGCTGATCCACCTAATAATTCAGGTAATAAAGGTCCAAATCCGTTTAAAGTATTTTGAGAGGCTTTGCGAGTTGCAATGGTTTCAGCTTTTTCATTGACACTAGCAATAAATTCATTTGCTTTTTCATTCCAATCGATGGGCAAATCACCTTTCATGCGGCGTTCAAATTCAGCGGCACAATTTGGGAAAGCAGCTCGATAAGCGGCAAATTTTTCTTCCCATTTTTGTTCGGCAGTTGCACCCTTTTCTTTGGCACTCCATGCACTGTAGATTTCTTGAGGAATTTCAAATGCGCCGTGTGTCCAACCTAAAGCCTCACGAGTTTTCGCAATTTCATCTGCACCTAAAGGAGCACCATGACAATCTTCTTTGCCTTGTTTGTTTGGCGAACCAAAGCCAATAATCGTTTGACAACAAATCAAACTGGGTTTGTCAGAAACCGCTCTTGCTTCTTCGATGGCGGCTTTGATTTGCTCTGCATTATGACCGTCGACTTTGGGAACAACGTGCCAACCGTATGCTTCAAAACGTTGCGGCGTATTATCAGTGAACCAAGCGGGTGTATTTCCATGTCCACGCACTTCGCCATCAATAGAAATATTGTTATCGTCGTAGAAACAAATTAATTTGCCTAAACCTAATGTTCCCGCTAAAGAACAGGCTTCGTGAGAAATCCCTTCCATTAAACAACCATCACCGAGAAACACATAGGTGTAATGATTAACGATGTCGAGTTCTGGATCATTGAAATGAGCGGCTAAAATCTTTTCTGCGATTGCCATTCCGACCGCATTGGTAATGCCTTGACCTAAAGGACCAGTGGTGGTTTCAACGCCTTCGGTGTAACCATATTCTGGATGCCCGGGGGTTTTGGAATGTAACTGTCTGAATTTTTTGAGTTCTTCGATGGGTAAATTATAGCCCGACAAATGTAACAACGAATAAATCAACATAGAACCGTGCCCATTTGAAAGAACAAAGCGGTCGCGGTCTGCCCATTTGGGATTTGAAGGGTTGTGTTTCAAATAATCGTTCCATAACACCTCTGCAATGTCCGCCATGCCCATCGGCGCGCCGGGGTGACCTGAATTGGCTTGTTGGACGGCATCCATGCTTAAAGCGCGAATGGCATTGGCTAATTCTCTACGGTTTGACATAGTCCTGTTCTCCATTGTTTAGATTTGCAAAAATAGATCGATTGTGGCGAAAATCCACGTTTTGGGCAAGCATTCTCTGTTGATAACCAGATAAAGGTTTTTGATTTCTTTTTATTTTTAGTAAAATCAAATAGTTAAAAATAAACCCATAAACAGGCTATAACTTTGACAAGCTATAGCGATATGACATAAAACATTTCGTAAGTAAGACTGTAAGTCCAACATTTTATTGAGGTTTGTACCCCAATTTACGATAAATGGTGTACTTTATATCAAACAAAGCAAAGTTTCTCACGGCTAAAACATTTAATAATTTAAGGAGAGAGTTGCCAGTTTGAAATAAAGACTTTGGCGGAATAAATGTCATTTTGGATATGGATTTTCTTTGGAAGAACCAAGCCATTTTCTAGTTCTTGATAGGATTGATAATTAACTTTCCAACCCGCTTGTTCTAAATAATCCAAATAGCCATCATCCGTAACATAAAAATCATTAATTGAATGATCTGGCAATGGCATTCCTACCAACCAATAACGCAAATAACTTACGGGTAATTTCAAACTGGTATGTTTCTCTAAAAGTAATTCAGGCGTGGCGGCTTGATAAGTATTGTGTTCAAGCGTGGTCAAAGTTACGCCTTCGGGGGTGCTGGTTAATTTCAGCGCGCCTTGACCCAAAGGTCCATGTAAATCAAGAGTATAGTGCGTATTTTGATATTGCCAAAAAACGCGAGCATTCCAACCATCGTCGGCGGTATTAGCAGCGACGCTTCCAGATAAAGTCCAAGTATTTATTTTCCCTAGTTTTTTATGATGTTCTTGCCATTTTGCTTCAAGTTCGGGATCGAGCGGTAAATGTGCGCAACCGTGCAGAAATAAAATCATCGTTAAAACAAATAACTTCTTCATAATCCTAACCTTTTAATTAAATTGTTCAAAACTTCGCTGTCGGGGAATTGTTGCTGGACTTCTTTCAAAAACTGTTGAGATTCCTCACGTTTGCCCATTGTCCAGAGGGTTTCAATCAAATGACTTGCGATTTCTGGATCGGCGTGTAATTTATAAGATTCTTTCAAATAATTGACGGCTTCTTCAAAGCGTTGCAAACGAAATAAAACCCAGCCCATGCTATCTAAAATGTGAGGTGCGTCTGATTTCAAATTGAGGGCTTTTTGAACTAAAGCAAGCGCTTCTTCAAAACGTTGCGTTTTATCGGCAAGTGTATAACCCAACGCATTTAAAACTTCAATATTATCAGGGTCTAACGCTAACACGCGCCGCAAATCTCGTTCACACCAATCGATGCGATCAATTTTTTCTGCTGCCAAACCTCTCAAATAGAGCAAATCCAAATTATCGGGGTCATTTTCTAATGCACGATCATAGACTTGATAAGCCTCTTGAAATCGTTTTTGTTTGGTGTACAAATCGCCTTCGATTTTAACAATGATTTCCTCATCTTCAGGACCATTTGCTTGAATAGATTTGATTTTCTCTAAGGCTTCTTTTAACTTATTTTGAGAAGCTAAGATTGCTGCGTAATGGGTTTTTGCTTCAAAATAATATTTTCCCCCATTGATTTGATCATACCATTTGATAGCAGCATCGTTATTTTTAGCAAGTTCTTCTGATTGCCCTAAAAAGAATCGAGCAACATTACGTTGTTCATCTAAGGTTGCTGCACTGAGCATTTTTTGCAAATATTCTTGTGCGTCGGCGATGTTTTTTTCTTGCAAATATAACAAACTCAACGCATACAATAATTCATGATCATTGGGATTATTTGATAAAAGTAATTTAAACTGATCTGCCGCGTCGTAATGTTTTTTATTATTTATCAAGACCTTAGCATATAATTTTCGCCATTCTATATTTTTAGGCTGATCTCTCAAACGATCATATAAAAAATCTTCTGCAATTTGTCCTTGTTTCAAATCTTGTAATAATTCAACATACAAAGTTAAGGCTTGAGAGTAATTTGGATCAACGGTGACGAGTTTCTTTAAAATTTCAACGGCTTTTTCGTTTTGTTTTGCACCAAGCAAGATTCTCGCATACATATAGAGAAAACCCACGTCATTTGAACGTTGAGTGGCGAGTTTTTCCATGACTTGCAGTGCAATGCTTTGATCGCCACCTTTCTTTAACATATTTAAGAGCAAATCCAATTGTTTCTCTGTCATTTTGGAAGTGTCTTGTAAAACGGTTTCAATGTATTGCGAAGCGTGTTCGGTATTTCCTTTGCGCAATGAAGCTGTGACCATTGCTTGTTGGGCTTCGGGATCGGTTGGCGCGAGATAAATCCATAATTGTGCGGCTAAAAGCGTTAAATTTGGCAATTTTGCAAACAACGCGACTTGAAATGCCCGTTCGGCTAAACGCGGATCGAAAGAAAGTTGCGCGGCTTCGTAAAAATTTTGCGCTGCTTCGGGATAATTGCCTCGAAAGCCCGCCAATTCTGCGACAACGGTTTTGTAAAAACTCTCTTGAAACAACGCGGCTTGTTGGGGCGACGTGAAAGCGGGCGCGTTTGAAGGCGTTTTTTTCGCTTCTTTTTCAGTTTTTTTCGCGGCTTCTTCAGCTTGATCGACGGGAGGAGGATTTTTTTGAACAGTCGGCAGCGCAAGCGACTTATCGGCGGGATTCACCGCACAACTCGCCAGCACACTCACCAGACAAACGACTAACAGACCACGATAAAACACGATAATTCTCACCTTAAAATAACACCAGCGGGGGATTTTTATATTGGGGAAACCGTTATAATAATCTATTGCAGCCCTTTTGAGATGTCAGACCGTCAATTTTTATGGAATTATTTGCTTTTGGCGTTAATCATACCACTGCGTCGGTGGATATTCGGGAGAAACTGAGCTTTCCAGAAGCCCAAATTCCCCAAGCATTACAATCTCTTAAACACGATGCCCACGTTCAAGAAGCCGTCATCATTTCAACTTGTAATCGCACCGAATTATATTGCAGCGTTCGTGATAATTATAAATATGTCATTGATTGGTTTGGAGAATATCACTCGATGCCACGCGATAAATTAACGCCTTTTTTATACCAACATCCTTCCACTTCTGCCGTTCGACATTTGTTGCGGGTCGCGTGCGGATTAGATTCTCTTGTTTTAGGCGAACCACAAATCCTTGGTCAAATCAAAAAAGCCTATAAAATCGCCCAAGAAAATGGAACATCTGGCAAATTATTAGGCAAACTTTTTCAACACAGTTTTAACGTTGCAAAACAGGTAAGAACTGATACGGCAATTGGTTCAAGTCCAGTTTCTGTGGCATTTGCAGCGGTGCGTTTGGCACAACAAATCTTTGGGGATTTGAAACCGCACACGGCTCTTTTAATTGGCGCGGGAGAAACCATTGAATTAGCGGCTCGACATTTACACGCTTCTCAATTGGGTAGAATGATCATTGCAAATCGAACCTTAGAACGCGCTCGACATTTAGCATTACAATTCGGGGGTTATGCGATTACTTTGCCAGAAATCACTGAGCATTTAGCAGAAGCTGATGTAGTGATTTCTTCGACGGGAAGTCCTGATTACATTTTGCACGCCCCACAAATCAAAGATGCTTTAAAAACTCGCAAACGTCGACCAATGTTTATGGTCGATATTGCCGTTCCTCGAGATATTGATCCAGCGATTTCAAAATTTGATGATGTGTATTTGTACACGGTTGATGATTTGCAAGGCGTAATTGAGGAAAATCGTCGTTCTCGAGCAGAAGCAGCGAAACAAGCAGAAGAAATCATCGATACGCAAGTTGATCATTTCATTAGTTGGATGCAATCGTTAGGAAGTGTTGAAACCATTCGAGCAATTAGAAACCAAGCTCAAACCATTCAAAGCCAAGTTTTAGAAAAAGCCCATCAAATGCTCAAAAACGGCAAATCACCCGAAGAAACTTTGCAATTTCTTTCAAATCGTCTAATGAATACACTTTTACACGAACCTTTAGTGCAGCTCCGTCAAGCAGGATCAAATAACGATATAGAATTTATTTCAATTGCCCGTCAACTTTTCAATATTTCTGAATAAATAAATTTCATGGAGGTAAAAAAAATGTTCACAGAAATAGTCACAGTAATGCAAGGCGTTAAAGGGGTTTATGATCTCAAACAAATTGCGACCACGCTTTGGAAAGGCGATAAAAAAGAACAATTGTTAGAATCTTTAGTGCAAATGATGGAAGATCAAATCCGTCAGAATAAAGATGGCACGGACGAATTAAAACAATTGCTTTCTAGCATTAAACAAGGAAATGTTGAGAAACTAGATGAGCGGATGTTGTATTTGCCAGAAGTGCAAGTGTTACGCGATACCAGTCGTCAAGCGCAGCAATTAATTGATGATTTGAGAACCGTTAAAGAATCCTTATTGCCATTTCAACGTGCATTGGGTGAGGATTTGTTATCGTCGGCATTAATGATTACGCCTGAGAAAATGCAGCAGGCTTTTAATAAAAGTCCTTGGGAAGTTTTAATTGATGTGCGTCCGTTAGGATTGGCTTCTCGCCCGAGCAATCCTGATTTGATTCCGATTGCATTTGAACACCAAAACATGAAATATTTGGGTTGGCAAATGCGAGGAATGTTGCCAATGATGTTTAATTGTGAATTGGAGCAATTATGGATTTCACGACCAGAGATTATTTTACCGCGTCCTCCGATTCCAACTCCTCCAATTCCAATTGATGATCCGATTTCTTCAAATGAACCGATTCAAATGCCCACGCAATCATCGGTGACGGATTATCCTAAACAACCCGATTTTGAAGCGATTTTTAATGCCGAGCGTGATCCATTTGAATATCCAGAGGAATTTGTTCATCGTTATCAAATGGATATTGCGCGATTTAATTTGGCAGTTTCACAACATGAAGCGGCTTATCAAGCGGGGATTGCTCGATTAGATCGCAAAAAATATGATATTCATTCGGGGGAATTTCCCGTTGAAATTGTTTTGAAAGAATCATTTAAAAAATCATTTCATTTGCCTTTACAAAACAGTATTCAAGCGTCGAGAGCAGATGCGAGAGGATTATGGGATGAAGGACAAGAAAAACCGTTGTTTTTAACCTTGCAAGCAACCGAGCCAAATAAAATTAAAATACAACAAGTGTTTGTGGTGGGTTTGCAAAAACGTTGGGGTTTGAAAGTACAAATACCAAAAGTCGGTGAAGAATTTCGTGATCAACTTAAATCAGGCGGTCAAGCACCACCCATGATCATTTTACCCACAGGTAGTTTTAAGATGGGAAGTAATGATTATGGTGATGAAAAACCGATCCATGAGGTTAAAATTGATCATGAATTTGCGATAGGAAAATATCAAGTTACTTTTGAGGATTATGATTTGTATTGTGAAAGAACAGGTCAAAGCAAACCGAGTGATCAAGGTTGGGGACGTGGTAAAAGACCAGTGATTAATGTTTCTTGGGATGAAGCCGTTAAATATTGTGAATGGTTAAGCAAAGAAACGGATAAAAAATATCGGTTGCCAACCGAAGCCGAATGGGAATATGCTTGTCGAGCAACTAGTCAAACAAAATGGTGTTTTGGTGATAACGAAAATGATTTGAAAGAGTATGCTTGGTATAGTGCAAATTCAGATAGCAAAACTCAGGAGGTTAGAGAGAAAAAACCGAACAAATTTGGTTTATTTGATATGCACGGAAACGTTTGGGAATGGACGTGTAGTGATTATGGAAACTACAGTGAAAACAATCACTTAGAATGTTCTAGCAATAATTATGCCAGTAATCCCCGCTCGATTCGGGGCGGTTCTTGGAACTTCGGTCCGAGGGGCGTGCGCTCGGCTAATCGTTACTACCTCTCGCCAGACTACCGTAGCAGCTACTTGGGTTTCCGTCTCTCCAGGATTTTTTAATCTTTTTTCTTTGTTCTTTTACCCTTTTCCGCGCAGCGCGCGGAATTTTTTTTCACCGCATATCCTTTAATTTTATATGGAAATAAAAGCTGTTCCTCAAGCGGTACAAAGTTGTCATGATTTACTACTGTGGATAATTCCACATTTAAATAAGTTTCCACGAATCCACCGTTTTACGTTAGGAGAACGTCTTGAAACAAGATTACTAAGTGTCTTAGAAGATTTAGTGGAAGCAGCCTATAGCAAACAGAAAGCAACAGCATTGCAACGGGCTAATCGCACACTTGAAATCATCAGACATTTATGGAGATTATCTCATGAATTGAAAATTATTTCAACTAATCAATATGAATATGGAGCAAAATTAGTGAATGAAGTGGGAAGACAAATTGGAGGTTGGTTGAAAAGCCAAAGCTGAGAAACAATGAAAAGAGTTGGTTATTTGTGGGAAGAGATGACTAGTTTTGAGAATTTATTGTTAGCTTACTATAAAGCTCGACGAGGAAAACGCTATCGACCTGCGGTAGCAAGTTTCTCATTAGAATTAGAGAAAGAATTATTAAATTTGCAAGAAGAACTTATTAATAAAACTTATCAACCGAGTGAGTATCGATTATTCACAATTTATGAGCGAGAAAAACCTCGTTTAATTGCGGCTGCGCCATTTCGAGATCGGGTTGTGCATCATGCTGTTATGAATATTATCGAACCGATATTTGACAAACGTTTTATTTTTGACTCGTATGCTTGTCGGATTGGTAAAGGCGTACATCGAGCAGTTGATCGGTATCAGGGCTGGGCGCAACGCTATCGTTATGTTTTAAAAATGGATATTCAAAAATATTTTCCTTCGATTGACCATCTTTTATTGAAAGAAAAACTACATCATGTTTTGAAAGATCAAGCGGTTTTAAATTTATTAGAAGTTATTATTGATGCAGCTCCTCGATCACCCATTCCTCCCATGTTTTTCCCCAATGATGATTTGCTTACTTCTGTGGAGAGAAAAAAAAGCATTCCGATTGGTAATTTAACCAGCCAATTTTTAGCTAATTTATATTTAAACGATTTTGATCATTTTGTTAAACATCAATTACGCATTCAGCCTTATTTAAGATATGTTGATGATTTTGTTATTTTAGCAAATGACAAGGTTTATTTGCGTGAGGTGCGTGAGCAAATTAGTGTTTTTTTACAGAAAGAACGCTTAGTTCCTCATCCCAACAAAGCACAGATTACACCAACGGCTTGTGGACTTAATTTATTAGGTTATCGAGTCTTTCCCCATTTACGCCGATTACGCAAAGCAAATGTCTTTCGTTTCATTCGTAAATTAAAAACATTTAAACGAGAATATGCGCAAGGAAAGATGACTTGGCAAGATTTCAACCCTTGCGTACAAAGTTGGTTAGGTCACGCTAAACACGCTCAAACACAAGCCTTGAGAGAAAAGATATTTTCTGATATTCTATTCCACAGGGAGTTCACCAGTGGAAACCCGCTCGATTCGGGGCGGTTCTTGGAACAACAATCCGAGGAACATGCGCTCGGCTAATCGTAACAACAACTCGCCAGACAACCGTAACAACAACTTGGGTTTCCGTCTCTCCAGTCTTGCTTGCTCTCAGAGTGCAGCTATTACAAAATAATTGCAGCGTGGCGTAAGCAATCCATGTGTGAATTTCCTTGCTTAACTCGCAAAATAATTATGACCACTCTAATTAAGTAACCTATTGAAAAATTAGAGTTTTATTTAGTTTGTAACCCTTTACACTTTCTTTTAAACCTTCTAGGTTTTGAAAACCTAGAAGGTTTGGCTTGAAACTCGCTCGATTTTCGTAAGCGTAAAGAGGGTTTGAGAGATTGCTAAGAATAGATAATCAATCGGAAGAAATCAGGGAACACTCACGGGTTTTATGATGTTTAGCCTATTGTTCTAAAAAAAAGGGCGACTTTAAATAAGCCGCCCAAAGCTACTGACGATGTAGCCAGGAGAACACAAGGAAAAAACAGGATAAATAAAAAAATTTAATTGATTTAACAAAAATAGCTAAAGATAAGATTTGAAATATATATTTAATTTTAAAAGATGTTTTAAAAGAAAACTCTCTCCATTGCTGAAGAGAGTACTGAAAGAAAATTAGAGGATGTAACCGCGTTCGTCGTGGAGAGCCATGTCTAAACCTTCGGTTTCTTGTTCTTCGGTGACGCGCAACCCGATGATCATATCAATCACTTTCAACAAGATAAAGCTCACTACAGCGGTGTACACCAAAGTCACCACAACACCAATGGTTTGTTTAACGACTTGCGCACCTACTGTCACGCCTTCTGCTAAACCTACGCCGCCAAACGCTGCATCGGCAAACACGCCCGTTAAAATCGCGCCCAAAATACCGCCGACCGCGTGAACACCAAACACATCTAAGGCATCATCATAACCAAACATCCGTTTCAATCTGGTTGCAGCGAAGAAACAAATCACACCCGCCACTAAACCAATCACTAATGCGCCCATCGGTCCAGCAGTGCCAGATGCGGGAGTGATCGCCACTAAACCCGCAACCGCGCCAGATGCAATCCCTAATGCGCTGGGTTTGCCATGAGAAATCCATTCACTGAACATCCAAGCAATGGCTGCTGCTGCGGTGGCGATTTGAGTGACTGCCATTGCTAAACCCGCTGTGCCGTTTGCTGCGACTGCGCTGCCTGCGTTAAATCCAAACCAACCCACCCACAACATCGATGCGCCGATTACGGTGTACGTTAAGTTATGCGGAGGCATTGCAACGTTCGGGAAACCTTTACGTTTGCCGATCACAATCGCGGCGATTAAACCAGCGATCCCAGCGTTAATGTGAACGACTGTGCCGCCAGCGAAGTCTAAAACGCCCATCGTTTGCAACCAACCGCCGCCCCACACCCAATGCGCAATTGGCACATAAACCAAAGAAAACCATAACGCCATGAACCATAACATCGCAGAGAATTTCATGCGTTCAGCAAATGCCCCAACGATTAATGCGGGGGTAATGATTGCAAAAGTCATTTGAAAGGTCATAAAAACCAATTCAGGAATAGCATTTGGATCGGTAGCAACAGGTTGTTGCAAACTAGTTGCGGTTACGCCTGCGAGAAACACTTTAGTTAAGCCGCCGAGCCAATCGTTAATTGCGTCGCCGCTGGTGAACACCAAACTGTATCCATACAACATCCACAAAATAGTCATTAATGATGTGATTGCAAAACATTGCATGAGAATTGAAAGAACGTTTTTGGCGCGAACCATCCCAGCATAAAACAACGACAAACCAGGAATCGTCATGAACAAAACTAAAGCGGTTGCGGTGAGCATCCACGCGGTGTCGCCAGTGTTTAAAACGGCTGCAACGGGAACAGGCGCGGCAGGAACTTGTTGAGCAACTTCTTCAGCAAATGTAGCTAAAGATAAACTAACGCCTCCCACAGCAGTGACTAATTTAGATAACATCAGCGGTTTCATAAAGCATTTCTCCGAATTAAAAATTAAAGAGCATCGTTACCGATTTCACCCGTACGAATACGAATAACTTGTTCAAGGTCATACACAAAGATTTTACCGTCCCCAATTTTGCCCGTATTTGCTGCTTTGATAATCGATTCAACCACGCGATCAAGCAAATCTTGAGAAACCGCCACTTCGATCTTAACTTTGGGAAGAAAATCAACCACATATTCTGCCCCACGATATAATTCAGTATGACCTTTTTGGCGACCAAATCCTTTCACTTCCGTAACAGTAACGCCTTGCACACCGATTTCAGATAAGGCTTCACGAACATCATCCAATTTAAAGGGTTTGATGATTGCAGTGACCATTTTCATAACATTTCTCCTTCGTTAAAATTTCTTAGAAATACCTAATAGGATTTTTGATTTCGCAAGTTTATCTGGGTCTTTAGCGGAATCAACATTTGTATCGGTGTAAGTTAATGCGAAACTTAAACCTGCAAAGTCTTTTGATAAAGCAACGCTCCAATCCGTGTAATTACTGCTTTTGTTATCCGTAAATTGAGAACGCCCCACATTACCACTTAAAGTAATATCAAGAGGTAAAGGATAACTTGCACCTAAGGTGAAATAATGTGCTTTACCCATTTCATTGAAATATTCATTGGTGTAATAATAACCAGCGGTTAAGAAATCGTAATTGGCTTTCGCATAGAATTCGGTGAAATCGTATGGTGTGATTGCACCAGGATAGCTATAATGAAGCACGCCGACATCAACGACATTTCCTTTCATGTATTCATAACGAATACCGCCGTAATAATCGGCTTCTAAACTCGCCCCATCAGAAACCGCACCTTTAGGAACAAATCTCACATTTGATAAAGAAGTACCGAGATAAAGACCAATCGCGTGAGAGATTTCAAATCCGCCTTGAATCGCGGGTTTTTTATATGTTTGAGAGTAACCCCGCCAAACATAATCAGAAACCACCGCGACATTACCTGATAATTCAAAATCGCCAAGTTTTTCACCAGCAAATGCACTGCCGCTCATTAAACCGATCATCGCCGTAGAAAGAATCGTTTTTGAGACAAATTTCATAAGAGTGTCCTCGTTAGATAATTAAATCAATCTAAAAAAAGTGATTTGCCCGTATTTTATCAATAAGTATGCCATTGGTTTTTTATCAATAAAATCAAGCTGTTATTTATGAACGCCCGCAAATAATCCCTGTTTTATGCGCACAGAATGCCCATTTGGAACGCCCATGCGCCATTCTAGTGCAGATCGCCCACTTCGTCATAATTAATTGATAAACATAAAGGTGAATTTGAAAAAAACGACCTCTTCAAAACTCAGATTAAATGCACCTTACAAACGATAAAAAAACAAAAAACCTTCTAGGTTTTTTAAACTTAAAAGGTTTGAAGGTTATTTATCTGTGTTAAAAAAATCGAGCGACTATTTCATTTGTAGGGTGCAATGTAATTGCATCCTACGGGCTAAATTTAC
Organism: Thiomargarita sp.; assembly: GCA_020718845.1. Taxonomy (GTDB): domain Bacteria; phylum Pseudomonadota; class Gammaproteobacteria; order Beggiatoales; family Beggiatoaceae; genus DYRG01. The sequence goes on from DYRG01000011.1 coordinate 54,747, forward strand.
CAAGCGGTGGGTTGGAATTTTTGATCATTTAAAATTCTAACCGAATCGTCGGCTTGTCCAATCACGAAGAAACCTTTACGATACGCATATTTTGCAACATTTTCAGAAATCACCATTCCAGCGACTGCACCAAAGGTTTTTTTATTCGCATATTCGGGAAAAAGTAATTTAAATTTTTCCATACGTTCCAAATGCTCATTTACATCATCGATGCTCAAATTGCTCTTCACTTCAATTAGTACGCAAGCCTCTTGATTAGTAACAAACAAATCAATTTCCATACTTAACTTTAATTGCTCATCAGTGGCTTCTAAATGTCGGACAATTCTATGCACGTCAATCCCCCGTTCACGAAATAATCGCACAGCGGCTGGTTTAACCATTTCTTCGACAAACTCTCCTAAACGTCTTGTCAAATCTCCTACTTGTTGTCTAAGCAATCTTTCAGTTTGTTTTAACTGTGCTGCATTCTCTTGGATTTTACGATCTGTTTCCTGAAACTTACGGTCGGTTTCCTTCATTTGTTCAGCGTTCTCTTTGATAATGCGGTCGGTTTCTTTCATTTGGCGGTCGGTTTCCTTCATTTGTTCAGCAGTTTCTCGAAATAAACGCCAAATATCTTCTAAAGTGGGTGCTGGATCGGTAGGGATTAATGTGTTCATATATAAAACTCCTAAAAATTAACTAAAGCATTATAGCTGCTACTTCAAGTGCATGAAAATTCTGCTATTTGCGCAAATCGAGCGATCCCCGACAAGCGGGGACTTCCAGAGGGTAAAGGTCAAAAGAATAAAGGATAAAAGCGTTAAAATTCAAATGGTTACGAGTCCTAGGGAAAAAGAAACAACGCCAACCGAAAACCGAAGTTGCTGCCCCTAACTGCTGAGTTGAAGCCACGACAAGAAGAACGACAACCCTCCGCATGATTGAACCAAGAACCGCCGCGCAACAGCTTATTTATATTAAAGATATGGTTTTTATGTGCTGCTTGGGTGCGGGGCGTATTAAAATGTTCTTTCCAAGAATCTTCGCACCATTCCCAGACATTCCCGTGCATTTGATACAATCCAAAATTGTTCGCGTGTTTGAAATAATCTACCTCTACCGTTTGCTTACGATAATCTCCTTTTGGAGTATTTCCATACGGGTAATTATCATTGTAATTTACCAAATCAGTTGTAATGGTTTCTCCAAAGTGATAAGGCGTAGTAGTTCCTCCACGACACGCATATTCCCATTCCGCTTCAGTTGGCAAACGAAATTCCATTTCTAACTTTTGAGAAAGTTTCTCACAAAATGTTTTTGCTTCTGACCAATAAACGGTTTCTACGGGACGTTTCTCTCCTTTGAAATATGAAGGATTAGTTCCCATAATTTGTTGATATTGTGCTTGCGTTACAGGATATTTCCCCATCCAAAACGCTTTTTTTATTTCAACTTGATGGGCAGGTTTCTCATCTGAGTTGCCATTTTCACTCCCCATTTGAAAAGAACCTTTAGGAATAGACACCATTTCAAGTTTTATCCCATTTCCCAAATCAAAAACAACTCGTTTTGCTTGTGATTGACTTGTTTCTAAAATAGGTTCTTTGATAATTTTTTGACGTGTTGTTAAACCAAACCAAGCAGATTCCTCAATCATTTTTTCACGAGAACCTTTTATCGTCACCACATCAAAGTTAAAACTTTCCTCTTTTAAACCTGAAAGGTTTTAAAAACCTTTCAGGTTTGATGTTTGGCGTTTTTTTAGTTCTTCTTGTTCGCGCTTCAAACGGTCAGCTTCTTGTTGAAGTTCAAGAAGTTTTTGACGTTGTTTTTCATCGGTTTCGTGTTTCAAATTAGCGATTTGTTTTTGCAACGCTTCCAATGCGGTTTGTTGTTTGCGCTGTTCTTCAACCGTTAAATTGCGTTGTTTAAGTTCTTCTTCACGTTTTTTTGCCAAATCCAACGCATCCGCTAATTGTTTTTGTAATTCAGCTAAACGTCGTTGTTCTTCTTCACGCTTCTCTTTTTCAATTCTCTCTTGTTCCTCTTGTTGAAGACGGCGTTTCTCTTCTTCTAATAATTGCTGTTGTTTTAAGGTTGGCAAAGCCTGAAGTTTTTCAATCACTTCTTTCAAAGTCGGACGTTCATTTGGATCATCTTCCACACAATCACATAACAAATTAAAAAGCTCAAGCGAGTTCTTAAATTCTTTTGGATTCAATACTCTAGGCGTTTTATTGCTTAAAAGCACATACAAGGTTTTTCCCAACGCATAAATGTCACTTTTAACCGACGGTTTGCCGTATTGTGTATGACCCAGTTGTTCAGGCGGCGCGTAATCGTATGTTCCCGCAATGCTTTGCCCCAACATCGTTAAATGCGTAGCATGACGAGTCATTGCGGTTTGAGAAACCGTATCACTTAATTGACTTAATCCAAAATCAATGATTTTTACGGCAATCTTTTGATCTACTTCTTGAAATAAAAGATTCGCAGGTTTCAAATCCAAATGCAATAAGTTTTTACTATGCGCTAATTGCAATCCTTGCGTAATCGACAATGCAACGGGCAAACCTTGTTCTAAACTCAATTTACCTTTGCATTTCAACCAACTTTCACCATCTAAGGCATTTTCAATATATTCAGTCACAAAATATGCACGACTTTGTTTCTGATTATCCACATAACCATAATGTAAAGGTTGCGGAACAAATTCTCCTGCAATTTCACTCATTAAAAAGGCTTCTTTGAAAATTTCATCGGCTTTGCCAGCGCGTGATTTCCAGAAACATTTAACCACCACTTTTTTGCGTTGAAATTTGAAATAACACAAAAACACCACGCCCATCCCACCTGCACCCAAAATTTTCTCAATCGGATATATATCAACTTCATGCAACGCATAACGGTTTTTTTCTAAAGAAAGCGCGGTTTGATATTCAGTTAAAGCTAACTCAAATTGCTTGTTTTTTAAATGCAGTTGAAATAAATTAAACGCAATCAACGCCAATTCACTTTGATTAGAAGTTGCTTGACGCGCTTGTTTCAATAAATCCATCGCCATTGAAACATTTCCCGTCGACGCAACCAATGTCCCGCCATGAATTGCCAACGCGGTAAATTGCGGATTATTAACGGGTAATTGTTTGATTTGATCGACGGCTTGTCGAATTAATTGCAAACTATCGCTGGAGTGTTGGGTAAATTCATCGTGCGGTTGAATTTGAGGTTGTAATGCCTGACGTTGTAAGATTTCTGAAAGCTGATCTTGTAATTTTTTAACATCTTGTCGAAAGCCGCGTTGTTCTAAATGTTTCAAAGTTTCTGCAAAACGTTGATTTTGCCGCAGTTCCTCTTCTAAGAAAAATAACACCGCTTTACCCAATAAATCATTACTTTTGAAAAACTTTTTAACGTTTTCAGAAAGCGTCATTTGTTGAGCAATGTCATTTAAAACCAAATCGGTAATTGCTAAAGATTCCTCATCTCTCAATAATCCCGCAAGTTCTTTTTCAGAAATCACCGATTGATCACCCCCAAATAAGGCTTCTTTATTTTTTAATAAAAGCCCATTTGCAATCTGTAATTCTTTGATCAATTCATTCAAATCTAAGTTTTCTATTTGAAGGAAATTTGATACATAAGTTTCATTGACTTGATCCGCAAATTCTTTGAGCAAGTTGCTCTGTAAAATAGAAAACTTTCCTGTCACACCCGCTTCAATAGATTTTAAGGCTTGCTCAAAACTCCGTTGATAGGCAATCGCAATTTCTTGCGCGGTTAAAGTGAAATGCTGTTCCAAGGTTTCAAGCGCGTTTTTAAAATCAACCGGCGTTAACGCTTTTAAAGTGCGAAAAATCCCACTTAATCCCTTTTGCATGAATTTTGGTAATGCCATTGCCTTCTCCATTTTTTAACATGGGTTTTAATCTGTGTATTATGATTTACTTGCATAAAGATGACAATAAAAAAGTTCCCACGCAGGCGCGTGAGAACTAGGAGATTTTGAGAGGAATCAAAAGACTAAATTAATAATCGTCTAACGTCCGCTAAAATGAAACTCAAATAGGTCGTGAAACGCGCTGCTTGCGCACCATCAATTACTCGATGATCATAAGAAAGTGATAATGGTAAAATCAAACGAGGAACAAATTGATCCTTTTGCCAAACAGGTTTCATTTGAGATTTTGAAACCCCTAAAATCGCTACTTCGGGTGCATTGATAATCGGCGTGAAAGCCGTTCCACCAACTCCTCCCAAACTAGAAATCGTAAAGCAACCACCTTGCATTTCATTAGGGGTTAATTTACCGTCGCGGGCTTTCTGACTTAATTGTCCTATTTCAGCCGCCAAATCAAACAAGCTCTTTTGATCGACATTTCTCACAACCGGAACAACTAATCCATTTGGTGTGTCGGCTGCAAACCCTAAATGAAAATATTTCTTTAAAATCAAACTTTCTTTATCGGGAGAAAGCGACGCATTAAAATCTGGATAGGTTTTTAATGCAGAAACCGATGCTTTCATGAGAAACGCTAATAAGGTTAGTTTTATTTTGCGTTTTTCTCCCTCAGATTGCAGACTTTTTCTAAAATCTTCCAAATCAGTAATATCCGCATCGTCAAATTGCGTGACGTGAGGAATATGCAACCAACTTCGATGCAATGCGGGACCTGAAAGTTTCTTAATCCGAGAAAAGGATTTTTGCTCAATTTCTCCAAATTGTGAGAAATCAATGATTGGCATTTCTGGCAGTGAGAAATTTCCTCCCGTTGCAATCGGCGCAGAAGGTTTAGAAAGTTCGGTTTTGACAAATAACTGAATATCTTCTTTGAGAATCCGATTTCTAATCCCAGTTCCTTTAACTTTGCTCAAATCAACACCAAATTCACGCGCCATTTTACGAACCGCAGGTCCCGCATGAGGAATTTGACGCGATTGATCAACTTTAACGGGTTGCGGAGGAATTTTAATTTCAGGTTTTTCAATAACTTGCGTTTTAACAGGTTCGGGCGCACGCGACGGCGGCGGTACTGGCAATGCCGCGTCACTCGATAAAATCATCGCTAAAACATCACCTTGCGATACTTTATCCCCAATTTTAACGCTAAGTGATTGAATTATCCCGCTTTCTGGACAAGGAATTTCCATCGCCGCTTTGTCACTTTCCAACGTTACCAACGGCTCGTCTTTTTTAACCGTGTCGCCCGCTTTTACAAAGATTTCAATAAGTTGCACGCCTTTGAAATTCCCAATGTCGGGAACGGTGATCGGTTTGATCGCTGGAATGCTAGAAGGCTCGTTCCCACGCTCGAGCGTGGGAACGAGAGATTTTTCTAATGGAGGTGGTGTAGATTTTTCAGCATTTTCAATGACTTCCAATACTAAAATAGAACTTCCTTTGGAAATTTTGTCGCCGATTTTGACGCTAAGTGATTGAATTACCCCACTTTCTGTCGAAGGAATTTCCATTGCCGCTTTATCGCTTTCGAGGGTGATCAACGGATCATCTTTTTTGATCGTGTCGCCAACTTTTACAAAGATTTCAATGACTTGTACGTCTTTGAAATTCCCGATGTCGGGCACGGTGATTTCTTTACGCATGACCGACTCCTTTATACTGTTGTGGGATTGGGTTTTTCGGAAGAAATGCCAAATTTTTCAATGGCTTGGCTGACTGTCGATGCAGGAATTTCTCCTTTATCGGCAAGGGCTTTTAATGCCGCAACCGTGATATATCGACGGTCGATTTCGAAAAATTCCCGCAATTTTTTGCGTCCGTCGCTGCGTCCAAAACCGTCCGTTCCTAACACCATGTATTTATTAG
>DYRG01000011.1:60658-66245 GCA_020718845.1 Thiomargarita sp.
ATACGGTTTTTTAGGCGTACTTTCGGGGTGCAACATATTCCAACGTTCGGCATCTAAACCATCACGTCGTAATTCGTTGAAACTGGTCACGCTCCAAACATCCGCAGCAATATCAAAGGCTTGTAATAACTCAACCGCCGCTAAACTTTCTCTCAAAATCGCACCCGATCCGAGCAATTGCACGCGTTTTTTGGTTTCTAAAGGCGATTTTTGAAATAAATACATTCCTTTCAAAATCCCTTTTTCAACCCCTGCTGGCATTTCTGGATGTAAGTAGTTTTCGTTTAATATCGTGATGTAATAAAAGATATTTTCTTGTTTGACATACATCCGTTGCATACCGTCATGAATAATTACCGCTAATTCATAACCAAAGGTCGGATCATAAGAAACGCAATTTGGAATGGTCGAAGCCATCAAATGACTGTGACCGTCTTGATGTTGCAACCCTTCGCCCGCTAAAGTCGTGCGTCCCGACGTGCCGCCCATCAAAAATCCACGCGCCTGCATATCGCCCGCCGCCCACGCTAAATCGCCGATCCGCTGGAATCCAAACATCGAATAGAACGTATAAAACGGGATCATGTTCACATTGTGGTTCGAATATGCCGTTCCCGCCGCGATCCACGACGACATCGCGCCCGCTTCGTTAATACCTTCTTCGAGAATTTGACCCGCTTTGTCTTCACGATAAAACATAACTTGATCAGCATCTTGCGGTTCGTAACGTTGCCCTTCGGATGAATAAATCCCCAATTGCCGAAACAAACCTTCCATTCCAAATGTCCGCGCTTCATCAGGCACAATCGGGACGATGTATTGCCCAATTTGCTTATCTTTGACAAAAGTCGTGAGCATTCGCACAAACGCCATCGTGGTCGAGATTTCGCGGTCGCCCGAACCTTTTAAAAGGCTATCAAACGCGCTCAACGGCGGCACATCTAAAGGTTTTGCATTCCGATTCCGAACGGGTAAATATCCGCCCAACGCATCACGTCGAGCGTGCAAATACTTCATCTCCGCGCTATCTTCGGCAGGTTTGTAGAACGGCGCGTCACCAATCACGTCATCTGAAACGGGAATATTGAACCGATCACGGAAACCTTTTAAGGATTCAATGTCCATTTTCTTTTGTTGGTGAGTCGCGTTTTGACCTTCGCCTGCCGCGCCCATCCCATAACCTTTGACAGTTTTTGCAAGAATAACAGTGGGTTGCCCCGTGTGTTTCACCGCCGACGCATAAGCTGCGTAAAGTTTGTGCGGATCGTGACCACCCCGATTCAAACGCCAAATGTCTTTGTCAGTCATGTGCGCAACCATGCGTTTTAATTCAGGATATTTCCCAAAAAAATACTCACGAGTGTACGCGCCGCCTTTTGCTTTGAAATTCTGATATTCGCCGTCACAGGTTTCATTCATGCACTTGCGCAACAAACCTTGGGTGTCCATTGCCAATAACGGGTCCCAATACGAACCCCACACGACTTTAATGACATTCCAGCCTGCACCACGAAAATCAGCTTCAAGTTCTTGAATAATCTTACCATTTCCGCGAACTGGACCATCTAAACGTTGAAGGTTGCAATTCACCACGAAAATCAAATTATCCAATTTTTCACGCGCAGCCATGCCGATTGCGCCGAGCGATTCAGGTTCATCCATTTCGCCGTCGCCCATGAACGCCCACACTTTTCGATTGTCAGTTTTGGCGAGATTGCGTTGATGGAGATATTTCATGAAACGCGCTTGGTAAATCGCTTGAATCGGACCTAAACCCATTGAAACGGTTGGAAATTGCCAAAAGTCTGGCATCAACCAAGGATGAGGATACGAAGGCAATCCACCGCCGTCGACTTCTTGACGAAACTTGTGCAATTGATCTTCGCTTAAACGCCCTTCCAAAAACGCTCGCGCATAAATTCCTGGCGCAGAATGTCCTTGAAAATAAACTAAATCGCCACCGTGTGTATTAGTCGGGGCGTGAAAAAAGTGATTAAAACCAACATCATACAACGTCGCGGATGATGCAAAGCTCGCAATATGACCACCTAATTCGGTGCTTTTACGATTCGCTTGCACAACCATCGCCATTGCATTCCAGCGAATATAAGAACGCAAACGCCATTCTAATTCGGAATCACCCGGGCAAGTTTCTTCTAAATGAGGAGGAATCGTGTTGAGATAGGCGGTGTTTGCAGAATGCGGCAAATAAGCCCCATTGCGTCGCGCTTCATCGATCAAACATTCCAATAAAAAGTGAGCACGATCAACGCCTTCATGGGTAAGAATGGCATTTAACGCCTCGATCCACTCTTGGGTTTCGACGGGATCAAGGTCGTGCGAGGTTTCAACTGTCATACAGTCTCCTTATGTGTTCATGGATAGAATTTATAGTGTCGCTGAAAACAACTTTCAACGCAAACCTTAACAATTCTAACCACTATCATAAGAAAATCCAATCCTTTTAATTCGAGTTATACTCAGTATTATTATTTTCAAAGGAGGAAAATTATGAAATCTATTGAGTGCCTTTACAATGAGGAAATCTTTTCTCGAGCAATTAAAGATAATTCCTGCGACTTCATTAATTTTACAGTGGAAACTATAACAAGGTGTTTAGGTAAAGAATTTCAATTTGATTATCTTAGTTTGAACTTATTTACCCTTAAAGAAAATGGAATGTTAGACGGAGGATTAACAAGTATTGTCCATAATCTGGATAAACGTTCTATTCCTAGTTATGAAAAGAATATTATCTATGATCCTTTCACGCCTTTAGCATTAAGCAATGTTGGGCATTGTTTTATTTCAGATAATATCAAACCCTATGAAGAATGGTTAGAAACGCCTATTTACGAGAAACACTGCCTTCCTTTCGATATTCATTATGTGTTAGCAATAGCTTTTCGAATTCCTAACTGGGAACGTAGAAACTTGGTATTTCATTTCATAAATGGCTATAAAAAACCATTTAAACTAACCAGTACTAATTTACGAAAAATAGAGTTTGCTTGTATTCCTTTTTGGCAGTGTTGGTTATACAAGCATGGGCAAATGTGCAGAGAAACATTGCAATATCGATTATCGCTATTACGAAACATCACTCCTCAAGAATTATACGCAATCAAATTATTGCTAAAGTATCCTCAATATTCAATGGACGAAATTGTTAAATTACCAAGTTGTCCAGTAGGGTATTCTGCTTTAAGAGATCAAATCCAGAGAATCTGTAATAAATTACCTCAACAATTTTCTTCACACGACGGCGGATATCGAGTGACACAAGTTTATTCAGCATTTAGTTTTTTAATGGGTTGCTGCATTTAAAAAAATTGTAAATTTTTATGTTTCACTGTGTTTAAAAAACGTAAAAATTTACGTTTCTATAATAGGTAATTAAAAATTGTAAAAATTTACGTTTTTTTCATTAAAAAGTTAATTTTTTCATTAAGTTACCCGCATCTAAAAATTACTAGCTTTTTTAAAAAATTGGATATATACTTAAATCACCTTTTAACAATCAGGAGATTTATTATGTCGTCTTTAAATGCAAAGAAGCATGAACTTGTAACATCATTAAATGGTAAGTTCACGCCATCACTTCTGTCAAAATCTATTGCAAGTGTTATTTTTTTAGTTGCTCAATTACCCAATAGTGCGGTTGCATCCACAAATGTAGACGGTTCGTTGGGTTTAGGTAGGTCTAGTTGCATGGTGACATCCTCAGGAACTGTTCAATGCTGGGGTAATAATAACTATGGTCAATTAGGTAATGGAACAGTAACAAATAGTGGTATTCCTGTTACTGTAACGGGTTTATCAAATGTAAAAGCAGTTGCTGTGGGTTCTTTACACGCTTGTGCACTTACTAATGTAGGAACTGTTTGGTGCTGGGGACAAGCGGCAGAAGGACAATTAGGTAATACAACTACAGTAATGACTAGTGGTGCACCTACAATATATAGCAGTCTTCCTGTGCAAGTAACAGGTTTAAACAATATTATTTCTATTTCCAGTGGTGGATCATTTAGCTGTGTTTTAGACAGTATAGGAACTGTGAAATGCTGGGGACTTAACAGCAGTGGGCAACTAGGTAGTGGTACATCATCTCCAACAAGTAATAGTGCAACTCCTGTATCTGTTTCAGGATTGACAGGAATTGTTTCTCTTTCTAGTGGAAGTGCTCACAGTTGTGCATTAAACAATGTAGGAATTGTGAAGTGTTGGGGTTATAACGGCTATGGACAACTAGGTAATGGAACTGAAGTGAGTAGTAGTGTTCCTGTATCTGTATCAGGATTAAGCGGAGTTACAGCAATTTCTAGTGGAAATGCTAATAGTTGTGCTATTGTAAATACAGGGGAGTTAAAATGCTGGGGAGATAATGGCTACGGACAGTTAGGTAATGGTACAACAATAAGCAGTAAAGTTCCTGTTTTAGTGACAGGATTAAATAATCTGAAAACCGTTACAGTTGGCGGCGGTCATGTGTGTGTCTTGACTAATACAGGGGAAGTAAAATGTTGGGGAGAAAATTATGATGGACAATTAGGTAATGGAACAACTGTTAATAGCAATTTACCTGTTTCTACAGGTTTAACTGGGATTACAAGCCTTGCCGCAGGGGACCTCCATAGTTGTGCATTAACAACAACCACTTGTGAAGTAAAATGTTGGGGAAGAAATACTGATGGACAACTAGGTAATGCTACAACTACAAACAGTGCAACAGCTGTCAGTGTTACCAATGCAACTCCTAAATGCAGCACAACAGGCGGCGGTACTACAACAACTAGTACAACTGAATGTGGAAACCCAGCGAAATATGATGCTGCCACTCGTATTGCTACAATTCCAGCCGTTGATTTACCTGTACTTGATCCATTAACAGGTAAAGCGTCTTCACAAATGGCAACCTTTAGTTGTAATTTACAACAATCTGCCGGTGTTGATGATTTCAAAGTAGATGCAGCTTCATTAAAATTTGTTGCAATGACACCCTCGCATCTTGTTCAAAATGCTTTATTTGAAGCCTCTACGAATGAATTTGATACAGGTGGAAAATTAACTATGTGTGTTCAAGTTCCTAATGTAGTGATTACTCCTTTAGGTGTAACTTCATTGCCACCCTCTAATTATCGCGTCATTATGCGTCAATTAGCTATCCAACCTGATACGCTTCACATTGAAAGCATTCAACCATTACCTTAATAGCAACTAAACAAAAAGAGGGTATGAGTTTTATCTCATGTCCTCTTTTTGTTTTATAATAAAGCATCTGACAAAACCCGTAAGATGCGGTGAGAACCGCATCATTTATTTTTCTCAATGTGATGTTATGATGAGTTACGAATGGAATCCTCAAAAAGCAAAAATTCATTTTAAGAAACACGATATTTTATTTGAGGAAGCAAAAACCGTTTTTGACGATCCGTTTTATTTAGATTTCTACGATCCAGAACATTCTGATGATGAACATCGTTACATCATTATTGGACGTTTATATAGTATAATACCTATAAAGAGATGAAGATATAAGGAGAAAAGATAAAATTAAAAATAAAGGAAAGAGTATCTTTAAGAGATG
>DYRG01000012.1:0-9384 GCA_020718845.1 Thiomargarita sp.
GATTTATAATGCCTGAGAGAGGAATCGAACCTCCGACCTACTGATTACGAATCAGTTGCTCTACCGACTGAGCTACACAGGCTTGAAAGACCAATAATTCTACAGAACAATCGCTAAAAATACAAGTCTATTATTAAATATTAAATCATAACCTATTGAATATAAACAAAAATATTTTACTTATTTACCTATCAAAATAATAGAGTGGTATAATGCGCATTCGCTAAATTTCAAGCAACTATTTAGAAATGAGGATAAGATAATGAAAAGATGGTTTATTGTTTTAATGAGTTGTTTTTGGATATTACCCGCGTATGCAGAGAAAGCCTATAAATGGGTTGATGCAGAGGGTAATGTTCAGATTAGTCAAACCCCGCCTCCAACTGGAGCAAAAGATGTTAAACAAATGGATTTACCAAAGGCTTTAATGTCAAATAATCCTCCGCCAGTTTCTAAGCCAGCAACGCCAGAGAAAAAAGAAGAAAAATTAGAAGAAAAATCTAAACAACCTCCCGTTGATGTAACTAAAATGACTTCAGAGCAATTGCATGAGCATAATTGTTCGAGTGCAAAACGTCAGTTGGATATGTTGAAAAGCAATGAAAAGATTGTTATTCCAGATAAAGAAGATAGTAAAAAATTACAACTCGCTTCTTCTGAACAACGTGATGCTGAAATTAAAAAAGCTGAAGGAATGGTTGATAAGTTTTGTAATGCACCTCCTCCCATTGCATCACCTCAAAATGCTGAGAAAAAGCCTGAGGATGATGCTAAAAAAGATGAGAAGAAATAGTTTATCATTTAATTAACAGGAATTTTACATTATGGATATTGCACAAGCTCGTTTTAACATGGTTGAACAACAGGTTCGTCCTTGGGAAGTTTTACATCAAGATGTTTTGGATTTAATGTTAGAACTTCCTCGAGAAATATTCGTTAATCCTTTGCATAAGAACATCGCTTACGCAGATACTGCTTTACCTTTAGGTTACGGTGAAGTCATGTTAATGCCAAAATTAGCCGGTCGTTTATTACAAAACTTGAGTTTGAAATCAACGGATACCGTATTAGAAATTGGCACTGGAAGTGGTTATTTAACCGCATTATTAGCGAAATCCGCAAAACAAGTTCATAGCATTGATAGAATTGCAGATTTTTCTCAACAAGCGGCGGCTAGATTGAAACAATTAAATATCTCAAATGTGACGTTTGAAACTGCCGATATTTTTAAACAATTTCCAACGCCACAATCTTATGATTCGATTGTTTTAACGGGTTCAATTGAAACCTTGCCAAGAGAATTAGAAGAAGCCTTAAAAGTTGATGGTCGTTTGTTTGCAGTGATTGGTCGTTTGCCCGTTATGCAAGCGATTTTAATTACCCGAGTCAGTGAAACCCAATGGATAAATGAATATTTATTTGAAACTGATATTCCTCCATTGATTGGAATGCAACCGTCAAATCTTTTTATTTTTTAAAATCATGAAACTTAAAATATTAGGATTATCAATCGCTTGCGCATTTTCAAATTCTGTGCAAGCCGCTAATTTGTATGATTTCTATCAATTAGCAATTAATAGTGATCCCGCGTTTCAATTAGCTGATAAAGAACGGATACTTGCTAAAGAGCGTCATGCACAAGCAAAAGCGGATAATAATTTCTCAGCAACTTTTGATGCAAATTATTTCCAAACTTTCGATAAGAAATTTGAAGATACAGGTGATTCTTCTGGTTATAATTTGACATTGAATTATCCTGTTTATAATCGCTCTTTAAATTTGGCATTAAATCAAACATTGCAAGGTATTGATAAATCTGAAGCAACTTATTTGTCGGCTTCTCAAGATGTCATGTTGAGAGTTTCTGAACGTTATTTTGCGGTTTTAAATGCGTTGGATACGTTGGATTTCTCGAGAGCAACTAAAGCAGCGTTATCTAAGCAATACGAGCAAAGTCGTCAACGATTTGAAGTGGGTTTGATTGCAATTACCGATGTTCAAGAATCAAAGGCGGGATTTGATTTAGCAACTGCTAATGAAATTCGTGATCAAAATGCGTTAGATAATGCGTATGAAGCGTTGCGTGAAGTAATTGGAGAATATCGTAAAGATTTATCGCGTTTAAAAGATGATATTCCTTTGGTAAATCCAGAACCCAATAATGTTGAACAATGGGTGGATACTGCAACTAAAGAAAATCCTCAAATTATCGCTTTGCAAAATGATGTAGAACTTGCGCAACGATCAATTGAATTAGCACGTTCAAGTTATTATCCAGTTATTAATGCAACAGCTAAAAACAGTTATTTTGATCAAGGTGAGAATCTTACTAAAAGATCGGGCGGTCAAAATATGATTGGATTGTCTTTAAATGTTCCTTTAGATATTGGAGGAAAAATTAAAGCACAAATTCAAACATCACAAACCCAATATACACAGACATTAGATCGTTTAGAACAGCAAAGACGGCAAGTTCAAAAAAACGTGCGTCAAACATTTCTAGGGGTTTTGTCAGATATTGGACAAGTGAAAGCAACGAAGCAAGCATTAGTTTCAAATGAAACCGCTTTTAAAGCCACTCAAACGGGATATGAAGTGGGAACAAGAACTTCTGTAGATGTGTTTAATGCACGGCAACGTTTGTTAGAAGCACAACGTAATTATGCGCAATCTCGTTATGCGTATGTTTTAGATACGTTGAAATTGAAACAAGCGGCGGGTTTGTTAAATGAAAATGATTTTGTGAAACTCAAAGAATGGTTCACCGATCAAGATCAACCCATCAAAGTCGATGCGAAGAAAGAAAAAAAGAAATAACTATCATAAAACGGTAGTGCTAAAATCCCTTTTGTATTTCAAAGAGTTAGATTTAATACACTACCAATTTTTTCACTAACAAATGTAATTATCCAGCTTGACCATCAATCAGAGGTTTCCAATACATCAAGGCATATTTGAAGAACCAAATTCCAAAGAAACCTAACCATAACATCACTGAAAGCAATAACAAAACATAATTTAAAGCAAAATCCATTTCTGAGAACACTCTTACAAATGCGGTCACTTGTAATCCCCAGAAACTCCACCAAGTTCCTTCATCTGCAAATAGTTGTCTTCCCGAATGTCCTAAGGTGACTCGTGAAGCCATTGCAACCAAAATTCCTCCAATACATCCAATCGTTAAAGCGTGCAACGGTGCTTTGTCTAAAAGCCACACATTTGAAATCAACCAAACTAAACTTTGTAATCCATATAAAACTAAAGAAATTCCTAAAGTTAGAAAGGAAACGTGCAACACCGATAAAATGCGAACTTTGAAACTTTTTTTGAATTGCCAGTGATAGCTCAAATAAAACACCATTCCCGCAAAGGGTAAATCTACTAAAAACAACCATTCTTTTAAACTTAATAAACTCAGCAATGTATGAAGAAAAACCGCAACCGCTAGAAATGGCAAACACCACAAAGGTTGCACAACTTTGTAAGGCATTAAAACCATACTGCTAAAAAATGGAATCATTCGCAAACTTACCGTGAAAATAACAGGCACTAGAAATAACCATAATCCTATTTCTTTGCTTATATTTAACCAAATAATTTGCTCACTAAATAACCAAATCGCAAAACTCAGCATTCCTAAACCACCACATAACAATGCAGCATTCAAATATTTCTCATAAATTTTATTAGGAGAAAGGGCTTGTTGAAATACATTCCATAAAATTTTCAAACCCATCATCCAACCCACAAAAATAATTAAAACGCTCGCTAAAATAAGCCATTTTGAAATGAATAATCCAATATAAAATAAAACCCAACCTGTTGTTAAAGTATAAAATACGGGAAGATATTGGTTTTCTTTAACTTCTTTCCCTCTTAACCAACGCGGATAAGTAGTCATTAGAAATCCAAAAATAAAGAACGTCACAACCCCATATAACATTACAAAAAGGTGAAAACTTTGCGCAGGAATTTGCAAAGGAATAAATGGAACAACTTGATAACGTGCTAATAATTCCCAAGTCCATAATAACATGGGAAAAATGGTTTGTACTGCACCATTAAAAAACATCATCCGATGCGGTGCAGCTTTAAAATGTAACCAACTCATTTTATTATCCTTTTCATTTCATTTAAAAATCGTTCAACACTAAATTGTTGCGCTTGTTTCTCACAACTTTCTTTCATTTCTAATACCCGTCTTGGCGTTAAATAATGAATTCCCTGAATAATCATTTCTACACTTGGATCAGGAGGTAATAAAAAACCTGTTTCTTCATGTACAATCGTTTCTAACAAACCACCTTCTGCAACCCCTAACACGGGTTTTCCTGCTGCCATCGATTCAACGGGTGACATTCCAAAATCTTCATCTTTAGGAATGTAAATCGTTGCAATGCAATTACTTATTAATTCTAATAAAATTTGCTCATCAACTTTACCTAACAAACTAATATTTTGTGCATTTCCAATCTGTTGTTTTAAATTATTAAACTCTGATCCATCTGAAGCAATAACTAATTTCTTATCGGGCATTTCTAAAAAAGCATCGACGATTCGAGAAATCCTTTTTAACGGATCAAGTCGCCCAAACGACAAATAATAATCTCCTTGCGAGTTCCAATAAAAACGTTCGATTTCACAAGGCGGATAAATTACTGTTGATTCTACATTCAAATAATGCTTAATTCTGCGTTGAATATTTTGAGAATTTGCAATAATTAAATCCATATTTTTGACCGCTTGTTCATAACTGGGTTGTAACCAATTCGTGAACGCATTTAATAATGGTCTTAAAATCCAAGGCAACTGTTGCAAATAAAACGTTTTTTGATCATACATAAAACGCGGCGGCGTATGACAATATAAAATGTTTTTTCCTCTCAAATGTTGTTTTACAGCTAAAGGCGTATAGAAACCACTATAAATGGCTGTTTCATATTGGTTTAAAAACTCTGTTTTGTTCTCAAAATTTCTCGCCAATTTGAATTGCCGCCACAAAGGAAGGTTGCTCTGTGCTTTCAAATCAATTTCTTGAGGATTTTGCAATGTTCCTTGCACAAACGGATGCGGCAAAGATGCGAAACCATAACATAAGTCCGCATCCAATCCCTTGACCAAAAGCGTTGACAGCCGTCCGCCGCCATCCGCACGCTCAAAATAGTCATGTAAAACAATAAGTTGCTTCATTTAAATAATTTCAAAAGTATCGGTAAATTAACAATTATTACAACTAACAAGGTTGAAATTAAAAGAAATATTAAAGCAACCCACATTTTAACTGGTTTCAAAATTGGGTTTTCTTCAGTGATTTTATAACCTGTAATCATTGGTTTGATCAGATTCTCTTTTTTATAAAACAAATAAAAATAAATTGCACTAATGTGAATGAGCACCATTGCAATAATTAGGTTAAAATTTGTTTTGTGAAAAGTGGTAAAAAATGATGCGGTTTTGCTCGAAACTAATGAATACAATACGCCTTCACTTGCAATATCATCAGTGGTGAACAAACCAGAAATCCCTTGTGCTAAAATAAGGCTTAACAAAACAATCACCGACAAACCACCTAATGGATTATGTCCGAGATAATGTTTTTCCATTTGTGGATTGAAAAGATTTTTGAAATAAGTAAATATTTCTAAAGGGTTAAACAAAAAGCTATTGAAATGTGCATAAGTGCTTCCAAAAAAACCTAAAAAAATTCTAAAAAAAATAAGGGTTAAAACAACATAGGCTAACTTAAAATGCCAAACCATTTCTCCTGTAAAGCCTGTATAAAACAAACCTCCCATTAAAATAACTAAAGACCAATGGAAAAAACGGATAGGAAAGTCCCAAATTAAAAGCTGATTCATGATTGATTTCTCCGACGTGAACGAAAAGGAAAATGCGTAATAGTACGCACCATTGTTTGATAAGGCAAGTTTTCTATGTTTTGATAGATTTCTAAAGTCTTTTCTAACAGTTGAGCAACATTGGGTTTCTGAGTGATTTCTGGCGTGATTTCAACTTGCAAACTTTGCATTGATCCACATTGCATTTTCATCGCTTTCGAATGGGTAAGCAATTTTCCAACTGGTTGAATAAAAAGACATTTCTCTTGTAATGTTTTCCAAAACAATGTGCATTGTTGATATTTAATCCATTGATTACATTCAATAATTTCCCGTTCAGCGATATTTTTGCGTTGCGCACACTCACAATTTGCACATCCAAAAAATAAGGCTTTACTAAAAATACAAGGTAAATCATTAACTTCCAGCACAGTTTCCCGATAAAGGGTTTCGTCGACCATCTTGATTCTCTCCGATTCAACACAATGTATGCGTTAGTTTAAAACAATTTTATGAGGAAAATCTTATGAATTTTGAAAAATTTACCGTCAAGTTTCAACAAGCATTGGCGGATGCGCAAAGTTTAGCAATCGGACGCGATCATAATTTTATTGAAACCGTTCACCTTTTAATCGCACTTTTAAATCAAGAAGGAGGAATTACTCCTAATTTATTGCAAAAAATAGGCTGTAATATCAATCAATTACGCTTATCTTTAAATCAAATTCTCGATAATTTACCAAAGGTTACGGGAAATGGTGCGGCGGGTCAAGTCCATATTTCTAATGAATTGAATCGTTTGTTTAATTTGACTGATAAATTGGCGCAACAACATAAAGACCAATTTATTTCTAGCGAGTGGTTTTTGTTAGCAACTTTAGAGGAAAAAGGAGCGGTTGGTGAGGCTTTGAAAAAGGCTGGAATCCATAAGAAAAATTTAGAGCAAGCGATTGAACAAATGCGAGGAAATCAAAACGTGCAAGACCCTAATGCAGAAGAGAACCGTCAAGCCTTAGATAAATTCACCATTGACTTAACGGCTCGTGCAGAACAAGGCAAACTCGATCCCGTGATTGGACGTGATGAGGAAATTAGAAGAACTATTCAAGTTTTGCAACGAAGAACTAAGAACAACCCCGTGTTAATTGGCGAACCAGGTGTGGGTAAAACGGCGATTGCAGAAGGATTAGCACAACGCATTATAAATGGTGAAGTGCCTGAAGGTTTGAAACATAAGAAGTTGCTCTCATTAGATATGGGTTCTTTGATTGCGGGAGCGAAATATCGCGGCGAGTTTGAAGAACGTATGAAAGCGGTTTTAAATGAGCTTTCAAAACAAGAAGGGCAAGTCATTCTTTTTATTGACGAATTACATACCGTTGTGGGTGCTGGAAAAGCCGAAGGATCAATGGATGCGGGTAATATGTTGAAACCCGCTTTAGCGAGAGGAGAATTGCATTGTGTTGGAGCAACAACTTTAGATGAATATCGTAAATATATTGAGAAAGATGCGGCATTAGAACGGCGATTTCAAAAGGTTTTAATCAATGAACCCACCGTTGAAGATACGATTGCAATTTTGCGCGGTTTGAAAGAACGTTATGAAGTGCATCATGGGGTAGAAATTACTGATCCAGCAATTGTTTCTGCGGCGATACTTTCTCATCGTTATATCAGCGATCGGCAACTCCCTGATAAAGCTATAGATTTAATCGATGAAGCGGCAAGTCGAATTCGCATGGAAATCGATTCAAAACCAGAGAAAATGGATCGATTAGATCGGCGTTTGATTCAGTTGAAAATTGAACGTGAAGCCTTAAAGAAAGAAACTGATGAAGCATCGAAGAAACGTTTTGAGAAACTCCATGAGGAAATCGCCAAACTTGAGAAAGAATACGCGGATTTAGAAGAAATCTGGAAAGCAGAGAAAGCCAGCGTGCAAGGTTCTCATCATTTGAAAGAAACTTTAGATAAATACCGAATGGAATTGGAAACTGCGCGTCGGGCGGGTGATTTGACTAAAATGGCGGAGTTGCAATATGGCAAAATTCCTGACATAGAAAAACAAATCCATACAGCAGAGCATTCCTCTAAAGAAAAGATGCAATTATTGCGTAATACGGTGACAGAAGAAGAAATCGCGGAAGTGGTTTCTCGATGGACGGGTATTCCTGTTTCTAAAATGTTAGAAGGTGAACGCGATAAATTACTAAGAATGGAAGAAGCATTGCATAAAAGAGTGATTGGACAAAGTGAAGCCGTAAAAGCGGTTTCAAATGCGATTCGGCGGTCGAGAGCAGGTTTATCTGATCCAATGCGTCCAAATGGTTCTTTTTTATTTCTAGGTGCAACGGGCGTGGGTAAAACTGAATTAACTAAAGCCTTAGCAAATTTCCTATTTGATACTGATGAAGCAATGGTAAGAATTGATATGTCAGAATTTATGGAGAAACATTCGGTTGCGCGTTTAATTGGTGCTCCTCCAGGTTATGTAGGGTATGAAGAAGGCGGTTATTTGACCGAAGCAGTGAGAAGAAAACCTTATTCAGTTGTTTTATTAGATGAGGTAGAAAAAGCGCATCCTGAAGTGTTTAATGTGTTATTGCAAGTATTAGATGACGGACGTTTAACCGATGGGCAAGGAAGAACCGTTGATTTTAGAAATACCGTGATTGTAATGACTTCTAATCTCGGATCGCATTTGATTCAAAATATGGCGGGTGAGGAAAATTATGAGCAAATGAAATCCGCTTTGATGGAAATAATTACGCAACATTTTCGTCCAGAATTTATTAATCGGATCGATGATGTGGTGGTATTTCATCCATTAGCAGAAAACCATATTCAAGCAATTGCAACTTTACAAATTGAACGATTACAACAACGTTTGAATGCGTTAAATTTGAAATTGAATGTATCAGAGGAAATGTTGGCGCATTTAAGTAAAGTGGGATTTGATCCCGTATATGGTGCGCGCCCTTTAAAACGAGCCATTCAACAATTATTGGAAAATCCGTTGGCGCAGGCGATTTTGGCGGGTCGGTTTGTGGGTGGAAATACGATTTCTGTTGATTGGAAAAAAGGGGTGGTTGCTTTTAATTAAGCATGAAAAAAGGGCAATTCTAAAAGAACTGCCCTTTCATCAAGAATAGCTAGCGAGAGAAATTAATCTTCTTTTTTAGGAGCTTCTTTCTTTTTGCTAGTTTTTTTCTTTTTAGCTGCGCCTTTTTTAGCTTTGGCAGCGTCTTTCTTGTCTGCTTTCTTGTCTGCTTTCTTGTCTGCTTTCTTGCCGTCTGCTTTTTTGTCTGACTCTTCAGCAGCCGCTTCTTTAGCAAAGACAGAGGAAACCATCACAGTATTGATAGATGCACCCGCTAACAATGCAGCTAATATCACAGCTAAATGTTTTTTCATGGGAAATTCCCTAGTAAATAGCAAGACTCAAGAAATTATTTCTTAGGAGCTTCAGCTGGTTTAGCATCTTTCTTAGCATCCATGCCTTTCATGCCTTCCATGCCTTTCATGCCTTCCATGCCTTTCATGCCTT
>DYRG01000012.1:9484-22969 GCA_020718845.1 Thiomargarita sp.
CATGCCTTCCATGCCTTTCATGCCTTCCATGCCTTTCATGCCTTCCATGCCTTTCATGCCTTCCATGCCTTTCATGCCTTCCATGCCTTTCATGCCTTCCATGCCTTTCATGCCTTCCATGCCTTTCATGCCTTCCATGCCTTTCATGCCTTCCATGCCTTTCATGCCTTTCATGCCTTCCATGCCTTTCATATCTTTAGCAGGTTCAGCAGCGAAAGCGGTTGCGGTTAAAGCAGAGAGAACGATAGCGGTTAATGTTTTTTTCATGATGCCTCCGAAAATGAGTTTAGTTTAAGTAAAAAGGAAATCGAACTGTACATGATGGCGAGATAAATTTCAATGCCATCCGACGCGCCATTCTAGTGAGCAAGGGTAGTGCCAAGTCTCAAAGTGCCAAATCACGTCATTTAACTAGCGCGTCTGTCGGGAGTGACAGACAATTTTTAATGATTTTGAAAATAAATCTTGTGCGTAGACAATAGCGTTTATTTGTCGCTCTTTACAGACAGCGTGGTTAATGCCGCCCGCAAATACCACCACATCGACCACACCGTTAAACCTAAGGCAATATACAAACAAATATAACCAATTGATTTTACGGGGATTATATTAAACAAAGGATATTCATAAATTAAAAACCCCATTGCGACCATTTGCATAGTGGTTTTAAGTTTGCCAAGGTTAGAAACCGCGACGGATTCACGTTGTCCGGCGGCAGCCATCCATTCGCGCAACGCCGAAATCACCAGTTCTCGCCCAATAATGATCATCGACGGGACGGTAATCCACAAAGTCGCATAATGTTCGACGAGGGCAATCAACACCGCTACAACCAACAATTTATCGGCAACGGGGTCTAAAAATGCGCCAAAATCAGAGGTTTGATTCCATTTGCGTGCTAAATAACCATCAAACCAGTCGGTAATTGAGGCAATTAAAAACACAATTAGTGCCGCTGTATGCGACCATGAAACAGGCAAATAGTAAAAAACGACAAAGATTGGAACTAAAACAACTCTTAACAAAGTTAAAATAATGGGTAAGCTCATTTTAATTCACTATTTAATAACGTTTATTGCTCATGAAAATGCTCATAAATTTTTTTAGCAAGTTGCTCACTAATCCCAGAAATCTGTTTCAAATCTTCGATGCCAGCTTTTTTAACACCTTGTAATCCTCCAAAATGTTTTAATAACAATTGCCGCCGTTTTGCACCAATTCCTTCAATATTTTCTAAACTAGAGGCTTTGCGTTGTTTTGTGCGTTGTTGTCGATGATTTGTAATCGCAAAACGATGCGCTTCATCTCTAATTTGTTGCAATAAATGTAATGCGGGTGATTCTTTTGGAAATGTAAAAGGTTGTTCTTCACCTGCTAAAAACAACGTTTCCCAACCTGCTTTTCTTGTGACACCTTTGGCAATCCCAATGATAATTATTTGATTTAATTGCAATTCTTCTAAAATGATTTGTGCTTGATGTAATTGACCTTTTCCACCATCAATTAACAAAATATCTGGCAATATTCCATTTTCTTCGGTTAAACGTTGATAACGCCGTTGTAATGCTTGTTTCATTGCTGCACAATCATCGCCAGCAATAACATTTTGAATATTAAATCGTCGATAATCTTGATGTCGTGCACCATTCTCATCAAATACCACACAAGAAGCCACAGTTGCTTCCCCTTGCAAATGACTAATATCAAAACATTCAATACGTTGTGGTAAAAACTCTAATCCTAATTTTAAAGCAAAATCACTTAATCTTTCTCGATATTGAGTGGGTTTGTGTTGTTCTATATTAACTTTTGCATTTTCTATTGCCATTTCTAACCATTTTTCTTTCACGCCGCAAGCTTTATCACGAATTTGAATTTTTCTAGCTGCGTGTTCACTTAAAACTTCAATTAATAACGGCGTTTCTTCTAATGATAAGTTAACAATGATTTCATCTGGAATCTCTTGATTTTTCTGCAAATAATATTGCGATAAAAACGCTGCTAAAATTTCTTTTTCTTCTGCGCCTTCGATATGTTTTGGAAAATAACCTCGACTTCCTAAATGTCGACCATCACGAATGCTCAAAATTTGCACGCACGCCGTTGAATTATTTAAATAACAAATTACCACATCTAAATTGATTTGCTCTTCAATATCGGCATATTGTTTAGTTTGTAATTGTTTTAAATATGCGATTTGATCACGAAAAAAAGCGGCTTTTTCAAATTCTAAATTATCCGATGTTTGTTGCATTTTTTGAATTAATTTATCAATAATTAGTTGATTTTTTCCTTCTAAAAATAAAACCGCATCTTTCACTGTTTCTTGATATAGTTCTTCATCAATAAAACCTACACATGGCGCACTGCATCTTTTAATTTGATATTGCAAACAAGGTCGGGATCGATGCTCAAAAAAATTATCCCGACACAAACGCAATTGAAACAATTTTTGTAATAATTGCACGCTTTCATAAACGGCTTTTGCATTCGGATAAGGTCCAAAATAACGACCTTTGTGATGTTTTGTACCACGATGCAATGTTAAACGAGGAAACAAATGTTGCGATAAATACAAATACGGATAACTCTTATCATCACGCAATAAAATATTATAAGGCGGCTGATATGTTTTAATTAAAGTATTTTCTAAAATTAACGCTTCAGTTTCTGTATGAGTGATCGCGGTTTCAATAAAAGAAATCTGCGCAACTAATGCTCGATTTTTCGCCGATAATTGTTCTGAATTTCTAAAATAACTGCTCAAGCGTTTTTTTAAGTTTTTTGCTTTGCCAACATAGAGAATTTTGTTCTCTTGATTAAACATCAAATACACACCTGGTTTGTGTGTCACATTACGCAAAAAACTCTTCGCTTCAAATGCCATTTTATCGTGCGCTTAATTGAGCTGCCAATAACGTATTTTCTAATAAAGTTGCAACCGTCATTGGACCAACACCACCTGGCACAGGCGTAATCCATGCGGCTTTTTGAGCAGCTTCGGCAAAATTAACGTCGCCGACTAATTTACCATTCTCTAAACGATTCATACCTACATCAATCACAATTGCACCTTCTTTAATCCAATCCCCAGAAACATATTCAGCTTTTCCAATTGCAACTACTAAAATATCGGCTTGCTTTGCTTTGTCGGCTAAGTTTTTTGTTTTACTATGACAAACCGTAATTGTGCAACGTTCTGCTAAAAGTTCTAATGCCATCGGACGACCTACAATATTTGATTGTCCAATGATCACTGCATCTAATCCTGCTAATGCGATATTTGTTTTCGCTAATAACGTCATAATTCCTTTTGGTGTGCAAGAACGCAGCAATGGCATTTTCAACGCCAAACGACCCACATTATAAGGATGAAAACCATCAACATCTTTATAAGGAGAAATACGTTCAATAACGGTATCCGCAGAAATATGATTTGGGAGAGGAAGTTGCACTAAAATGCCATGAATTTCTGGATCGTTGTTTAATTGATCAACTAAATCAAGGAGTTCTGATTGAGAAACTGTAATCGGTAAATCATAAGCCTTTGATAAAAAACCCACTTCTTCACAAGATTTACGCTTACTATTTACATAGACTTGTGAAGCGGCATTGCTCCCAACTAAAATTACCGCTAACCCTGGTCTATTTAAACCTTTTTCTAAGCGTTGTTCGACTTGTTTTTTAATAGTGTTTTTTAGTTCTAAAGCGGTGGCTTTTCCATCTAAAATCTGCGCGGTCATGAAATTACTCCAAATAGTTTCTGGATTGGTTAAAAAAAGCGAGGAGTTTCTCGCTACTAATTGGTTTTTTTATTAAACTTACATCCAATCTTTTCATATCTTCAAAATCCAAATGATCGGTATCGCCTGTTACTAATCCCAAATAGGCTTCTGGATAACGCATTCTTATCACCGATGCTAAAGTTAAACCATCAATTCCAGGCATATACATATCAATAGTTGCAAAGGTTAATAATTCTTTTAAATGATTAAGTTTTCTTAACGCATCTTTTCCATCGCACGCTTCAACAATTTGAAACGTTGGACGTAATTGTTTAGTCATTTCTTGAATAAGCAATCGGGAAGTACGACTATCATCAACAATGAGCAAGTTAGGCATATTACATTCCTAGCAAAGTAACCTTTATATTTCCTATGGCTACAATTTCACGATAAATGCGTTCTTCCCAAAACACGTCAAATAAAATGAGAAAGCAATTTTCTAAGCCTTGGGTATCCGCGTAACGGGCTGCTTGTTCTAAACCTTCATCTCTTGCAAAATTATCTTGTCTTAGTTTTAAAGTAATTGCAATCTTTTGCTCACCATAATCAATACATAAATTACAACGGGTGCTTCCTACCGACATATCCCATTTTATTTCTGCATTGTTTTCTACAATTCTAAACAAAAATGCAAAGAACATCAATTGGCGACCTGCTTCTTTGAAATCATAGCGACTTAACCAAACTTCTGCATAACGTCGATAGAAACGTTGAAATGCGGTCAACATATCATCGACATTTAATTGTTTTTGTTCCTTATTATAATATTTTGAAACATTTACTAAATCATCTGCTAAAGATTCTTGAAATGCTGCACTTAAAGCACGCAATGTAAGTTCTAAATAAATCGGATTCGAAAATTGGATTGGTGGATGTCGAGCAACTAATCCTAAACTTCTCGCATAAGCTAACGCATCATCTAATTGTGTGAAATCGGGAGCTTCACCGTTAATAATTGATTCTACTACTAATTTTATAGGTACTTCATGCAAACGACTGACCAAATCATACAAATGAACATTACGATTTTGTAATAATTCATTTTTTGCTTGCATTGCGTGTTGTACAGAAATGATTTGTTTTGTATTATTATGTAATTTTTTAGTTAAAATATGATTAACTAAAGCATTTACTAACCAAGGTTGTCCTTGCGTCAATTGAAATATACATTGCTTAACTTCATTTGAGAAAATTTGCGCCGTATCATGGGTATGTTGCAATAATAGTAATTCTAATTCTGTAAAACTAAATTCTGGTAATAATAATGAAACACTTTTTACATTGAACGGAGAGCCTCCATTATTAAAGCTAGGATGATTATCTGCACGATGGAATTTGTACTCTTGAACATCTCTCAATCCTACTAATATAATTGATTGTGGATAACCACGCGGACGCATTTCAAAACCAGCGCGTAATTGACGTAACAAAACTAATAAAAATTCCTCATGTAATGCATCGACTTCATCTATAAATAAAACAATCGGTCGACGGTTATGTCGTGCCCAATCGCTCAAATAGTCTGGCAAATTATCAAATTTGGTGTCGTTCTCTGTCACTCGAGCGGGCCATTCGGGTTCTAACAAATACGCAGTTGCTTGACGATAAATTGCTGCGGCAACCATTCGCATTGCTTCACGACTATCTCGAGCATCTGCGGCGGTTTGAATATTCACCATCAAAGCCGTATAACGACCTTGTTTGTTCAATTGTTGCATTAAAGAAAAAATATAAGTTGTTTTACCTGTTTGTCGAGGCGCGTGCAATGCAAAATAATGTTGTTCTTCAATCAACATTTGCACACCTTCCAATCGCTGTAAAGGATCAATCATGTAATGTAATTCTGCGCGACAAGGTCCCGCGATATTAAAAAACTTTTTCATTCGACACTTAGGGTACTTTCTTCTGAATCATTATTTGAGGATTGAGGGTTTAAATTCCACTTCCAAGTTCTTACAATTTCTAAAATACCTTGCTGCCCTAATTCTTCTAAAATTTTCTTTTCTTTTTCAAAAGGTTTAAAAGGGGTCGCTAATCGAGCAATTTGTAATGTGTAATCATCTAAAACGTTATTTTTAGAACTTTGCAATATTTCAATGCCATACAATGTGCCATCTGAACGAAAAGAAACTTTAACAATTAACGATCCTTTCAATCTCTTTTTTAATGCTTTAGGTGGCTTTTGACTTATTGCAATGCGTTCAACTTTTTTAATCCATTCATTCATGTATTTTGCGTGATGAACTTCTTTCGTTTTTGCACCAATAATCTTATGTGGTGGACGATTTTTAAATTCTTGGTATTTTTCATCTGAATCGCTTTGAATACTTGCAATCATGGTTCTTTGGTTTTTAAAGAAATCACTTTCATTTATTGGCATATCAGGTGTGTTTTGTAAATCTTCACCTGTTTTTTGAATTTTAGCATTTATATCATTTTGATTTTGCTGTTGTTTTATTTTAAAATCTGAATCATTGGTGGTAATTATTTGTGATTGTTCAGATTGAGATTGTGCCATTTGTTGAAATGGAAAAGGCGTTGTGACCACATTTGTTTCAAACGCATGAAATGGCGCACGCACAGGCGTTTTAGCACGTTCTTCTTCATTATCAATACCTCCCCCATCTTGATTTGCTTGACCAATAAATTTTGCATCTTTAGGCGTTTTATTGGTTTTCGTTTGCACTAAAACAATATCCAATTTGGTATCGGTTTGAAAACTGGGTTTGTACTCAAATTTTGTCGTCAAAAATAGAGAGTGCAGCATAAAAGAAAAAAATAAAGCTACACTCAAACTTCCAGCGGCAGTTGTTATATCATAAAAAGTGAGTTGTTTCATAATTTATTAAACTAAATAAGTAACCAAATACTAACAGAAAGAAGAATCATGAAAATTAAAATAGTAATAAAAATCAATTGACTATATTGTTTATAGAAAGATTGTTTTGCGGTTCTTCCTTCAATTAACGCTAAGGCTGCATCACGTTCTTTTCTCAAACGTTGAATTTCTTCTTCGGCTTGTTTTTGAATCTGTTCAACTTGTTGTCGGAGCTTTTTTTCTTCTAAAGATTTGTTCTGAATTTCAATAATTAAACTAGCATTCATAGATTCTTGTTGCTCATGCCGATTTTTAATATTATTCTTTTCTTTTGCAAGATTATGCAACATTTCTTTAATATGTTTTTTGTCAGCAGCTAAACGTTGAATTTGTTCCCTAGAAAGTTTTTGTTCTTTTTCAAGTCCAGAAATTCGAACTAATAACCCATTCAAATAAACTTCATTGTAACTATTTTCTTGATCTGGGCTATTAGTTTCCATATTACAATTCCTAAGTTATTTAGCTATAAATCTGTCCACCAAGTTTTTGAAATTCTTCGGACTTTTCCTTTAAGCCTTGTTCCGCTAAATTACGAACATCTTGCGTAATTTTCATTGAGCAAAAATGCGGTCCACACATTGAACAGAAATGCGCAGTTTTCGCTGATTGTTTTGGCAAAGTTTGATCATGAAAGTCACGCGCTCTTTGCGGGTCTAAACTCAAATTGAACTGATCTTCCCAACGAAATTCAAATCGTGCTTTTGACATTGCATTATCTCGAATTTGAGCATTTGGATGACCTTTCGCCAAATCCGCCGCGTGCGCTGCAATCTTATAAGTTACAATGCCTTCTCTTACATCATGTTTGTTTGGTAATCCTAAATGTTCTTTAGGGGTTACATAACACAACATTGCACACCCGTACCAACCAATCATTGCCGCCCCAATTCCTGAACTAAAATGATCGTAACCTGGTGAAATATCTGTAATTAATGGACCTAAGGTGTAAAACGGTGCTTCATGACAAACTTCTAATTGTTTATCCATGTTTTCTTTAATCAAGTGCATAGGAACATGACCAGGTCCTTCAATCATCACTTGAATATCATGTTTCCAAGCAACTTTGGTTAATTCACCTAAGGTTTCTAATTCAGCAAATTGTGCTGCATCATTTGCATCGGCAATTGAACCAGGACGTAATCCATCGCCTAAAGAAAAACTTACGTCGTAGGCTTTCATAATGTCGCACATTTCCTCAAAATTAGTATAGAGGAAATTTTCTTTGTGATGCGCCAAACACCATTTAGCAAGAATCGAACCGCCTCGAGAAACAATGCCCGTCACTCGTTTCGCGGTCAAAGGAATGTATTGTAATTTTACACCCGCATGAATTGTAAAATAATCGACCCCTTGCTCTGCTTGTTCAATTAAAGTATCTCTAAAGATTTCCCAAGTAAGTTCTTCTGCTTTGCCGTCGACTTTTTCTAAGGCTTGATAGATAGGAACTGTGCCAATCGGAACGGGAGAATTTCTAATGATCCATTCGCGGGTTTCATGAATATTTTTGCCCGTCGACAAATCCATCACCGTATCGCCGCCCCAACGAATTGACCAAATCATTTTTTCGACTTCTTCAGAAATCGACGAAGACAGCGCAGAATTACCGATATTTGCATTGATTTTAACGAGGAAGTTTCTCCCAATAATCATCGGTTCTAATTCAGGATGATTAATATTGGCGGGAATAATTGCTCGTCCTTGCGCAACTTCGTTTCTCACAAATTCAGGACTAAAACCTTCACGAATTGCAATAAACTCCATTTCTGGGGTAATAATGCCTTTTCTCGCATAATGTAATTGGGTTATGTTTTGTCCCGATTTTGCACGACGCGGTTTTTTGATGTTTGGAAAACGCAAAAAATTCAATAAGTTATTTTCTAAACGTTGGCGACCAAACTGTGAACTTTGCTCGATTAATTGCTCTGTATCATTACGTTCTAAAATCCATCTTTCTCGAATCGACGGCAAACCTTTTTGCAAATCGATGTGCGCGTCGGCATCGCTATAAAGCCCTGTCGTATCATAAATCGTAACGGGATCATTAGGTTGCGAATCATGCGGTGTCAGGGTGTCCGACAACGCGACCTCCCGCATTGGCACACGCACATCGGGGCGGCTGCCGGTCACATAGATTTTGCGTGAACCAGAAAAAGGTTGCAGAGCCTCGCTGCTAAGTTGCGTGGTTTGCGAAAGAAGGTCGTCGGGAATGGCTGCGGTCATGGTCATCTCTAAATAAATCAACGATAAAAAGAAAAATGTTTTCAAGTTGGGGATCATTTTAACCGATAATGCGTTCGATGTTGATGATATTGCCGATAACCCTTGACATTAGTCAACTATTAGCTTATCTTTACGCCAAAATCCTTAGTAATTTACTCAACATTTAGGAGGCATCTTATGCAACTCGACATCAACGGTCAACTCATCGACACCGATCCGCAAGGCTATTTAGTTAATTTGAATGATTGGAATAGCGATTTAGCTAACTATTTGGCAGAAAAGGATAATTTGACACTCACCGACGAACATTGGGAAGTTATTAATTTGATGCGTGACTATTATCAAGAACATAGCATCGCCCCCGCAATGCGCATTTTGAGCAAAGTCGTCAAAGAAAAACTCGGCAAAGACAAATCCGATAGCAAATATTTGTACGGTTTATTTCCTTACGGACCCGCCAAACAAGGTGCGCGTTACGCTGGCTTACCCAAACCCACTGGTTGTGTTTAATCTCATTTTTAATGACTTAAAATAAAAAAACCGCAATTAAATCAACTAATTACGGTTTTTATTTTTAACGATTTTAAGCGTTGCGTTTCTCAAAATCCGCCATAAAAGAAATCAATTTTTGAACCCCTTCTTCAGGCATTGCATTATAAATGCTCGCACGCATTCCTCCAACCGAACGATGTCCCGCTAACGTTGTTAAACCTTCTTTCTTTGCTTCGGCTAGAAATGTTTTATCTAATTCTGCATTCGCTAACGTGAAAGGAATATTCATCCACGAACGTGAGCATTTTTCTACAGGATTATTATAGAAACTTGATTGATCAATTGCCGCGTATAATGCTTCTGCTTTGCGTTGATTGATTGCAGCCATTGCAGATAAGCCACCATTTTCTTTCAACCATTTGAAAACCAATCCCGCCAAATACCAAGTATAAGTCGGTGGCGTGTTATACATTGATTCTGCATCGACGTGGATTTTGTAATCTAACATTGAGGGCGTATTTGAAATGGTTTGTCCGATCAAATCTTCTCTAATAATTACAATTGACATTCCAGCAGGTCCGATGTTCTTTTGAGCACCCGCGTAAATCAAACCAAATTTGCTCACATCAATGGGGCGAGATAAAATGTTTGACGACATATCTGCAATTAAAGGAACATTTCCAACTTCGGGAATATCTTGAAATTCAACGCCGCCAATCGTTTCATTGGGGGTGTAATGAACGTAAGCCGCATCAGGATTGAGTTTCCATGTATTGCGGGCTGGAATTGTGCTAAAATTGGTGTCTTTAGAGGACGCAGCGACGTTGACTTCGCAGAATTTTTGGGCTTCTTTGATGGCTTTTTTCGACCATTCGCCCGTATTGATATAATCCGCAGAAGTTTTGCCGCGTAATAAATTCATGGGGATCATCGAAAATTGCAATGATGCGCCGCCTTGTAAAAATAAGACTTTGTAATTGCTAGGAATTGCCAATAATTCGCGTAAATCAGCTTCGGCTTGTTGCGCAATGGAAACGTACTCTTTACCGCGATGGCTCATTTCCATCACCGACATTCCAGACCCTTGCCAATCTAACATTTCTTCTTTGGCGCGTTGCAGGACGACTTCTGGAATCATCGCTGGACCTGCACTAAAATTATAGACTCTTGCCATTAGTTGTTTTCCTTGTGGTAACAAAAATTTTAATTATAGCATTTCTGATAAGAAAGGATACTTAGTTTTTTTAGAAACAAATATGAATAATTCAACGATTTCTACCCCTTCACAACGCGCTTGGCAACGTTTCAAATCTAATCGACGTGGGTTTATTAGTTTATGGATTTTTGCGATTTTATTTGTGCTAAGTTTGTTCGCAGAATTTTTGAGCAATGACAAACCTCTTTTGGTTCATTATCAAGGCTCATATTATTTCCCTTTGTTAAAAACTTATTCAGAGAAAACTTTCGGCGGAGATTTTGATACCGAAGCCGATTACAACGACGATTTCATTAAAGACAAATTAAATAATAATGGAAATTGGGTAATTTTTCCTTTTAATAAATATAGTTACAACAGCATTAATTATTCCTCACAAAATCCTCATCCCGCCAAACCTTCTGCCGATAATTTTCTTGGAACAGATGATCGAGGACGTGATGTTTTAGCTCGCTTAATTTACGGCTTTCGTTTATCGGTTTTATTTGCTTTCGTTTTAACGGTAATTGGTGTCGTAATTGGCGTAATTGCGGGCGCATTACAAGGTTATTTTGGCGGATGGGTTGATCTAACATTTCAACGTTTTATGGAAGTATGGGGATCAATGCCTGAATTATATCTATTAATTATCTTTGCCGCAATCTTTAATCCAAGTGTTTTATTATTAATCATTTTGCTCTCATTATTTGGTTGGATGGGATTAGCAGATTATGTAAGAGCGGAGTTTCTCCGTGCGAGAAACATGGATTACGTCAAAGCTGCAAAAGCCTTAGGTTTATCTAATATCTCATTGATGTGGAAGCATTTATTGCCCAATAGTTTAACGCCCGTCATTACATTTCTCCCATTTAGAATTAGTGGTTCAATTGTCGCATTAACAAGTTTAGATTATTTAGGATTAGGTGTTCCTCCCACAACCCCAAGTTTGGGTGAATTATTAGCGCAAGGAAAAGCTAATATTATGGCGTGGTGGCTTTCTTTAATGCCGTTCTCTGTTTTAGTGGTAACTTTAGTATTATTAATTTTTATTGGTGAAGCATTACGCGAAGCCTTAGATACTCGCCGCAGTTAAAATGAAATAAAAAAAGGAAAATTATGCAATTAACGGCATTTCAAATCTTTAATTATCGTTCGATTGAAAATAGTGGTTTTGTCAATTTGAACGAAAAAAATGCCTTAGTCGGTCGTAATGAAAGCGGTAAAACAAATATTTTATTAGCCTTGCATAGTTTAAATCCCCCTGAAGGTTTGAAATCTTTATCTTATTTGCGAGATTTTCCGCGTTGGAAATCTAAAGTAGATTTCAATGAACAAGCCCCAATGATTAAAACATGGTGGTTGCTTTCAGAAACCGAACAACTTGAATTAGGAAAAATCTTTCCTCGTGCTATTAATATCAAAGAAATTTGCATTGAACGTTCTTATCAAGCCGTTCGTCATTTTACGTTGTTGAATTTACCCGCATTAGAAGTTAATAAAGAAAGCATTGAAAAACAATTAAGAGGATTTGAACGTCATTTTAAAAATCTTCTTAAAGATCATAATGATAAAACAATCATTGAAAAAGCTGCGCGTTCTTTAAATATTTTAGTGCATGAGGTTGCAACGGGATTAGAAAATGCGGCAGATTGGGCGATTAGAATCTTAAAAATAATCATGGTATTTCGTCAAAGTTGTCAGCCTTTGAAATTAGAGATTTCTGATGCGGCTTTATTGCAATTACAAAATATTGAAGATCATGCAAAAGAAATTATTTCTGATGCGCCCTTATTTAAACAAGCCTTGCAATGGTTAGAATCTCATTTGCCGGTGTTTATTTATTTGAATGAATATCCGCAATTAAAAGGTCATCAAAATTTAAGAAGTTTCTTACAACATTCTGAGAAAAATCAATTAGATGAATCAGAGCAAAATTTCTTAAAATTATGTAAAGTTGCAGAATTAGAACCCTCTGAATTATCTAAATATTTAATGACGGATTATCAATATCGGCAATTATTAACGAATCGAGCGGGAGCAATTGTTACGCAAAAGATTAGAAATTTGTGGAAAGATCGTCCTTTAAAAGTGCGTTTTCATTTAGATGCTGAGCATTTTGATACTTTAATTGCTGATCCTAATGATGTGTATGATGTAGAAATCAATTTAGATGAAAGAAGTCGTGGTTTTAAATGGTTTTTTTCATTTTACATTATGCTTGCTGCCGATGCTGAAAATAAACCCGCTTTTCTTTTATTGGACGAACCCGCTTTACATTTGCACGCGAGTGCGCAACAAGATTTGATGACGCATTTCAGTGAGTATTTCAATAATCAATTAATTTATACCACGCATTCGCCTTTTATGATTGCACCAAATGCGGGAACAGTACATACCGTTTTTTTTGATCATCAACAACATACTTGCATTGGAAAAACTCACGAAGGAGATTTAAAAACACGCTTTCCTTTACAAATATCATCAAGCCAACAATTAATAACGCAACTCTTTGAATATCATCACATTTCTTTAATTGTAGAAGAGTTAAGCGATTATTTGTATTTACAAACTATGTATGAATTTTTGAAATTAAAAAAGCCAAATTTACCTTTAATACAAATCTTTCCAGCGGGTGGAACAACTAAAGTTGCTCAAATGGCATCATTATTAAATTTATATCAATCAAAAATTGTAATTTTAGGAACGGGATTTAAGCAATTGCCAGAAGTGGAAATCATTGAAGAATTACTTGATCCGATTTTCTTTAATAAATTAGTAAAAGAAGCGTATAAAATTGACTGTGAACCCGCTCAAACTTCTTTAAAACAAGTTGCTTATTATCAAACGTTATTTGAACAACGCGGTTTGCACTTTCAACGTTTATTGCCCGCACAAATATTTGTGAAAGAATTTAA
>DYRG01000012.1:23069-65265 GCA_020718845.1 Thiomargarita sp.
GGCGGTGAATTCATTTTACGCATCGAAGATACTGATTTAGAACGTTCTACCCAAGAATCAGTGCAGGCAATTATCGACGGTATGAAATGGTTGAATTTGAATCATGATAATGAAATCCTCTATTTTCAAACTCAACGGTTTCCTCGTTATAAAGAAGTATTACAACAACTTTTAGATGAAGGCAAAGCCTATTATTGCTATTGCTCAAAAGAACGCTTAGAAACTTTGCGTGAAGAACAAAAAGAAAATAAACAAAAACCTCGTTATGATGGACATTGTCGACATTTAAAGAATCCGCCCGAAGGTATAAAACCCGTTATTCGTTTCAAAAATCCAGAAGACGGCGCAGTCGTATTTGAGGATTTAATTAAAGGAATGATCTCATTTCAAAATCAAGAACTAGATGATTTGATTATTGCTCGATCTGATGGTTCTCCGACTTATAATTTCACGGTGGTTGTTGATGATTATGATATGCAAATTACGCACGTTATTCGTGGTGATGATCATGTTAATAATACGCCTAGACAAATCAATATCTTAAAAGCCTTAAATGCAAATTTGCCTTTATATGCACACGTCCCCATGATTTTGGGTTCTGATGGGCAACGACTTTCTAAAAGACACGGGGCAGTTAGTGTATTGCAATATCAAGAAGACGGTTATTTGCCAGAAGCCTTATTAAATTATTTGGTGAGATTGGGTTGGTCACATGGCGATCAAGAAATCTTTTCAATTGAAGAAATGATTAAAGATTTTGATTTTGCCCATGTGAGCAAATCGGCGGCAGCGTTTAATCCAGACAAATTAAACTGGCTCAATCAACATTATATGAAAACGGGCGATCCAGAACGGATGGCGGGTATTTTAAAAGAACATTTGAAAGCCTTAAATATCCCAGTTGAAACATTGCCGAAACGGATGGCGGGTATTTTAAAAGAACATTTGAAAGCCTTAAATATCCCAGTTGAAACATTGCCGATTGATTTATTTAATGCTCAAAAAGAACGGGCGAAGACTTTTAAAGAAATGGCGGATCAAAGTTGTTTCTTTTACGGATCAATAGATTACAACGAAGCAGCAATGAAACATTTGAAACCTGAAGCGAAAGCCCCGTTAAAAGAATTAAAAGAAATGTTTGAAAAACTTGAAGATTGGGAAGTTGAAAAGTTGCATCAGATTATTCAAGAAGTTTCTGAGAAATTAGAACTCAAAATGGGTAAGGTTGCGCAACCTTTAAGAGTTGCAATTACGGGAGGAACTTCCTCACCATCAATTGATATTACGTTGAAATTGATCGGCAAAGAAAAAGTCTTACAACGTTTAGAACAAGCATTAACAAAGATCGGTGTATGAAAATCAAAAAAGTCGGCGTGCGTTTAGAAATGCAAAACGGTAAAGTTTTAGAAGGCGTGGTTTTAATACCAGAAACGCAAAGTTTTGTTGAATTTATCAATCAACCGCATCCTTTTATTACCTTAATCGAAAGAAAACAAAGTCAGCGAATGTTAAATAAGCATTATATTTTACAGATCACTAAAATGGACGTTGATATTGTTGGTGAGAAAAATTTAGAGCAACTATTTGCTGAGAGTATCCAATAATGTTAGCCAAAGAAACCGTTCCCGTTAATATAGAAGATGAAATGCGCCAGTCCTATTTGGACTATGCAATGAGTGTAATTGTGGGGAGAGCATTACCTGATGTGCGAGATGGTTTGAAACCTGTGCATCGACGCGCTTTATTTGCAATGCACGAATTAAACAACGATTGGAACAAACCTTATAAGAAATCCGCGAGAATTGTCGGTGATGTCATCGGTAAATATCATCCACACGGCGATTCGGCGGTGTATGACACAATCGTCCGCATGGCACAACCGTTTTCGTTGCGTTATATGTTGGTGGATGGGCAAGGAAACTTTGGAAGTATCGACGGCGACGCGCCCGCTGCGATGCGTTATACCGAAATTCGGATGTCGAGATTGGCGCACGAATTGTTGGCTGATCTTGAAAAGGAAACTGTTGATTTTACAGACAATTATGATGGTTCAGAAAAAGAACCCGTCATTATGCCGACTCGCGTTCCCAATTTATTGATCAACGGTTCGAGCGGAATTGCGGTCGGAATGGCGACCAATATTCCTCCACATAATTTGCGGGAAATTATCAATGCGTGTTTGGCGTTGACAGACGATCCCGATTGTGAAATTTACGATTTAATGAAACACGTTCCCGGACCAGATTTTCCGACGGCGGGGATTGTGAACGGCACGCGAGGGATTCGAGAAGCCTACGCCACTGGACGCGGTCGAGTCGTGATGCGGGCGCGTTACGAAATTGAAACTTACGATAACGGAAAGCAAGCAATTATCGTCACTGAATTGCCTTATCAGGTTAATAAAGCCCGTTTGGTGGAAAAAATCGCCGAACTGGTCAAAGAAAAGAAAATTGACGGAATTACTGAATTACGCGACGAGTCCGATAAAGACGGAATGCGGATGTTTATTGGATTGCGACGCGGTGAAAATGCCGAAGTGGTGCTCAATAATTTATATTCGCAAACGCCGATGCAAAATACCTTTAGTATCAATATGGTATGTTTGATCGATGGGCAACCGCGTTTATTGAATTTGAAACAAATGCTCGATGCGTTTTTAAGACATCGCAGAGAAGTGGTGACTCGTAGAACCTTGTTTGAATTGAGAAAAGCGCGTTCACGGGCGCATTTATTAGAAGGTTTAACGGTTGCGCTGGCAAATATCGACGAGATGATTACTTTAATCAAAGCCGCGCCCACGCCTGCCGAAGCAAAAATTTCTTTATTATCAAAGCCTTGGAAAGCAGATTTAATTCAAGAATTATTATCTCGCCATGCCAAACCCGAAGATGCGCGTCCCGCAGATTTACCGTTAAATGTTGGATTAAACGATGATTTTTATCAACTTTCTGAAGAACAA
This sequence comes from Thiomargarita sp., assembly GCA_020718845.1. Lineage (GTDB taxonomy): Bacteria > Pseudomonadota > Gammaproteobacteria > Beggiatoales > Beggiatoaceae > DYRG01. The sequence continues at coordinate 26,029 of DYRG01000012.1, forward strand.
GCCCAAGCGATCTTAGAATTACGTTTGCATCGTTTGACGGGTTTAGAAAAAGATAAAATCTTCAATGAATACCAAGACTTATTACAAAAAATCGTTGAATTATTGCGAATTTTACGCGATGCGGATCGATTAATGGAAGTCATTCGTGAAGAATTAGTCGCAATTCGTGAACAATATCAAGATGATAGACGCACCGAGATTCGTCAAGATAGCCAAGACCTCAACATGGAAGACCTTATCGATCAAGAAGATATGGTCGTCACCTTGTCGCATACGGGTTACGCAAAAGCCCAGCCGTTGACGGAATATCGAGCGCAACGTCGTGGTGGAAAAGGCAAAATCGCAACCCAAATTAAAGATGAAGATTTCATCGATAAATTGTTAATTGCGAATAGTCACGATACGATTTTGTGCTTTAGTAGTCGAGGCAAAGTTTATTGGTTAAAGGTATATGAACTGCCGCAAGCTGGGCGGACAGCGCGTGGAAAACCTATCAATAATTTGCTCCCGCTAGAAACCGATGAACGTATTACTGCAATTCTTCCCGTAAGTGAATATTCTGAAGATAAATTTATTTTCATGGCAACTTTGCGTGGAACAGTCAAAAAGACCTCATTAATCGAATTTTCGCGTCGACGCACGAATGGGATTATTGCCCTCGATTTAGCCGAAAATGACCAGTTAATTGGTGTGGCTTTAACCGACGGCGACCGCGAAGTTTTATTATTTAGCAGCGACGGCAAAGCGATGCGTTTCCACGAAAATCAAGTTCGAGCAATGGGTCGAACTGCACGCGGCGTTCGTGGTATAGATTTGAATGATAACAGTCACTTAGTATCATTGATCATCGCTGAACCCGACGGCACAATTTTAACCGCCACCGTCAACGGTTTTGGCAAACGCACCCCGATTGACGATTATCCTTTGAAAGTCCATCGCGGCGGACAAGGCGTAATTACCATCAAAACAACCGACCGCAACGGCGATGTTATCGGCGCAGTTCAAGTCAAAGACGACAATGATGTGATGTTAATCAGTAACTTAGGAACATTAGTGCGCACGCCCGTTAAAGGCATTTCAGTCGTCGGTAGAAATACCCAAGGCGTTAATTTAATTCGTTTGAGCGGCGAAGAAAAATTAGTCGGTTTAGAACGCATTGAAGATATCGACGAACCCGATCTTCAAATCTCCGAAGAAACCCCAGTTGCTCCGATCTCAGAGGAAGAAAATAATGAAAACACTTGAAGGTAATTTGTTACCCCCAACTGCTAATTCTCATTACGGAATTATTGCGGGTAAATTTAATAGTTTTGTGGTAGAAAGTTTGGTTTCTGGTGCAATCGGCGCGTTAAAACAACACGGGGTTTCTGAAGATCAAATCACGGTTGTATATGTACCTGGGGCATTTGAAATTCCCCTTGCAACCCAACAATTAGCCGAAACTAAAAAGTTTAATGCTTTGATTGCATTAGGGGCAGTGATTAGAGGAAGTACCCCGCATTTTGATTATGTGGCGGGCGAATGTACTAAAGGCATTTCAAATCTGAGTTTGAAATATCAATTACCGATTGCATTTGGTGTGTTGACGGTCGACAGCATCGAGCAAGCCATTGAAAGATCAGGCACAAAAGCGGGAAATAAAGGCGCAGAAGCTGCTTTAACTGCATTAGAAATGGCAAACTTATTAACTCAAATTGACGCATTGTCATGAGTGATACCGTTGCTCAAAAACCCAAAAAGAAAGTGAATGCCCGTTCTTTAGCGCGAGAAAGAACTTTGCAAGCCCTTTATCAATGGCAAAATACAGGTCAAGATATTCGTGTTATCGAGGGACAATTCTTAGAAATTGAAATCGATTCAGAACACAAACCCTTGCGAGAAGGCGTGGATTTAGAGTATTTCAAAATGCTCTTACATGGCATTCCACAAGAAATCACTGAATTAGATCAATTAATTAAACCGTTCTTAGATCGTCCTTTAGAACAAGTTGATTTAATTGAAAAAATTGCCTTATGGATTGGTTGTTATGAGTTGAAATGCTGCCCAACTTTACCTTATCGAGTGGCAATTAATGAATCGGTTGAACTCGCCAAATCTTTTGGTGCAGACAAAAGTTATCAATATGTAAATGGCGTTCTCGATAAAGTTTATCGTGCATTGCCAAATCGGATTTAAACTTTAGAACAACTCAGAGTGCAAGATATTTAACCTGAGTTCGGGACAAATAAGTTACAAGTTTGGAATTCGCGTTTAAATCGAATTTTCAGAAATTTATCGATTTTTGAGATAAAAATAGATTTTAACCCATTTATTTTTCTCATTTGATTATCCCGAACTCGGGTTAATGAATAAATCCGTATTCGCTTGCGAAAATGGGTAGTTACGCTTAAAATATGATGTTTTTTAGAATTTAACGACAGGAGAGCGTGCGATGCGTCAAAAATTAGTTGCCGGAAACTGGAAAATGAATGGTTCTGCTGCCAGCATTCAAACTTTGCTCGATGGCATTCAAGCGGGTTTGGCATCCGTTAAAAATGCCGAAGTAGTGGTGTGTCCGCCGTTTGTGTATTTGGCGCAGGTCGCTCAAGCGTTGGCGGGAACGTCGATGGCTTGGGGCGCGCAAAACCTTTCAAAAGAAGCACTTGGCGCATTTACTGGCGAAATCGCTGCTCAAATGCTCAATGATTTTCAGTGCAAATATGTGATTATCGGTCATTCCGAACGTCGTTCATTTTACGGCGAAACTGACCAAATCGTCGCCGAAAAATACGCAACCGCCCTTAAACATGGTTTAAAACCGATTTTATGCGTCGGCGAATTGCTTTCCGAACGCGAAGCCGATCAAACCGAAGCGGTGATCGCTCGTCAATTGGATGCGGTGATTGCTTTAAACGGAATTGATGCGTTAAATCAAGGGGTTATCGCTTACGAACCCGTGTGGGCAATCGGAACGGGCAAAACCGCTTCTCCCGAACAAGCCCAAGCCGTTCATGCGTTTATTCGTTCACGGATTGCCGCGCAAGCCCCTGATCTTGCTCAAAAACTTCAAATTCTTTACGGTGGCAGCATGAAGCCCGATAACGCCGCTGAATTAATGGCAATGCCTGACATCGATGGCGGTTTAATCGGCGGAGCTGCGTTGAAAGCTGCTGATTTTCTTGCGATTTGTCAAGCCGCTTAACTTTTTAATTTTTTGGAACATCTAATAATTTTATGAATGATTTTTTTCATGTAATTCATGTGTTAACCGCGCTCGGACTGATCGGGTTGGTTTTGCTGCAACACGGCAAAGGCGCAGACGCGGGCGCAGCTTTTGGAAGTGGCGCATCGTCAACCGTCTTCGGCAGTCGCGGATCGAGTTCGTTTTTATCTCGTGCGACCGCCATTTTAGCCACCACTTTTTTCTGTACCAGCTTGGTTTTGGCTTATTTCAGCTCACAACAAGGCAACAAACCCGTAACTAGCGTGGTTTCTGAACCTAAAAAATCCGAATCCTCCGATTTACCAACCCTCGGCAATCAACCCGCCGAAACCCCAAAAGTTGATATTCAAACTCAACCTGTTCAACCACCTGTTGCGCCAATTTCTCAATCTCCTGCGCCCGAAGTGAACATTGAACAAAATCAACCCGTTCAACCACCTGTTGCGCCCGTTTCTCAATCTCCTGCGCCTGAAGTGAACATTGAACAAAATCAACCCGTTCAACCACCTGTTGCGCCCGTTTCTCAATCTCCTGCGCCCGAAGTGAACATTGAACAAAATCAACCTGTTGCACCGCCAATGGTTCAACAAATGCCGCAACAACCACAAATGCCTGCGCAAGGTATTCCATCGATGCAATAATTGCGGTATAATGCTCTTTCTTTGCCGACGTGGTGGAATTGGTAGACACGCTACCTTGAGGTGGTAGTGGCAATAGCTGTGCTGGTTCGAGTCCAGTCGTCGGTACAATTTTACAAAATCCTTCCTAAATAAAATCTCCTTTTAATTCAATAAGTTACTCCCCTAGTTTTTTAATAGGGGATTTTATGCGTTTGTTTTTCAACTAAAGATTGCTTGAATAAAAGGAGCGCGCTAAAATAGTCGATTATTCCATTTTTAACTTTCGAGGAAACTTAACCAGATGCCAAATGTTCGTATTCGTGAAAATGAATCTTTTGAAGTCGCCATGCGCCGTTTTAAACGTTCTTGTGAAAAAGCCGGCACATTAGCCGACGTTCACCGCCGTGAACACTACGAAAAACCTACCGAAGTCCGCAAGCGCAAAGCCGCTGCCGCCGTCAAACGCCACCTCAAACGCATTTCACGCGATTCCTTACGCCGTGAGCGCTTATACTAAAAATGAGCCTCAAAACTCAACTCAATGATGATATGAAAACCGCCATGAAAGCGGGTGAAAAACCCCGTTTGGCGGTGATTCGCTTGGCATTGGCGGCGATCAAACAACGCGAAGTCGACGAACGCATCGTCCTTGATGATGCCCAAATCCTCGCCGTTCTCGACAAAATGATCAAACAACGCCGCGATTCCGTCCAACAATATCAAGCTGGCAATCGTCAAGATTTAGCAGATCAAGAAACCTTTGAAATCAATACGTTACAAACTTACTTGCCTCAACCCTTAACCAACGATGAAATCAATGCACTTATTTCTGAAGCCATTACAACTTCGGGTGCAACTTCCTCTCGTGATATGGGTAAAATCATGACATTGTTGAAACCTCAATTACAAGGTCGCGCCGATATGACCGCTGTGAGCAACTTAGTTAAACAACAATTTAACTAATCAACGCCGCCAGAGTTATCTCTTGCTCTGGCTTTTTCTCTCTTTTTGCGTATGAAAATAACGTGTTATTTAATTCTTTAACTTTCCTCATCTTTTTTGCTATTGTTTTAGGATTGTATTATTTACCTCTCAATTGGCAAATCAAAAAATTCAATCTTCTTACCGCCAGCTATCTTTTCTACGCGGCATGGAATCCTCCTTTTGTTTTATTATTGTGGCTTTCAACATTAGTCGATTGGTTCATTGCCAGCAAAATGGCACTAGCTGATAATCAACGCAAGAAAAAACTCTTATTAATCATTAGCTTAACTGTTAATTTAGGGCTGTTAGCTTATTTCAAATATGCAACCTTTGTTTTAGATAATTTTGTTTTATTAATTAATAGTTTAAATATTTCTTATCATCCCGTATTACCGAGCATTATTTTACCCGTAGGTATTTCTTTTTATACCTTTCAAACGCTTTCTTACACGATAGACGTTTATCGTGGTGGAAAGCCTAGTAAATCTTTTTTAGATTTTGCTTTATTTGTCACCTTTTTTCCTCAATTAGTTGCTGGACCTATTGTTAGATCAAGTTATTTCTTGCCTCAATGCGAAACACCTAAACAAGCAACGTCTCAACAACTAGGTTGGGGATTAAGTTTATTAATTATTGGGCTATTTCAAAAATCCATTTTAGCCGATAGTTTATTAGCTCCTATTGTTGAGCAAGTTTTTAATAATGCCACTCAAACGGGAGCATTAGATAATTGGTTAGGAATGTTCGCTTTTTCTGGACAAATTTTCTTTGATTTTGCGGGCTATTCAACTTGTGCAATTGGCGCAGCATTATGTTTTGGTTTTATTTTACCCGATAACTTTCACGCACCTTATGCTGCGATTGGTTTTAGCGATTTCTGGCGACGTTGGCATATTTCATTATCAACTTGGTTAAGAGATTATTTGTACATTTCTTTAGGTGGCAATAGAAACGGATCATATCAAACCTATCGTAATTTATTGATTACAATGTTATTAGGTGGTTTGTGGCATGGTGCGGCGTGGGGATTTCTAATATGGGGCGCGTTGCATGGTTTCTATTTAATGGTTGAACGGGCTTTAAAACCACATTTCAAAGATGCAAAATGGTTAGAATTAACTTCCGTAAAATTTCTTTTAGCATTAATGACTTATCTTTTAATCTGTTTTGCATGGGTCTTTTTCAGAGCACCCGATGTTTTTACTGCTTTTACAATGTTAAAAGTCATGTTTGTGGGTCAAGCAACGGCTCAAATTGTTCCGCTTACTTTTCAACCTTTAACCGTTATTTTAGTTATTGGAAGTTTGTTTTTATTTCAATGGTTTAATCGTGAGCATCATCTTGAGCAAGTTGTTCAAAAATTACCCGCTAAAATATGGGCTGGTATTCTGGCGATTTTAATGTTATGGCTTTTATTAGCACCAGGAGATCAACGTGCATTCATCTATTTCCAATTCTAATGATCGTTTGCCTAAACATGATTGGCAACAAGTGTGGATTGTTGCTTTGAGCATTGTGGTTATTTTTATTAGTGTTTGGGAAAGCATCTGGCGTTTGCAAGGCTTTGAACCCTCTTTAAATGATGATGCACTATTATGGATTAATGTTCGAAAGAGCATTCCCGCAAATGATCAGAATGCAATTGTTTTAATGGGTTCTTCACGAATGCAGTTAGATTTAGATACCCAAGTCTTTAAGCAATATGTTAAGCGTCCTTTATTTCAATTAGCGATTGATGGCACATCACCCATTCCTGTTTTAGCGCATTTGGCAAATGATGAAACTTTTAAAGGAACGGTGGTTTGTGATATTAATGAAGCAAATCTTATTAGCAAACCCACTCCTCATACCGCAGAACAATGGATTAAAACCTATCAAAACAGCAAATTCAATGATGAGTTTGAATTTTTATTAAGTTCCTTGGTTCAAAAAACCTTTGTTTTTCGCTTACCAGAATTACAACCCGCTAATATTTGGCAAAAGATTAGTTCTACGGGTCATTTACCATTGCCGTTTTATTTAACATTGCATGCCGATAGATTTAAAGCGGGTGATTATTTATTGCTTAATAAATATCCTAATTATAGCATTGCAGCACATTACAATATGCGATTAGAACGCCATAAAGGAATGTACTCTGGATTATTACCTGTCGATGAAACAGCTTTTCAAAACAACTTAAAGACGCTTAAAAACGACGTTGAGAAGATTCAAAAGAGAGGCGGAAAAGTAGTATTTGTGCGTTTTCCAACCAGTGGTGGCGTATTAGAACTCGATGAGCAAATGTTGCCACGTCCTCAATATTGGGATGTTTTTACACAACAAGTTTCCGCCGCGTTTTTACATTTCAAAGATCATGCAGAATTGCAATATAATTTACCCGATGGTTCACATTTGGATTATCGTCAAGCCGTTCCTTTTACGAAAATCCTTGCACGATTGTTAATGAATTCATTAAATGTAGAACAGTAATATGACCCCATTAGAACGTATTCATTATTTAGCGAATATTTTGAATTTAGCTTCTTCACAAATTCATGAATATCAAGAAACAACTTTAGAAATAATTTGTCAAGAAATTCAAGCAGATAAAGCAGAGTTATTGCAAGCCTATCAATTACAAAAACAGCATTATCAACCTCAATTAGTCGGAAGATATGCGCAGCAAATTGGTAATTTGGCAGATATGTTATTTTTTGTGCTTGCATCTGGAAATTTAGAAGAACATCACAAAACAATTTTATTAGATTTTGCTCAACCTTTAGGTATTACTCAAACTCAATTTCAACGTTTTATGCAAGAAGCAAAAGCGCGTTGTCAATGGATTCAAGAATGGAGAAAATGCTCCGCGTGTTCAAATCAAATTCCCGCAAATAGTAAATTTTGTCCGACCTGTGGTGAATTTCAACAAAAACTTTTTTTAACGGATTTGAAAAAAGAAGAAAAACCCGTTTCTACATTTCAAATTCCTAATAAAGGTTTCGTTTTATTAATTGATCCTGCCCATAATAATAGTTTAGTTTTAGTAAAGAATTTCAAATTGAAAAACATTTCTTATTTAGAGAAAGAATGGTTGTATGGATATTGGGAATTCGAACATATTGGAGAAATCTTACCTTTAATTAATAATTTGTCTTTTGATTTAGTTCAAATTTATGGTGATGGACAATTATTAAAATGGGAGGAACTTTTTGCATTTGTTCCGTGTGCAAAACAACGCCAGCAAAGCTATTCTCCAGAAGAACATTGTTTTGGATTAAACCAACAAAATTTGAATATTTGGGGTTGTGTTCAAGCAGAAATGAATTGGCAAAAAGATGCGGCGTGGTTTTGTTATGGATATTTTGAAAGCAAAGAAATCTTTTTATTGGATAAGAAAAAAATCTCTCATCAATTAGAACAACGATTACAATCTTATCATTTGTGTCCTCATCTTGCACGAAAGAAACTTCCTCACATTATTCAAGCCTTACCCGATAAAATTATGATTGATAATAAAGCATGGGATTATCAAACAACTGAAAAAGAAATTTTAGGAGCATATCGTTTGGAAAATCCCTTGCGTTGGGCATTTGGTGTTTCTCCGTTAAATTTAAATCTTGCGGTTGAAATCATTAGAAGTCATTTTCCCCTTTTCTCCGTTCAAAAGAAATAATGTTTGTTGAGCAAGTTGTTTTCTTTCATCATTTGTTAAACCATTTGGATCAAATCGATAACGGTTGTGCAAATGCAATAATTGCTTGATTTCTGGACTTAAAGATAAACCTTCAAACCAATGATTTAAAGATTCATAAGCAGGGCGTTTGAAATAAGATTTCTCAAGTTGAGCAATAATGTTATAAAATTCAGAATCTTTTCCTTTCGCATTTAATTTAAAAAGTCCTTTATTATCAATGAGTTGCAATGTTTTTTTATTAGAATAACGAGTTAAACGCCAAATCAACCACCCTAAAAGAAAAACAATTAAAAGAAGCCATTTCTTTGAGGTTGTTTCGTCGGCGCTTCGCCACTGCCATTCTGTAACCCAATAACGCATCCAAGCCCATAAATTATAAGCACTTTCCCACCATTCGGCTTTTTCACTTTCTTCTGCTGCCCACACGGCTGGCGTGGTATCTATGTCTTGCCAATGCCCGTCGATATAAGCCATAGTCCACGCATGGGCATGGCGACGACGCACAACGTAAGCCCTTTCAAGAAAAGAATATTCTTGCACCGCGTAACCCGTCGCGTAACGTGAAGGAATCCCTGCGGCGCGTAAAAGTAATGCCGTCGCGGTCGCAAAAAACTCGCAATGACCCGCACGGGTTTCAGTGAGAAATAAAGAAAGCGGCGTTTTATTAGTTGAAGAACGCTTTTGAATTAAAGAATATTTAAAATTGTGTTGAAAGAAATTTAAAATAGTTTCAGTTTTTGCTTTATCAGAGGTTAGTGGATTTGTTAAATCTAACTGTTCTGCAATCGTTTGAATCGTGTTTAATTCAGTTGGAGGAATTTCTAAAAAACGTTCTTTAGAAATTGGTAAAGGTTGAGGTTCATTAACGTGCTCTAAAAACACCGCATGAATTTTGTAATGTAAGAAATCAGGTGCGTTGAGCAACTTAATTGAACCATCATAAATATTTCGCCATAATTCTAAGCCAGTCAGTGTATCAATTTTATAGGCATCTAAAGGCAAAGGAAGCATTCCTTGTCCACCATCAAAATAACTTGCAATATCTAGCATATAAGATTGTGAATTAGTCGGCATTTCTGATAATTGCCAACTTCCTGCTTTTTCCAATAAAAGTTGCTCAAATTTAACGTTTTTCGTGTACCAACTTTGTCCTCCAAAAGTGTCATAACTAGATTGCCGCAGTAATAGAGGACTGCGTGCGTTTTTAACTCTAAATAAAATTCTTCCCGACAATTTTAATTCACCGATTTCACCAATGGCGGTGCGTTGTTTGTATGGATCACGATCTAACCAGCGGCTTTCTAACCATTTCATTGCCCATTCTTCAATTTGGGTTTGTAATGAAGATAAACCTTGTTGTCCGACAAATCCAATTCCAATTGAAAAAATGAGTAAAAAAAACCAAATTAAAATAGAGAAACGTTTAGAACGCCAATAAAATAAACCCCAAATCGTAAAGAAAGCTAATCCATAAAAGAAAGTTGGGTCTTTTAAAACCGTTGCAGACATTAAACATAATACTAAATAAGCATAAAGAATATCGATCCGTTGCGGACCAATAAATTCGTGAGGAGGAATCTTTCGCAACGACATAAACAATGCCGCTAAAGGAATGCTCGGCGTGGTTGAATAAACTTGCATTAAAATAAGTAAGAAAATTAACGCAGGCGACCAACGTAAAATTTCAAACAAACCATCGGTAATATTTTTAGAAAGCCAATAAACACCCAAGATAACAAGTAAAACCGTAACGATTTCAGAAATGCGATAGAAACTCTTATCTGGAAAATCCCATCGAGTTTTAATAACATATTGAATTTCAATCAAAATTGCCATCGGCACAGCAAATGATAACAAATCAGTTTGCCATCCCCAAAATAATAAAACCGCCCCTGCAAAGAAAGGCGGTATTGAAAATTGTTTTGAAAGTGTTTGCATTTAAGAAGAAGACGGGCTTGCTAAAACGTTTTTGTGAAGCATGGGTTGATAATAATAGATTTCAGTATGTTCTTCTTGAATACTCATAGAACCGTGAGGACGATAGCCTTTCAAAATGAGTTCCATCACACGGCTTTCTAGGGTTGCAAGTTGAGATTCACAAACCACAATATAGGCTTTGGCTTGTTGAGGAGGATTTGGTGGCATTTTTGATTTCTCCGAAAGAATTAAAATTGACGAATAACACCCATTCCTAGCCCTTCAATATGAAGATGTTGGGTGCGTAAATCTACTTCAATAGGTTGATAATGGGGATCACGGTTTTCTGGTAACAAATAAACTATTGGATCATTTCTGTTTTTACGAAAGAAACGTTTGACGGTAACTTCTTCTTCTAATCGAGCAACAACAATTGCATTATTTTGAGGAATTGCTTGAAAGTTTCTCACTGCCAATAAATCACCGTCAAATATTCCCGCCTCTTTCATGCCTTCACCATGTACCCGTAACAAATAATCCGCTTGAAATACCCCATTCACTTCGTAATAGGTTTCAATATTGGTTTCTGATAAAATAGGCAAACCCGCAGCAACTCGTCCAATTACGGGCAAACGTTGGGGATAGGATTTCTTTTCAAAAATGATTTCTTCGCCCGCCGCTAACAAACGAATTCCGCGTGATTTTTTGCTTTCATCTAACGCAATCATGCCTTTGCGTTCAAGGGCTTTCAAATGTTGCTGTGCGGCATTAGCTGAGCTAAAACCTAATTTATTCGCTAATTCTTGGCGCGTGGGCGGCGCGTGATCCCGCAAACTATGGGCGATGCAGCGCAAAACGGCTAATTGTTTGTCGGTTAAAGCATTCATAAATGTTATGATAGCGGTTACTTTTGTTTCTTTAAGTTTGTTTAATTTTTGATTAAATGTCAAGGGTGAAAAACCATGTTAATAGATAAATTTGGTCGTAAAATCAATTATTTACGCATTTCTGTGACAGATCGTTGTGATTTTCGCTGCATTTATTGTATGGATGAAAAAATGCGTTTTTTAGCACGCGATCAGATTTTAACTTTAGAAGAAATTGAGCAAATTGCTCGAACTTTTGTTCATTTAGGCGTTGAGAAAATTCGTATTACAGGCGGTGAGCCTTTAGTGAGAAGAAATATTTTATGGTTGTTTGAGAAACTTAGTCAATTAAATGGTTTGAAAGAACTGGTTTTAACGACGAATGGATCGCAATTAAAAACGATGGCGCAAGATTTGAGAAATTCTGGTGTTAAACGTTTAAATATTAGTTTAGATACTTTAAAAGAAGATCGCTTTCAAAAAATTACTCGCACAGGTCATTTATCAGATGTTTTAAGTGGTATTCAACAAGCAAAGAAAGTCGGTTTTAAAAAGATTAAAATCAATTCAGTGATTATGAAAAATCGCAATGCTGATGAAATTATTGATTTGGTGAACTTTGCAATTGCAGAAGATTTAGATATTACCTTTATTGAGGAAATGCCGCTTGGTTTAATGGCAGAACATGATCGATCAGAAGTGTTTTATTCAAGCGATGAAGTTTTAAAGGATTTAAAGCAACATTTTGATTTAATTGAACTTTTAGAAACAACGGGCGGTCCAGCAAAATATTATCAAATCATTGGAAAATCTAATAAAATTGGTTTCATTTCACCGCACAGTCATAACTTCTGTGATACTTGCAATCGAGTTAGATTAACTGCGGAAGGGCGTTTGTTATTATGTTTAGGTCAAGAACATTCTGTAGATTTGAGAAAAACTATAAGAACTTGCCCAGAACAATTAGAGCAAACGATTAGAAAATCAATGGATTTAAAACCACAAGGTCATGATTTCAATATTCAAGAACAACCGATGATTTTTCGTTATATGAATCATACGGGCGGTTGAGGAATTGCTCTATTTCTTCGATAGTGGTGGGAAGGTTTCTGGAAAAGATTTCATAACCCGTTTCGGTGACTAAAACATTATCTTCAATTCGCACGCCGATATTCCAAAATTCTTGCGGAATATCTTCTTGATTATCAAAGATATATAAAGCGGGTTCAATTGAAAGCACCATTCCCGTTTCAAATTGTCGCCAATCATTGTCGATTTTATAACTGCCGCTGTCGTGAACATCTAATCCCAACCAATGTCCCGTGCGGTGCATAAAAAACCGTAAAAAGGCTTCTTCTTCAAAGAGTTGCGCAATTTTTCCTATCAATAATCCCGCTTCTTTCAAGCCTTTTGTTAATTCCCACAATGCGGCTTGATGCGGTTCGTTCCAATGGTTTTCTGGTTTGATTTGCTCTAAAGCTGCTTGGCGAGCATTTAAAACAATTTCATATAAAATTCTTTGTGCTTCAGAAAACCGCCCACTAATAGGAAAAGTTCGAGCAACATCCGACGCATAGAAATCATATTCTGCACCCACATCAATTAAAACTAATTCGTTCTTTTGTAATGTTGAATGATGCGCATTGTAATGAAAAATACAAGCATTTTTTCCACTTGCAACCATCGGCGGATAAGCTAATTGCGCCCCTTTTCTTAAAATATCATATTTCAACTGTGCAGCGATTTCATATTCTTTAATATTTTCTCGACTGAGTTGCATCGCATTTTTTAAAGCATCACAACTCAAATCAACGGCTTTTTGAATACAAATCAGTTCTTCATGATCTTTAATAACTCTCAAATCTCCAATTAAACGATCAACTTGCACTAATTCTATCGGAGGATTTGAACCCTTTGGCATTTGTTTTTTTAATTGATGTAACCAATCTAAAACTTGAGTATCAAAATCAGGATATTTTCCTAACGAATAATAAAGCTGTTGGCGGCTTTCTAATAAACCCGTTAAAATATCATCAATATCTGAGAAAGGAAAGGCATCATCTGCTCCATATTTTAAACAAGAGTCCTCTAATCCAATCCGTTCTCCAGAAATGCGTTCTTCTTCTGGATTTTTTTCTTGACAAAATAGCAAATATTCGCCATTTTCTCGGTTTGGTAATAACACCATTAATGCATTCGGTTCATCAAATCCTGTCAAATAATAAAAATCACTATCTGGACGATACGGATAAAAAACATCTGCATTACGTTGTTTTAAAGGTGCGTTAAAAATAATTGCAATGCTGTTATTAAGCATTTTCGCCATTAAATTTTGACGACGTTGCGCAAAAGTTTCTCGACTAATTACTGAATTTTTCTTCATATAAATTAAACACGCCAGCTCTCAAATATTCCACTAATTCAATATACGCCGTTTCATTATCATCGGTTTCTATGCAATCATTTAATAATCGATGTGAGAAAGTTGCCACATCATTAATAAATTCTTGCTCAATAATATTAAAGCGATCATTGCGAGATTTGCTTAATCCCACCCCATATAAGAAACCTTGACACCAATCTTGTAACGCTTGCAAACGTTGTTTTAAAGGGATTTCATCAGAAGGCAATAATAATGAAAATTCAAACTCAACTGATTTGAGTTGTTTTTCAATCGCATCTAAGAGTTTTTGAAATACAAGAATAGCTTGTTGAGTTTCTTCTGAAGGTTCGGTTTCTTCACCTAATTGAAATGCCCAATCAGCTAATTTTATTTCATCTTTAAAACATAATAGACCAGTAAAAAAGCCATGCAATTCAGAGACATCAATTAAACTAGAGGTTTGTTTTAAGGTGGTTTGTAATTTAGTGTAAAGTGCTGACATTTAAAGGATTCTTTTGTAATGGGTAAAATGATAAGAAAAAGTGTTTTTATCGTCGGGTAAATGAGATTCTATACTTAGCATTTCCCATGCTTTAAAATCAATTTCAGGAAAGAAAGTATCGCCTTCAAATTCACCATCAACCCAAGTGATATACAAATCAGTAACCAACGGTAAAAGCAAAGCATAAATTTGAGCACCACCAATGATCATGATTTCTTTGTCGAAAGAGAGTTCTTTTAAATCAGAAATCACTTTACAACCTTCAATTTGAATAGGTTGTCGACTTAAAACAATGTTTTCACGCTGTGGCAAAGGTCGACCAATCGATTCAAAAGTTTTTCTACCCATCACAACGGTTTTATTTAAAGTGAGTTGCTTAAAATATTTCAAATCAGCGGGCAAATGCCAAGGCAAATGATTTTGAAATCCGATAATATTATTTCTTGACATGGCTACGACTATAGAAACTGTCGGCAAAGCGTCTTTCCTCATCATTATCTGGCATTGGAGGCTCCCAAGAAGGATACATTTCTCGAGCTTGATTTAATAAATTTTGAATATCTTTACTGCTACTTTCCCACAAATGATTGAGCAATTGCAATGCTAAATGATTAGGATCAATAATGATTTCTACGGCTGAATCAAATAAGGCTTGTTGAACAGCTTTTAAATCTGGATCATTGACATATTCATAATCGCGCAATAAAGATTGTAATGAACTGACTTCTAATTTACGTTTCAACCAATCAAAATCCAATAATAATGATTTAATTTCTTTATTACGTTTGCTCGCCGCTAAATGATAGCACAAATAATCATAATAGTAACCGTCATTTACACCATTAATCCAACCTTGCTGACATTGACGCGCATACGCAGATAATAAACGTGCTTGCAATTTATCTAAGTCGGAGAAATCAATAATGTAATCATATTGGAAACTATGCAAACTCAAATAAATATCGTGTAAATTAATTAAGCCTTTCTCTGCGAAAGATTCAAGCTCTTCTTGGACTTGTTTCTCTGATAAATTAAATAAATTATTCCAAAACATCATTACCGTTGCAACGGGGATATATTTGTAATCTGCAAAGACTGCTAAGGTTAAATAATATTCTCCTTCATCGCCCAATGCTTCTAAATACAAATGCAAAGCCTGCATCATATAAGGAGGATATTGCTCTGGAAAATCCATTTCTGGATTATTTAAACGTTGACTTAGTTCTTTTGCATCACCTAATAAGTTAAACGTGCCCGCCGTTAATTGTAATGTTAAAGGTGAACCCATGCAACTTTCTAATAATTCATTAGAAGGTTTTGCAGCATCTTCGTTATTTTGAGTAAATAGAGTATTTGCTTGTTCGATATTTAAAGGAGAAATATTAAAAAGTAAAGCGTGTGTTGATTTGAACTTAATAAAATCAAAAATACTTTTCTCAATGCTGGTAATTAATAAACGACATTGCGTTCCCAAATCATAAAAAGGTACAATGTGTTCAATTAAGTTAGCATCATCTAAAATCAATAATGCTTTTTTAGCGGCAAAAATACTTTGCAAATAATTGCCCGCTTGTTCTTCATCTGAGAAACCTAAGGTGGGTTTGCCAGCCATTTCTGATAAACGCAAATATGAAATGCCGATTTCAGGTTCTTTTCCTAAAGAAACCCAATAAATGCCATCAGGAAAAAGTGCTTGAACTTCAGGATCATAGGCTAATTGCATTGCTAATAAAGATTTACCCGAACCTGCTGGTGCTTGAAACATAATTGGCGCAGTGTAAGGTTCAACGCCTTTGTTAGCAAGTTGGATTTTAACTTCTGTTAATAACGGGGTTTCAATGAGCAAATGTTTTGGTAAGGTTGGAACGCCATATAAACCTTGCACTTTGTTTGAAACAACTTGGTTTTTTAAGCGTTTAATTTCGGGATGAAGTTCTTCTAAATTAAATTCAATATGGGTGATTAATTGTAAAATGATTTGGTCTTTGTCGGCGATAGAAGATTTCTTTTCTGCCAAACGCAAATTTTTTAAGGTATGTTGTAATAAATTTTCGTATTGTTGCTCTAATGTTTCCCAAGCTTGTATCATCGCGCTTCTCCTCAGAAGTTATGCCCGAAGGTTCAGAATTTGGTATATTTTAACCTTTTTTGAGCATCGAGTACTTTATGAATGTGATCTCGACCCAAATTCCCGACGCAATGATCATCGAACCAAAAGTATTTGGTGATGCGCGGGGCTTTTTTTTAGAAACTTATCAAGCGCAACGCTATTTGGCGGCGGGCATTCCGACATTTATTCAAGATAATCAATCACGTTCAGCGAAAGGCGTGTTGAGAGGCTTGCATTTTCAACGCAATTTTCCACAAGGCAAATTAGTGTCGGTCACTCGCGGGGAAGTCTTTGATATTGCTGTAGATTTACGCAAAAACTCGCCCGCTTTCGGCAAGTGGGTCGGCGTGCATTTGACCGAAGACAATCATCGACAATTTTATGTGCCAGCGGGTTGTGCGCATGGATTTTGCGTGTTGTCGGAAGTTGCTGATTTTCAATACAAATGTACCGAATATTATCACCCCGAAGACGAAGGCAGTATTATTTGGAACGACCCCGATCTCGCCATCGATTGGCAGATAGAAAACCCCAGTTTATCCCCCAAAGACGCGCAAGCTCCTTTTTTCAGAGACGTGAAACCCTATGAATTCTAAAAAGAAAATCCTTTTAATTAGTTGCACTGGTCAAGTTGGCGCAGAATTGTGGCGTGGATTGCAACCGTTGGGCGAGGTGATTCCCGCCGATCAAAATTTAACCACCGTCACGCGGCTCGATTTGACCAATCCTCAGCAAATTCGTGAGCTAATTCAACAATTTAAACCAAATATTATCGTAAATGCCGCTGCATACACCGCCGTTGATAAAGCTGAACAAGATCAACACATTGCAATGGCAGTTAATGCGATCGCTCCTCAAATTCTCGCCGATCTCGCAAAACAAAATGATGCACTTTTAGTCCATTATTCAACGGATTACGTTTTCGACGGGATTAAAAGAACGCCTTATTTAGAAACCGATACGCCTAATCCCTTGAATATGTATGGAAAAAGCAAATTAGCGGGAGATCAAGCGATTCAAGCGAGTGGATGTAACTATTTGATTTTTCGGACAAGTTGGGTGTACGGACGTTATGGACAGAATTTTTTTCTTACTATTCAAAGACTTGCAAAAGAACGTGAAGAATTACGAATTGTCGCCGATCAAATTGGATCACCTACTTGGAGTCGGTTAATTGCCGATATGACCGCACAAGTTTTATCACAATTATATTCCCCGCGATTTAAAAAAGAAATTTTTTCAGATATTTCAGGGATTTACAATTTAACCTGCGGCGGTCAAACTAATTGGTGCGAATTTGCGCAACGCATTTCTGAACGTGCGCCCAAACCGCCTCGCGTGATTCCAATTCCGACTGCCGATTATCCCGCGCCCGCAAAAAGACCTTTATATTCAGTGCTTTCCAATGAAAAATTGGCTCAAACTTTTGGGCTGGAATTACCCAATTGGCAAGAGGCTCTTAATATTTGTTTAAGCCGTTCTTAATCTGTTTCTCGACGTGCAGAGTTGCACGTCATTTTAATTATCTCAGCAATATCAAGTTGTTACAATCACGCGAATCGCATCTAAACGTAATTGACTAGATTGCAAATGCTCGGAAAGTTGTTCACGTTGTTGATATAAAAAATCAATTTCATCAGAACGCACATTTGGATTAATTTCTTTTAGCTCTTTTAAACGCTCAATTTCTTCATCTAAAGTGGCGTGCATAATTGCTAAACTTTCTTTAATTAAAATAGGAAGTTTCTCTGCAACTTGTTTTTGAGATTCTTCTAAAAGTTCTTGCAAAATTTCACGCTGAGAACGCACCACTGCTCGAGCAGTATGATTATCGATATTTACCGCTGATTTTTGTAATTTAGCGGGCGTAAGTTTCTCGGTATAATCCTCAAAATTTCCACTCAACACCAAACGTAAAATAATCGGTGGAAAGAAACGATCGGGTTGTAAATGTTTAGGTGCGGAACAAATCGGAATAAATAGGCTTTCTAATAACAACGTACCTGCTTGAATTGTCTTCATTTTTATTGCAATTAACGCGGTATTTCCTTGTTCATTGCTCAACACAGAATCCATTGCACCACGCATAAAAGGATGTTCCCACGTTAAGAAATGCAAATCTTCTCGCATTAAAGCCGTTTCTCGATCAAGCGTTACCGTCATTCCTTCTTCGGGTAATTCAGAGAAACCCACAAACATTTCATCATTAGGCGCAATTAAATAGCTATTTTTAGAATGTTCTTCAAATTTGAAATTAAAACATTCACTAATTTGCTCAATATAATCCACTAAACTTTGATCATCATCAAGGGTTTGAATTTCTTTTTGAAGTTGCTCTGCAATGTGTGGACGAAATGAATTGAGTTCTAATAAATGATCACGACCTTTTTGCAAATGCGCACGAAGTTTTTGTAAAAGTTTTTGAGCTTTTTCAATCAAATCTTCTAAAGTAATTTCAACATTTTTCTCTGGAAAAGTCGCTAAAACTTCTAATAATTCATCTTGCAAATATTCATACGCGCCAGCACACGCAGGACAAGTATGTTCAAATGCGTTTAAACCTTCGTGATACCAATGAAATAAAACCTCTTGAACACCACCTTGCATATAAGGAACGTGAACATGAATGGTTTCTGCTTGTCCAATCCGATCTAAACGTCCAATTCTTTGTTCTAATAAGTCAGGATTTAACGGCGTATCAAATAATACTAAATGATGCGCAAATTGGAAGTTTCTACCCTCACTTCCGATTTCTGAACAAACTAAAACTCTCGCACCATTGTCTGGATCAGCAAAAAACGCCGCAGCTCGATCGCGTTGAATAATACTCATGCCTTCATGAAATACCGTTGCTTGAACACCTTCTGCATATAATGCTTCCTCTAAATCTAAAGCGGTTCGAGGATACGCACAAATCACTAAAACTTTCGCTGGTTTCAACTCTTCCAACAAACCCGCTAACCAACGCACACGCGGATCAAAGCTCGACCAAATTTCAGCATCTTTTGCTTTGTGTTTTTGATAATAAACTTCTGGATATAAAATATCTGCTAAAACTTGTGCTTCTTGCGCTTGTAATTTGTAAATATCAGGTAAATCAAGAGGATATGAATGTAATTGACGTTCTGGGAAACCTTTAATTGCAGCGCGCGTATTTCTCAATAACACTCGACCTGTTCCATGCCGATCTAAAAGCAAATCCACTAATTGGCGACGTAAATGTTCTCTTTCTTCTTCAGAAATACTTTGATTAAATTGATGAATCCAATCTGCGTGCGCAGTTTCTCCCAAGGTTTTTAATAAAATTTCAGTCGCTTCTTCGGGTAGGTTGTTTGAATTTAATAAATGCTGAACTGCATCCGCAACAGGTTCGTAATGTTTGTCTTCTTCAACGAATTTTTCATAATCGTAGAAACGATCTGGATCAAGCAATCTTAAACGTGCAAAATGCCCCGCCTCTCCTAATTGTTCTGGCGTTGCTGTTAATAATAATAAACCTTTGGTATTTTGAGAAAGTTTCTCAACTAACGCATATTCTTGACTGACATCGCCTTCATCCCAATACAAATGATGCGCTTCATCGACGACTAATAAATCCCATTCTCCACTAATTGCTTGACGTTGACGTAAAGGATTTTCTAATAAAAATCTCAAACTACATAAAATCAGTTGCTCACCATGAAAAGGGTTATCATTTTGGATTTGTGCGCAACGTTCTTCATCAAATAAACTGAAATACAAATTGAAACGCCGCCGCATTTCAACTAACCATTGATGCGTTAAACTTTCGGGAATTAAAAGCAAAATGCGCTGCGCACGTTCGGTAAGTAGTTGTTGGTGAACGATTAATCCGGCTTCGATGGTTTTGCCTAAACCGACTTCGTCCGCCAACAAAACTCGCGGCGCGTAACGATTTGCAACTTCGTGGGCAATATAAAGTTGATGTAAAATCAATGAGATACGCGCACCAAATAAACCTCGAACGGGCGATTGGGCTAATGTATGCAAGCGATTTAACGTGGTTTGACGTAATTTAAACCATTGATTATTATCAATTTGTCCCGCAAACAAACGATCTTGGGGTTTGCTAAATTGAATGAAATGCGACAATTCGGATTCGGGAACGCTTTGAATGTGTTGAGAATTTTCAGAAATCCCCTGATATTCTAAAATTCCTTTATTTTCAATAATTTGCGTTATTTTAATCGACACATTTGATTGATTCGTGATGGTGTCGCCGATTTGAAAACGGACTCGGCTCAAAGGCGCGCCGCTTTTTGAATAGACCCGCGTTTCGTCGCAAGCGGGAAATAAAAGTGTCACGCGCCGCGCGTCGGTGGTGAGAACTGTGCCTAACCCTAATTCGGCTTCCGTATCGCTGACCCAGCGTTGTCCACGAATGAAATCTGTCATTTTTCTTCACAATCCTATCAAAATATCCAATTATATAACTTTATTGAAATATTGGTATTTTTTAGTTATCAATTAACCTTAATAAAAAAAGATAATTCTTTGATTTATATGTTTTAATTTATAATAAAATTCGAGTTTATCTAAAGTTAAGAATTTTATCCAAGTCAAATAAAGATAGAAAGTAAAGAACAAAATTTTATAAATTTGGTGAGGAAAAAATGTTGAAATTGGTAATGAAAAATATTAATTAGCGATTTTATTTTATACAAAAGAAGTTATCGTTTAATATAGAAAAGAAACGGTATGTTTGTAATAATTAGGTTTTTATTGATGCTCAAATTGCTTTCATCGCCTATACTAATGAATTGTTTCTTAGATTTAACTAACAAGAATCATTACTCACCTTGGATAATAAGATTATGATTAACAAAGAAATTTTTTTGAATTATATGTTTAGTTTGCCGCAATATGTTTTGCCACATCATGCGTTGTCGAAAGTGATGTTCAAATTAACTCGTGCGAAAATGGGCGGTTTGACGCACACGTTGATTAGAAAATTTGTCAAATCCTATGCGGTCGATATGAGTTTGGCGCAAGAACCTGATATTAATAAGTATCAGACTTTTAACGAGTTTTTTACCCGCGCATTAAAACCCGATGCACGTCCGATTGCGCCCGAAGGCATTATTAGCCCCGTCGATGGCGTGATTAGTCAAATTGGCGATATTGTCGGCGAAGGATTATTGCAAGCAAAGGGACGTTTTTATAGTTTAAACAGTCTGTTAGGTGGACGTGAGGATTTAACTAAACAATTTCGCAACGGGTCATTTTGCACAATTTATTTGTCGCCGCGTGATTATCACCGCATTCATTTGCCGTTTGCCGCGCAACCCAAAACTATTACCCACGTTCCTGGTCGATTGTTCAGCGTCAATCCAAAAACTGTCAATGTTGTCAATAACTTATTTGCACGCAACGAACGAGTGATCGTCACTTTTGAAACCGAATTTGGAGCAATGGCGTTAATTATGGTCGGAGCAATTTTTGTGGGAAGTGTGGATTTAGCATGGTTGCCGAATGTCGCGCCTTCTAAAAATAATGAAATAAATCATTGGCTTGCATCGGAAGAATTAGGTGTTTTATCGAAAGGCGCGGAAGTCGGACGTTTCAATATGGGTTCGACGGTGATTGCGTTATTTGGAGAAAAACAAGTGCAATGGTTGTCGAATTTGGGCGCGGGCGATTCATTGCAAATGGGACAGGCACTTGCAAAAAAGTTATGACAATCAAACAGTTAATTTCACAATGGCGGTTATTTTCTAAAAAAATGCCGCCTAATTTGGCATTGGAAAAAGTCTTTCAACATTTCCAAAACGACGTATTGTCTTTAAATATTTTTGAGCAATTTTTAGAGCAACTTGCTCACGAAGCGGATTTCTTGACTTATTTAACACCACTGCCATTGGTGAACACTTTAATTGGTTTGTTGCAACCTCAACACGGACAAACTTTTTATTTGGCAAACATAGAAAGTGGGAGCTTTTTGATTGCCGCAAATGATTATGCAAATGCCGTTCAAACCGAAGAGTCAACGCCGATTTTAAATCCATTGCAACTTTATGCGCGTTCTTCTAATAATCTCTCTGAATTAGCGTTTAAATTGGCTAATTTAGACTATTTTCATCTCTCAGAACAAATCCCTTTAGAAACGGATTTTATCGTCGGTAATTTTTTAGAAGATTGGGATAGCATTCCATTCGAACATTTTCGCGGTAAAATTGCGTTAATTATTCCCGACGACTGGTTGTTTGAACATAAAACAAAAATTCAAAGAAAAGATGTTTTAGATTATTTTAATTGTCAATTTCTTGTGCGTTTGCCCGAAGGTACTTTTCATGGGAAAGATTGTATTGCAAATCTTTTAATTTTAGAAACCCCCGTTTCTCCACCCAAATCCGATTCATCAACTAAAAATGAGAAATCGTTATGGGTTTATGATTTAAGAACGGGAATTAGTTGGCTAGAAACCACTGCTCAATTATCTTTTTATTTAAATCAATTTACGTCGATTTACGACGCACCTTATCGATCAAAAGATCAGCGTTTGAAACAAGTTTTTGCTCACGAATTACAAACCGATTGGGATTATTGGTGGTTAGAAGAAACTGATTTCACCAACAAACCCATTCTCTCTAAAACCCGTTTTTTCCAAGATGCGCTTAATGATTTGTATTCATTGAATAATTTATTGAAAGTCTGATTTGATTAAAATATGCTATTTATAATATTTTTATTTTTCCATCAAAGATTTGTAACAACACAAAAGAAAATGCTTCTTTTAAAAGCATTTTGGAAGAATTTAAATGGATGTTCAAATTCTATTTGACGAGGATTTCAAAATCGAGGTTGCTTTGTTCTCGGTTGTTATGGTTGATTTGACAACCCCGCAAAGGATTGCTTAATTTTCCGATAACCCATTCTTTTTGTTGATATTTTGCGCGACAAATATATAATACCCGATCATATTGAGGGTCTTCTGTGCCACCTAAAACAGCATTGTCGGGAATTTTTTCAACGTAACTTCTTGAAAATACTTGCCATTTATAATCTGATCCTAATAACACTTCATAATAAACGGCTTTTACCGCTCGTCCTGCGACATTCAAAATGCACGTTCCATTTGCCATGTAACCCGGGTAAGTGCCTTTGCTTTGAGGGGCGCGACAAATATATTGTTGATTTTCAAGTAAAAAAGCGCGTTCAGGGATTTCTCCGTGCGAAACTCGCAACCATTCCCCTTCTACGCCCGCATACACATTTTGTAATAAAAAACAACAGCTTATAATAAAAAGTTTAATTTGCACGAGGATATGATCCTAAAAGTTTAAAAAACTTGCTATGTGATTGAATTAATTGGCTTGCTTCCGCCAACGGCGAATCGTCGATGTGACCTTCGACATCCACGAAAAATATATATTCCCAAGTGCCTTGTTGAGAGGGACGAGATTCAATTCTCGTTAAATTCAAGGCGTTATCTTTAAAAGGTTGCAACACATCGTACAACGCGCCCGGACGATTTGCCGCCGATAAAATTATCGACGTTTTATCTCGACCTGTCGGCGCGACCGCGTGTTTGCCCAAAATCACAAAACGAGTAGTATTGTCAAGTTCATCTTCGATTTGAGAGGCAAGTATTTGTAATTCATAGAGTTCTGCGGCATTTTGACCCGCGATGGCAGCAGAATCCGTTTCTTCGGCAGCGCGACGAGCGGCATCGGCATTGCTGCTTGCAATCGCTAAACACTCAGCTTGTGGAAGGTTATTTGCCAACCATTTGCGGCATTGTCCAAAGGTTTGGGGATGTAAATAAACTCTTTTTATATCTTTAAAATCAATGGGTTGCGCAGTCATTAAACAATGATGAATCGGTAATTCGACTTCTCCACAAATTTGCAAGGGACTATTTAACAACATTTCAAGCGTGGGTTTGATGCTGCCTTCGGTAGAATTCTCAATCGGAACAATGCCATAGTGCGCATTATCGGCGATCACCTCACGAAAAACATCACTAATATTTTGAGTTGGCAAACCTTGCGCGGCGTGACCAAAGTATTTGAAAAGAGCGGCTTGAGAATACGTTCCTTCAGGACCTAAATAGCTGACTTGTAAAGGTTTTTGCAATCCTAAACACGCCGACATGATTTCACGAAATAAGCGATTTAACGTTTCATTTGAAAGCGGTCCAGAATTGCGTAATTCGACATTTCTGAGGATTTCAGCCTCGCGTTCAGGTCGATAAAAAATCGGATTAGATTCAACAGCATATTTTGCACGCGCTACTTCTAATGCCAAATTAGCACGTTGGGTAATTAGATTTTGGATTTGAACATCTAATGCGTCAATATCCGCTCGGACGGTTTTAAGATCACGGTCTACCATAAAATAAGTTACTCAAATATATAGTGTTTTTTGATAGGTGAACGGATATTCCACTCGCATTTCAAACCCGCTGGAAAATACACCAAATCACCCCGCTTACAAATCACGGATTCTCCCTTTTCAGGCGTAACAATGCATTCGCCTTCCAAAATATAGCAGGTTTCATTTTTATCGTAAAACCATGAAAAGATTGAAATTTCTTTGCGCCAAATTGCCCAATCAAAAACCCCCATCACCTCTAATTTCGCAGGCGATGGATGATGTTCAATTCGAATATCCGCCATTGTGAAAACCCTCATTTTAAAATAAGCCCCATTTTAGCCGAATTTCACCAAATGCGCATATAATACGCAAATGGAAACCGCACAATCATTACCTACCGAAGAACCACCCGCGTTGAAATTACGGCGGGATTTGTTGTTTTCCTTTCAAAATGAAGGCGAAGAACCTTGCTATTTGATTGAAGACCCCGTGAATGAACAATATTTCAGAATCGGTTGGTTAGAACACGAATTAATTCGCCAATTAGATGGAACAATTCAATTACCCGAAGCATTAGAACGTTTAAATCATATTTATCCCGAACAAGCCCCTTTATTAACCGATATTGAAATCAAAACCTTAGCCTATTGGTTAATGCACTCTCAATTGGCTTATTTTCAAATGCCAGAAAGAAAAATTTGGCAATTATTTAATCTCCCAGAAAATCCTCAACATAAAACGCAATGGTGGAATCCACTTTTTATTAAAATCAATTTAGTTAGCCCTGATGAATGGTTGAGAAAACTTTTAAAGAAAACACAGTGGATATTGGGTTGGAATTTCTTTTGGATCGTGTGGTTGCCAGTTGTGATTTCTGGCTTGTATTTATTAGCCGCCGATTCCGACCGTTTAATTAGTGCTGCAACGGGTTTGTTGTCAATTCATAATGCGTTTTATTTAATTATAATTTGGGCGATTACAAAAATCATTCACGAAATATTTCACGGTTTGGTTTGTAAGAAATACGGCGGACATATTCACGAAGCGGGCGTTTTTTTAGTGCTACTTGCTCCGATTGGGGGATATGTCAATGCGAGTTCTGTGTGGCGTTTCCCAAACAAATGGCAACGCATTCATGTTTCTCTCGCGGGAATGTTTGTCGATTTGTTAATTGCGGGGATATTTGCGTGGGTGTGGGCAAATACCGAGCAAGGTGCGTTAAATTTCTTTGCTTACAACGTTATTTTAACCGCTGGTTTGGGAACGATTTTATTTAATGCAAATCCCTTAATGCGTTTTGATGGTTATTTTATTTTATCAGATGTTTTAAATATTCCTAATTTATATGTTGCAGGTCAGAAATATACGCAGTATTTAACCAAACGTTATTTGCAAGGTCAATTTGAACCTTTACCTGCTTGGACAACTACTCAAAAATGGATTATAAAAACTTACGGGATTCTTGCATTATGGTGGCGTATTTTAATTATGATTGGTATTTTAGTAACCGCCAATTTAATGATGCACGGAGTCGGCGTAATTATGGCGACGATGGGTTTATTTTCTTGGTTGGGTATGCCATTGATTCGATTCGTAAAAACGCTCCATAAACAACCCGAAGCAGGTTCAATTGTGAAACATTTATTGTTAGTTCTAGGTGGAACAACTATTGCGCTTTTATTGATTTTAACTCAAATCAATTGGTCGCCGCGTTGGAATGCGCCAGCAGTATTAGAATATGCCGATAATGGATTTGTGCATACTCAAACAAATGGATTTGTAAAACATATTGCAGTTAAAAACGGAGATTTTGTCGAAGCGGGAACAATTTTATTAGAACTAGAAAACCAAGAATTAACCGCTGAATTAAAACAACTTGAATTACAGCTCAAAATTCACCAACAAAAACGTCAGCAATATTTATTAAAAGAAAATTTATTAAGTGCCGCGCAAGTTGAACAAGAAAAACTTTTAGATACACAACACAAATATCGTAAAATTGTACAAGAAGTTTCTTATTTGACTATTAAAGCACCAATTAGTGGCTATGTGATTGCTGAAGATTTGAAAATGTTAGAAGGTGCTTATTTAACAAAGGGTAAAGAAATTTTGAGCATTGGTGATATTCAACGAATGGAAGTGCGTTTTTCAATTGATCAACAAGATATTGATTATTTTCGAGCCAATGAGAACAAAAAAGCCTATTTCTATTCTCATGGAAGAGTATTTCAACCTGTTGAAGCAACTTTAAACAAAGTCAACCCCGCAGGAAGTAAAGAAATTGCGCACCCGTCTTTAACTGCTTTAGTTGGAGGAGAAATCAATATTCGACCTAAATCCGCTAATGAAAAGACTGAAATGAATACCGATTCACAATATGAATATCTTGAACCTCGTTTTAATGGTTTAATGCGATTAAGTCATGAACAAAGTCATCATTTCAAAGCGGGAGAAACAGGTCGCGTGGTGATTGAAAGTACACCGCAAGCATTGTGGGAAATTATTTATTTCAAATTAGACCGTTATTTTAGAATTTTGAAAGCACGCACTGAACAAATGCTCAATCAACAAAATGTAGGTCATTAAAAATGAAACTTAAAGCAAAACTCATTTTAATTTTATTACCACTATCGATTTTATCGTTGTTAATTTTTGGTGCTTTTGTTTATAACCATTTGATAACAACTTTTCGTCAAGAAGTATTAGCAAAAATGCACAATACTTTAGATCAAACAAAACAAAATGTTCAAGCACATTTGCATTCTGCGCACGATCAACTGCGGGTTTTGGCTGCAAATGAAATGCTCAGAGAATATTTATTAACCGACAAATCTTTACGTTATTCTTCATTGAAGAACAACATTTCAACTTTGTTTTCAAGTTATCAACGTAATAATACAGATTATAAAGAAATCAACTTGTTATTAGCCGATGGAACAATTGATCGCCGTGTAATGGAAGGTCAACAACTTTCTCTCTCAAATACAAATGAAATACCCTCTTATTTTGAAACGATTAAAAATAATACTAATGTTTTAACCGAGCAGTTTATTTCTGAAAAAGAGGGTTTCTTTTTGTTATCTTATAAATTATATTTGATAAAAGATTCTGTTGCTCAAAAAAGAAATGAAATAGCAAGTTTGCGAGGTTATTTAAATTTTATTATTCAACCTAATTTTTTGTTTAATAATATAAAGAAAAAAACGATTGGAAAATCTGGACATTTATTTTTAACAGATAAGGATGGTAAAATTATTTTTCATTTACCGAATCAAAAGATTTCTCCCTTATCTGCAATTAAAAAATCGCTTAATATGTTAGAAAATCCTATTTTAAATAATGGTGAATCTTCTTTTTATTTAGAAGGTTTAAAATTAAATGAAAATTTATTTCTCTTAGGATATTTACCCGATTCAGAAGTATTAGAAGCGGGCATTTTTTTAAAAGAAATGCTATTAATCACAGCGTTAATTAGTGGGCTTTTAATTTTTATTTTATTGTATATTTCAATGAACCATTTTATCGTTAAACCTATCTACAAATTATCAGCCATTGCAGAACGTTTAAAATCAGGTAATTTATCTTTAGAAATTATTCCACCTTCTAAAGATGAAATTGGATATTTGTATTCATCATTTGATGATATGGTAAAACATTTGAGAGAAGTTTTAGATAAAATTGAGCATACTAATGAAACACTTGAAATAAAAATTAAGGAAAGAACCTTAGACTTAGAAAAAATAAATATTGATTTAATAGAAGCTCGCCAAGCTGCTGAAGAATCAAATCGAATTAAAAGTGCTTTTATTGCGAATTTAAGTCATGAATTTCGTACCCCTTTAAATGGTATTTTAGGGATGTCAGAAGTGATTTCAAAATTAGAAACTGATGAGGCACTTCAACAGCAAGCAAAAATCATTAATGATTGTGGAAATACGTTGTTAGTTTTAATTGAGGAATTATTGGATGTTGCACAATTAGATGCGGGAAGCATTATTTTAGAGCATCTCCCTTTTGATATTCGTCAAACTTTGCGCGATAGTGTGAATTTAGTGCATTCCAAAGCCCAACAAAAAGGTCTTAAAATTCAATTAAATACTGCGCCATTATTACCTCAATATTTAATTGGTGATGCACAAAGATTACGTCAAGTTATTCTTAATTTACTAATGAATGCAATTAAATTTACAAATCAAGGAGAAATTATTGTCCATACCGAAATTATTGAAGATAATCAAGAATTTATTACATTTCAAATTAATATTATTGATACTGGAATAGGAATTTCTCAAGAAAAACAACAATTATTATTTAAGTATTTTAATCAAATAGATAATGTGAGTAGTCGTAATTATACGGGTGCAGGTGTAGGTTTATTTATTTGTCATAAAATTATTTCTCTAATGAAAGGTCAAATTGGTGTGATTTCTCAATTAAATGAAGGAAGCACTTTTTGGGTGAAATTATCTTTACCCATTGCAATCCCCAAAAAGAGTTTTAAAAATTTTACTGTTCAAAGAAGAATTGTTTCACGACAACCTAAGAATATTTTAGTTGTTGAAGATGATTTAACAACCCAAAAATTTATGCAATTAATGTTAGAAAAAATTAGTTGTAAAGTAGATGTTGCAAATAATGGTCAAAGAGCTATCGAAATGGTAGAAAAAAATGCTTATGATTTAATTTTTATGGATATTATTATGCCAATTATGGATGGTTATACGGCGGTAAAAACATTGAGAGGAAATATAGCATTACAGGATTTGCCAGTGGTTGCAGTTTCTTCTTTAGACCCAGATAAAGAACAAGAGAAAATTAAAGCTGTAGGTATTAATGATTATTTGAGCAAACCTGTCACACCCACTACTCTAAATAAAATGCTTAAAAAATGGTTACATAAAAACACTTAATACAATAATTTTTTTAATCATTGTCATGATGCTATCTTTTAAAGATAACTTTTTATATAATATAACCTTCAAATACTTATAAATAAAATAAGATGAAAAAGATTCTGTTAGGTATAATCAGTTTTTATCGTTATGCAATTAGTCCATTGCTAGGAAATCATTGTCGTTATTATCCTTCTTGCTCGGCTTATATGCAGGAAGCTATAGAAAAATATGGAGCAATTTCGGGTTTCTGGATGGGTTTGAAACGTTTAGGACGCTGCCATCCTTTTCATGAAGGAGGTTTTGATCCTGTTCCAGAGAAACCCGATCAACATCGGCATTGCAAACATTAATCAAATTTTCGAGGAAAATAGTATGCCAAAAGTATTAGTTCCTTTAGCGCAAGGTTGTGAAGAATTAGAAGCTGTCACCATTATTGATTTATTACGACGCGCAGGCATTGAAGTTATTTCTGCGGGATTAGATGACCAACCCGTTAAAGCAAGTCGTGGCGTGGTTTTAATTCCCGATACAACTTTAGAGAAAGTAATGAATGAATTATTTGATATGGTGGTTTTACCCGGTGGATTACCAGGTTCAGATCATTTAAATCAAGATCAAAGAATTTTGAGCATTTTACAAAGAACAACTCAACAAGGAAAATATGTTGCTGCGATTTGTGCTGCGCCGAAAATTTTAGCAACCGCTGGATTATTACAACATAAAAAAGCAACCAGTTATCCCGCTGTTTTAAAATCCTTGCATTTATCTAATACAATTTGCTCAACCGAAGCCGTTGTAAAAGATGGTTTAATTATTACTTCTCGCGGACCCGGAACGGCAATGGATTTTGCATTAGAACTCATTGAAACTTTATGCAACAAAGAGAAAAGAGATCAAGTTGAAATTGCATTAGTTCGTTGATTTCATTTTGTACCGTATTTTATTTTTCCTTTTTGAACAGAAATATCGATTATGACACAGCCAATCACTCATTACCGTAAAGATTATCAACAACCTGATTTCTGGATTAACCAAGTTGATTTAACATTTGAATTAGATGAAGACCAAACACTTGTTCACAGTGTTCTAACCATTAATCGTCGTGTTGATGCTCCAAAAAATGCACCGCTTATTTTAAATGGTGAGGCAATTCAACTTCAAAATATCTCTTTGAATAATAAAGAATTATTGTCTTCTGAATATCAATTGGATGTCAATACTGTAACACTCCAAAATGTTCCAGATAATTTTACTTTACAAACCACTGTTTTGCTCCAACCAAAGTTAAACACTGCTTTGTCAGGTTTGTATATTTCTTCAAATAACTTTTGCACTCAATGTGAAGCCGAAGGTTTTAGAAGAATTACTTATTATTTAGATCGCCCCGATGTAATGGCGCGTTTTACAACGACGATCATTGCAGATAAACAACATTATCCCGTTTTGCTTTCAAATGGAAATCGCGTTGAAACCAAAGATTTAGAAAATGGTAAGCATTTGGTGAAATGGGAAGACCCGTTTTTAAAACCAAGCTATTTGTTTGCATTAGTGGCTGGAAATTTGGCGTGTCATGCGGGAGAATTTGTAACAAAATCGGGAAGAAATATTCGATTAGAAATTTGGGTTGAACCCCATAACATCGACAAATGCGATCATGCGTTAGTTTCTTTGCAAAAATCAATGCAATGGGATGAAGAAAATTACGGTTTAGAATACGATTTAGATTTGTACATGGTGGTTGCAGTCAGTGATTTCAACGCGGGTGCAATGGAAAATAAAGGATTAAACATTTTTAATGCAAAATACGTCCTTGCAAGTCCAGAAACCGCTACCGATGAAGATTATGAAGGAATTGAAGGTGTAATTGCGCATGAATATTTTCATAATTGGACGGGTAATCGTGTTACTTGTCGAGATTGGTTTCAACTGACTTTAAAAGAAGGTTTGACAGTGTTTCGTGATCAACAATTCACCGCCGATATGACTTCTGAACCCGTAAAACGCATTTTAGATGTAAATGGTTTGAGAACTGCACAATTTGCAGAAGATGCGGGAGCAATGGCGCATCCGATTCGTCCCGATTCCTATATTCAAATGAATAATTTTTATACGGCGACAGTGTACAATAAAGGTTCTGAAATCATTGGGTTATATCATACCTTATTAGGAAAAGAGGGTTTTAGAAAAGGGATGGATTTATATTTCAAACGTCACGATGGACAAGCGGTAACTTGTGATGATTTTAGAAATGCAATGGCAGATGCAAATGGTAAAGATTTTACGCAATTAGAACGTTGGTACGATCAAGCTGGAACGCCTTTAGTTTCAGTAGAAACGCATTATGATAAGACAGAGCAAATTTTTGAACTAACTATTTCTCAAACTGAGAATAAACAAGGATTAGTTGAAAATTGGAAACCTTGGCATATTCCGATTAAAGTTGGTTTAATTGATTCATCTGGTCAAGATATTGCTTGTCATTTGAAAAATGAGGTAGAAACTAAAAAAGATCACGTTTTAGAATTGAGAGCTGAAAAAGAAACGTTTCGGTTTGTCGATGTGAAAGAAAAACCTGTGCCATCTATTTTAAGACACTTTTCTGCGCCTGTTAAAATAAAAATGCAACGTCATCGAGATGAATTAGCATTTCTAATGGCGCACGATAGTGATGAATTTAATCGTTGGGATGCCGCACAAACGCTTGCGCAAGATATTCTTTTGAATTTGGCGGAGCATTATCAAGCGGGAGAAACTTTGCGATTAGATGCGTTATTTGTGGAGAGTTTTGGGAAGATTTTAAATGACGAGCGTTTAGATGGTTCAATTCGTGCAATGATGTTAGATTTACCAGAGGAACGTTTGTTAGCACAGGCGCAAAATATTATGGATTTTGAAGCGCTTTATCGTGCGAGAGAATTTGTGCGTTGTACGATTGCAGAACATTTTGAAACTGATTTGAGAAACCTGTATTATGCACAAATGATGTCGACTTATCAAAACGATAAAGCATCGGTTGCAAAGCGGCGTTTGAAAAAGCGAGCATTACAATATTTGACCGCGCTTTCAAAACCTGATACAACTGCATTAGCATTACATCAATTTGAAACCGCTAATAATATGAGCGATGCTCAAACCGCATTAGAATGTTTAGTTGAAATCGGCGGCATGGCAAGTGAGAAAGCCTTGCAAGCATTTTATAACAAATGGAAACACGATCCTTTAGTTTTGGATAAATGGTTTGTGTTTCAAGCCCAATCAAAAACAAAAGACACCTTTGAAACGGTGCAAAATTTAGTGAAACATCCTGATTTTAATTTGAAGAATCCTAATCGCGTGCGTTCATTATTGGGAACGTTTGGAAGAAATGCAGTGAGATTTCATGAAGCGCATGGAAAAGGTTATCAATTCTTAGCTGATCATGTGTTAATGTTAGATGAAATTAATCCTCAAATTGCATCACGCTTAGTTTCTCATTTTAACAATTGGCGTAAATTAGATGAAAGTCGTCAAATATTGATTGAGAAACAATTACAACGCATTGAGCAATATTCTCATTTATCCAACGATGTCCGTGAAATTGTTCAGCATAATCTAACAAAACATTAAAATTATAAAAAACACCACAGGAGGATTTTATAACCTTATGAATATATTAAAAAATAAGGTTTTTAATTGGTTTGCATCCAAATGGCTAAGTTATTTCCCGCTTATTATAACAATGGTGATTGGAACTATTGTTTCTTTTATCTTATTTTCTGTGGTTGGAAAATGGGAACAACAACAGCGAGAAATCAATTTTAAACGTGATGCCCAAGATCGGGTTATTGCAATTGAAAGAACGCTTAAACATAAGCTAAAAATCCTCAAATCAGTTGAAGGTTTTCTTCAAGCAAGTATAGATATTGGAAGAGGCGAATATAGGCTATTTGTAAGTCATTTCTTAGAATCCGAATTAGGATTAGAAGCACTCAATTGGATTCCGCGTGTTCCTAACGATATGAAAGAGGAATTTCAAATTAGAGCAACACAATATCTTCCAAAGTATTTACCTGACTTTCAAATTAGTGAAATAATTAATCAAGAATTGCAACCTGTTCAACATAACAAGGATCATTTCCCTGCGTATTTTTTAGAGCCTCTCGACAGTTATGAAAATGTTTTAGGATTAGATTTGGCGGCATTACCTGAATTTTCTGAGAAACTTAATAAATCTCGGATTTCTGGAGAAACATTGGTTCTTCCTCATGGTACGTTAGGTTTTCCTAATTTGGGGCAGCATGGAATGTTTGCATTTCATCCCATTTATTATTTGGATATGCCCATAGAAACGCCAGAGCAACGTCAAGCAGCTTTGCGAGGTTTTGTGGTAGGTGTTTTTCATATTGGAAATATGATTATCGATGCAATGTCCGCATTAGAACCTCGTCCGATTGATTTAAAGATTTATGATGTAACAGATGAGAACGATCTGCATTTTATTTATTTTCATTCTGGTTTGTCAGATAAAGAAACTCTTCTTTCAGAAGATTTAGAGGAAAATATTGAACAAGGTGGTATTTTTAATAAGAAATTTTCTTTTGCAGGACGTACTGGATTAGTGGTTTGTGCGCCTTCCCCGGGGTTTAATATTACGAGTCGAGGATGGCAATCATGGAGCGTATTATTTTTAGGATTTCTTGCAACGGCGTTGCTCACATTATATTTTCATACTGCTATGTCAAAAGCGTATTTTAATTTTAAAGAACAAGAACGTTTTAGAGTTGAGAAAGAATTAAGAGAACAAGTTGAGGAACGTACGCACGATTTACAATTAGCTAAAGAACTCGCCGAACAAGCAAATCAAGCGCAATCAAAATTTCTCGCAAATATGTCGCATGAATTGAGAACACCCTTAAATGCAATTATTGGTTATAGTGCTCTAATGATAGAGGAAGCTAAAGAAAATGAAGAGGATTATTTATTAAAAGATTTAGGAAAAATTCATTCATCAGGTGAATATTTATTGTCATTAATCAATGATGTATTAGATTTATCAAAAATTAAAGCGGGTAAAATTGATTTTCATTATGAACATTGTGATATGCCAAAATTACTTAAAGGCGTTCAAGATGTTGCAATTCCATTAATGAGTAAAAATAAAAATCAATTCACCATTCATTATGAATATCGTTTAAAAACTATTGAAACTGATATTTTAAGATTAAGACAAGTATTATTTAATTTATTGAGCAACGCGGCGAAATTTACGCATCAAGGCTCTGTCAAAATGGACGTTTTTGATGTTGAAGAACAAGGTCAAACTTGGATTGTTTTTAAAGTAACCGATACGGGTAAAGGTATGACAGAAGAAGAAATGAGCAAAATATTTGATGAATTTGAGCAAGCCAATATCAAAATTGCACATAGTTATGGAGGAACAGGTTTAGGTTTAAGCATTAGTCGTTATTTCTGTCGATTAATGGGCGGCGATATTAAAGTTGAAAGTGAAATCGGTAAAGGTTCTATTTTTAGCGTGTATTTACCCCCAAAGAAACCTCATTAAATAAACAAATGAAAATCGAGTTTGATAGCACCAAAAATAAACGTAATATACAAGAACGTGGAATTAGTTTTGAACTAGCTGTTAATTTTGATTTAGAAACTGCTAAAATTTGGATTGATGATCGTAAAGATTATGGTGAAGAGCGTTTTAGTGCTTTAGGATATATTGGAGAACGACTATTTGCGATGGTATTTACAGTTCGAGAAGATGCGTTACGGATTATTAGTTTAAGAAAAGCCAATAAACGAGAGGAACATTTTTATGAAAATCAAACCTAACCCTGAATTAATTGATGAGGAAAATCCTGAATGGACAGAAACTATGTTTGCTCAAGCAAAAAATGCTAAAGAGCTATTTCCTCATTTAATTAAACAGACAAAAAAAATGGAGAGCAATTCTCTTATTAAGAAATTTTACATTAAATCAAAATGTTACATTAAATTAAATTCTATCTCTCCCCTGCACTACATATAGTTTTAAGTTAAGGAACATTTTGAGAAAGATAATTTTGAATGCCGTTAAAGATTGCAATGGCGAGTTGTCGACGGTAATGGGGACTATTTAAATTCTTTTCATCATTTCGATTTGATAAGAAACCCGTTTCAATTAAAATTGAGGGAACATCAGGGGATTTCAATACTAAGAATGCTGCTTGTTGAATATCTTGATGAATTAAGTGAGAAACTTTACCTAAAGAACTTAAAACATTTTGCGCTAATTTGCTCGATAATTCTAATGTTCCCGTTTGAGATAAATCCAATAAAATCGACGCTAATACTTCATCTTTGTCGCTTAACGTGACCCCGCCAATTAAATCTGCCGCATTTTCCTTTTCTGCCAACCACTTAGCGGCTTCTGAACTTGCACCTTTTGGGGATAACATATACACCGATGCGCCATGTACTTGATTACTATCACGATTTGCATCAGCATGAATTGAAATAAAAACATCGGCTTGAGCTTTTCGTGCTCGATCCAAACGTTCTCGCAATCGCAAAAATTCATCTTTTTCTCGCGTCATAATTGCTTTTAAGCCTTTGTTTTGTTGAATAATTGTTTTCAATTCTAACGCAATGGCTAATGCAATGTGTTTTTCATAAGTCTTTGAATTGCCTATCGTTCCAGAATCCATGCCGCCGTGTCCCGCATCGATGGCAATCACGATTTCTCGACCTTTTGGAATAAATTTTGAAACAGGTGGTTCACTAATTTTCTTAGGTAAATCAATAGGTTTTGAGTCAATGATCGGTTGGGCATTATTAAAAGTAATCACTAAACGTGGGTTATTTTGCGGGGTTGTGATCCAAAAAGCCTGCGGCGTTGCGGGGCGAATCATGTCCAAAACGATTCGCAAATGATTGTGGTGATCGCCTAAACGTACCTCTTTGATTAATAAAGTATTTTGAGGTGCAACAGGGTTTAAATCGCTCTGGGTATTTAATAAATCAATGACGACGCGCTGAGGATTATTTAAAGAAAATAAACGAAACTTCGTGCGTTCATTCAAATCAATGTTTAATTGAGGAAGTTGATCCGCAATTTGTAACCATCGCCAATCTAACACCGTCGCCGCAAAACTTTGTGCATTAATACAAAACAAAGCGCTTATTAAAAACAATTTAACGCGCAAGTAACTTTCTCTCTCTTTTTTAAAAAAGTAAAAGTATAACATAAGTTTTTTATCTCATTTCTTGAAGAAAATCATCAAGTTTTCTTGCAAACTTTTTAAATCTAATTTGGACATGATCAAATGATTAATAGGGGTAACATAAAAAACTTGATAGTGCATAGAAAAATGTTAAACTAAAATGGTAAGGAAAATAAAACTATGAAAATACAGTTGATCTGTGTCGGACAAAAAATGCCACAATGGGTTTCTCAAGGCTTTCAAGAATATAGTAAGCGATTGCCTTCGCATTTGAAATTAGAACTCGTTGAAATCGCTCTTCCTCATCGTCATAAAAACGCTGATATTCAACGTTTAAAAGATGAAGAAGGTGAGAAAATGCTCGCCGCAATTACGCCTCAAACCAATATAGTTGCTTTAGATGAACGCGGGCAACTTTGGAATACCCAACAATTAGCTTTTCAATTACAACAATGGATGAATGAAAGTTCAAATATTGCTCTATTGGTGGGCGGACCTGATGGTTTATCTCAAAACTGTTTAAAACGTGCGCGTCAGAAATGGTCACTTTCTCCCCTTACTTTACCGCATCCATTAGTGAGAGTTGTTATCGCTGAACAACTCTATCGTGCATGGAGTTTGCTCAACAATCACCCTTATCATCGAGAATAAATTTAGGCTTTACGATAGGCTCGCCATAACATCCAGCTTCCCGCAATTAACATGGGTAAAGTTAAAATATGACCCATTGTTAACCAATCGCCCATCAAATATCCAATATGCGCGTCTGGCAAACGCACAAATTCCACTAAAAATCTAAAGAAACCATATCCCACTAGAAATAAACCAGAAATCGCCATTGTAGGACGTGGTTTGCTCGCAAAAATCCATAAAATAATAAACAAAACAAATCCCTCTAAAAAGCCTTCGTATAATTGTGAAGGATGACGTGGAATATTATCGTTTAAATAAGGAACAATCATGCCTGTTGCCCAATTTGTTGGCGCGCCCCATAATTCTCCATTAATGAAATTTCCAATACGTCCAAACAATAATCCTAAAGGAACTAAAGGCGCAATAAAATCAGTCGTTTGAAAGAAAGTTCTTCCTTGATGTTTTCCATACAAATACATTGCAACTAAAACCCCAATTAAACCACCGTGAAATGACATTCCTCCTTGCCAAATCTTAAATACATCTAATGGATTTGCAATATAAACGGGTAAGTTATAAAATAGCACATAACCTAAGCGTCCACCTAACACAACACCAATCGCAGAATAAAAGATTAAATCGCTCACTTGTTCTGATGTTTTGTAAGCTGTCCATTCACGTTTTGTTTGAATAATTCCTAACCACCATGCACTGGTAAATCCTAACAAATACATTACGCCATACCAATGGATTTTCAAACCGCTAATTTGTAGTAAAACGGGATCGATATTGGGATAAGTGAGCATATCAAATTACCTTTTCTGAATGTGGGAGGCTTATTATAAAACATTTCAAATAAGAGAGTTGCTCTTGATAAGCGTTGGTGTTAAGATTGCGAAACAAAATCGAGAACGAAACAAATAAAAATGCAAACAATTCAATTAAATACAGAAATTCCATTTGAAATGGCGGGTATGCGTTTAGATCAAGTGTTGGTGGCGTTATTTCCTGATTATTCGCGCGCACGGTGGCAAGAATGGATTAAAGAAGGTTTCGTTCAAATCAATTCTCAAACGGGCAAACCTAAAGATAAAGTGCACGGCGGAGAAACCATCGATGTTAATACCGTTTTAAAAGAAGTTAATCATTGGCAAGCACAAGATTTACCTCTCAATATTTTATTTGAAGATGAGGAATTGCTCGTCATCGACAAACCCGCTGGATTAGTCGTTCATCCAGGTGCTGGAAATCCCGATCAAACCCTTTTAAATGCGATTTTGCACCACGCTCCTCAACTTTCACAAATCCCTCGCGCAGGTATTATTCATCGTTTGGATAAAGATACCAGTGGCGTGTTAGTTATTTCTAAGACTTTGTTTTCACACAATTTTTTAGTCGCGCAATTACAAGAACGCGCTTTCATTCGAGAATATCACACGGTCGTGACGGGGCTTTTGACGGCGGGTGGATCGGTCGATGCGCAAATCGGGCGGCATCCAGTACATCGCACGCAAATGGCGGTGGTATCGCACAATGGTCGCCCCGCGATTACGCATTATCGGTTGTTGGAGCGTTTTCGAGCGCATACTTATGTGCAAGTTCGGCTCGAAACGGGCAGAACCCATCAAATTCGCGTTCATTTTGCGCACATTCGTTTTCCAGTGGTTGGCGATCCCGTGTATGGCGGACGGCTTCGTTTGCCGCCACAATGTACGGATAACTTACGGAATATGTTAGAGAATTTTCCTCGTCAGGCTTTACACGCCGCTCGTTTAGGAATTTTGCATCCGCGAACGCAAGAACCTTTAGAATGGTTATCACCGATTCCAGAAGATATGTCTAATTTAATCAAGGTGTTACGCGATGACCGCGACGCTCATTCCAGTTGAATGGTCTGCGCCTTCGAATGTGCAAGCCTTTGTTTC
>DYRG01000030.1 GCA_020718845.1 Thiomargarita sp.
GAGATCGCACCACTGTTTTGCACAGTTGTAAAACTATTGCTGAATTAAAAACCACTGATAAACAAGTTTATCAAGATTATTTGAATTTATTATCTGCATTGAGTGGAACTTAAAATGATTTTAAGAGCGTTTTTATTATTTCTATTTATTTCAAATAATGCTTTTGCGGATAACAAATTATCTGTTTTTGTGACTATTTTACCGCAGAAATATTTTGTTGAACAAATTGGGGGAGAATTAGTCAAAGTATCGGTATTAGTTCAATCTGGAAAAGGTGCAGAAACTTACGAACCAACGCCTCGCCAAATGACCGAATTTAGCCAAGCAAAACTCTATTTTAGTATTGGAATGCCGTTTGAGGAAGTTTGGTTGCCAAAATTGAAAGCAAATAATCCTCAAATGCGATTTGTCAATGCGAGAGAAAATCTTACTTTGCGCACCTTAGAAACCTTGCATCATCATCAAGATCATGATCATGGTTTGTATGATCCACATATTTGGTTAAATCCAGCATTTGTAGAAATCATGGCAAAACAAATTCAAACCACTCTTTCAAATTTGAATCCAGAAAATTCTCAACAATACCAAATAAATACCGATAAATTCATTCAAAAGTTAAAACAACTCGATCAAAACATTCGTGTTCTTTTTAAAGATTTAAAAAATAGAAAGTTTATGGTATTTCATCCTGCGTGGGGTTATTTTGCCGATGCGTATCAATTGCAACAAATTCCGATTGAAATGGAAGGCAAAGAACCGAGTTCAAAAACTTTAGGTTTATTAATTGAAAAAGCCAAACAAGAAAAGATTTCTGTAATTTTTGTTCAACAACAAATCAATCGTCGACCCGCAGAAAGTATTGCAAAAGCCGTTAATGCACAAGTAATTCCAGTTGATCCATTAGCAGAAAATTATATTGAAAATTTATTTCAAGTTGCTCAAACTTTTGCAAAGGTGATGCAATAAATCATGATGATTGATTTGCACAATTTATCCTTTTCTTATCCAAATAGCCCGTTGGTATTGGAAAATATCAATTTAAGTATTGAACAAGGTGAGTTTATAGGGATTGTTGGACCTAATGGTGGCGGTAAAACAACTTTATTGAAACTCATTTTAGGACTCTTAAAACCCACGCAAGGAACTGTTTTAATTAAAGGGCTTTCACCGATTAAAGGTCGAGAGTGGATTGGATATGTTCCTCAATTTGCTAATTTTTCTCGTGATTATCCGATTTCAGTGATGCAAGCAATTTTGTTAGGACGATTAGGTAAAACAAAACGTTTCTTTGGGTATTGCAAAACCGATTATCAAATTGCCGACCGCGTCATGCAAGAAACCTATTTGACAGACTTAAAACATCGGGCTTTAAATACCCTTTCTGGTGGACAATTACAACGGGTTTTAATTGCGAGAGCATTAGCGTGCGAACCAGAAATTTTAATTTTAGATGAACCGACGGCAAATATCGATATGCGAGTTGAGGAAGATATTTTTGATTTGTTAAAAATTTTGAATCAACGTTTGAGCATTTTAGTGGTTTCTCATGATATTGGTTTTATTTCTGGTTATGTGAAGAAAGTGGCGTGTTTAAATAAAACATTGATGTGTCATTCAACGGAAGAACTTACCCCAAATTTAATTCAAAATCTTTATTCTAATCAAACCATTCATGCCATTCAACATCTCCATTCTCATTGATTTATATGACTTTTTTTGAAGCACTTAGCCAATATAGTTTCTTACAACACGCTTTAATTGCGGGCTTATTAGCAGGCTTAGGTTGCGGCGTGATAGGAACGTATGTGGTCGTCAAACGCATTTCTTCATTAGCAGGAGGCATTGCACACGCAGTTTTAGGGGGCATGGGCGTGGCTTATTATTTCCACATTTCTGTAACCATTGGAGCATTGATTGCAGCATTGTTTTCTGCGCTATTGCTAGGATGGATTAGATTACGCAAACAACAAAACGAAGATATTTTAGTGGGTGCATTATGGTCGACGGGTATGGCGGTGGGGATTTTATTTATTTCTCAAACAGCGGGTTATAATGCGGATTTAATGAGCTATTTGTTTGGAAATATTCTCATGGTTCACGTTGAAGATTTGTATTGGATGATGGCATTAGATTTCCTTTTAATCGCAACGATTGGGATATTTCATAAACAGTTTGTTGCGATTACATTTGATGAAGAATTTGCTCGATTAAGAGGCGTTTCAGTTGATTTGTTTTATTTGATTTTATTGTGTATGGTTGCTTTAACAGTTGTTTTATTAATGCAAGTGGTGGGATTAATTTTAGTGATTGCATTATTAACATTACCTGCGGCGATTGCAATCTTATATGTCAATAACATTTTACAAATCATGATTGTTGCAAGTTTGTTAGGAATGTTGTTTAGTGGAAGTGGTTTAATGATCGCCTATCAACCTGATTTGCCAGTGGGAGCAACGATCATTTTAGTTGCTGCGATTGTTTATTTAATTGCAGTGATAACAAAAACTTTATTTCATCGGAAATCAGGACCAATATTGAAATGAATTCGATAAGGTTTATTAGGTTCTTGCAACGCCCAAGCAATATCTATTTTAACGGGACCTACCGGAGATTGCCAACGCACCCCTAAACCAGTACTATTTTTGAGTTTCATTTTCGACGTTTCTTCAAATACATTTCCCATATCAACAAAGGTTGCAACGCTCCATTTGTCGACAATTAAATGTTCATATTCTAAACTGCTATTAAAAAGATAAGCACCACCTAAACCAGAAGTTCCTCGAAGTTGTTCAAATTCATATCCTCGAACACTATAATCTCCGCCTGTTCTAAGATGTAAAGATTCAGGTAATTTGTAAAGTTTAATGTCTTTTAAATCAACCGCGACTTTTGCTTTCGTAAAACCCATTGCAAGTTGAGCAAGAATTCTTCCTTTATTGCCTAATCCTTGAATAAATTTTCCACTTAATTGCAATTGAGCAAAACTGGTATTTGAACCCAACATATCGCCTGCGCCTTGAATATTTAATTGAAGTTGTCGAGCACGTTTGCTATATACTTTATTATCCGTTTCTAACCAATTCCAATGCACCGCTGGAATAATTAAACGGTAATGGCTATTTAATAACGGAGAAAGGTGATTGAAATCTTGTTGCACAATATTTTTTGAAGAATCATCTAATGTTTTTAATAAATTAAGTTGTTCATCAAAATATTCAGTGCTTAACGTTTCTTTTAATTTAAAACCAAATATTTCTCGACGATGATGTTTGCTCAATTTCAATGAAAAAGAATTTTTTTTGCTATTTGTATTATAGACTAAGGGTTTCTCTAAATTAGTTGCAAGCTGTTTTATAAGAACATCGCCATCAATATTTTTTACTTGATAATTCAAGGTAGTTTCCCAAGAATCTTCTTCTATCACATTATTAGGAATAATATAAGAAACTTTACCCCCATATTGTTGATTATTTTGAGCACCAACAATCCCTGTTTCTATGCGATGTCCTTTATCATTCAAATAACGTCTTTCCCAATCCGCTGCAATCCGAATTCCGGTATCAGTTCCATATCCCAAACGAAATTTATAACGATTTTTATTACGCGGTTCTAATTTAATTGAAATAGGTAATTGATAAGAATTTTGCTCAGCTTTTCCAGTTTGAATATCAATCTCGCTAAAATAACCACTATCCGCTAAATTACGGCGCAATTCAGTTATTTTTTCTAATAAATAAAAATCACCTTTTTCAAAATTTAGATAGGTTTGTAAAAACTCATGATCAAACGTATCTTGTTGAAAAGAAACTTCTCCAAATTGATAGCGTTTTCCTGTTTCTAAATGCAAACGAATTGAAGCAACATTATTTTCATCATCAATATCTAAGGTTTTATCGATAAACTTTGCATCAAAATAACCACGATCTTTTGCCAAATCTTGTAAGTTTTGCCGTGCCTTATCATAATTAGCATGATTTAATATCTCATTGATTTTTAAAGGAAATTCATTTTTAAAGGTTTCAAATGCTTTATCTTCGGTCGCTTCCCCTGTAATATCTAATTTGATTTCTTGAATAAGAATTGGATCGCCCGCTTTAATTCGATAAAATGCTCGAAAAGGATGTTGATCATCTTCTGGAGATTTTAATTCAGAATGGATTTCTGGATGATAATAGCCAAGGGGTTGTAAAGCTAATTTGATTTCTTCAGTTGCTTTATGATGAAAACGTCGGATTTGGAAATCACTTAAACGAGGATGATTCTTTTGTTGCTCTAA
Organism: Thiomargarita sp.; assembly: GCA_020718845.1. Classification (GTDB taxonomy): domain Bacteria; phylum Pseudomonadota; class Gammaproteobacteria; order Beggiatoales; family Beggiatoaceae; genus DYRG01. The sequence continues at coordinate 4,277 of DYRG01000030.1, forward strand.
ACTTAAATAGGCTTTGACATTCGCAAGCAATTCACCACTAACGCCTTCAATAGTGATCTCTACCTTAGCAGCTTGTAATGAGTTTGAAATAAGAATTAAAAATAAAAAACTATAGAATTTGGCGTAATTTTTCCAAATCTTCGGGCGTATCAATTCCAATACCTGGTTTCTCACACGCATTTGCAACATAAATCCTCCCACCATAATAAAGCACGCGCAGTTGTTCTAATAATTCATCATTTTCTATATTGCAAGCAGGCAATTGGGTGATTTGTTTTAAGAATCCTGCTCGATACGCATATAATCCAATATGTCTAAAATGCCCTGTTTCTCCACTTTGTCCAGAAATATTTGTAAAACTTTTTCTTACCCAAGGAATGGGTGCACGACTAAAATATAAAGCAAAATTGTTTTGATCTCGTACTACTTTGACCATATTTGGATTAAAAATATCTTTTTTTTCTACAAAAGGCTCGCATAAAGTAGCAACTTGGGCTTGAGGTTGTTCACTTAAAATCATTGCAACTTGCTTAATTAATGCGGGCGGCATTGTAGGTTCATCGCCCTGCAAATTAACAATAATTTCTTCATCTGAAATCTTTAATTTTGAAATAATTTCTGCAATACGATCTGTTCCAGAAAGATGATTAGAATCAGTCAAATAACATTCTGCGCCCATTTTTTGAGCAACTTCTAATATCCGTTGATCATCAGTTGCAATAATGATTTTGCTTGCCCCACTTTGAATAGCTTTCTCATACACATGAGCAATCATTGGGCGACCTTTAATTTCACATAAAGGTTTGCCTTCTAAACGAGTCGAAGCATAACGTGCGGGAATAATAACTTGAAATGACATTTTCTTTTTCTTTTAACTCTCTTTGCGAGGAATAACAGGGATACTTAATTGTAATTTTTCTAAATTGGCGCGCTTTGCAGCTTCCATCATATTTGCAAATGTTTTTATGGTTGATTTTGCATCAACTTTAATAGCAAGTGTTATTTCATTTTTAGCTAATTTTTTCTTTTCAGATTCTAATAATTTTACTAAATTTGGAATCGCAGGAGAAGTGTCATCATAATTTAGTGTAACACCCATACTTAGTTTAGTAATAGCATCAAATACATTAATAACTGATTGATACGTCGTTTTTTCATCTCCTTTTATTAATACATACGCATCTTTTTTATTCTCTTTTTCTTTTTCTAAAGCGCGTGATAAACTAGAAATATCATTACTCATTAATTGCTGACCATTAATATAATAATTTCCTTTCTCATCAATTATGACTTCAATATCTGCTTGTTTCTTTTGATCTTCTACATTAGTTGCTTCGGGTAATGTAATCATAGGCAATTGCTTATTTGGTTTTGCGAAGGTGGTTGTAATCATGAAGAAAATCAACAAGATAAATGTCACATCAATTAAAGAAGTGACATTGACAATAGCATCGATATTTTGAGAACGGCGACGGCGGCGAATGTTCATGCGTTGTTCTCTTTGTTGCTTTCATCTTGAGCGCGGAAACCTTGTAAGATTTCTACCATTTTTAAAGCCTCTTGTTCCATTTCTACAACTAAACCATCTACTTTACTTGTTAAAAGGCGGTGAAATATCAAAGCAGGGATTGCAACAACTAAACCAGCAGCAGTTGTAATGAGAGCAACAGAAATCCCACTTGCTAAAGCAGCGGGATCAGCCATTCCTTGTTGTGCTGCAACCCCAAACATTTCCATAATTCCTAACACCGTTCCTAATAAACCTAATAAAGGTGCAACGCCCGCAATTGTTCCCAAAATAGGCAAACAACATTCTAAATCATGAACAACATGACCGCCTGTTTCTTCAATACTTTCTTTAATTACTTCGCGGCTTGAATGACGTTGTGATAAACCCGCCGCAAGCAATCTTCCTAAGGGAGAACCTTTGCGTAGTTGCTCTAATTTTGTTTTATCTAATTCATTGTTTTTTAACCATTCCCAAACTCGAATGACCAACCCTTTGGGAATCACTCTTCCTCGTTGCAAACGCCAAAACCGTTCAATGATAATTCCTAAAGAAATAATTGAACACATTAAAATCGGATACATTACATATCCACCTGATTCAAAAATATGCCACATTTTTATTTTTCCTATTTTTTTAATTGATCAAGTTCTTCTAAACTTAAACGGCGTGCTTCGGTTTCTAGGAGTTTGGGTATTTCATCAACGATTGGATACGCCAAACGACACGCGGGACAAATCAGTTCGTGCGGTTGTTTTTGATAATGTAATTTGCCTTTACAAACTGGGCAAACTAAAATATCGAGAAAGGGTTTAAACATAGCAAGTTTTCTCTGTAATGAAATTAAAAAATCCGCCGGTAATTGGGTTTCTACGGGTACAAACCAATGAGCCGCCGTTGCAATCATTCGACATTTTACCGCATCTTTCTCAGTCATGACCACTGGCAAATCATCATTAAAACAAATATCTTCGGCTTTGAAATAATAATGATCGGGAAAAGAATGCGGAATAATTTGTACGCCAAGTGTTTGTAATTGTTGAAAAAAACTCTCTGGGTGACCAATTCCCGCAATCGCATGGACGGTTTTCCCAATTAATTGATCTATTTCAAGAATTTCTTGAGAAACTAGATTTCTTAACGGCTGCGCTTTTAAAATAAAATCTTGGTTTTTATATAAAATAAAATCTACTGTTTTCAATCGGTTAAGAGATTCTCTGAGCATTCCAGCGGGCAAACAAAATCCATTTCCTAAACCTTGTTCACCCATTAAAACAATTTCTATATTTCTTTGTAACGCATAATGTTGTAATCCGTCATCGCTTAAAATTATATCACACTCATGATTTTTAATAATAAATTCAACGGCATATTTACGAATTGGACAAACCACAATCGGACAATCAACATAATTTGTCATTAAAACTGTTTCATCGCCGACTATATGAGGATCACTAAATTTATTAACAAGTTGCGGTTCTTTTTTTATCTTTCCACCATATCCTCGACTAATAATTGCGGGTTTAATGCCTTGATTTATAAAATATTTTGCTAACGCAATCACAAATGGCGTTTTCCCCGTTCCGCCGACCGTAATATTTCCAATGATAATCAACGGGATAGGCGATTGATAAGATTTTAACCAACCGCGTCGATAAGCGAGTCGCCGCAATTTTACAACGCCGCAAAATAACCACGATAACGGCAAAAGCGCCCACGCAAGCGGGGATCGGCGTGTCCAAAACGTTGGCATAGCTACCTTAAAACCCAAAAATGAGTGACAATATCGCATAAATGGACGGTGTTGCAAAGGTGAGTATGAATGAATTTGCGCTAATTCAGCGTTTTTTTTTGGAAAAATCTCGTTATAATTCAAATGTTTGCATGGGAATTGGCGATGATACTGCGTTGGTGATCCCGCCGCCAAATCAACAATTGGCGATTTCTGTGGATACCCTGATTGCGGGTGTGCATTTTCCCGTTGATACTGCGCCGCAACATATTGGTTTTAAAGCCTTAGCGGTCAATTTGAGCGATTTGGCGGCGATGGGGGCGCAACCATTGTGGTTCACGTTGGCGTTGACCTTGCCAAATGCCGATAAGTTTTGGTTAGAACAATTTAGTGAAGGTTTGTTTGAAATATCAAATGCTTATAACATTCAATTAATTGGCGGCGACACGACCAAAGGGCATTTAAGTATTACGATTCAAGTGATTGGATCAGTCCCGCAAAATCAAGCACTTATGAGAAGCGGAGCACAAATTGGCGATGAAATTTTTGTGACGGGAACATTAGGTGATGCGGGTTTAGCATTAACGGTTTTGCAAAATAAAATTTCTTTTCAAAATCATGATATTACAAGATTAAATCGCCCGACCCCGCGCATTTCTGAAGGTTTGAAATTACGAGGAATTGCTAATAGTGCAATTGATATTTCTGATGGTTTGTTGGCGGATTTGGGACATATTTTAGAAATGAGTGGAAATGTGGGAGCAACTTTATTTCTCAACGATTTCCCACTTTCAAAAGAACTTCAAACCTTAAAAACAGAGCAAGCATGGCAATTTGCATTGAGTAGCGGTGACGATTATGAATTATGTTTTACGGTTTCTTCTGAGAAATCCCACTTGATTGATTTTCCTTGCACAAAGATTGGTTTTATTGAGAAAGAAACTGGTATTCGTTGTATCGATAAAAAAGGCAAATTATTTATTTCTTCAAACGTTGGTTATCAACATTTCTAAGATGAGTTTATGAGCATTACAAAAATTCTATTACTATTATTCTTTATTTGGTTAGGTTGGAAGATTTATAAATTTTACAAACGATACCAAACTGTTAAGAAAATACTCGAACAAAGCATGAGAGAACAACAAAACCCTTTATCAATTCCTTCTGCGCTTTGTCAATGTGCACATTGTGGCGTGCATCTTCCTGAAAAAGAAGCATTTTTTGACGGACAAACCCCTTATTGTTGTATTGAACATAAACGTGCGGGTTCAACCCTTTCATGACCCAAGAAACGGCTCTTTCACAAATAGACTGGAAGCCATTACAACTTTTTAATGTATATCGCTTATTATCATCGGCAATTTTTATTGGTTTGTTTATTTCTGATTCATTACCAAGTGTGATGGGAAAATATTCTCCGGGATTATTTTCAATAATTTCATTTTGGTATTTTGCTTCGGCATTATTTAGTATTTTTACAATTTATTATCAACGTCCAAATTTTTACTTACAAGTTTTTGGTTTAGCAATTGTTGATATTGTTGCAATTAGTTTGTTAATGCATTCAAGCGGTGGAATTAGTAGTGGATTGGGTGCATTATTAGTGGTTGCAGTTGCGGGTTGTAGTATTTTAACTGAGGGAAGAATTGCATTTCTATCGGCGGCGGTTGCAACGGTTGCAATTTTATTAGAGACTGCCATTGCAGACTTTTATAATTTATTTGAAGTTGCGGGTTATACCCATGCTGCAATTTTGGGCGCGGGCTTTTTTGCAACGGCTTTTTTAGCCCATATTTTGGCTCAACGTATAAGAAAAAGTGAATCGGCAGCTTATCAACATAAATTATATTCAGATGAATTATCTCAATTAAATCAACAAATTGTAGCGCATATTCGTTCTGGAATTATTGTTTTAGATAAAGAAAATAAAATACGCTTAATTAATGAAGTTGCTCAACAGTTGCTTGATATTAAAGAAACCCAAACGATTGGAACTTTCTTACTTAAAATAGTGCCAGAGTTAGCGGAACAATTTTTGCGTTGGGAACAGGGACAAAGCGGCGCAATTTATTGGTTTAAAACGAAAAATTCAGAAACAGAAATAATTGCGAGCTTTGGTCGTTTATATCAAGCGGGACAAATTAAAGCATTGATTTTTTTGGAAGATGCAACATTAACCATGCAACGTGCTGAAAAGATTAAACTTCCTGCGTTAGGACGTTTAACCGCAAGCATTGCCCATGAGATTCGTAATCCTTTAGCCTCAATTAGCCAAGCGGGACAATTATTAGCGGAATGTCCAGAATTATCTGAGCAATATCAACCATTTGCAAACATAATTGTCGAACAATCGAATCGAATTAACCGTATAATAAATAGCATTTTACAAATTAGTCGACAATGCGAAGCCGAACGAGAAATTATTTATTTAAATCAATGGGTTATTTTATTTGTTAATGAATTGCGAAATCATTATGCTTTAATCAATAATCATGTCGAGTTACATCTTTGTGAACAAAGTCTTATAATAGAGTTTGATCCGATTCAACTTCATCAAATTGTGTGGAATTTGTGTGAAAATGCGTTGCGTTATAGCCAAGGTGAGAAACGCTTACAAATTACCACGGGTTTTAATGTACAAAGCAAACGTCCATTTATAGAAATTGAGGATTTTGGGGAAGGTATTCAAATAGAGGATGCGCAAAAAATCTTTGAACCTTTCTTTACAACATATTCTGAAGGAACTGGTTTAGGATTGTTTATTTCTCGGGATTTATGTACTGCAAATCAAGCATCATTAAAATTGGTAAAAAATTCTTCAACAGGTTGTTGTTTTAAAATTAATTTTTCTTCCATAGGTTAAAAATAAAGTATGAATCAAAAACCACGATGTTTATTAGTTGATGATGAGCCAGATATTTTAAAAACAATGCAAATGGTCTTTTCTTTGATGAATCCGCCTTTAAAATGTGTCACCGTTTCTAATATTACCGACGCATATGCTCAATTAATTAATAATGAAACATTTGATCTTTGCATTACTGATTTTAAGTTTCCCGATGGTAATAGTGGAATGGAACTCATTAAACATATTACGACCTATTATCCTCAAACAAAAGTTGCTTTAATGACCGCGTTTGGTAGTGAAAAAATTCAAGTGGAAGCGCTTCAAATAGGTGCATTTGATTACTTAACAAAACCTTTAAATCTAACTTATTTGAGAAATACTATTTTAAATGCTTTAAATTTTACAAAAACATCTGATTTTAAAATTGTTGGTTCTTCAAAATCAATGGTTGAATTACGAGCAATTGTTTCAAAGTATGGACAAACTCAAGCACCGATTTATATTAGTGGAGAATCGGGGGCTGGAAAAGAATTAGTTGCTCGTTCAATTCATGAGCAAAGTCCTCGAAAAGATAAACCTTTTATTGCGGTAAATTGTGGTGCAATTCCACCCGATTTAATGGAAAGTGAATTGTTTGGACATAAAAAAGGAAGTTTTACAGGTGCTTATGCGGATAAAGAAGGTTTATTTAAAACAGCCAATGGAGGAACTTTGTTATTAGATGAAGTTGCTGATTTACCTATTAATATGCAAGTAAAACTATTGAGAGTTCTTCAAGAACGAGAGATTAGACCAATTGGAGCAACTAAAGATATACCTATTGATGTGAGAATTATTAGTGCAACGAATGCAAATTTAGCGCAGCTTATTGAAGAAAAACAATTTAGAAAAGATTTGTTTTATCGTTTAAATGTATTAAATATTCACGTTCCTCCGTTGCGAGAACACCTTGAAGATGTTATTTCATTATCTGAGCAATTTATAAAACGACTGACTCAATTGGACATTAAATTAAGTGAAAAAGCAATTATTGCTCTGCAACATTATGATTTTCCCGGGAATATTCGTGAATTAAATAATATTTTAGAACGAGCAATTGCATTGTGTGAAGACCATGTTATTAAAGAACATCATTTACAATTACCTCGACACCTTTCAAATGATGACATTAGAATATTGTCCGCTATTTCAGAATTAGAATTAGAAAGTGAAAAACAACAAATTTTAGATGCACTTTTAAAAACAAAAGGAAAAGTTAAAGCAGCGGCAGAATTATTAAATTTCTCTTTTCAAACCATGCGTTATAGAATGCGTAAATATAATTTGGATAAAGATGAAATTAAATACCTTATCGAAAAAAGATGAACACTTTTGAACACTTTTGAACACTTTTGAACACTTTTGAACACTTTTGAACACTTTTGAACACTTTTGAACACTTTTGAACACTTTTGAACACTTTTGAACACTTTTGAAGTTTTTTAATCAGAGAGATATCTTTACATTTCAAAATCTTACAATAACCACAAGGATGGCATATCTTATGCCATTTTAATTGGAAATTTAACCTCTAAATCTTAAGGAGAAGTGTTTATGTCAACTTATCGTGGTTTTACAATCGTTGAATTGATGATCGTGGTAGCGATAATTGGTGTGCTGGCGGCGATTTCTGTTCCACTTTACAACGATTACCTTTCGCGCTCGAAAATATCTGAAGCTATCCAATTAAGCGCGGGAACACGCATTCCAATGCAAGAGTATTTAGCAACGTGGGGTCGCTGGCCCGCCATTGCGACCATTGGTGGCAAAACAAAAGGCAATTATGTCAGTAATCTCGTTTCTGGCAAAATTGACGATAATATCTATTTCATAGAAACCCTAATGAAAGGCGATTCCTCTCAAAAAGGTGTCTATGGCAAGCAAATTCGCCTTGTTTATAACTCAGAATCGCGCGAATGGACTTGTACAACTGTTGGCACAACCAATCCAATGCCAAACGAATATTTGCCCTCTTCTTGCAGATAATTATTCCGTTTGTAAAGGCTTAATAAACACCTTTGATTGGCGATTGTAATTATAAAGTTGACGTTTTGCCATTGGTAAAGCGTCGATGTCGGCGTGAACAAATCCGCGTTCTAAAAACCAATGTGCCGTGCGGGTGGTTAAAACAAAAAGTTTCTCAAGTCCCATTTGTAACGCGGTATGTTCGACAAATCCCAACAGAGCATCGCCGCGTTGTCCGCCTTTATAATGTTGATGCACCGCCAAACACGCTAATTCTCCCAGCTTTTCATCGGGATACGGATATAATGCCGCACAACCAACGATTGCGCTGTCACGTTCTTGAATAACAAATTGATTAATTTCGGTTTCAAGTTTCTCACGCGAACGTTTCACCAAAATGCCTTGTTCTTCCAATGGCGTAATTAGATCAATAATTCCTCGCACATCATTAATCGTGGCATGACGTAAGTTTTCAAAGGGGTCTTTACTAATCATTGTTCCTACGCCTTCACGACTAAACAATTCTAATAAAATTCCTCCATCGATGCTACGTTCGATGATATGAACTCTCTCAACGCCATTTTGACACGCACGAACGATATTTCTTAATTGACGAAAACACGCAGGGTCTTGATTTTCTTGTAATAATTGAGCAGCTTCTTGCGCGGTTAAATAGCCGTTGTGATGATAAGAAATCGGCGTTTCGCTTAAAGAAACCCATTTGTGCGCTTTTAAAGAAATTGCTACCGACGTTGCAACATCTTCAACCGACAAATTGAACACTTCACCGGTTGGAGAATAACCCAGCGGAGAAATCAACACCACAAATCCATTATCGAGTTGTTGAGAAATCGCTTGATGATCGACGCGCCGCACTTCACCCGTGTATTGAAAATCGACCCCATCACGAACCCCAAGCGGACGCGCACTAATGAAATTCCCGCTAATTAATTTCAAAGGCGAATGATTATGCGGAGAATCGCTCAAACCCATTGATAATGCAGCGGTAATATCAGAAACCATTTGCCCGCAAGCAGCTTTAACTTGTTGTAAAGCAGCAAGATCGGTAATCCGCATTCCTTCGGCATATTGCATTGGAACGCCACGTTCTTGAAGATTTCTTTCAATCTGCAAACGCGCCCCGTGTACCAAAACTAATCGAATCCCAATACTGTGCAAAAGGGCAATATCGTGGATAAGCCGTTGAAAACTCGCACTATCTAGCGCAGAGCCTTCAAAAGACACCACAAACGTTTTGCCTCGATGCGCGTGAATATACGGCGACGCATGGCGAAACCACGCGACAAATTGCTGCCATTGTTCGGGATGCTGAAAACGCTCACTCATATTAAAAATCTCCGTGATTAAACCTTGCACATTGTCGCTATTTTGAAAAGAATCGTATTATAAATTATCTTTTTATCTTTAGCACTGATAGGGTTGATTAGTTTCTCTGGAATTAAAAAAGAGTTTTTCTAATTAGCTAGAAATACATTGTCTTCTTCCTTTTTCTGTTATAAAATTTTCTATGCTATAGTTAATTATGAGAGATCAAAGCAGACATTGTGAGCATGATCCATAATAATGAATTAAAAGAAAAAATTTATTTCTACGCACACCATCTAATTAAGGAAAAAACCATGAAAAAGTCATTTGTTATAGTCGGATTTGTAATGTTAGTTTTAAGTGGTTGTGGAGATTCCACACGCGATTTGAAAGCAGTTGATAATTTTAATTTAAATAAATATGCTGGAAAATGGTATGAAATTGCTCGATTAGATAATCGTTTTGAAAGGGATTTAATTGGTGTCACTGCGTTTTATAAACTTGGCGAGAATGGCGAGATTGAAGTAATTAATCGAGGGTTTAATGAAACCAACAATACTCGTCAAGTTGCAAGAGGAACAGCGCGATTTGTAGGAAAACCTGATGTGGGATATTTGGAAGTGAGCTTTTTCTGGTTATTTTATTCGGGTTACAAAATATTGGAACTAGATAAAGAATATGAGTACGCATTAGTTACCAGCGATACATTTGATTATTTATGGATTTTAGCCCGCGATCCTATTATTTCTGATGAAATTTATCAATCCCTTGTCGACAAAGCTCAAAAACTTGGTTTTAATACTTCTGAATTAATCAAAATTTCTCATTTGTGTGGATGTTAAATGCTGCGTCAATTTGAAAAAAATTTTACCTTATTTTTCAATCTCATGGGATTTTAACTCAAAACCTAATTCTCGATAAAAACGAAAGCGTTGTCGCCCATGATCTCTGGTTTCTGGTTCTTGATTAATGATTTCTAAAATCCGTTCATATTCCTTAAAAAATGGAGGAACTTGGGACGTTAAATTGATAAGAACATCAAAAGAAGGATGGGTTTGATGAGGTAAATATCCAAGGCGAATTCTTACATTTGATGGATGAGTATCTGGATAAACATCATGTGGAAGAAAAGCCTCACCTTTAAATGTCCATAATTGAGTATTTAAGCGTTGAGCATCAGCAAAACTTTCGGTGTAAATAAAAATCGTTTTTCCTGCTTTGAAAGCCTTATCTGTGAGCCGACAAGCATAGGTTTCACGACTTTGTGGTGCGCTGGCTTGTAAAATGTAAAAATCGATTTGTGTCATTTGTTTTTAATTCAAAAAGAGAGTGAGATAACAGAAACAATATAATAGGTTATTAATTTTACGATTTTAAAATTTGTCAATGTGTCATTCTTAAAAATAACAAAAAACCCCTCAAAATTGGACGAGGGGTTTTTAATTAAAACAATAGGTTAATACAAGCCAGCAATATATTCGCTGAGGGCTTTGATTTCTTCGGGGCTTAAACGATTAGCGATGTCTTGCATCATTTTCGCGTTAGCGCTACCGTTGTGATTGCCTTCTTTGTAACGAGCGATTTGTTTGGTGGTGTAAGCTGCGTGTTGACCGCTCAAACGAGGATATTTAGCTGCAGCATTGCCCGCGCCGTTGGGAGCGTGACACGCCATACAAGCAGGGATTTTTTTCTCCATATTGCCGCCACGATAGAGTTTTTGACCTGCTTCAACGGATTCTTTTGCAGCCATGCCGGGTTGAGGCGTTTGGGTGCTGAAAAATGCCGTGACATCTAGCATATCTTGATCGCTTAACGGTGCAGCTTGACCGCTCATCATGGGGTCTTTACGTTTGCCGTCTTTAAAGGCTTTTAATTGCTCGACCGCATAGCTGGCGTGTTGACCAGCTAATTTAGGGAAAGCATCGCTGGGGCTGTTGCCGTCGGGACCGTGACAAGCACCACACGCAGCAGCTTTGGTTTGACCAGCTTTGGCATCGCCAACTGGCGCGGCAGGGGCTGCGGCTTCACTCGCAAACGCAGAGCCGCTCAATAACGCACATAAAGCAAAAGTTACTCTTTTCATTCTCCAATCCACATAGTTGAAATGAAACAAACACATTCGTGCACACAAATGACATACTTTAGCAGACCCCTCAAAAAAAAGTAATACTTTTATGCGTCAAATTACGATCTATTGGGCATTGGGAATTGTCGCTTGCCAGTTTTTAAGCGATTTGCCGTCGTTGTCGTGGTCGTTTTTATCGCTTCATTGCCTTCTTTTAATTTTCAATAAAAACAATTATTTAAAAAATATTGGCTGGTTTGGATTAGGATTTTTATATGCTTTATGGATAGCCCACAGCATTTTAAATAAAGACTTACCCATTGATTTAGAAGGAAAATTAATTGAAATTCAAGGACGCATCGTCGATATTCCTCAAAATGTGGGTTACGGGATGCGTTTCGAGTTTGAACTCGACAGCACGCCCAATTATCCCGCTTTTAAAGCCCGCCTAAATTGGACTAAAAATTTTCCGCAAAATCTTCAAACAAATCAACGTTATAAATTACAAGTTCGCCTTAAAAAATCACACGGTTTAAGAAATCCAAATACTTTTGATCAAGAACGTTGGTTCTTTCAAAATCGCATCCGTGCGCAAGGAAATGTTAAAAAAGGAGAACTATTAGAAAACGGTTTTGATTTACGATTTCAAATCTATCAAATTTTAAAAGAAAAAATGCAGGATTTTCCGAGATCAGGGATTTTAATGGCGTTAATTTTAGGAGAAACCAAAGGCATTTCTCAACACGAATGGAAAGCATTAAGAAACACTGGCACAATTCATTTAATTTCGGTTTCTGGAACACATTTGTCGATGATTGCTTTATCCATTTCTTCATTGATGATTATTTTAATGCGAATCATCGGAGGAAAATGGTTATTAACACTCAAAGCACAAGTGGCGGTTGTGATTTCAAGTTTTCTCGTAATTGCTATCTATGCGTGGTTAGCGGGTTTCTCGATTCCAACGCAACGTTCTTTAATTATGATCGGAGGCATTTTTTTAAGTATTATTTTAAGCAAAAGATTTGCACATTCTTATATTTTAAGTGTTGCATTATTCTTAGTTTTATTATTTGATCCTTTGGCAGTTTTATCGATGGGTTTTTGGCTGTCTTTTATAGCAATTGCTATTTTATTATACACGCCACACAAAAATACTACTTATGCTAATCAAATGTTTCAATTAGAAAGCAGTTGGGTTGTTTTCATTGTTTTAATTCCACCTTTATTATTACTTTTTGGACAAGTTTCTTTATTATCCATTATTTCAAATATGATGGTCATTAGTTTATTTAGTATTTTTATTATGCCATTCTTATTTTTTGGCGCGGTTTTAAGTCTATTTAACTTTGAATATTTTCCTTTATTATTAAGTAGTTATGCTTTAGATTTTATAATGAAAATATTAGCGTTTTTAGGAAATTTAGATTTTTCTTTGCTTTATTTACCAAACGCACCAATTTGGGCATTAAGTTTAGCAATGATTGGGGTCTTTTTGATTTTAATGCCAAGAGGAATGGTTGGAAAATGGTTAAGCATTTTTTTATTTCTACCTATGTTATTTCCTCACATTGAAAAGCCCAAAGAAGGAGAAATTTATTTTGATTTATTAGATGTGGGACAAGGTTTGTCGGCGGTTATTCGAACTAAAAACCATGTTTTAATTTACGACACTGCGCCAGCTTATGAAAAAAGAGTAATTGCAGAAAGCACTTTAATTCCTTTTCTAAGAGGACAAGGGATTCAAGAAATTAGCCGTTTAATTATTAGTCATCCCCACGCTGATCATGCGGGCGGGGTTGATTCATTAATGCAAACCTTTGAAATATATGATATTTTAACGACTGAACCTAAAAGATGGAAAAATGCAACTTATTGTAAAAGCGGACAATTTTGGGAATGGGACAGCGTAAAATTTGAAATGTTAGCAGGTGAGGAAAATTATTACAAAAATAATAGCTGTGTGTTAAAAATAACGACAGGAAAATCATCAATTTTACTGACAGGAGATATTGAAGAAACTCAAGAAAGGCTTTTATTGGATAAACAAATAAAAACAAATATTTTAATTGCCCCACATCATGGAAGCAAAACATCGTCGAGTTTGGCGTTTGTAAATGCGGTAAGACCAGATTATGCTTTATTTTCAGTGGGTTATAAAAATCACTTTAAACATCCGCGCCCTGAAATTATTAAACGTTATCAAATGGTTGGATCGCACACTTTAGAAACCCAAAACAGCGGAATGATTTCATTTCAAATCACGCCAGAAAACATTTCTAAACCACAACGTTATCGAGAAAACAACCGCCGTTATTGGCATCGCTAAAAAAAGAGGTGGTTAAAATAAAAATAACCACCTATACAATCCAAAGCTACTGACAATATAGCCAAGGAGAACCCAAGAAACTTTTAAAGATTAGCGATCTCTTGATTGAGCAATGCGTTTTAATTCCTGATCTACAAAGAATAAACCTTTTGTTTCGGTAGAAAGAATTTGGAATTTATCCAAAATAATTCTAAATAAATTTTCTTCTTCATGTTGTTCTCCAACATACCATTGCAAGAAATGGAAAGTTGAGTAATCACCTTCTTCAAATGCGATTTTAACAAGGGCGTTAATTTCTTTCGTAACAGTGCATTCATGCTCAAAAATAGATTTGAAAATAGAAATGGGAGAATCCCATTCTGAAGGTGGTGCTTTGATTGCTGGTAAAATAGGTAAAGAACCTGTTTTACTTACATAATCAAATAAACGTTGCATATGCCCACGCTCTTCTTCTGAATGTTGACGGAGAAACTCTGCACAACCTTCAAATCCTTTTAAAGAACACCATGCACTCATTTGTAGATATAAATTTGCGGTGTAAAACTCTAATCCAATTTGTTCATTGAGTTTTTGAGAAACTTTTGAACTTAACATGAAGAAACTCCCTTTGATTTATGTTTATTGGGACAATTACTACAATTTCCTTTGCATTTGTCGATTGACTTTTCATGTTTAGGCAATTGTTGTTGTGGAAGTAAGGGTTTTGGGGTTTGACAAGCCATCTGAATACATCCTCATGTGTTGATAAATGAGGCTTAATCGTAAATGAGAATTATTCTCATGTCAAATTTTATTTATAATCATTTGATTTTAAATAAAAAATAACTTAAAGCGTTATCGACGGCACATATCCGCGAGGCACGCAAACAGAATATCCACATCCTAGGTTTTAAAAAGCCTAGAAGGTTTTTTAATGGAATTTAATCGTTTTGGGGTGGAGCAACATCCCGCACAACTATGCAAAATTTCTTTCTAAATTCCCTTAATTTAATGCCATTGCCTATCACTTTACATTGCATCACTACCAAAATTTGTATGAAAACCTACAAAAGAGTTTTATGTTATGATTTGGCAATTTTTTTAAAACCACCTAAGATATAACCTTATGAATAGATTAACAAAACGGCGCGCTGGGGTTTTATTGCACCCGACTTCGTTGCCTTCGGAAGGAGATTGTGGCACGTTGGGCGATGATGCTTACAAATTTGTGGATTTTTTGGAAGAAAGTGGGTTCACGGTTTGGCAAACGTTGCCGCTCGGACAACCGCACGGGGATGCGTCGCCGTATCAATGCCAATCGATTCACGCGGGCAATACCTTGTTGATTAGCTTAGAAAAATTGGTCGAACATGGCTGTTTAAACTCTGAAGCCTTTGAAAATCAAAAACCAGATGAATCGTGGGAACATTATCATCAACGGATTTTGCGATGTGCGTTTCGGCAATTTCGCAAACAAGCCCCCGACGAAACTCAACAAGCCTACGGCGAATTTTTGCAGGCAAATGCCCATTGGTTGAACGATTATGCGTTGTTTCGAGCCTTAAAAGTCGCGCATGGGCATCGAGCGTGGTGGGAATGGGGCGACAAATATCAACAACGCGATCCCGCCGCTTTAGCCGTTGCAAAACAACGCTATGTCCATGAAATTGCTCAAACTTCTTTCGAACAGTTTATCTTTTTCCGTCAATGGAACGCGCTTAAACAATACGCAAATCAAAAAGGCATTTTGTTGTTTGGGGATATGCCGATTTTTGTCGCAACGGACAGCGTCGATGTGTGGATCGGACGCGAGAATTTTATCGTCGATGAACGCGGTCGACCCAATGTGGTCGCGGGTGTGCCGCCAGATTATTTCTCCGAAACGGGGCAGCGTTGGGGAAATCCTCATTATAATTGGGTGTATATGCAAGCGAACGATTTTAGTTGGTGGAAAGCCCGTTTGCGCAGTCATCAAGCGTTGTTTGATGTGTTGAGAATTGATCATTTTCGAGGTTTTGAGGCGTATTGGGAAATCCCGGCGCACGCCCCGAATGCGATTCAAGGTCGTTGGGTCAAAGCACCCGGCGAGGCTTTATTTGATGCGTTGCACACCGTGAATAATCCGATGCCGTTAGTGGCGGAAGATTTGGGCGTAATTACTAAAGAAGTCAATATGTTACGCAAAAAATACAACATCCCTGGGATGAAAATATTGCAATTTGCGTTTGACGGCGGATCGACCAATCCGTATTTGCCGCATCATCACGTTAAAAACAGCGTGATTTATACGGGAACGCACGACAATAATACGACGTTGGGTTGGTTCAAATCCTTATCCGCCGCACAACAAGCGCACGTTTGTAACTATTTGAATTGTCAGCAAAATGATATGCCTTGGGCGTTGAATCGGGCGGCGTTGGCATCGGTGTCGAGATTGGCGATTTTACCGCTCCAAGATTTGCTCGCCAAAGACGCAGACGGTCGCATGAACATTCCCGGTGTAACCGAAGGAAATTGGCGTTGGCGTTTTCAATGGTCTGAAATTCCTGACAATTTACCCGCTTGCCTCCGCCACCTCAACGAACTTTACGCCCGTATTTAGTTTTTTTATTTCAATGCGTTACAAAGCAACATCTCATTCCCACGTTCAAGCGTCAATGGCGTTAAGTGAAGAGATAATTCCCCCTCCTTTCAGGAGGGGGTTAGGGGGCGGTGGTAAAAAAGGGCTTTTCTTCATTGACGATAAAATGCGCAAACGCTGGACATTGAGTTTTCCGAAACGCCCTTTTGCTATTTTTGGTATTTTATCTTTATATTCAATAGCTTATCTGTTTTTATTGTAATAAAATCTAGTTTTGTCGAGCGTATCCTTATGAATCAATTAGTTACCATCTATAACCATGTTGAAAACAAGGTCGAAAAGGCTGTTTTGACCTTTCTTTTAATGTGTAAATTACCCCTCCGGCGGAAACCCACTCCGAACTCATTGACACGCCTTGCGTTTCCCCCTACACTGTCGCAGACACATTAGCCGTTTAGGCAATTGAAACCTATATACAAGAGAGACAAAAACCCGATCAGTCCAAGTCGCAGACACATTAGCCGTTTAGGCAATTGAAACATTAAACCATTTTTTACAAACCTAATTTTTGAAATGTCGCAGACACATTAGCCGTTTAGGCAATTGAAACCTCAGATCAATTTTTGATCCAAGAAAAGCTGTTGAGTCGCAGACACATTAGCCGTTTAGGCAATTGAAACTCTTTCCAACTCCAAAATCTAGAAACAAGTTCATCTGTCGCAGACACATTAGCCGTTTAGGCAATTGAAACCAAAATATAGATACTCACAAGATCAGCCATTCTTTTGTCGCAGACACATTAGCCGTTTAGGCAATTGAAATGATGATCTAAAAAAGAACCTCTCAAGGAGATATACTTGAGGGGTATTTTTTTTGAGAGAATTGCTCGCTGATTGATTTAGTAGATACGTTAGGAACGTTAATTGAAGCGTATGAGGAAGAACATTACCCAATTCCTCAAACTACGCCCGCGGGTGTTTTGCGATTTTTAATGGAAGAACACGATTTAAAACAAAGTGATTTGAAATTAGAAATTGGCAGCCAAGGCGTGGTTTCTGAGATTTTAAACGGCAAACGTCAATTAAATGCTAGACAAATCAAAGGATTAAGCAAACGCTTTCATGTTTCTCCCGCTGTTTTTTAAATAACCCGAGCTTTGAACAATAAATCGATAAATTTCTGAAAACTCGACTTAAATGTAAATTCTAAATTTATAACTCATTGTTTTTAAAAGAGTTAAAATTAAATTATCCCGAACTCAGGTTGCCTAAACTTGCACTGTCTAAAAATATGCCGTTCATTAAAAAGTTCCTCTAATCGTCTTCTAGTTCTTTGAAATCTTTGCTCCGTTTTCCCCACATATCACGGATGGTTTGTTTGATGGTTTGTAAATGGCGGCGACTGATTTCTAACACATCAGGTATGTCTTGGAAAGTTAAGGAATATTGTCCTTCTAAATCTTTTTTGATCCCTGAAATTTGCACTAAGGCAACAATGGCGTTTCTATGTACACGAATGAATTGTCCAGCGAATTCAGGTTCTAAGGCTTTTAAGGATTCATCCATTAATGCTTCGCCGCCGCTCCATCTTAAAGTAACGTATTTGTGATCTGCTCGAAAATAGTAGATTTTGTCGACGGGAATTAAACGGGTTTCTCCATGCACGACGACGCTAATGTGAGTTCTTGCGCCAACCTCTTGATTTTGTTGGGATTTTGGTTTTTCCGTTCGCGGGGTTTGACGTTGATGCAATAATGCTGCTCGTTGTAGGGCTTGTTGCAAACGTTCTTTTGAGACAGGTTTTAGAAGATAATCAATGGCTTGGCGATTAAAGGCTTCGAGCGCATATTCATCGTAAGCGGTGATAAAAATAATAATTGGCGGAGTTGGTAAATCAGCGAGTTGTCGGGCGGCTTCCATGCCATTAATGCCCGGCATTCCGATGTCCAATAAGACTAAATCAGGTGCACAAGTTTTAGAAAATTCAATCACTTCCTTGCCATTTGAGGCTTCGATGTCGAGGACTTCTAAACCGCCCACTTCTTTGATCAAACTGCGAATTCGCATCCGCGCTAAGGGTTCGTCATCTGCTATGAGAATTTTCATGTTTTTTCACGATATTCGTAAGGAAATCTGAGGCTTACGCGATAAGATTGCCCATCACTAAACAATTCCAAGCGGGCGCGTTTGCCGTAAAAAACCGCGAGCCGCTGCCGTAAATTATCAATTGCAATATGATAACCGCTCCCGCGTTGCATGGGTTGAGAATTTGGCGGCGGCAACGGATTGTCAATATCGATTTTGATGAAATGACCATCACTTAAACCCGTAACATAAATCGTGCCACCTTCTGGAAGTGGTTGAATTCCATAATAAATCGCATTTTCTAATAAAGGCTGCAAACTTAATTTCGGAACTAAGGTATCGAGCGGAACGGCATCTAAAATCCACTGTACTTTCAATCGATTACCTAATCGAAACCCTTCAATATTCAAATATTGTTTGCATAACGTTAATTCTTCACTCAACGGAACGCGGTTTTTCGCATCGCCCAAACTCGCCCGAAACAATTCCGCCAAATCCAAAATCGCGCGTTCCGCCAAATCGGGATCAACGTGCGTCAACATCGCAATCGTATTCATGCTGTTGAACAAAAAGTGAGGATTTATACGGGCTTGCAGCGCTTGAACACGAAAATCGGCTTCTTCTTGGGTTTTGCGTTTCCAATGGTAGCTCAAATAAAAATATCGCAGCGCAATCGCGCCAACAATCATGCTAATCGCCAAATTTCTCAGCATAAACCACGCATATTTTGAGGGTAAAATACTGCCGTCGCCTTCTTGAACGTGAATGGTGATGCCGATGCTTTTCATTCTAAGTAATTGTTGTGACGGGATTTCTATCACGGGATCGACCATGATTTCCCAAGCAAAGTGACTATAAAACAACGTTACCATTAACACTAAAACGTAACTCACTGTTGCGGCTAAAAATTTTGACTGTTTTTCTAACCAGCTTCTCGCCAAACACAACACCAACGCGCAACTCAACATCACCAAATGGGTAAAAAGTGAGATATGCCAAAGGGTTGTCCAATCGCGCCCATCCGTCGGAGAGAGTATCAACACTATCGCCAGCAATTGCGCCAACAACAATCCGCTCCCAATAAATCGCCATTGACAAAAATCTGGCAAAAATGGAGGGGGATTTTTATCTTTTTTGAACGACGATGCGGAGCCAATCATCTTGTTGGGTAATCTCCAAAACATCTGCAAACCGTTGATATATTTCACAAATTTTCGCTGATTGATCGTGCAAAATTCCCGATAAAACCAATAAACCCGAAGGTTTTACCAAACCAATTAAGGTCGGCGCGAGTTCACACAACGGATTCGCTAAAATGTTTGCAACGATAATATCTATTTGATTTTGCGGGAGTTTTTCTGGCAAATATAATTCGATGTCGACTTGATTATTTTGGGCATTTTCTTTAGACGCATCAAGGGCTTGCGGATCGTTATCAGTGCCAATCGCGGTTGCCGCGCCGAGTTTTAACGCCGCAATCGCCAAAATCCCCGTTCCGCATCCAAAATCTAACACGGTTTTTCCTTTTAAATCATGATCATCCAACCATTTTAAACATAAAGAAGTGGTCGGATGCGCGCCCGTTCCAAAGGCTAACCCTGGATCAAGTTGAATAATTACGGCATCTTGTTGATTTACTTCACTTTCCCAGCTCGGACACACCCACAAACGTTTGCCGAATTGCATTGCGTGAAAATCCGCTGTTCCTTTCAAAATCCAATCTTCGTCTTCTAATTCTTCTATATCAAAAAACGGCAGTTGTTTTCCCCATTTGCTCTGTAATTCATCGAGCAATTCATCGGCATTTGTTCCAATTTCAAAAAGGGTTTTGAGTTGAGTTTCTTTCCACAATGGCGTGGTATTTAACGGCGGTTCATAAATGGGTTGATCCGCCGCATCTAACATTGTCACCGACAACGCCCCGTTTTCAAACAATAATTCCCCAAATTGTTCCGCTTGGGTATTTTCTACTGCAAAGGTGATTTGTAACCACGCCATTTAATAAATTCCTTTTCTCAATATTAAGAGGTTTTGATTTTACGAGCAATTAAGGGTTTCCATAAGGTAGTTGTACTAAAGCATTCCCAGCCCCATTTCAACCATCTTAATAATGCAAATGCTAACCATAACGCCCAAATTAACACAATCACTCGATAAATCCAAATCGGTAAAGAAAACACGCTCACTTCGGGAAGAAGATTTCCACTCCGATCTTGATACCATTTTAAGAAAGTATCCGAAGAACCATTCCCTAAAATATACATTTCTGGTTTGCCGATAAGTCCTTGTTCTACCGATGAAAATAACACTCCTAAAGATGAAATCGTGAGAGCAATTAGTGTGATTTGAATGAAATCAAATGTCCATTTTCCAGTGGTTTCAACGTTGAGTTTTTGTCGACCCGCTAAAGCTAATAACCAACCCGCAACTAATAACGTACCCATAATGTGGGTTTGTGCAGTAACTAAACCTAATAACGCCCATTCCCATGTTCTAAGTGGTGTTAAATGGGTTTTGCCGAGAGCAACCGCTAACCCGATGATTATTAATAAAATTCCCCAAAATAAGACGGCGGGACCCATTAAAGTTCCTTTTGTCCACCATACCCATCTATCGTTAGGCAATTGAATTTGTTGAGAAATATTCACGCTCGGCACACCTAAATCGATGATTGGCGTGGTTAAAATGTTTTCAAGTCCTTGATGTTGGCGGAAAGTTAGCGCGACGGTTTGCGTCCCAGGCGTTAAAGGCAACGACACCGCTCGATTGTCCGCACGAATCGGTTGTACCTTGTTGTTTATACTGATATTTTGGACTTGCGCACCGTCGGGTAAATTGATGACGTGTTGCCCGCCTCGACTGCTGCGAATCCGCATTGTCAAATCCGTATCGGTGGCGCGTTGCCCTGGTTTAACTGTCAGATTTACTTGATCAATGGTCATGCTTTGACCCGCGACCCCTTGCGGACGAGTGAGGGTCAATTTCACGCTGTCGCCCGCCCAAGGTCGCCACGTCGGAAGCCACGCGCCGTCGGGGTTTTGATGATGAACGACCACTAAACCCTCATAATTTAAGTGCCAAATCGCGCTCGTATCGACTTTCCACGTTTCAAACCAATCGTGGGTATTTGGCGCGGTTAAAACGAGTTCAGTTTGTTTTGCCAAGGTTGAAGTCCACATTGTTTCGGTTTCTTCATTTGCCATATTAATTAATGCTTTACCGTTTTCAACGTGGGGTTTATCACTCGTTAAAGCTTCGCCGTTCAAAAGCGGGATCGCCAACACAATCGCCGAACCTTTCGGGCTTAAACGTTTGACGCGGGTTTCGACTTGCCATTCCAAACCCAACAACAACGTGCGCTCGACCTGCACCAACGGCGGCAATGCACCTTGCTCGAGGGTATTTTGATTTGAAGATTGCCCTTCGCGGGTGAGTTGTAATTGCGTATCAGCAACACCGTTTTCGTGCACCCCTTCTAACACCCACTCTCGTAATTGAGATGTAACTTTGCGGGGTAAGAGCGGCAACGTTAATTGAATGCTATTTCGTGATAATGTAAATCCTTGTAATTCAACATGATTTACGCCTTGCGGGACTAATAACCACAGTTGCCCATTGCCATCTCGATAAATATTTTGGACTTCCGCATTATTTAACCAAATGTGTTGCGGTTGCCATTGCCCAATCGATCCGATTAAAGGGATAACTGTTTGATTTTGCGCATGAACTTCCAATTCCAACGACAATGAATGTGGATGATCGATGATATGCAGATTTGAAATCCCCGCACAATTTGGCAAACAATCGGGCGCGGCTAATAATTTTGCTTTCATTTCCTCTAAAATATCGGGCGTTGGAAGATCGTTAATTTTCGGAGGAATCGGTGCAACATTTTGTTGTTGTTGAACTTGAGGAGGTGGCGGAACACTTGCTTGCGTTTCTTCGCTCGAAAAAGGAAGCATTAAAATAAAGAAAATACTTGCGATTGCTGTTTTTGTTTGAGGTTTCAAATTCAATTTAAAAGACCCAAAAGAAACCCATAATAAAAAGCCCGTTAAACTCGCTAATAAAATCACTCTTAAAAATCCCAAAATAGTATTTCCCCAAGGTGGAATTAAATATAATTTCAGCATTTGATCTTTTTGAACAGGCCCATTCCAATTCAAATGAATTTGCGTCCAATGCCATTCAGGAAGTCCTGGACCCGTTTGAACTTGCGCATTTGGATCAATTTGAACAAGCTGTTGTTTTTGAAGAGATTTTTTCATCATTTTTTTCGCGGATTTTCGCCCTTCTTTGAAATAATCACCTCGATAATTGCTTTCTTCGTCTGCCATTGTTGAAGATGCGATAGTTTCTTCTGCAATTTTAGCTCTTGGTGCGGGAGCAACGGCGGGAGCAGGCGGAGGCATTGCTTCGGATTTTAGCGCATTTTCTTCTAATGATAGATGATCTACACCTAATGCTCTTTTATCCATTGCTTGAAATTGAGGTTTTGCTGCCATTCCACCTACTAAATTAGGCATTGCAACTTGTGGAAGAAAACCCGTTTGAGTTCGAGCTAATTGTGGAAACAAAGCCCCGCGAATTTGATACACTGAAAAACCCGCCGTAATGATTACCAAAGATAACAAAAAAATATTTCTTGCGAGAAGAACAAAAGACGTAAATTTCTTTTCTGTGGGCAAAACTTTCAATAAAGCAAGTGTTCCCAATAGAAATAAGAAAAGCGTTTGTGGCGCGTCGGGTTCGTGGTAATTTAAAGCTAAACAAAAAAGTGCTAATAAACCCCATTTCAAATGCCATAACTTACTGATTACAATCGTAATTATTAATACGATAAATAAATCTAGCAATGTCCAACGATATAACCAAGTGTGAGGTTTATTATCCGCACCTTCGACATGGAATAATCGCCAACCCGCCGGCAAATTCAAATTGACGCTAAGTTGTTGAAAATCATGCGTCCAACCGACCGCTGGCAAATTCCGCAACGGCGCATCGATGCGACTGTCGGCATTCAAACGAATGTTGCCCTGCCGCACTTCCGCACCTGGCAAACTTTGTTCATTTAAGCGCGTAATGAATTGATCTTGTTCATTAATATTCACTCGCCCCAATTTAGTCGGCGCAGCCATTTCCAAACGCCAACCGTTGCTCATCGTGCCGTTGATGTGGTCTTGAACGGTGAAACCGCCGCCGTCAAAATCTAACCAAAATGAACGACTTAGCGTTAAACGATCAGGGGCTGGATTCGGATCGCCGCGCCGTTTTTCTTGAAATTGCACGGTTTCTCCCGTTTGAATTCGATAAGCGGGAAACCCTTTCCATTCATTTGGCAAACCCGTTTGTTTGGGATCAATCGAAGTCACACCCGAAATATCGACTTGCCGCAAATCATGCCGCGCTTCAAATACCCAAACTTCCTCTTCTTGTAATAAAAGCGGTTTCAAGTTGCTCTGATTTTCTAAAGAACGTGCGCCGATTTTAAGCGTCCATTGCCCTGGTCGAACCTGTATTTTCAATTTTCCATCACTTTCTAATCGCGCTGGCAATGGACTTTCTAAAGAAAGTGCTCTCCATAATTGCGGATCAAAAATCGGATTAATGATTTCTTCTCGCGCCAATCCAGAAACCTCCAGTTCTAATCGCGTAGTTAATTGCATTGGCATTTCATCTAATACATGACGAAACACTCGCATTTCTAATTTATTATCTTCTGATGTAATGCCTTCTTCATCTGCACCGTCACGTTTTAACCACAAATGATTTTCTTTGTCTAAGTTAGGCAATGGAATTGTTTCACCATTTAAGGTTAAATTCACTAAACCAGTTTCTGGAGAAACGGGTAAAAATTCTGGCATTCTTTCCCATATCCAATTTCCTTTTATTAAATAAACTCCTGATTTATCTATAAAAATATTTGGCTTTCCGTCTTTTTCAGTCACAATCGCGGGTTTAGTTTCTCCGTTGGGTATATTTTGGATCGTTACGTTTTGAGGAAAATGTTTTGTATCGCCGATCAAATCAATCCACGTTTCGCCAAAAGTTTGCCAATTTTGAGAGAAACTTCCTTTTTTAGAATCGGCTTGTAATTCTAAACGTCCCGCCCATCGACAAACCCGTTCTTCTTGATGATAAAAAAACGGGCATTCTTTCTCTTTTTCTTCATGTAAAACCCAATTCACCCAATCTTTTAATTTATTAGGTAATTCTTCTGTCGTAAAAGGTGCGGCTTGCGCAACATTCATCCACAACAATAAAAAACAAAACCATTTCATATTAACCTCCGATTCAATCCCTTTAAAACGACGTGAAATGCGTTGTAGTGCTTGTAAAATCATTTGCAATTGTTCTTTTAATATATTAGACATAAATACCTTCTTTTTTGAATATTTAATTTTAGTTTAGGATTCATATTGTTACGCAAACGCACTAAATCAACGGGTAGACCTAGTAATTCTTCTAATTCTAATCGTAAATGCGCTGTTTTAAATAAATTTGGTTGCTCAGTTTCAAAAAATATATCCACATCACTATTTTCCTTTGCTTCTTTACGCGCATAAGAACCAAAAATTCCTAATGATTTTAAATGATATTCTTGCTGATAAGTTTGTTTAAACTTTTTTAGTTCTAGCAAGATATTTGTGATGTTTTTGGTAGTCACTTATAATATTTCCATTAAATACACAAAGTTATTTTAAACTTTGTTTTAATAATTGATTAATTTCTTGTAATTGAATGATCTGTTGTTTTAGATTTTCTATTTCTGTTGTTTGAGATTGTTGAATAAGTTGAGATTTTTCTAATTCGTGTCTTTGATTTAATAAATCCTTTATTTCATTTGGAGAAGAATTAACTTGCCAGCTATTATGCCAATTATTGCATTCTTTATTATCTTGTTGCGTAAAATTAATGGTTGTTTTTTCATCTAATCCAAATGATATATTTAAATTAACTTCAAATATTTTTGCAATTTGAGCTAAACGAACAACGCACATATCAGTTTCTCCACGCTCAATACATCCATATCCAGCTAACGACATTTCTAGTTCATCAGCCGCTGCTTGTCGTGACCAACCCTTTATAGTTCTTAATTGTTTGATTTTTGAACCAATTTGTTTTTTAAGTGCTTCCTCGTTCATATCTCACCTGTTTAACTAGATAAAAAACCATTCTAACCATAAAAAATACTGGTAATATTTGTCGCTGTCAAGGAAATTTTTTAATATGATTTTCAGCATCCACTTGTGAAAGGAACTTAAAATTATGTCTAAAGATAACTTTTTGTTTACAGCTATAAAAGATAACTTTTTATTTACAGCTATAAAAAAGGTAACTAAAGAAATTTTGGTGTCGACAAACCAAAAAAATGATTTACCTACTTTTGATACTATAACATTTGATGACTTTATTGGCTACTTTGCAACAAATAAACCTACGAGTGATAGTAAAGTAATGAAATATCTTATTTTAAGAGAAGAACATGAGTTAGGATGGGTCTACACGCAGTTATTTGTTGATGAAAATGAAAGTCCACTAAAAACGGAGGATGGTAAAGCATATGGAAGAAAACTTATTGTAAAATTACCAGATAAAGAAATTAACAGCTTATTTGGTGATTCTCACTCAGTTATACTTGAATAAAACACAGTTTTACATTAAGGAGAAAAACATGATATTAGGTGGATTAGAACTCGTTTTAATTGGGCTTGGAAAAGCATTGCTTGCGGGAGCAGCAGGTGCAGCAGTTGGTGTAGCAGTTGCCGCAGTTATTTCTGTCGTTATTATTACTGTTGCAGCGATAATAGATGCTATTGATGAATGGTGGAATGAAGATGTTGTTATAGTTAATCCAAATACTGTTGATTTAGATTCAAGAACAATGGACTGGATTAATCAAGCCAGTGGTACTCATAAGCGTTTAGTTGTTAATAGAGGTACAAAACAAGCAAAGCTCATCACAAGTGATCATATTGATAGCGATTTGCGTTATGAAAAAATTATAGACATTCAATGGTCATAATTTACATTTTTAGAAAGTTGGGAGTTTTTAATGTCTCTGCCAAAAGTTTTTATTGATTTTAATTTTAAAAATCTTTCAGAAAAAGATGCGTTTGTTCTAAAGACAAGAATCGCATCTTTTATGAATGATCTTTTGTCAAAGTATAATTTCACTAATAATATTAGTATTACAATAGGTGATTACAATACTGATGATAAATTGGTTTCTTCAAAAGAAAATAGAAACAAAGAATCACTTAAAGAATCCGTTGATGTGAGGGCTTCTCAGTATAAATCAATGAAGTCTCTTTTTACCTTTGACAGATTGATTTTGGCTCCATCATTAAAAGATGATTTGCTAATTGCGATCAGTTTGATAGAAAAAGAAAAACAAATATTTGAAGATTGGGGTCTAAAAGAAATAGAACCATTTCCTAGAACAGTGCTTAATTTTTATGGGAAACCAGGCACAGGAAAAACGTTTGCAGCGCACGCTATTGCTCATTATCTAAATAAGCCAATTTTAGTTGCTACATATGCTGATATTGAAAGTATGTATCATGGCGCTGGTCCTCAAAATCTTGAAGCTATATTTTATGCAGCAGAGCGTGATGGTGCAGTGTTGTTTATTGATGAAGCTGATTCTTTACTGTCAAAAAGACTGAAGAATGTAACTCAGGGTTCTGAACAAGCTATTAATTCTATGAGAAGCCAACTTCTAATCTGCTTAGAGAAATTTAAAGGAATTGTTATATTTTCAACGAATTTAGTTGAAAATTATGATAAGGCATTTGAAACAAGGGTAAAGAATATATATTTTCCCATGCCAGATAGAGATAGCAGAAGAGAATTATGGGGTGTACATATTCCTAAGAAATTACCAGTATCTGAGATTAACTTAGAGTTATTATCTGAGGTGGATGGTATATGTGGTAGGGATATAAAAAACTCTGTTATAGCTGCTGCATTGAAATCTGCTTTCCACAATCAAAATCATGTTACTCATGATGATATAGCTGAAGCGATAAATAATATTAAGTCTTCAAAAATAAAAGAAGAACCAATAGGAGAACTAAATCAACCCAAAACATTTTCGTTAGATGAAATTCCATCTACTAAATAATTCTGAGCATTCTAAATGGCTAACAGTCTCGTAAGATTGTTAGCCATTTTTATTTAAGGAATTTCTATTTCTGGGAGTTTGGCGGTGGCGGAAGAAGGTGGGGATTT
>DYRG01000031.1 GCA_020718845.1 Thiomargarita sp.
GCGTACCTTGCCGCTCTTTAAATATATCCTATCACTACATTTTGCATCACTACCAGATAGTTTAGTAAATGCGGGATATAAAGTTAAGCCAAAATTTACCCCAAATATGCCAGAGTATGATGCTAGAAACTTGTACTCTAATTTAGAAAATCAATCAAGGCAAAGTTTAACTGTAGGTGAAGGATATTGTAAATTATTATCTGTTTTTGGACTAAATATTGAGCTAAGCAATAAAGAAATAGATATTTTGGCGGAAATAAATGCTGTGAGAAATTACATACTTCACCGAGGAGGTTTAATTGATGATAAAGCTATTCGTGATTCTAAGAGGTTGATAAAATTCCATAATAAAGAACTAAATATAACAAATGAGCTATATATGGAATACTATGATACGGTAAGCAAATTTGCTCATAAATTATTAACTTCTACAATTGAAAGTGATTATACAAAAAATGAATAATTCTTTAGCCAAAAGAAATGACTAATATCGAGCATGTAAAAACACAAGTTCAACAATTAAATCCTTCAGACTTTGCTAAATTCAGAGAATGGTTTCACGAATATGAGTAGCAAAAATGGGATCGCCAAATTGAGCAAGACTCGAAGTCAGGAAAATTAAATGCCTTAGCTCAAAAAGCATTGACAGATCATGCTTTAGGTCGGACAAAAGTATATTGGATTTTATAAATATCCCATTGAATTTACTGATAAAATTATTGGTATTTTTTTAACAATGCTGAGGAGAGAAAATGCGTGAATTAAGTTTAATAGATCGATTGATTGTTAATTTTGATCAAGGGTTAAGAACGGTGTTTGGACAACCCCAAATTACCGAACGTTCAAATCCCGCAGAAACCATTCCAGAAACCGATTTGTCAGAGAACGAGAAACAACTTGCTGCCCGTTTAATGCGAATTAATCATACCGGAGAAGTGTGCGCGCAAGCCTTATATCAAGGGCAATCTCTTACCGCTAAAACCGCCGCCGTTCATCAAAATATGCAACGTGCCGCGCAAGAAGAAAATGATCATTTAGAATGGTGCGAAACTCGTTTGAAAGAATTTAATGATCATAAGAGCTTTTTGAACCCATTTTGGTATGTAGGTTCTTTTGCAATGGGTGCAATGGCGGGCATTGCGGGCGACAAATGGAGTTTAGGATTTGTCGCAGAAACCGAACGTCAAGTCGTCAAACATTTGGACGATCATTTGAAAAAATTACCCATCAATGATAAGAAAAGTCGAGCCATTTTAGAGCAAATGAAACTCGACGAGAAACACCACGCCACCGAAGCAATTAAAGCAGGCGGTGCACCTTTGCCAGAAACCGTTAAATTTGCGATGCGTCAAATTTCTAAAATCATGACTTCCACTGTGTATTGGATTTAATTATGGACGCGCTAGTTCCTCACAAAATGCTCATCACTTCAGAAATGATGCAAGAAGGAATTAAACCGCTGTTGTTCACCGGCGGTGCTTGCAATATTCAAAATGAACAGGGAGCAGTTAGAAACCCCGGACGAGATGGATTAGGTGAATGGTTAGATGAAAAAGAATGGAGCTATTTTGATCCACAAATTCATCCACTTACGCATGGTCGTGAATATATTTGGGGAATTGATGGACCTCAAGAGAAACGTGCTCGTGAAATGGCTAAATTACGCATTTATGAAATCACTTCCACTACCATTGCTTCAATGACGATGTTAGAAATTATGGACGATGCTCGTCTAAATAGAACTAGCATTGTTTGGTTTAATGATGGGGGCTGGCGTTTCTCTCCAATTGGTTTAGGTGATAAAGATGATTTGTTACGAAATTATCAACTAAAACAACAGGTCGGAGATTTGGTCTTTTCTCATTTGCTTGCGTATGTAAATGCAGGTCGACAAATCCGAATGGAATTACAAATGATGCTTGCAGATTGTCAAAGTGTTGTTTTCGTCAATAGTTTCGATGAGTTAAAACTTGCAATCACACATTTGCTCGCGGTTGTTATGCGTCGTTCTTCATTGAATAAGTAAGTTTTTCAAATAAGAATTGTAATATTTTATCTTGTTTAATTAACAAATTACTTCCCAAAATTATCATTTTAACGGTTGTTCTCGAAATCTTCACTTGTTGCCCTGTGTAGAAACCTTTTTCTTTGGCAATTTTCCTCAAAGTTAAAACCGCCATTGCCACCGCCCACAAACAAAATTTTCTAATCCCTGTTTCATTCTTTGGAATTAAGTAAATATAATTCATCGCTTGTTGCAAATGCTCACAGGTTATTTTAAGCGTTTTTTTAATCCCTATTTCAAATCCATCGACAAATAAATCTTGAGGCAACCAACAAATCCCTCGTTCTTTATCGTCTGCAATATCTTTTAAAATGTTAGTCATTTGCAGACCTTGCCCAAATGAAACTGACAGTTTCTCTAATTGAGTTTGATGTTTTGCAATGTCTTGAGAATAATCACAAAATAACGCCGCCAGCATTTCTCCGACCACGCCCGCCACCACATAACAATATTGATTTAGTTCTTCTACATTTTTCAAACCATTTAATGAAGCAGTTCTTTGAAAATGTGCCATGCCGTTGCTCATAATTTTAATACAACGAATTAATTGCGTTTGTTGATTTAAATTAAAGCTATGAGTTATTTCAATGACAAGTGGCGTATTTTGAATTAAATCCTGTTCTGCTTGAGGAGTATTCTTTGATAATAACGGCGTAAGTTGCTCGGCAAAAGAGTGAGGACTTTCTTTACCACTCACTACATCGATAAAATGATTTGAAAAAACCGTTTTTTGCTCAAATGTTAAAAGAGAATCATCTTCAATAGTATCGGCAATTCGACATAACAAATACGCATTGCTCACCACTAAAACCAATGGTTCTGGTAATTGAGGAATGGTTAAAGCAAAAGTTCGAGAAACTTGTGGCAAAATCCACGTTTGAAATTCTAAAGCATTCTTCATTTTATTTTATTAATCGTCAATACATTATGTTTTATGGTAATCATAGCAAATTCCAATCCCTTAATGATATGCTGTCAGGAAAATAATATTGTCATATTTTATCACTTTACTCTCTAATTCAGCGAAATTTTTTAGTTTTGAAAGTTGTTTTAAACGTTTTTGTAATATAGCGTAATATTTTACAATAAATGAAGAGAAGGAATATAGAAGAAATGAGTTATGGATTAGAATTAAGAAAAAGGATAATAGTTTTAGGAATTACGCATTGACAAAAGCGTATATTTATAAAATTAATAAATTTGTAAGTTATTGATTTTATAAACTTAAAATTTGTCAATGCATAACTCTTATAAGTTTTTTTGTTGATGAAATAAGTGCATGATTTGATTGATAACTTCATCGACACTCAAATGAGACGTATCGATAATAATCGCATCAGAGGCGGGTTGCAAAGGCGCGACCGCTCGTGACCGATCCCGCGCATCACGTTCATTTAGTGCGGTAATTAAATCGGACAAGGGCGTATCAATTCCTTTTTTTTTCAATTGCTTATAACGACGTTTTGCACGTTCTTCGATGCTCGCGGTCAAAAAAACTTTCAACCACGCTTCTGGAAAAACCACCGTTCCCATGTCGCGTCCGTCAGCGACTAAACCTCGCGGCTGTGCAAACGCCCGTTGTCGAGCCAATAATGCCGCTCTAACTAATTGAAATACCGCGATTTTTGATGCCGTATTGCCTGCTTCTTCGCTGCGAATGTTTTTTGTAATCTCTTGATTATTAAGAAAAACTTTGACTTCACCGTCATGTGCTTCAAAACGTAAATCAAGATTTTCTGCTAATTTTGAAAGCATAACCTCTTGATTTAATTCAATATTTTCTTGAAGTGCGGCAACAGCTAAAGATCGATAAATCGCCCCACTATCGAGCAAATTCCAACCTAATGTTTGAGCAATTTTTGCAGCCGCAGTTCCTTTCCCAACCCCACTTGTTCCATCAATAGTTAAAATGGGTATTTCATACATCGTAAAATGTTTTTTTATCATTATTTTTTCTCAAGAAACTAAACGCATCGACAAATCTAATGCTTTCACATCTTTAGTCAATCCACCAATCGAAATATAATCAACACCCGTTTCAGCAATTGTTAATAACTTATCAACCGTTACACCACCCGAAGCCTCTAATTTTGCTCGTTTTTCGTTAATTCTGACTGCTTCACGCATTGAATACAAATTGAAATTATCTAATAACACAATTTCTGCATTTACAGATAAGGCTTCTTTTAATTGTTCAATGTCTTCTACTTCCACTTCGACGGGTTTGTCGGGTGCAATGATTCTCGCTTGCTGAACGGCGGCAGTAATTGAACCCGCTGCGGCAATGTGATTTTCTTTAATTAGAAATGCGTCATACAAACCCAGTCGATGGTTTTGTCCTCCCCCACATTTCACTGCGTATTTTTGAGCACGACGTAACATCGGGATTGTTTTTCGGGTATCTAATAGAACAACTTCGGTGTTTTTAACGATTTCAACATACTGAGCAACTTTTGAAGAAACGCCCGATAATAATTGAATGAAATTGAGTGCTGCTCTTTCGCCAGTTAATAAAGCACGCGTTAAGCCATTTAATTTAACAAGTATTTGTTTTGGCTGAATAATATCACCATCTTTGGCAAACCATTCGATTTGAAGATTGGGATCAAGTTGTTTAAAAACTTCCTCAAACCAAGCCGTCCCACATAAAATCCCTTTTTCTCGCGTAATAACTTGCGCAGTTGCGATTGCATCGGCAGGTAACAACTGTGCGGTAATGTCGCCCGTTCCGACATCTTCGGCTAACGCGGCGCGGACATTTTCAACAATTTCTTCGCTTAAATCACGCATAACTTTTCCTTGTGGGTTGTTTTTAGGTTAAAATTATATCAAATAAAATCTTGATTTGTTTCAAAAGGATAACGCGATGTTTAAAAAAATGCTACCCTCATTTTTTATAATAATGAGCATTGAATTTTTAATTATTTTATTTGCGATTATTTGGGTTGCTTCACAAAGTAAAATCTACAAAGAGATGAAAATATAAGCGTTAAAAATAAAAGAAAGCTATCTTTAAAAGTTAAAAATATTGACGATATTTCTTGAGATATTTTTTAATGATTGTCCAATATTTTTCTATTTTATCCTCAAAATTGTTCTTATACCAACATTATCAACAACTTCCTTTGCGGATTGTATTGTATGTTGGGGAACAATCACCACGTTTTAAAACCGAAATAGACACACCCAATTTAAAATATCGTTATGATTTAATTAATATTAAAGACCTAGATTGCACAGCGTTGTTGCAAAGTGATTCATTAAGTGATAATTTATTAGCATTATTGGGAAAATTACAAGATAAACAAACAGCATTTCAACGTGTAATGAAGAAAATTGCTACTTTACCCCAAAATAAACGCGCTGATATGTTAGAAAAATTAGCAATTTTAGTTGGCTTACGTCCCAAAGAATTACCTTTATTGTTAGAAAAGGAAAAATATATGTCAATCTCGATAGATTTAGAACAAAATCCGATCTTTGTTGAAATTTTTAACCGTTATGCTCAACGTGGAGAACAGCGGGGAATTCAAATCGGAGAACAACGGGGTAAATTGCTTTTACAAAAACAATTGGAGAAACGATTTGCAGAATTACCGTTGTGGGCAATCAATCGTTTAGAACAAGCAACTTCCCAACAGTTAGAACGTTGGAGTTTGCAAATCTTCGACGCACAACGTTTAGAAGACTTGTTTGAACAGGGAGAATAAATAATGAACACTTTAGCATTAGAATATGATCGAGATTTTCACAGTTGGATTGAAAAACATATCAACTTATTAAAAACCGGACAAGTTCATGATCTCGATAAAGAACATTTAATTGAGGAATTAGAAGGTATGGCAAATCGGGATCGTAATGAATTAGTTAGCCATTTTAAAATTTTAATTGCGCATTTATTAAAATGGCAATTTCAATTAAATCAATTAAATGAGCGTTGGGGAGAATTTAAAGGAAGTAGTTGGCGAGCTTCAATTATTGAACAACGTTACCGAGTTAAAGATCAATTAGAAAGTATTCCTAGTTTAAAAAGAAATTTAGAAGAATCCGTTATAAAAGCCTATCCAAAAGCGGTTTCACTGGCTGCAAAGGAAACGGGCTTTCCTCCTAAAATTTTTCCTAAAGAATGTCCTTATTCAGTTGAACAATTATTAGGTGATGATTTTTATCCAAATTCTAACTAAAAACAAGGAAATATAGATGAAAGTAATAATTTTAGCGGGTGGATATGGTACTCGTCTAAGCGAAGAAACAGATATTCGTCCAAAACCTATGCTAGAAATTGGTGGAAAACCTATTTTATGGCATATTATGAAAATCTATTCTCACTATGGATTTCATGAATTCATTATCCTTTTAGGTTATAAAGGGTATATGATTAAGGAATATTTTGCGAATTATTTCTTACATCAAAGCAATGTAACGATTGATTTAGTAAATAATCGTATGGAAGTATTAAATAATACCTGTGAACCTTGGAAAGTTACTTTACTTGATACAGGTTTAGAAACGATGACAGGCGGAAGAATTTTACAAGCAAAACAATATATTGGAAATGAGCCGTTTATGTTAACGTACGGTGATGGCGTTTCTGATGTTAATATAAATTCTCTTGTACAGTTTCATCAATCTCATGGTAAAATTATAACCATGACAACGATTCAACCTGAAGGGCGATTTGGGGCGGTGGCAACAAATACCGATGGTTTAATTGAAGATTTCACAGAAAAACCTCAAGGCGATGGAACATGGGTTAATGGAGGTTTCTTTGTTTGTCAACCTGAAGTATTTAGTTATATTACGGAAGGTAATGTTACTATTTTTGAAAGAACACCCCTAGAAAATTTAGCAAAAGATCAGCAATTGTATTCTTATAAGCATGATGGTTTCTGGCGATGTATGGATACATTAAGAGATAAGATTATTTTGAATAATCTTTGGGATAATAATCAAGCAAAATGGAAAATGTGGTAAATGAAAAATTTGTTTAGTGGTATCTATCAAAATAGAAAAGTTTTGATAACAGGTCATACAGGATTTAAAGGATCGTGGTTAGCGTTGTGGCTGCAACATTTGGGAGCAAAAGTAACAGGTTATTCTTTATCCCCTCCCACTCAACCTAATCATTATAATTTATTAAATCTCGAATGTAATTCAATTATAAGTGATATTCGAGATTTTGAGAAACTTACACAAATAACTCAACAAATTAAGCCAGACATTATTTTTCATTTAGCAGCACAACCTCTAGTCAGATATTCCTATCAACAACCTAAAGAAACATTTGAAGTAAATACGATAGGAACGGTCAATATTTTTGAAGCAAGTCGTATTACACCAAGCGTAAAAGCGATTATTAATGTCACCAGTGATAAATGTTATGATAATAAAGAATGGTTGTGGGGTTATCGTGAAATCGATCCGATGGGAGGAAATGATCCCTATAGTGCATCAAAAGGATGTGCAGAACTAATCACCCATGCGTATCAAAATTCTTTTTTTAATATCCATCAATATCAAAAAACGCATCAAACTTTAATTGCGAGTGTTCGCGCAGGAAATGTCATTGGCGGTGGAGATTGGGCTGAAGATCGGTTAATTCCAGATATAATGCGTGCCACAGCACAAGGAAAAAGTGTTACAATTCGCTCACCAAATGCGATTCGTCCTTGGCAACATGTACTTGAACCTTTGCACGGTTATTTGTTATTAGGTCAAAAATTATTAGAAGAAAAACCAGAATATTCAGGAGCTTGGAACTTTGGACCTAATTATAATGAACATCATAGTGTTTTAGATGTTGTAGAAACATTTAAAAAATATTGGAACAAAGTGAGTTTTGAAATTAATGCGCCTCAACAAACTTTTCATGAAGCTCAGCTATTAAAATTAGATTGTTCAAAAGCGTCTTCTATGCTTCAATGGAAAAGCATTTGGGATAGTAATGAAACTTTTAAAAATACCGTTGAGTGGTATCAGCATTTTTATGAATCAAATACTATTTTAACTTCTCAACAACTTTTTGATTTTATTGGTAAAATAAAAAAATAGTGAATTTATGCGCTTAACTTCGTCTCAAATACAAATTATTAAAGCAGTTACGAATCGGTTGCTCGATTTTCCTCACTGTGTTTGGTTGTTTGGTTCTCGTGTGGATGATCAACAAAAAGGAGGAGATATTGATTTATTCGTTGAAACAAATGAAACGCTTTCTAATCGTGCAGAAATGATTTGCCACCTTTATGGTGCTTTAATTATGGCGTTAGGTGATCGTAAGTTGGATATTATTTTAAAAGATGCACAAACACAAGACTCGCCCATCTTTGAAATCGCCAAACGCACAGGAATTATTTTATAATGTTTTTACTAGAGCATAAAGAACGAGCTTGTTTAGCATTAGAATTAGCGCAAAGAGAAGTAGTACACCTTACTTATACTCACCGCACTTTATTTTCTCAAGCGATTGATCTTCAATGGGTTGAATTATTGAAAGAACAAGAAGAATTATCTGAAAAAATAGATGCGTTTGTTAGCCGTTTTGGGCGATTACAGGATCACATTGGAGAAAAATTAATTCCTCGTTTTGCCGCTTTATTAGGAGAATCCCCAAAATCATTGCTTGATGTGCTTGCTTATGCTGAGAAAATGGAATGGATTGAAAATGCAGAAACTTTTATTAGTGCAAGAAAATTAAGAAATTTATTAGTCCATGAATATCTTATTGATGCTAAGTTGTTCATCGACGCTTTACAAGCTACAAACAAAGCAACATTGGTGTTAATCGATATTGTAAATAGAATATCACAACATTCAAAAACTATTGGCTTAATTAGTTAAGTTATGAAAACAATACTTATCACAGGTGGAACAGGTTTTTTAGGTAGTTTTTTAACAGAGAAACTCTCTAAATCGTTTCAGGTTATTTTATTAAAAAGAAGTTTTTCTAATACATGGAGGATAAAAAATCTTTTGAAAAATATCATTATTTATGACATTGACCAAATAGATTTAGAGCAAATATTTAAAACGTATAAAATTGATATAATCATTCATACTGCAACAAACTATGGAAGAAAAGGGGAGTTTTCTAGTTGTCTTATTGAAACAAATATATTATTTCCTTTAAAGTTATTAGAATTAGCTACATTTTTTAATACAGATACATTTTTTAATACAGATACAATTGGTTATAAATATTTAAGCAACTATACTCTATCTAAAAAACAATTATTAGAATGGTTTAGGCTAAATAAAGGAAATGTGCGTATTATAAATATGAAACTTGAACATCTTTATGGTTCTAAAGATGATGATAGTAAATTTGTAACATTCTTAATTAAAAAATTATTAAAAAATGAATCTATTGATTTAACTTTAGGTGAACAAAAAAGAGATTTTATTTTTGTTGAAGATGTTGTAGATGCTTACATCCATATTATTGATGGTATATCGCACGTTAATAACACATTTACTGAGTATGAAGTAGGAAGCGGAAAATCAATATCTTTGCGATCCTTCGTGGAAAAGATACATTGTTTGGCTGAAAGTAATAGTTTGTTAAATTTTGGAGCAATACCTTATCGTGAAAATGAAATCATGGAGTCGAGAGCAGATATATCTAAACTTATTTCTATGGGTTGGTTGCCAAAAGTCTCACTTGATGAAGGTTTGAAAAGAATTATCTGTAATTTTAAGGAGCATAACTTTTGAATATAAGTCGAATTGGGGAAATAATATTTTTTAATTTTTGCAATGAAGATATTCCTAGGCTAGGAATAATTATTTCTCAGCAAAATCAAGAGAACACTTATATTGTTACTCAAATTATCGAGAGACAAGAAAATAGTGAGTTTATGATTCAATTAAATCGTACAGACATTGAAAGTGATTCTATTGATTATAATAATCATAATACCATTTATGTAAATAAAATTCTTTCGATAAACAAAGAAAATATTTTACAAGATAATATTGGAAAATTAAAAAATGAAAAGGTAAAAATGATGTTAGACCTATGGGCAAAATTATTAGCAAAAAGTTACTATCAAGCTGTTCATTATCCCGTTCAAACAAAAAGTTTTATCCCAGAAAAAACTTATATTAATTATGCGGGTAGAGTTTTTGATGAGCAAGAATTAATTAATTTAGTTGATTCTTCCTTAGAATTTTGGTTAACGTATGGAAAATATTCAAAAGCATTTGAAAAGAAATTAGCTGACTTTTTAAAAGTACGTTACGCATTTTTAGTAAATTCTGGTTCATCTGCGAATTTACTTGCTTTTATGACGCTGACATCTCCCCAATTAAAAGAACGTCGCATTCAAAGAGGAGATGAAGTAATTGCCGTTGCAGCAGGATTTCCAACTACAATTTCACCTATAATTCAATATGGTGCAGTTCCTGTATTTGTTGACGTTGATTTAGAAACAGCTAATATAAATATCCTGCAGTTAGAAAAGGCACTTTCTTCAAAAACTAAAGCAATTATGCTGGCTCATACGTTAGGAAATCCTTTCAATCTTGAATTTATCACCAACTTTTGTAAAAAACATAACCTTTGGCTAATTGAAGATAACTGTGATGCTTTAGGCAGCCTATACAAGGGAAAATATACGGGAACATGGGGGGACATAGGCACAAGCAGTTTTTATCCTCCTCATCATATTACTATGGGAGAAGGTGGTGCTGTTTACACAAATAAACCTGAGTTGAAAAGAATTATTCTTTCCATACGAGATTGGGGACGTGATTGTTGGTGTGATAGTGGAAAAGATAATACCTGTGGAAAGCGTTTCTCGGAACAGTTTGGAACTCTTCCGATAGGGTACGATCATAAATATGTGTATAGTCATTTTGGGTATAACTTAAAAGTAACGGATATGCAAGCAGCCATCGGCTGCGCACAATTAGATAAGCTGCCTGATTTTATAGAGAAAAGAAAGCAAAACTTTTCTCTATTTTATGATGGATTAAAAGAGTTAGAAGATTATTTTATTTTACCTAAAGCAACAAAACACAGTGAACCGTCATGGTTTGGTTTTCTGATTACTTTAAAAAATAACGTGTCGTTTAGTAGAAATGATCTCGTTACTTACCTAGAAAGCAAGCAAGTTCAAACTCGTAATTTATTTGCAGGTAATATTCTCCGTCAGCCTGCTTTTGCAGATTTACAGAAAGATGTAGATTATAGAGTTATTGACAACTTAAAAAATACCGACAAATTAATGAACGATAGTTTTTGGGTAGGTGTATATCCAGCTATGAAACAAGAAGCAATTGAATACATTGTAGAACAAATTAGGTATTATTGTAATAATATAAACCTGTTATAAGCATCGACTTTTTTTAGGAGTAGTAAAATGAGTGATTTGTTATCAATATGTATCCCAACATTTAATCGTGTTCATTTATTAAAGCAAAATATGCCCGCTTTATTATCTGAAGCTCAATTATTGGGAGTCAAAGTATTTATTTCTGATAATCATTCAACAGATGGAACTTCTGATTATTTAAAAACACTATCTGAACAGTTCAGTTGTTTAAAATACAAAACACAAAAGCAAAATACAGGGATAGATTATAATATGATTTCAGTTATGACAATGAGTGATACTCCTTTTATTTATCCAATGGGAGACGACGAGACGTTAATACCAAATGCCTTATCTAAAATAATCAATTTTCTAAACTTAGAAGGGAATGAAAAAACAGATTTAATAATGTTAAATGGTTGGTATACAAACATAAGCGGACAATATCTTAAACAACACCTTTTACCCAATTCATCATTTATGGTATTTAATCAAATAGATGCATTTGCTAAGTTACATGATAAAATGCCATTTAGTTCATTTATTATTAACTCAGAAAGTCTTAAAACGAATTATCTAAAATTTATAGGTACTTCTCATGCCTATTCAGGGATACCATGGGAATACTTTTCTAAGAAGATAGCTTTACAAAAAAATATTGAAATAAAATTTATTTTAGAACCGCTAGTACTCTTTCCTCAGTTAGAGAAAACCTATAAGTTAGATATCTCAGAAGTGATGCTACATGAAATACCCTTATGGTATCAAACGCTACCAGATGAGTATCAGTCTGCTGTAGCAAATATATTAAAAGAATATTATCAAAGAGAATTTAATGTTGGAAAATTAATTGAATATCGCTTATCAGATCAACTTTCAAATGATTTATTAGATAAAATACAGACTGTAGTTCCTGAGTTGGAATATAAACGAGTTCATTTTATTGCCAATATGCCTTTAAATTTTTTAATGTTAATAGTTAATTTTATTAATACATTACAGTATGATGTGCAAAAAAAAGGGCATTATGATCCCAACTCTATAGGAGACATTTTAGTTGGGGTACTGGACAACATAATTTTGTCAAGTAATACAGAGACAGGAGAATAATGACAATGAAGCTTTTAATTACGGGAGGATGTGGTTTTTTAGGTTCAAATCTAGCATTGGCAGCGCTAGAAAAAAAATACCAATTAATCGTTTTGGATAATTTATATAGAACGGGGGCAGAAAAAAATTTAACTTGGCTAAAGAGTCAAGGAAACTTTAAATTTGTACATAGTGATGTAAGAAATAGAGAAGATGTTGAAGTTA
Organism: Thiomargarita sp.; assembly: GCA_020718845.1. Taxonomy (GTDB): domain Bacteria; phylum Pseudomonadota; class Gammaproteobacteria; order Beggiatoales; family Beggiatoaceae; genus DYRG01. The sequence continues at coordinate 12,691 of DYRG01000031.1, forward strand.
TTATAAAAGAAGAAAAGCCAACTGCAATTTTTCATTTAGCGGGTCAAGTTGCAATGACTACCTCAATTGCTAACCCAAGATTAGATTTTGAAATTAATGCGCTTGGAACATTTAATATTTTAGATGCAGTAAGAAAATTTTCTCCAGAAAGTACAGTTATTTATTCGTCTACGAATAAAGTCTACGGTGATTTGGAATTTCTTAAATATGAAGAAATATCAACACGTTATATCTTATCTGATTTTCAAAATGGTCTGCCCGAAAACATACCTTTAGAATTTTGTTCTCCTTATGGCTGTTCAAAGGGGGCAGCGGATCAATACATGATTGATTTTTATAAATCTTTTGGAATAAAAACCGTAGTTTTTCGTCATTCATCTATGTATGGAGGAAGACAGTTTGCAACTTATGATCAGGGATGGATTGGTTGGTTTTGTTATCAAGCCTTATTAGAAAAATACAAACTACAAACAGAACCGTTCACAATTTCAGGAAATGGAAAACAAGTTAGAGATGTTTTATATGCAGATGATATGGTTAGCTTATATTTCACTGCACTTGAGCACATTGAAAAAATAAAAGGAACTGCTTTTAATATTGGTGGTGGTACTAGTAATAGTTTATCATTACTAGAATTGTTTGACATATTAGAGCAAGAACTAGATATTAAATTAAAATATAATATCTTGCCACATCGAAATAGCGATCAAAAAGTTTTTATTGCTGACATAGCAAAAATTAGCAACTTAACTAATTGGATGCCTTTGGTTGATAAAGAAAATGGAATAAAAAAAATGCTTAATTGGTTAAAAAGCATTATGTAATTTACCTTAAAATGATTTGGGATACCACACTATGAACTCACCATTAGTTAGTATATTAATACCTGTTTATAATAGAGAAAGTTTAATTGGGGAAACAATTAAATCAGCCCTTAATCAAACAATAACCGACATTGAAATTATTATTGTTGATAATGCTAGTACAGATCGCACATGGGAGGTATGTAAATCCTTTGCGGAGAAAGATTCAAGAATTCGTATTTTTCGTAATGAAACTAATGTGGGTCCTGTACCAAATTGGAAACGTTGCGTTGATGAAGCAAGAGGAAAATATGCAAAGATTCTTTGGTCTGATGATTTAATCCACCCTTCTTTTTTAGAAAAAACTATTTCTTTTTTTGATGATAAAATAGATGTAGGTTTTGTTTATTCTGGAACAGAAATATTTAATAACAATAAAGAAATTATCCATAAATTCTATTTTATTGGCGAGTCAGGGTATTATAAAACTAGTAATTATCTAAATAGTATGTTGTTTGAGGATCAATATCCATATATAGGGGGTAATTATCCTGTATCTCCTGGATGTGCTATTTTTAGATTAAAGGATTTAAAACAAAGTTTAGTTATTGATATACCAAATGAAATAGGTAGTGATTTTTCTCAACACGCAATAGGTAATGACTTATTAATATTTTTAGTTATAGCAAACCGCTATAAGTATTTTGGATTTATAAATGAATCGTTATCATATTTTCGTTTGCATGAAGATTCAATCACAATATCAACAAACAAACAAAAAATATTTTTAATGTATAATTTAGCAAGATTATATTTTGCTAAAACCTATTTGCTCGATTCCCAAATAAAAAATCAATTTTTTACTTCTTTTACTAATAAAATAATTGCTCATCGTAACGATTTAAAAAATTATTTTAACCAAAGAGAATTTATCTCACTTTTAAATATAAAGCCTTCACCAATAAAGGTTTCAGCAATTGTTTCTGTTTATAAAGCTGAACAGTTTATTAAAAACTGTTTAGAGGATTTAGTATCCCAAACCTTATATAAAAAGGGGTTTGTTGAAATTATCATTATTGATAGTGCATCTCCTGAAAATGAGCAGGTAATTATTCGAGAATTTCAAAACAACTATCCTAATATTATTTATTTACGTACTTATGAAAGAGAAACGCTCTATACAGCATGGAATAGGGCAATTCACCTTGCGCAAGGCGTGTACATTACAAATGCAAATGCAGATGACGCTCATCGTCCTGACGCTTTTGAAATAATGTCAAATTATTTAGATAATTATACAGATGTAGCTTTAGTTTATGCAGATCAATTAATTACCCAAAATCCAAATGATAAATGGGAAATAACCAACAGTAAAGTGCGTTGGAATTGGTCTGAATTTACTTACTCTGAATTAGAACAATATTGTTTCATTGGTCCGCAACCAATGTGGAGAAAAGCGTTACATGATAAATATGGTTTTTTTCGTAGTGACTTTTCTTCTGCGGGTGATTATGAATTTTGGTTAAGAATTGGTAAAACAGAAAATTTGGTTCACCTGAAAGATATTTTGGGTGTCTATTATGAAAATCCACAAAGTTTATCTTTATCCTCTCAAGCGGCTGAACAAGAACCACTTAAAATATGGAAAGAATATAATATAAGCCGCCGTCCTCTGCAGAAAACACCTTTATTGAAAAAAACAATTTTAAAGGAAGAGTTGAATTTTTTACCTTATAGAAAATTGAAAGACACCCATGTCCTTTTATATTCAGATGATCCAGAAATTTATGGGGCGGCACAATATAATCATGCTTTATTAAAAGGATTGGCAAAGACAAATCAATACCAATTAATTTGTGCTCAAAGTAAAGCCTCACATCATTTAATTATAGAACGTGAGCAATTAGGTGTTCAACATACTTGGATTAGCTATGATACTTCTGGACAAGGATTTGGAAGAACTTTAACTGATACACAAGATGCTGAAAGTGTTTTTGATCAAACAAATCCTGATTTAATTATTTTTAGTGATTGTTGCCCTATTTCTAATTTAGCCGCTAAACAAGTTGCTATGCAGAAAGGCATCCCTTTTATTGTGGTAGTTCATAATGCTTCACCTTATTTGGCGGAACGTTTTGCACAGTATTTGCCATTATTAGAACAAACTTATCAATTGTCGAAAGCGGTTATTTCAGTTTCTCAAGCAAACATAAACCTATTACAACAATATTTTAGATTGCCTAGCAATAAGTCAAAGGTTATTTATAATGGCAGACCAGAAGAATTTTTCTCATTGTTAAATCAAACAAACCGTGAAAAAATTCGTAAAGAATTAAATATTCCAGCTAATGCAGTTGTTTGCTTTACTGCTGCAAGATTAGATAGTGGAAAAGGTTATCAATATCAATTAGAAGCCGTTAAACAACTCAAACAATTAGCGATTTGGGATAATTTGTATTTCGTTTGGGCTGGCACGGGTCAATTAGAAACCTCCTTGAAAGAAACGATCGCAAAATTAAAGGTAGAAAACCAAGTTAAATTGCTTGGTAAACGTTCGGATGTGGCAAATTTACTCGATGCGAGTGATCTTTTTGTTTTACCATCAGATTTTGAATCTTTTGGGTTTGCAATTGTTGAAGCAATGGCAAAATGTGTACCTGTTATTGCAACAAATGTTGGAGGTATCCCTGAAGTATTGGGAGAAACGGGTAAGTTACTTTCTAACCCACTTGTTGATAGTGATACTTGTATTAAAGAAGTGGTAGAAACAATTCGATTGTGGGCAACAGATTCTACATTAAGACAAACAATAGGAAATGCTTGCAAGCAAAGAGCAGAAACATTCTTTACTGAAGAAACAATGTTAGATCAAACTATTGATTTGCTTAATAATGTTCTAACAAATAAGCTCCCAATTCTTGAATCTAAAAAAGAGATGGTCGATCCGCGTCAAAATATTGTTCAACAATGGCTAGAAATTTCTGAAGAAAATTTGGAATCCGCATTTAGTGGTGAACTAGGAAATAAACATCGAGAATTGTTGGCATTGGAAATTAGACAGCAGTTATGTTCTGACGAAGAAAAGCAGTTTATTTCTGAATTAAATCAATATATTGCAAAAGGTTGGAAACAAGATAAAATTGCTCAATATTTTTTAGCGGCAAGTTTATATTGTTATCCGCATCAATTGTCTAGGAAATGGTTTGAAAATGCAGAAGTACCTGAATTTTTAGTTGATTACTTTGTTAATTTCATGTTTGAAAAACCTGATTTTTTCAAAGAGTTAGATGAATCCGATCAATATTGTTACTACATGAAAGATTGGATTGATTTTATCCATGTGTGCATAACAACAGAAACCGATTCTCCGATTTGGCAACAAATGGCGTGGATTTTCACACAACGCGCAAACTTTATTCCTCTTTATTTCAATTCAGAAAACCTTAAAGAAATCTATGTGAAACGCGCAGAAATAATGGAAATCGCGTTAAAACAGCGTGGTTTTCAAATAGATTTTAACTTTCCAAAGCGAGATCAAAATCGCAAAAAAATCCGTGTAGGTTTTTTAAGCAATCATTTCACGCCGTTGACAGAAACTTTCTCTACATTGCCAGCATTTGAATATCTAGATCGTGGCTTTGAAGTTGTTTTATATGCAAACATAGTGAGCGGACATTCATTGGAAAAATATTGTGAAAGTCGCGTAGATCGTTTAGTGTGCTTGCCTGAAGATTTAAATGCTAAAGTACAAACCATTCGTCAAGATGATTTGGATTTCTTATTTATTTGTACAAATACAACCGCAGTGACTAATCAAATAACAATTTTAGCGTTACATAAATTAGCAAGAGTTCAAATTGCTACCTTTAATTCTCCAGTAACAACAGGTATGAAGAATATAGATTATTATCTAACTGGAAAATTAACTGAGTTTGAAAACAGTGAGCATTATTCAGAAAATTTATTGTTTCTTAATGGGCAAGGGTATTGTTTTAACTACGGAGATTTTGATCCAAAGCCAACTCAAACATTTACACGGCAATTATTTGATCTTAAAGAAGAACAAACAATCTTTATTTCTGCCGCGAATTTTTACAAGCTAACTCCAGAACTAAAAGAAACTTGGGTAAAAGTTATTGCTCAAGTCCCTAATTCTATTTTAATTTTGATGCCATTTGGTCAGAGTTGGAGTAATCAATATCCAAAAGAAGCACTAGTTAAAAGTCTGCATTTGTTGTTTGAAAAATACACTATTTCGATAGATCGTTTAAAGCTGTTTGACCCTTTACCCAATCGCATTGAAGTCAGAGAAGCATTAAAAATTGCGGATGTGTATTTGGATTCTTATCCTTATTCGGGTACAACTTCCTTGATTGAACCTTTAGAAATTGGTTTGCCTTCCGTGGTTCGTAAAGGAAATACTTTAAGAAATCGAATGGGTGCAGCAATGTTACAATCAATTCATTTAAGCGATTTAGTTGTAGAAAATGAAGAAAGTTATATCAATTTAGCGGTGAAATTGGGAACGGATGAAAAATTGAGAAGCCAATATCGTGAGCAAATTTTGGAGAAAATGGCGAATAATCCGCCGTTTTTAGATAGTCGATCTTATTCAACACAAATTGGTGATGTTTTAAAACAACTTTTTGAGAAACATCTTTGATATAAACATTGGATAAAACATGAAACATTCAAACATGACATTGGATATAAATATCCTACCGAAACTTGCTCAAGTTGAGATATTAGATTTTTTCGAATTCTTAAAGCAAAAATACCAAGTCACTAATCGTGATCACACCCAAATAAATAATAACCAAAAGACGGGGTTTGAAGTTTTTTTAGAAAACAAAGTAAGCGTCAAAAGCATACAAAAATGCACAAGAGAAGAATTAAATGAAAGAAACAGCTTTTATTGATACGAACATCTTGGTTTATGCAAAATCGGAGGAAATCACCCATGTACATTACCAATGAAATAGACTTTTCAGCACTTCCAAATGAAGCTAAGGAAGAGTTATTTGAATTTTATGAATCTTTGCTTAAAAAATATAATATATCCAAGTTATCTAATTTGGGTAATGAGAGAGAAGACTTTTTTTGTAGTATTTTACCAAAACCTGTGCAAACATTCACTCCGATGAAAAGAGAGGAAATATATGCAGAATAAATGTTTTGCTGATTCTAATATTTTTCTATATGCTTTCATGGCTAATGATGGAGAAAAAAGTGAAAAAGCATTTTCTATAATAAAACAGCCGTCTATTATTTTAAGCACTCAAGTTATGAATGAAATTTGTGTTAATCTTATCAAAAAATCTAAATACACAAACGATGATATTGTTCAGTTGGTTAAAAATATTAATGATAAATATCAAGTGGTTACAGTTGATACAGATACAATCTTAAAAGCCGCTTTTTTTGAGAAAATCTTATAACTTTTCATATTGGGATAGTATGATTGTTTCATCAGCATTAGAATCGCGTTGCAGTATTCTCTACAGTGAGGATATGCAAAATGGACAAATTATTGAGAAACAATTTAAAATTATTAACCCGTTTCTGTAGTTTTTTTAAGCAAAATAAATAAAACAACTTTTTGAGAAACATCTTTGATGGAAATACCAAATGAATTTTAAAGGAGAATTTCTTAATGAGAATGACAGTAGAAATCAAATTTAATTTGAATAAAGATATACTGCTTTGTCTAAAAGAAAAAGAAGATGATTTTATGCTTGAAAATAATAAAAAGCAATAATATTTCATGGTAGTGGTTTCTAACGCCCATTATTTCTCTTTGTTCTATATGTCAGGTTGAACTTTTAAAGAAATTATTTGGGAAAGTCATCGTTTCAAAAGCAGTTTATCAAGAAATTAAGGCTATCACCCAGCAAATGCACCGCTATCGAATTTGTTAATGACATTGCACAAAAATAACCATTTGGTACAAGATATTTTATAATGACTTTTACGAGAAACACTTTTTTGAGGAATTAGAGATGAAAAAACATTTTATTATCTTATGTTGGTTGTTAAGTTTTCCAGTCATGGCAGAAGTCAAGGATATTGATAACAACACATTGCAATCTTTATTGAAAGAAAAGGTTACAATTGTTGATATTCGAACGTCTGAAGAATGGAAAGAAACAGGCATTATTGAAGGAAGTTATTTGCTCACTTTTTTTGATAAGAATGGGCGTTATAATATTGAAAAATGGGTGAAAGATTTAGAGCAAATTGTTAAGAAAGATCAACCAGTTATTTTAATTTGTCGAACTGGAAATAGAACTTTGCCCGTCAGCGATTTACTAGATAAAAAAGTCGGTTATCAAACCGTCTATAATGTGAAGAAAGGAATTATGAATTGGATTAAAGCAGCGAAACCGATCGTAAAAGCACCTTAACTTTATTTCTGTTACAATCAAAACACACCAAAAGAGGGAGAAAAATTATGTTAGAAATTCGCATTCATGGGCGTGGCGGACAAGGCAACGTGGTCGCGGCGTATTTGTTGGCGACAGCGGCGTTTGAAGTCAAACGTTACGGGCAAGCCTTCCCTAATTTCGGCGCAGAACGACGCGGCGCACCTGTCGTGGCATTTGTCCGCATCGACGACAAACCCATCAAACGTCGAAATCAAGTCAATAGCCCCACATTTTTAATCGTTCAAGATCAAGCACTTCTGCACGTCCCGGGCGTTTTAGATGGCTTGCAAAATAGCGGCAGAGTGTTGGTCAATTCCACCTTAAATAGTGCTGATTTAAGCCGCGAAATGGGACGTGAGTTGGTCGCGTTGCCTGCGTCATCGTTGGCGAAAGATATTTTGGGCAAACCCGTTCCAAATACTGCTTTATTGGCGGGATTTTTAGCTTTGACGGGCATTTTACCCGTTGATGCGTTAAATCAAGCACTTAGCCATCGTTTCAAAGGCGATGTTCTTCAACGTAATTTGCGCCTAATCGAAGAAGCCGCCCATTATGTTCCTCACAATCAGTGGAAAATTGCTTAATTTGGCAATGGTGCAAAACATGGTAATAAAATCGTGATTTTTTAGAGAAAAAAAGAGAGAAAAAGAAAGATGAGATGTCGTTATTGCCATAGTTGAGAAGTAGTGGAAAATGGTTCAACAAGTTTAGGAAAAAAATATAAATGCAAAAGTTGCAACTACTAATTTGTGTTGAACCAAAAAATTACGGAAAACTTTACCTCCTGTTTATCGACAATGTGCTGTTATTTACACAGATTAATCTATTAGTTAAAACCCTTATTCCCATGCTCGATCGTGAGAATAAGAAATATAAAATTTGAATCCTTTTATAAAGAAACTTCATATGTTGGTTGGATTTTAGCTGGAATAGGAGCAGTCATTGCTGGTGCTGCAATTATTTTTACAGGAGGAACAGCAAGTCCAATTGTGGTAGGAATTGGAACATGGATTGGTGGAATGATGGGATATTCTGGTATTGTAGCAACTAATGTGGGACTTGCTTTGTTGGGAGGTGGATCAATTGCTTCTGGTGGTTTTGGAATCATTGGAGGAACAGTATTATTAACCGCAACTTTATCATTTGGAACTGATATTGTAATTGATTATACACTTGGGAAAGCAATTACCGAATATAAATATGGTTCTTTAGCGGAGCAAAGTAAAGAAATGCTCACGCTTCCTTATCCTATGAATACAGATGGTTCAAATAGCTACAAAGCTGCAATTGATGCGCTAAGCAAAATTGATAAAAAATCTCCTATTTATGCAGATATTAATCAACAGATAGTAAAAGGAACAATTCAAATACTTGAGTCAAACCAAGAAAAATTTGGGTTGGATAAAAAACTAAAAAATGAAACTCTATTATCACTACTTTATTTTATTTCAAATGACTATATTAAAGCAAAACAATATGCAAATTCAGCGATTGAAGATGCAAAAATTTTAGATGTTAAAAGAACCCTTCCAGCCTTTATTTATGCAACCAGTTCTTTATACAATGAGAAATTTGATTTCAATTCTATAACTAACGATTATTTTAAGTATTCAATATTAGCTGAACCTAGTATTCAATATTAGCTGAACCTAATGATCCGTTGATACCGCTGTTGTTTTCAATTTATTTAGATCGAATGCAATTACGTTTTAACGATAATTTTTTAGATGAGCAGGCTTTTAAACATATCTTTGCAATCATGAAAGCCCCTGAATTAGAAAAATTAAAATTACAAAATTATACGGCTTTGCTTGCAAGATATTTTATTCGTTTGAAATTAGAACAACAAAAGATTTCTTCTTTAGCAGGTTCTTCGAATGAAACGATCAAAAACAATCCCAAAACATTGGAAACTGTGACTAATTCTTTAAATAAATACAAAATATTGGCTCAAGATGCAAATCAAGTAATGGGTGAGTATTTATTATTGGATTTAAGCGACAAAGAAGCCAAAGCAAACACAACCAAATTTCATCAATTATTGATTAAATACATTCAAGATGAAAAACGGCTTGTAATTCTTGTTAATGATTTAAAAAAATACCAAGATTCTCAAGAGAAAACAAATACAAAAGATTTCTAGGCTATTTTAGCAGAGATATGGAAAATGCTAATCACTTTTTTGAAGAAATTATTTTATATTTGCGAACAAATTTGTGGCATTAGAAAACGCAGGTATTACCATTACTTGTTCTCTTGAAATTGGTTAATGAATAATTCAAGATGATAACTTAAGAATAAGAGGAAAATTTTACTCCCTTAGTAAGAAAGTTTTTACTTTTCACGATCTAAGTTATCTAATTAATAGTTGAAATATAGTTTTTCCATGCTTTTAATAACATTTTAAAAGGTACTAAAGAACGATAACGAAATGCTCTCAGAAAAGCTCTTATTGTTAGAATAATAGAACGTAATCCAAAGAAAATGAAAGACTTTAAATAGTTATCAGCAAGTTTGTGTGCTAATAACAAATGAGCTGTAACCATTTGATATTCATAAAATTCTCCGCCTTTAGTGCTAGAACCAACCCCCTCATGAATTACTGTTGCATTCATCACATTTTCAATAATATGTCCTTGCTTTTGTAATCGCCACGATAATTCAGTATCTTCTCCATACATAAAAAAAGTTTCATCAAAAAAAGGAAAGGTTACAATTTCTTTTCGCAATAATAAACAGCAACCTGAAAGATAGAGAAAACTTCCTCTTATTTTATTTCTAAACAACAAGCCTGTTGAAATGTGATAATAGAAACAAGGAAAAAGTTGATGATTGCTTAAAATTTGAGGAGAAACCATCATAGTTTTTGGATGTGTATTTAACCAATCAATCAAATTATTTACCATTTGAAGATCAGCTTCTGCATCATTATTAATTAACAAATAAAAATTATGCGGCGAATGCGTTTCAAACCAACGTAATGCTTGATTCATTCCTTTCCCAAATCCAACATTAGTAGTATTAGGTTGTAATATTAATCTGAAATCACTTTGTTCTATTAAATCAGCAGTTGTTTCTTCTAATAATTTAAAAGCATTCAAATCGGCGGAATTATCTAAAACTAAGACCGTAGTTAATTTTTGTTTTTGTAAAGAGATTAAACACTTACGAGTTTTTTGTTCGCCAAAGTAATTTAAAATAATAGCAGCAATTTTCATAATTAATTCAGCAAATTACAATGGGAGAGGGATTTATATTTCATAGGTTGAATTAAAATTTGGGGTAGTGGTGCATTTACTGAGTGATAATCTTTATATTTCAACAATTTAGAATAGGATTTCACTCCATGGTACATCACTACTCTAAACGACCTTTTAAATTGCCATCATTCTTTACCCATAAAGCTATAGGTAGTTTTTCAGGAATAGGGTGATAATGCTGCATTATCCATGAAACTAGAGGATGTTCTTTGAAAGGATCAATATATGTTTGTGTTATTTCTTTGTTTTTTAATGGCAAACCAAAAACGATTAATTCAGGTTTGTAATGTTCCAAATCTTTTATTACCCGCTGTGAGAATTTTTCAGCAAACATAGGTGATAATAATGGGTAATGAAAAAATATGCCTGATGGGGTGGAACGTTGGCTATAGAAATATAACGTAGATTCTGCCCCAAATTGATAAAATGTTTCTGTGGGCAAAAGAACTCTATCAAGCATTATTGCTACCTTTTTTGAGTCAATGAAAATATCTCCATATTTCTTATAAGACCACTCATTAGCAGAAAGATAGAATGATGGGATTTGAAAAGATAATAATGATACCATCAAAGCAACACCTATTAATTTACTAAAATATGTCCAGTTTTTATTCACGGATATAAAAATTTTACCTAGCTCAACGATTGCAATCCCTCCTGCTATACTTAAAATTGGCAACCATAACTGGTAATAATGAGGAAAAAACTTATTAGGTAAAGCAATCATAATAGGTACGGCAAGAAAGTATGCTAACAAGTATAAACCGTAACGGGTATTGTTAAATAGGTAAATAATGATGCTAATAATTGATAAAATAAAAAGAGGGATAATTGATGTAAATTCAAAAGGAAAAGCTTTAAATAAATTGAGAAAGATATTATCACCACCTCCCATTTGTATGTATTGTTGATTATATTGGAAAACAGCTTCATAAAAGGCTTCAAAACGTCCGTTCAATAAAAAATAGAGAAAAACACCTCCCCATATTATCATTCCTATTAAAAAAATCCAAACTGAATGGAAAGTAGCTTTTTTGAAATCTAACCAACTTAAATTGGTTAAAAGATAAGCTATAATAAAAAATGCTGCTGCTATAATGGTAATTTGTTTATATAAAGAAGTTATTGTTAATAATATTCCAATAAGAAGAATCTTTGTAAAATCAAGATGTTTTTCATATTTAATTAATAACACAAAAGACCATATTAAACAAGTATTTATAAAAACTTCAACATTAGGTTGATTTGCTTGAAGTGTCAGATCGCTAGAAATAATTACCCAGAAAACTGCTGCTAATAAACCACCAATAGAGCTCTTGGTAATGATGTTACCAGCGAGATATATTCCTAACAAGCTAATAATTGCTGTAAGAACATTAAGGAAAAAGATAGACTGAGAACCATAACCGACTAGCATTTCAGCAAACGCAAACGTTACATGAATAGCAGGTGGTTTATGATCCCATAAATCTGAATACAGTTCTCGTCCATTCAACATTTCATGTGCAATAACTGCATATACACCAATATCTCTTTCAAGAGGCTCGTGGTAAGTATAAATTCTTGCTAGAATAATTAAGAAACACAACCCAATAAGTGTGATTGTTGAATATAAAGATAATTTAGAATAATTCATTATTGAATTCCTTAGATTTAAATTGGGTTAATATGACGGTAAGTGAATTAAGAATCTATGCGAAAAATCCATATAGATGCACTTTGTGATGATTAACAAAAAAATTAATTCAGGTAAATTAAAAGATATGAAAGCTAAATATTAAATAACTTTACTAACACGAACTATTTGCCAAAAAGCTAAAATAGCAGCCCGCCATAATCGCCATTTTACAATAGAAACATTTCCTGTTTGGCGAGGTTGAATTGGAATAGGAATATTTAAGACAGGATATTTTGATAAAGCACCTGCAATAATGATGTTTGGGGCAAATGTATCGGGAGGAATTTTTTGGAGAACTGGACCTAATATTTCAGAACGAATCAGACGATAAGGAACATTAACGTCAACGATGGTTTTGCCGAATAATATTTTAACCAGTAGTCGAGAAATTGATGTAATAATTTTGCGTTGTAAATTTTGTTTTCTTCCTATTCTTATTCCAAAGAGAGCATAAGAGTGTTCTCTTTGTGTCCACAGTTTAGAAAAATAATGTGCTTCCATTTCATTATCGCTATCGCATTGAAACACCCATTCAGCGATATGACTAGCTTCTTTATAACCCATTAAAATGGATGGACCGTGACCAGAGTTAACTTTATTAATAATTTTAACTTGAGGATGTTCTTGAAAATAATCGAGTTCTTTACTTGTATTATCAGTTGAACCATCATTAAGTATGAATAAAATAGAATTAATCTTTAAATCTGACAGCACTTTTAACCAAGATGTAATTACCTTTACAATACAGGCTTCTTCATTATACACTGGTATAACAATTGCCAACTCATATTTTTCTGTAATTTGATCACTATTAGTCATTTTCTACTTTCTATCGGTTTAATTTAAGAAAAGATGATATTAAAAGAAATAACATATTTTTACAACCACCGCTCAAAACGCTTATCCAAAATTAATATCCGTGTAAGTCGCGTAATATCATTATCTTAATATTACTTTAACAGAGCTAAAATAAAAAAGGCTTGCAAAAAAACAAAAAATGGCACTGTGGTTGCTTGAGGCTGCTTAGTGTAGGATAGCCATTTGCCGTCCCGTTTGGAAAGTGCAGGATACTTGTATGCCCAATAATAACCCTAATCACTCACGTTTTTTTTGGCGTTCGTCGGCGATGTTCGCGTTTTTGGACAACGAAGGGCGTTTCAAAGAGGTCAATGCCGCGTGGGATAAAATGCTCGGTTTAACGACTTCCCAATTGCTTGCAAAATCTTTGCTTGATTTCGTCCATGTCGATGATCGCGCTGCGGTGAGTTATTTTTTCGAACAATTGCGACAAGGGATTGTTTCGGTTGATTTTTCTTGTCGATTTCGTCACAACAACGGTAGTTACCATCAATTGTTATGGGAAGTCACTGCCGCCGCGTCGCAAGAAGATGCGTTTTATGTGGTGGCGATGGATTACACCGAACGCAATCAACCGTCGATTGCCGATGAAATCGTGAGCGTTTTGGACGAAGGCATCGTGTTGCAATACGCAAATGGCACAATTGGCGCGTGTAATCGCAGTGCGGAACGCATTTTGGGATTGACCGCCGAGCAAATGATCGGTTGGACATTGATCGACCCAGATTGGAATGCGATTCGCGAAGATGGTTCGCCTTTTCCGACCGAAGCCCATCCCGCCATTTGCACGTTGAGAACCGGCAAACCCTATACAAATTCCATCATGGGTGTTGAAAAATCAGATGGAACGTTGATTTGGTTGAGAATTAATGCCTATCCGTTGTGGCGCGACGAAATGACCCCGTATGCGGTGGTGATTTCTTTTGCCGACATTACCCAATATAAAGAAACTGAAATCGCTTTGAAATCGCATCACGGCACGCCTATTTTAGTGAACGACAATACAAATGACGATAAGAATGAATACGATTTTTGGGATTGGAACTTAGAGAGCAACAGCATTTCATTTCCTCCAAAATGGAAACAAATGTTGGGGTATAGAAACGAAGAACTTTTAAATCATATTGATACTTGGTATCGACGGATTCATCCTTTAGATTACAAACGAGTGACTGCCGAGATTCAAAGTCATTTAGAAGGTGCAACGCCTCATTTTGAAAACGTCCATCGATTACAACATCGAGATGGAAGTTATCGTTGGGTGAAATGTCGGGGAACGGCGGTTCGAGATAGCAACGGCAAACCCGCGCATTTGATTGGAATGCACATCGATATTACTGAGCAACAACAAGCCGAAGACAAACGACTTGCTTGCGATGCGAAATATCAACAATTGCTCGACACAGAAACCAATGCAGTATTTCTCGTTGAAACCGACGGCGAACGAATCGTAGAAATCAATCGATCAGCGGTTCAAATGTATGGTTATTCTCGCCAAGAATTACTGAATTTGAAACGTTCTGATTTATCCGCACAAGCTGAAAAATCTCAATCAAAACAACAACGTACAGGAAAATATACCCGCCGTCGTCATCACAAACGAAAGGACAATAGTGTTTTCCCCGTAGAAATGACTGTCAATCCTTTTACATTGCACGGTCATGATATGCAATTAATTATCGTGACAGACATTTCTGAGCGCTCACAAGTTGAAACCGCTTTATGGGAAAGCCAAACTAAATATCGACAACTATTTGAAGCCGCGTCGAGTGCAATCGTTATTTTTGATGCAAATACGCAGCAAATCTTTGATGTAAATAACACCGCAATGGATATGTACGGTTATAGCAAAGAAGAGTGGACGCATTTAACAACAATGGATATGTCCGCAGAGCCTGTGAAATCCCGTTCTATGCTTTCTCCAGCAAAGCATCGTCAAATCATTCCTCTGCGTTGGCATAAGAAAAAAGACGGCACACATATCCCCGTAGAAATCACAACGGGTAGTAGTTATTTATTTCAAGGGCGTTCTTTAGTGTGTGCAATGATTCGTGATATGAGCGAAAGAAAAGCCGCTGAAGAAGCATTAAGATCAGAACGCGATTTTGTGAATACCTTAGTGCAAGCATCTCCTGCATTTTTCCTTGCAGTTAATCCAAACGGAACGATTCGGATGGTGAATAAAGCCTTGTTAGAAACGACAGGGTTTAATTTAGAGGAACTTGAAGGGAAGAACTTTATTCAAACCCTTGTTTTTGAAGCCGATCAAGAGTCTTTAAATACACAGTGGAAACAATTAACTCAAGTAATGCGTCCAAGCACCTTGATGTATCGAATTAAAACTAAAAATAATAGCTTTCGTTCGGTAGAATGGCATAGCAGAGCAATAGTGCAACCTGATGGCATTTTAGATTATGTATTTGGGGTTGGAATTGATTTGACAGAACGCGATAAAACGCTTGCAGATTTGCAATTGTTTAAAACCATTATTGAAGCCTCAGATGAAGCAATTACCATTAGTGATGCGAATGGAAAATTGATTTATACCAATCCAATGTATTCTCAACTGTTCAAATACCCTTTAGAAACCTTAAATCTTAATCCCCGAGCACCTTATTTAGCGGGTTCTTGTGAAATCATTGATCGTGAAATTCAACCCGCTTTGCAGAGAGGAAAAAGTTGGACAGGTGAATTAGAAGTATCTAATGCCGAAGGTTATAATTTCCCTGTTTGGCAACGCGCCGATGCAGTGCGAGATGAAAAAGGGAGGATTTTGTTTAAATTTGAATTAATGCACGATATTAGTGATCGCAAGCGTCTATGGGAGAAACTCCGTAATCAATGGGAAGAATCCCAGTTATTATTTGATACCTTGCCTTTATATTTGTGGCATTGGGATAAAAACCAACGTTTAATTTATTCAAATCATCGAGCAACTGAGAACATAGTTTTTGATGAAAGTACGCCATTATTTTCTCCCAATCGTCGGGTTTTAGAATTAGGAGAACCTAAATTTGAAATGCAGAGTGTTTTATTGAAGAAACAAAACGTCGAACACAATTTGCATATTGGTCGTGTTCCTTCACGAAATGATGATAATCAAATTGATGGTTTGATTATGTTTGGATTGGATTTAAATGAATGTCGTCCGCAAGGTATATTGCTTAATGATAGCGATGATAAAGTTCGCCGAATTTTAGAGCAACTTCCTTTCGTTTTAAATGTTGTAGATGATAGTGGTCATTTATTAGTTTGGAATAAATTTACTGAACAATCAACAGGTTACACAGCTCGAGAAGTATTAAGTAATCCAGATATTATTCATAGGATTTATCCAAATACAACGCAATTAGCGCGTTTGAGCAGTCGTGAAGGAGAACGTAATTGGGAAGGTCAATTGGTTTGTAAAGATGGTTCTCAAAAAACGATTCGCTGGTTTAATGCTGCTTCTCAATATCCGATTTCAAGTTGGTATGCTTGGCAAATTGGTCAAATTATAGAAAGTACCAGCGTTCAAGGTGAGAAAACAACTCACGATATGGTTAATTTTATCTTTGAAAATACGCATATTGGAATTTGTTTGATTGACGATCGTGGGCGATTTGTAAAAATAAATCGGGCGTATGCGGATTTGTATGGTTATCAGGTTAGTGAATTAATAGATAAACCTTTCACAGTTGTTTTACCTTTGAAACGTCATGATGAAGCAATTCGTGATTATTTTGCTCAATTGGTAAGCAATGAAGAACCTCGTTTAATTAGAAATACTTCAGAGCAACGTCGAGATGGTTCAAAGTTTAGTGCATCAGCATTAGCACAACGGATTATTTTAGCGGATGGTCGGCGTTTATTAGCGAGTTTCTGGATTCGTACGCCAGAAGAGAAACTTTAAATGTTTTGAGATTTCATTTTGTAATGGCTCATCGTTAAAGAAAAGCATAAAAAATTCCCATGCCAACGCACATGGGAATTAGAAATTTTGAGAAACAAAGTAATTTTATTTCAAGGCA
The DNA here is from genome assembly GCA_020718845.1 of Thiomargarita sp. Taxonomy (GTDB): domain Bacteria; phylum Pseudomonadota; class Gammaproteobacteria; order Beggiatoales; family Beggiatoaceae; genus DYRG01. The sequence goes on from DYRG01000031.1 coordinate 29,725, forward strand.
TCATGCCCAGAAATCTTGGAAATGCCAACGAAATCGCTGGAATATAAGTCACCATTAATAAGAAAACTAACATCGTTAATAACCAAGGAAAAACCGCAATCGTTAATTCAGTTATTCCCATCCTTGTAATACCACTTGCAACATACAAATTCAAACCCACCGGCGGATGACACATTCCTACCTCCATATTCACCACCATAATGATTCCAAAATGCACTGGATCAACGCCGAGTTTCACTGCAACAGGAAATAACAACGGTGCCATAATTAAAACAATTGACGACGGCTCCATTACATTTCCAGCAAGCAATAATAAAATGTTCACCACTAATAAAAATGTAATGACTCCCAAACCCGTATCCACCATCCATGCTGCCATTTGTTGAGGAATATTTTCATGGGTCATTAAAAACGAAAAGAGTACCGCATTTGTGATAATATACAATAACATAGCGCTCATGTTTGCAGAAGAAAGTAAGACTTTTGGAACGTCTTTCATTTTCATATCTTTATAAACAAAAACCGCCACAATAAATGCATATACTGCACTCATTGCTGCCGCTTCGGTAGGCGTGAACATTCCCGAATAAATTCCACCAATCACCACGATTATTAGAAATAAACCCCAAATACTTGCTCTAAAGGTTCTCCAACGTTCTTTCCAACTCGCTTTCTCTAAACGTGGATAATTAAATTTCTTTGCTCGATACCAAGTTGTAATACCTAACATCGTTGCTAAAATAATTCCCGGCACAACTCCCGCCATAAATAATTGTCCTACCGATGTATTGGTAGAAACTGAATACATCACCATTACAATTGAGGGAGGAATTAAAATCCCTAATGCTCCCGAAGTTGTAATGACTCCAGCACCAAATCGAGCGGGAAAACCTTGTTTGAGCATTGCGGGCAATAAAATCGCGCCAATTGCGACAACGGTTGCGGGGCTTGATCCAGACACCGCCGCGAACAATGCGCACGCCAGCACGCCCGCTAAGCCCAATCCGCCGTGAAAATGCCCGACCATCGCGGTTGCAAAATTGATCATTCTTTTAGCAACGCCACCGTGCGTTAAGAAATTCCCCGCTAATATGAAAAAAGGAATCGCCATGATTTCAAATTTCTCAATGCCAGTAAATAGTTTTAAAGCAACTGCTTCAATAGGAACTTGGGTCATTGTGAAAAGGAAAGTTAAAACCGTTAAACCTAAAGAAATTGAAATCGGCATTCCCGTCAACATTAACGCCAATAACAATCCAAAAATAATCGCGGTGCTCATGATTTTTTCTCTCCATTGTTATGGTGATGATGTTTAATGTCTTGAGGGTGTAAATTATCGTCCATTTCAAACCAATTTAAATCTTCAACGGGCTTTTCTTTTTCTACCCCTTCAACGTGAGAATGATCATGGACAGGTAATTCGCCTGTTTTAACAAAATTCCACACCACTTGCACAAATCTAAAACACATCAAATAAGAACCAATTGGCACGGCTAAATACACAATCCACGTCGATAATTCTAAATCTGGTGTAACGGGTCCTTCGGGAATATTAGAAACATCTTTTCCTATCATTTTAAAAACAGAATAATGCATTCCGTTCTCCCACACTAATTGCGCCCCTAATGTTCCCACAATCGCTGTAAATAAAACACCTGCACACAAACCAAATGTAATGATTTTAAAACGATTATTATCAGACAAACGATTCACTAACACATCCACCCCAACGTGAATGCCAGTTCTTACCCCATACGCTGCACCAAATTTCGCCATCCATACAAACATGATAATGCACAGTTCTTGCGCCCAACTCATATTGATTTGTAATAGATAATCTTGCACGATTGGAATCGATAAACCAGAAATATAACGGTGCATAACTGCAACAAAAATAATTAAAGTTGCTGCACCCATTAGAAAGGTAATTAACCATTCTTCTAAATGGTCTAAGACTTTTAACATGAACTTCCTCCTTGTAGATTTGTTTTAAATAAATGATTTTACTTGTTTTTTATATATTTATTTTGTAAAAATTCCTCCTGTAAAATTACTCTTGTTTCCAAATAATATTTAACTTTGGTAGTGATGCAAAATGTAGTGATAGGATATATTTAAAGAGCGGCAAGGTAC
>DYRG01000061.1 GCA_020718845.1 Thiomargarita sp.
CCTCCTCTTTTCCTTTATCTCCTCTATTATATCATTATAATATGCACCACTACCGTCATTTGAATTGGCATAATGAATTGTCCTTTTGGATGTTTCAGAGAACTATAGAATTTGAGGGGATTTTTTTCAAGAGCCTATCATAAAAGTTTAAAAAAGGATTGAATTTTTGCTTTGAAATTGGGAATATGTCTGCATTAAGGACTTTATTTGGCGAAATGAGTGCGCATGAAATTTAACAATACCCCATTTGTAGGGAATATTTTTTTGGTCGGACCGATGGGCGTGGGAAAAACCACCATTGGGCGGCAATTAGCCGACGTTTTGATGCGGGAGTTCAAAGATAGCGACCGCGAAATTGAAGACCGTACGGGCGCAACCATTCCGCTTATTTTTGAATTAGAGGGCGAGGCGGGCTTTCGAAAACGTGAATGCGAAATGATCAATGAATTAACGCATTTACAAAACATTATTTTAGCAACTGGTGGTGGCGTGGTTTTAAATCAAGAAAACCGTAATTGGTTGCGCGAAAGAGGCACTGTGGTATATTTACAAGCGTCGGCGGATCAATTACTTAAACGCACCAGTCGTTCAAAAAATCGTCCTTTATTACAAACCGATAATCCTCGAGCAAAAATCGAGCAACTGCTTAATGAACGTAGCTCACTTTATGAAAGTGTTGCGGATTTGACTATTGAAACGGGTCGTCGTTCCGTGAAAAGCGTTTTAAAAGAAATCCTCAAACGTTTGTAATTTAAAACAAAAACTCAAATAAATTTAGAGGAGTTGAAATATGATGATGCGCTTTCTCAAAGTTGTTGTGCAGGATAATTGAATGGCTAAGAAAAGGTTGCTATTTCCTTTAATGATTTTAATGGGTTGGGTAATGTTGATCATTGCATCGCCGTATTTGCCGTTAAATCCGAATACCATTGTTTTGCCTAACATTTTAGCCGCGCCGTCTTTTGAAGCGTGGTTGGGGTTCGATGATTTGGGACGACCCGTGTGGGATCGATTGGCGGTCGGGGCAAAAACATCGGGTTTGGTTGCGATCTCTGTTATTTCTATCTCTTTGATTTTAGGCACTTTAATTGGGGTGTTTGCGGCGTGGTTTGGGGGTTGGATCGAAAGAATCATTGTTCACATTATGGACGTATTTTTAGCATTTCCAGGGATTTTATTGGCGATTGCGTTGGCGGGAATGCTCGGACCTGGCATCGAAAACGTGGTGATCGCGTTGTGCGTGACGGGCTGGATCGGTTTTGCGAGATTGGCTCGAGCGCAAACTTTATCGTTAAAAGAACGCGATCACGTTCGATCCGCAAAAGCCTTGGGCGCAAGTCAAACCAGAATAATCTTCAAGCATATCATACCTTTATTAATTGCACCGATGGTGATCGAAGCGACTTTTGGCGTTGCAAGCGTGGTGATTGCGGAAGCGGGTTTGTCGTTTTTGGGATTGGGCGTGCAACCCCCGTCGGCTTCGTGGGGAAGTATGCTGCGCGACGGCACGAGTTATATGTTGGTCGCGCCGCATTTGGTGATTGCCCCTGGTTTGGCGTTGATGGCGGTGGTTTTATCGGTGAATTTGCTTGGCGATAGTTTGCGCGATTATTTAGATGTGAAAACCAACTAATTTACGCTTGTAAGACCTTGATTATATTCAATAATATATCTAACGCGACGGGTTTGCGCAAATAATGGGAACAACCCGCTCGAAGCGCTGCTTCTCGATCCTCGATCAAATCAGAAGCAGATAGAGCAATAATTGGTGATTTGAAATCGCGTTCTCGTAAAGTTCGAGTCGCGGAATAACCATCCATAATTGGCATTTGCATATCCATAAGAACGATTTCTGGTTGCTCACTTTCTGCGAGAGCAATTGCCTCCGCTCCGTTATAAGCACTTAACACCGTATAACCGCTTTCTTTCAAATAAGTTACCAATAACAAATGAGTAGAACGAGTATCTTCTGCGAGAAGAACTTTGATGTTTTGTGAAGAAATATCCGCGTCTTCATCATTATCATAACGCATTCCTGTATGCGTAGAAATAAACCCGCTAAAAGTTGTTCCTTCGTTAAGCATTGATTTTACACGAATTTCCCCGCCCATTAATTCAACCAATTGTTTGGTAATTGCTAATCCTAAACCCACGCCATTTTGTTGATTAGTTTCTCGATGATAGGGTAAGAAAATCTTTTCTAATGCGTCGGGAGAAATGCCTTTTCCAGTATCTGTGACTTCAAACATTAAATTGCTTTGCTGCCAATCTAAAATCAAAGAAACTTTGCCAGAAATAGTGAATTTGATCGCGTTATTTAAAAGATTAATTAAGATTTGTCGCAAACGTAATTCGTCGACAATTAAAGTGAAAGGTAATTGAGAGGTTGCTTGTAATGCAAGGGTAAGTTTTTTCTCACTCGCAAGGGGAGCAAAAATGGTTCTAAGTTCTTTAAGCAACAATCGAGGATCGCAATTTCCCACTTGTAAAGTAATATTGCCAGATTCTAATTGCGTTTGATCCAAAATATTATCAATTAAAGCTAACAAATGATTTGCATTTGATTTTACATTTAAAACATAATCTTGATTGCTCGTATCTTCCAACAAACGACTATAACTTGCAATTGACGTTAAAGGTGTGCGTAATTCATGAGAAAGATTTGAAATCAACTGTCCTTTATTTTTTGCGATTTCTTCGAGGTGTACTTTATCGGTTTGAAGTTGTTTGGCAACGGTTTCTAATTCTTGTAACAAACGGGTTTGTCGATAGGTTAAAATGCTTAATTCATTGAGTTGTTGTTGCATACGTTGTTGGCGATCATGTTCGGCGGTCGCGTCAAATAATAAAACCCACGTTCCTCCTCTAAATGGTACTAGATGAATATGTGCGGTTCTTCCACTTCCAACTTTAATAAATTCAATGATTTCTGTATATCTTGCGGGTAAAAATCCTTCTAAAAAAGGTATTTGTTCGATGGCATCTTTGTTGGTTTCTAAATTGAACAACCCATAATGCCGAGGATGTCCACCCCAACTCACTAATACACCGTCGTGATCAATATGTAAATAAGTGAGGATTAATTCCGACATCCACCAAGCGTGGACATATTTGATAATGCTTAAAGGAATAGTGCGCATGAGAGAAAGAGACATATTAATTGTTTGAGAAATAATTTTTTAGTTAGCATCTAACATTCGAAGGGTTAGAAGTGTGAAAGCATCTTCAACACCCATTCCTAGTTTCGCGCTGCTTTTCAAAATGGTTGAACCTTGTTCACGTTCTTGAGAAACTAATGCGTCATTAACTTCCCATTGTTCGGTTAAATCTGCCTTATTTAACAATAAGATATTAGGTTTTGCGCCGATTTGTTTAGTAACCGCATCGCGTAATTGAAGCGCGGCATCCCACGTTGGGCGGCGCGTCCCGTCAACCACCAATAAATAGCCCGCTGCGCCCCGCAAATAGGACATACTTGCGCTGGTCAAGGTGTCCGACCCCGCGATGTCCCACAAAGATAATTTTGCTTGACGTTGATCGGGCAAAGTCACTAATTTCGTGTCGATTTTTACCCCGACAGTGGTCAAATACTTATCAGAAAAACTTTGTTGAACGTAACGTGAAACTAAGCTGGTTTTTCCCACCGAGAAATCCCCGATCATACAAATTTTCTTTAGAATAATCGCCAAAAGTTTCTCCTTTTAGGATGATGATTTTTCTACAATTGTAAAAACAACTGTGCGTTTTTCTAAATCTGCTTTAGATTCACCAAAAGGCACTTTTTCTAATGTTCCAATCATAAGATGTTTTTGTGAAATACCTAAGGTTTGTAGTTTATCACGAATCGTTTCAGCGCGAGTCTCACTTAATTGTAAGTTACGACGCTGTGTGCCTAAACCGTCAGTGCCGCCAGTGATTTTCAAACGTACCGTTTTATCTAATTGCTCACTATAATTTAACAATTGTTGAAACGCTTGTGCTAAAAGATTTAATGCCGCAAGTTGTTCAGAATTTGCAAAGTCCGCATCATCACCAAAATATAATTGGGTTTTCTCAATCTTTTCAATGAGTTTTTCCGAAGCCGTTTCTATATCAATTAAACCCGCTTGTTCAATTCCACTAATTCCTTGCAATTGTTTTGTTTTCTCAATTAAATTTTGAAACTCTTTTCTTTTCACATTTCCTTGAATTGACAATACGGTTTTCTTCACATTCAACGTCACGCTTGGTGGTGGTTGAAGTATTTTAATTGCCTGCTGTTGCAAATAGTAATCGGTTTCTAAAAGTTGATCTTTTTTAAGCGATTGAATTTCTTGTATTTTTTGAAGATTAGCTAATGAGTTTTCTATCCATTCTTTAGGTGCATGACCTATCATTTTTACAATCCCATTTTTAACTTCAATTTGAACAGAAGAAGGCGGTTGTAATAAAGTTTGCATTTGTTGTAATAAATAAGCATCGAGTTCTAATAATTGGCGGCGATCAATTTGTAATGTTCCTAACAACAAACGGCTATATTGATCAAATTGAGAAATCCATTCTGCACTCGCATAACCTTTTGCAACCAATTGATTTTTATCAATATTTATTTGAACGGTCGGCGGCGGAGAAAGCACTAATTGTAACCGTTTTAAAACAAATTCTGGCTCTAATGTTTGATAAGGCGACCATTCTGCAGAAATACTATTTAAATCAAGTTGTTGTTGTTTTGCAATTTCAACGGGATTAATTGCCAAAGGATCGCGCAACCCTCTGATTTTTAAATTATTTTTATCTATATCGCTTTCAATAATTACTAAACCCGCCGTTTGTCGCAAGGTTTCTAAATACGCATTAAATTGTTGTTTTTGAATATAAGAAACCTGCCACGCATTGAAACCCCACCAACCAAATCCACCCATTAACAATAATACAACGATAATTAGCGTCGGAGAAAGCAAATGTTTCTTTTGTTTTTTGGCTTCGGGTTTTAATTCTGCTAATAAGGTTTTGCTCAATAAAGAACGACAACCATCTAAAAGCGTTGGATCGCCATTAAAATGCTCTAAATAACGACCATAACGTGCATGAACTGCTTCTAACATTTCACGCATTGTTTCTCTCAATTTATAGGGAGCAACACCTCGAACCACACACGCTAAAACTGCATACGGTCCTCGTTCTAACCAAACCGTAAATTGTCCAATATTAACACTATCGAGTTCTTCATCTTTTGAAGTAGAAAATGAATCACGGGTGAAATCTTGAATTGCAGTGAGCATTCCAGAAACTGCATCACTATCGCCAACTTCAACGTCTTCTCGATGTAAATGTTGAATTAATAAACCACTATCTTTATGAATTAAGAAGACTTGATCTACTTGATAAACAACGGTTTTTTGAAGAACAATATCCGCAAAAGATTGACCCGTGCGCATTGCTTCTAAACGCCATACAATCCCTTGCGGAGAAAGGCTTTGTTCAACAGAATGATTAATCGATTGCACTAAAGATTTTAAAGATTCATTAATCGATTTTCTAATCGCAGGTCCCATCACGGGAAATAACGCATTTGCAAACACACTTGCATCATTTTGAATGGATTTTTTAATACATTGTGTAACGGGTTCTTGTAATGATTCAGTTAAATCTGGTTCAAAAGAAACACTTTTAGATTGCTCGGCTTGTTCTTCTACCGATTGTTTCATTGCTTCCATTGCAGCCAAATGGGCTTGTTCGGAAGCCTGACGAATGGCATCAGGTAAGAAACTTGCTAATTCTTGGGTGCGATGTTCTGCGTCATTTAAACGGTGTTCTAATGCTAAAAAACGATGTTGAGTTTCTTCTAATTTTTCGATACGACCTAGAAAGGTTGGTAAATGTTCTAAATCTTTTTCAAATACTAAAAAACGATCTTTGAGAATTTCTAATTTTTGTAATCGAGCAATTAAAGCAGGTAAGTCTTTTTGAAATTGAGCATCGAGGGTTTGTAATTGTGATTGTAATGCGGGAATAACTTGTTTATCGACCGTGCTAAAACGTTCGACTAATAATTTAATAATATCTTCTTGTTTTTTAAGCAATTCTGTTGAAAGTTTAAGCTGATTTTCTAAGGTTTGTAATTGAGATTGAAAGGTAGGAAGAAATTGTTTGTCGATGAGGATTAAATGTTTGTTGAGTTCATTAATGCGGATTTCTTGCGTGTTGAGGAACTCTCGCAAGGATTTGAAAGCCTCAGCAATAGTTTGGCGGACACTCGGCATCATCACAGGAAAAATCGCTTTTGCAAAGGGTTTAGGATCATTTTGCACAACTTGCGTGACGGGAGAACGCAGCGCGTTAGTTAAATCAGAGGAGTTGCTCACATTTTGTAATGCGTTGGGCAATACCTCGCTCACATCACGACAACGTTGTTCTGGGTCGCTAACACGTTGTTCTAAATGCGCTAATTGCTGCTGCTGATCGCCGACCAACAGCTTTCTCAAACTGCTGTATTCATCCATTGATTTGAAATATTATTTATCGGCGGGCGCGCGGTTCAAATCACGACTCAAACGAAATGCGAATTCAGTAAAGAACGACGCTAAATCTCCTCGATTAACTTTCTCTTCATTAATTTGAGCAACTTCCTGTTTGATCATTGAAATTAAGGTGTCGTTCATTTGGCGCATTTGGAGAGCAAGTTCTTGGGTTTTGGCGTGAAATTGTTGTCGTAAGAGTTTGATTTCTTTGACAAATTGCTCGTCCATTTGAGCAAGTCGGGCGTTTAATTCATTTTTGAGGATGGTAATTTCATGCGTTAAATCTTGATGCGCAGAAATACGTTCTTGACGATCAGTTTTTGCTTTCTCAGCCAAACTGTCGGCTTCACGCATAAACATATCTTCTAATGATTTCAAACGTTGCAACATATCATCGCGCAAATGTTGGTTTTCTTGAGAATAACGATCATTCAAACGACCCAAACGTTTATCGTAATCTCGCGCATAATGTCCAAATAAAATTTCTCTCACTTTTTCAATATGGCTAGAATTAGAGGCTAATGAATCATCGACTTGCGCGGCGTTTCTCTCATCTAATTGCAAATCTGCTTCGGCGGCTTGCAAGCTACGATCTAAGTTGCTCAAGGTCGTGTTGTTTCCACGATTAGGTAAGAAATCTTCGTACATTTGATAGCTCCTTTAGAAATATAAAAAATCTTGGATTTGTTCTTTTATTGCCACAAATAGATTCAAATAGTGTGGTTAAATCGTTTGATTTCAAGCACATTAAGATTTAACTTATTGTATAGCATTATCTTTTTAGTGACAATAACTTACTAACCCTTTATTTCCATTGTGGTAAATCTGGCAACAAAATATCGGGTAAAATTATTTTGCCCGCTTTTTGAGGATCATTTTTTAATTCAATTATTTCCTCTTGAATTGGCTCATCGACTTTTGGATTAGTTTCTTTCTCTTTATGACGATGTTCTTGTTCAAGTTTCTCAAACTTTTCAAAGAAATTCTTCTCTTTTATCGACGACGGACTGTTTTCTGTTGTTGAAGAAAGGGATTCTAATTTCTTTACTTCTTTTTTAGCATCGACTTTTTTCTCGCCATCATTTTTTTTAATCGCCTCTTTTTTAGGTTTGTCGACTTTGGGTTTTTCTGGTTCTTCTTTTGGAGAATCTTCTTTAGGTTTTTCTTCGGTTTTATTTTCCTCAGTTTTTTCAACGGGCGTTTCTTCTTTGCTCTCTTCGGTTTTCACTTCAGAACTATTTTCAACAGGTTTTTCTTCTGACTTTTCCTCATCAGGTTTATTTTCAGATTCTTCTTTTTTTTCTTCATCGGATTTCTTTTCTCCGTCTTCTTTTTTTTCCTCATCTTCGTCATCTTTATCGTCGGGATCAATTACCGTAAATTCTGCTCGTGCTTTTACTTCATAACCTCCTGTTGGATAATCATAATAAGCCCGAACTTGATAAGTTCCGGGGTCTTTTAAGGGAGGAAATTCTTTCTCACCTTCTTTAACGCCATCGGTTTCCCAAGTGAACTCTCCTGTCTTATCAAAAACCGCATCATCTTTATCGGCTGAAATAACGCTCAACCAATCACGTTTGAAACCTGGTAATCCATTGAAAATAATTTTAATTGGTTCTTGGGTGGTGTAACTGGTTTTCTCTGTAGAAATTTTAGTTTCTGGATTAGTAACGATAAAATTGAGCGTTTTCTGAATTTTATAACCCGTGCTTTTGAAATATAATCGCGCTTCCCAATCACCAGAAATCAAACTTTCAAAGGTAATTGAACCCGATTTCTTCCCGTTCAAATATTGCCAATTTTGAGGTTGAAAGGTAGGATGAGAATTAGGACGAGGCACTGAAATGTAATCTTTTGGATCACCTGGTGCGCCCGTAAAATGAATGGTAATCGGTTCATTTATGAAATATTTTTCTTTATCCGTTGTTAAGGTAATTTCATTAGTCGTTGCAACACCTTCAGAAAGCGGTGTTCCTACCACTTCAAAAGGAGCTTTTGCTTGAATTTTATAACCACCCGTTGGATAATTAAAATACAAACGCGCTTCGTATTTTCCAACATCTATTTTTCCAAAATCCAAATTACCCGCAATTTGAGCATCAGTGAATTGACGTTTATCACCAGGTTTGAAAGCAGTTGCAGTGGGTAAGCTAATGACAATCCAGTCTTTTTTATTGCCCGGTAATTCAGAAAATTCAATGATTACCGATTCATCGGTTGTAAATTGTTCTTTGGTGGGTTTTAACAACGGTTCAGCCCACGCCACTAATGGAAGTAATAACCAACAAATAACCCAACGCATACATTATCCTTTATTTTCCAAATACATAAAACTTTACAATATCTGGTATCAAATGTAAAATTTTCGATGATTAAATATAAATGCGGAGAAATATATCAAACAATTTGTATTTAATCTGTAAAATTAGAGAGTAGAGTAAATTTCATTTATTAAGGAGAAAATCATGCAACAAGCGGATATTGGTTTGATTGGATTAGCGGTGATGGGACAAAACCTCGCGCTTAATATTCGAGATAAAGGATTTTTTATATCAGTATTTAATAGAAGTCCCGATAAAACAAAGCAATTTATCGAACAAAATCAAAGTATTGGCGGATATTTTGAAATACCATTATTTGTTCAATCTTTAAAGAAACCTCGTAAAATAATTATGATGGTGAAAGCAGGAAAAGCCGTCGATGAATTAATAGAACAACTTTTACCATATTTAGAAGAAAATGATATTTTAATCGATGGAGGAAATTCGTTTTTTTTAGATACGGAGCGACGCATTAATTATTTGAATAATAAAAAGATTTTATATGTTGGAACAGGCATTTCGGGCGGAGAAACGGGGGCGCGTTTTGGACCATCAATGATGCCGAGTGGAAATGTCGAAGCGTGGACGGAAATTAAAGAGATTTTTCAAAAGGTTGCGGCACAAGTCGATAATTCCCCTTGTTGTGAATGGATTGGCGACGGCGGGTCGGGACATTATGTTAAAATGGTGCATAACGGCATCGAATACGGCGATATGCAATTGATTTCAGAGGCTTATTTTATTCTTCGATATGGGTTAGGTTTGCAAGTCTCTGAAATTCAACATATTTTTGAAAAATGGAATCGAGGCGTTTTAGATTCGTATCTTATTGAAATTACTGCAAAAATCTTAAAAGCCACTGAAAATGGTGAGCCTTTAATCGACAAAATTCTCGATGTCGCGGGTCAAAAAGGCACGGGGCAGTGGACGAGCGCAAGTGCGTTGGAATTAGGCGTGCCGCTGACATTAATTACTGAAGCGGTATTTTCTCGTTATGTATCAACGCTTTATGAAGATCGCCAACTTTTATCCGAAAAATTTCCTAAACCCACACTTTCAGAAAAAAACCTTCAAATTCAAGCAGTTCACGATGCGCTTTATGCGGCAAAAATCATTTCTTACACGCAAGGGTTTATGTTGTTAAAACAAGCGGCAAAAACTTATGGTTGGTCAATGCCTTACGCAGAAATTGCGGGTTTGTGGCGTGGCGGATGTATTATTCGCAGTCGTTTTTTGGGGCAAATTCAACAGGCTTTTCAAAAAGATACGAATTTACAAAATTTGGTATTTGATGATTTCTTTGGAAATGCACTAAAAAAAGCCGATCAAGGTTGGCGCGAAACGTTAATTTTTGCAATACAATCAGGTATTTCCACGCCCGCATTATCGGCGGCGTTGGCGTTTTATGATGGGATTCGCAGTGCAAAATCGCCCGCCAATTTATTACAAGCCCAGCGCGATTTCTTTGGTGCGCACACTTTCGAACGCATCGATCAACCGCGTGGGCAATTCTTTCATTATCAATGGGAAGAAAATTGAGCAACTTCAAATCAAAAGTCGAAAAAATAAGCCACTTTTTAGAAATAAAAAATGGCTTATTGTTGTTTGTTAATTTTTTATGGATTTATGCCGTAATTGCTTAATTTCCATGTCATAGAACCGTCAGCTAAAGGCACAAATTGAAAGTTAGCCCATAAATTGATTGGATTTCCTAAGGCGGGTTGATACGTTGCATTCGGAATTTTCATGTTCAAATTCGCGTCTAATGTTACA
>DYRG01000103.1 GCA_020718845.1 Thiomargarita sp.
AAAAGGCATAGAAACTTTCATTTCTACGCCTTTTTTTATTTGCTTAAATTGAATTAAGCGAGTGCGGCTTTGGATTGTTCAACTAAAGCGGCGAAACCAGCTTTTTCATTGACGGCTAAATCCGCTAACACTTTGCGGTCAATTTCGATGCCCGCTTTGTGTAAGCCATTCATAAAACAGCTATAAGTCATGCCCAACTCGCGAGAAGCGGCATTGATACGGGCAATCCATAAGGCACGAAATTCGCGTTTACGGACTTTACGGTCGCGGTAAGCATATTGACCCGCTTTGGTGACGGCTTGTTTGGCAACCCGAATGACAGTGCTGCGAAAACCGCGATAACCTTTTGCTTTATCTAAGATTTTTTTGTGTCTAGCGTGCGCAGTGACACCACGTTTAACTCTTGGCATATTTCAATCTCCTAATTTCTAAGCGTGGGGTAACATTTGAATGACGGCATTTAAATCGCTTTCATGCACCATTGAAGCACCGCGCAATTGACGTTTACGTTTGCTGGTTTTTTTGGTCAAGATATGGCGACGATGAGATTGATTTCTTTTGAAACCATTTGCGGTTTTAATAAACCGTTTCGACGCGCCTTTGTTCGTTTTGAGTTTAGGCATTTCTAACTCCGCATTTGTTAATGAGTAGGTTGTTGTTTCTTAGGTGAGAGAACCATGACCATTTGTCGACCTTCCATTTTCGGGAATTGTTCAACCACACCGTGTTCTACTAAATCGGTTTCAACGCGTTTGAGCAACTGCATACCGATTTCTTGGTGGGCTAATTCACGACCGCGAAAGCGCAATGTAATCTTAGCTTTATCACCCTCTTCTAAAAAGCGAATCAGGTTGCGTAGTTTGACCTGATAGTCGCCTTCATCCGTGCCAGGTCTGAATTTAATTTCTTTGACCTGAATTTGTTTCTGTTTTTTCTTCGCTGCATGACGCTTTTTGTTTTGCTCAAACAGAAACTTTCCGTAATCCATAATTCTACAAACTGGCGGTTTGGCAGTTGGAGCAATTTCTACCAAATCCAATGCCGCTTCTTGTGCTTTTGCAAGCGCCTCTCTAATTGAAACCACGCCCGCCTGATTACCTTCAGCGTCAATCAAACGAACCTGTGGCGTTGTAATCATCTCGTTCAGGCGCGTTGCTTTGCTTGTTGTTTCCGCAGCGATAAAATAATCCTCCTGTCTAAAAATAAAAAATAACTTTACAAATTTCTACCTGTTGCAATTTGAACTGTATTGGCAATATAACCAATGTTGGGTTTCTTTAAAATAAGAACCAAATTTTGCTCATTTTCTATAAGATGAGTTAATTCCCATCTTTCTTTACCTAATTCATTTAATTTATTTTCTAATTGTTCTAACTCTACAATAGGGATTAGAATAGTCTTATATGACCAAGTCCCATTTGCTTGGAAATCCTCTTTAGCAAAATCAATTGCTTTGTTAGCAGCTGTTTTGGCTTGTTCAACTGAATTAGACAATGTTCCAATGCTTTGCGCTGTTAAGTCTTTAGTAATATCAAAACCTTTTCCAGCAAAATCTTTCGCTTGTTCCACTGAAGTCGGCAAATTTTCTACTGATTTTACGGCAATATCTTTAGCTTGATCTAAAGAGCCTTTTAATCTTCCAAATAAGCTGTCAGCCATAATATTTCACTCTGTATTTTTCACGAGATTAAACAAATCTTCTAATTCTTTAGCTCTCTGAGTAGTCATATCCATCATACAATAGGCGGCATCTAAATGAGCATTTGTTCCACCCTCTGGATCAGCATAGAAATCACAATTTGCATTTCGATAGTTAATCCATATTTGTTGAGTTTTCCTCAATTGTTCTTTGCGATTGTTTGCTAAATATTTCATGACATTTTGATATGCGGTATTTAATCGCCTATCTTGCTTTTTTATTTCCACATCAATACAACCTATAATTTCTATATGCAAACCATTTGCTTTCTCAATACAATTATCTACAGATGAATTTGTTTTTTCTGCAAATGCAATATTATTTATTAAAATAAAAGAGATAAAATATAATATTTTCATTTTACACCTTGCTCACTCAATCATTGCCGAAACTCTCGCATCGTTGCATTTCGACCAATAATTTTACTGTGTTCAACAAAATAAGGAACTGCCCATTTTAGATTAAATTG
>DYRG01000062.1 GCA_020718845.1 Thiomargarita sp.
CCAGCCGAATCATAACCTCGATATTCTAATCGACGCAAACCCTCTAATAAAATAGGAACAACATCTCTTTCTGCAACTGCACCAACAATGCCACACATAATCAATTTTCCTCTATTTTTTCTTTACGGGTCGTTGCCAATTTGCAATACTTTTTTGAGGACTGCGACTTAACGTCAAACTATTTGGCAAAGTATCTTTTGTAATGGTAGAACCAGCACCAATCGTTGTTCCCTCTGCAATGGTTACAGGTGCAACCAATTGAGTATCCGATCCGACAAATACTCGATCTTCAATAATTGTTTGATGCTTATTTGCACCATCATAATTACAAGTAATAGTACCTGCACCAATGTTCACATCACAACCAATTTGCGCATCGCCAACATAACTTAAATGATTGATTTTACTGTTTTTTGCGACGGTGGTTTTTTTCAATTCAACAAAATTTCCAATATGAACATTTTCGCTTAAATGGGTTTCTGGACGTAGGCGTGAGAAAGGACCTATTTTACAATTTTTCTCAATCGTTGCATTCTCAAAAATTGAATAAGGAAGGATTTCTACATCATCACCAATGCTCACATCTTTGAAATGACAAAATGCACCAATTTTTACTCGATTACCGATTTTAATAACGCCTTCAAAAATCACATTTGCATCAATTAAAATATCTCGACCCACATCAACATTACCTCGAATATCCAATCGATTTGGATCGATCAAAGTCACGCCTTTTCTCATGAGTTCTTCGGCTTGTTTCTTTTGAAAATAACGTTCCAAATAAGCGAGTTGCAACCGATCATTAATTCCAAAAACTTCTTCTGGATCATGAGGTTGTGTACTTAAAATAGAAATATTTTCTTGAACTGCCATGCCGATAATATCAGTCAAATAATATTCACTTTGCGCATTATTTGGTTTTAAGTTATTTAACCACGTTTTTAATTTCAACGCGGGAGCAATTAAAATCCCTGAATTACCTTCTTTGATTTGACGTTCTCTTTCATTAGCATCTTTTTCTTCGATAATCTGGATTATCTCTTTTAATTCATTACGAATTATGCGTCCGTAACCCGTTGGATTTTCTAAAGTTACGGTTAAAATTGCAATGTTTTGATCATTTGAAAGATTAATTAAATTTTGCAATGTTTCGGTTTGAATAAGCGGAACATCACCATATAAAACAAGCACTTGGTGATCGTCGGGAATATGTGACAAGGTTTGCGCAACCGCATGACCTGTGCCTTTTTGTTCGGTTTGATGAACCCAACTGATTGATTTTTCTGAAAAAGCCTCACAAACTTGCGTTCCACCATGCCCGTACACGCATAAAATTTGCGAAGGTTTAAGGTTTTCAACGGTTTGCAAAACGTGCGCTAATAACGGTTTTCCCGCCAACGGATGCAAAACTTTAGGCAAATCAGAGCACATACGTTTGCCTTGCCCCGCCGCCAAAATGACCACAGAAAAATTCATAGTTCAGTCGTTTTCTAAATAAAAATTAAAAGTCGAATCATAACAGAAAGCGGCGAGGGTGTTAAACTTAGCGGCATTTTTCTCAATTAAAAAGGATAATTTCATGACAAAAATTGCCATCGCGGGCGCAGCTGGACGGATGGGTCGGGCGTTGATCGAAGCCACTCAAGCCGCTGAATTTGCGACGCTGACCGCCGCCATTGAACGCAACGGACACCCCTTGCTAGGACAAGACATTGGAGAGATCGCGGGCGTAGGCAAATTAGGCGTGGTTTTGAGCGATAATTTGAACGCGGCGACCTTTGACGTATTAATCGATTTCACTGCGCCCGAAGCCACTTTAATGAATGTGGAAATATGCAGAAAAATGCAAAAATCCATCGTGATCGGCACAACTGGGTTAAATGATGACCAAAAAAACATTTTACGCGATGCCGCCGCGTCGATACCCATTGTTTTTGCACCCAATATGAGCGTTGGGGTAAATTTGTGTTTTAAACTTTTAGAAATTGCCGCGAAAGTGTTAGGTGATACCGTCGATATTGAAATTATTGAAGCACATCATAGACATAAAGTTGACGCACCGTCGGGAACAGCATTAAGAATGGGCGAAGTCATTGCGCAAACTTTGGGTCGAGATTTGAAAAAAGACGCAATTTATGGTCGAGAAGGCAAAACAGGTGCTCGAGAACGCCAAACCATTGGTTTTGCTACAGTTCGAGCGGGCGATATTGTCGGAGATCATACGGTTTTATTTGCAGATGAAGGTGAGCGCGTCGAAATCACTCACAAAGCATCGAGTCGTTTAACTTTCGCAAAAGGGGCAGTTCGCGCAGCTTTATGGTTATCCAATAAAAACAATGGGTTATTTGATATGCAGGACGTTCTAAATTTACGCTAAGTTTTTTCGAATTAAAAACAAAAACCTGCTAAGTTTTTTGCAAATTTGGCGGGTTTTTGTTCTGCATACATGAGGTGTTGGTAAGTGAACCAATTATAATAATTGTATTTCATTTTATTCTTCTTTTCTTCGATTTCATCTCCGAAGTTTATTGCACTTCATTTTCTTTTAAAATTTTTGGTGTCACGAAAATCAATAATTCACGGCGCGCATTGCTTTCTTGTCTATTTCTAAACAATGCGCCAATAATAGGCAAATCACCAAAGAACGGAATAATGCGTACTTTATTATCACGGGTTTGTTCATAAACACCGCCTAAAACCACCGTTTCTCCATTATTAACTAACACTTTTGTTTTAACTTCACGGCGTTCAAAATTACCCAATGAACCCAAATTATCTTTCTTCACACTTAAATCCATAATAATTCGATCATCAGGGGTAATTTGAGGCGTAACTTTTAGTTCTAAATTAGCCTCTTTGAAAGTAGGTGCAGCCGCCGCATTTGCACCAGGTGTTCCGGGCACGGCAACTTCAATCCCTTGTTTTATAAGTGCTTCTTGTTGATTTGCAGTAATTACGCGAGGGCTCGCAATAACTTCACCGCGACCATCACTTTGTAATGCACTTAATTCAAGTTGCAATAAATAACTTCCTACCCGTCCAATCGCTAATCCAAATGAGGCTGCTCTAAATGTTGTATCTGTTGGAGAAGCTGGTAAATCAACAATAAAGTTATCTGCACTTGGAACAGAAGCATTTGTATTGCTTGAAGTATTGCCTGTAATTAAGCCCCAATCTTGGCGAGAACCATTGGTGCTGCTTGTAAAATGTGCATTGGTTGTTTGACCAAATTTAACTCCTAAATCTTTTGCAAAATCCTCACTTGCAATTACGACTCTTGATTCAATTAAAACCTGTCTAACGGGTTTGTCTAATGCCGTTACTAAACGTCGAATTTCAGCTAATTTATCAGAAGTATCTTGCACTAATAAGGTATTGGTTCTTTCATCCACAGAAACGTTACCCGCTTTAGAAAGAAATGAATGAGAAACATCGCCAGATGCTTTTGATTTTAACAAATCTCTAATGGTTGCCGCTTTAGAGTAATTGATTTGAATAAATTCGGTGCGAACGGGCTCAAGTTCTTTAATACCTTTTTTCTCTTCTAGCTCTTTTTTCTCCCGAATATTGATATTAGTTTTAGAATCAATCATGCGAACATTACCGATTTCTTTGTAACCTAACCCATTAGATTCTAAGATAATATCCCACGCTTGATCCCAAGGAACGTTTTTCAAACGTAATGACATTTCTCCACTTAATGCACTGGTGAACACCACGTTGAAATTATGCATTTCTGCAATTAAAGTCAAAACTGCTTGAACGCTAATTTTTTGAAAATTAAGAGAAAGTCTTTCACCAGAATATTTCTTTTTGGTTAAATCTAGTTGATCTTCTAATTCAGGTGCTTTATGTTTAATTTCAATGGTATAAGAATTGTCTGTTTGATAACCGAGAAACTCAAAATCCCCATTTGCAGAAATAGTCATAATAGTATTTTTAGCTTTACGAGTTGTATCTACAGAAATCACGGGCGTAGCAAAATCCGTCACGTCTAATTTACGATCAAGTTTCTCTGGTAAATAAGCGGTTTTGAAATCAACAACAACGTCTTTTCCTTTGCGTTCCATTTCAATGGGAATATTAGATTGAGAAAGCGATACCACTACTTTTCCACTTCCATCTTCTCCACGTCTGAAATCAATATTGTTTAAGGCGGGTCCCTGAAAACTCTCTGTTTCAACGGGTATATTTTTTTCTACTGGTATTTGAGCAACGGCGGGTGTTGGTGAAGGTTGATTATCTTGAGAAACAGTTTGTTGAACTGGTGCATTTGAGTTTAATAAAGAAATGATTAATTTATCTTGAATAGTATTCACTTCATATTGAACGTTGCTCAACAAATCTAACACCAAACGGGTACGATTATTTGCTTCCACAGCATTAATGGCACTTACCACACCAACCCCGACTCGTTGAAAGCGTTCTTTAACATCCAATTGGACATTTGGAAAATCAAAAACCAACCGCGATGGATTATGGGTAGGAAATCCGATGGGCGTGGGAGGTAATTGATTAAATTGTAATTCAATTTGAACCTGATTTCCGGGCAATACTGAATAACCAATTTTCTTTAATTGGATTTCAGTGGTTGCTATCGCTGAAGTACTTAAAAAAATTAAGCAAATCATATAGATATATTGAGTTAAATGGCGATGATTCATCATTTTTTGCCCTGTCATGCGTTGCCTCTTTTGGGATTATTTTTCAGGGTTGTTATTCCTTCATTGTAATAGCGGCGGAACGTTCAAAATAACATCCGATTTCATCACTATACAACTCAACAACATCTACCTTATTTTCAATAATACTGGTTATTTTTCCATAATTTTGTCCAATATAATTATTTACCTTAATCATATGGACAATTTTTTGAGGATCAGAAATCAAAGCCCACATACTATTTCCTTCCTCTAAAGTACCTACCATTGTTAAAGAATCCAGAGGAAATCCTTCTAACGGTTCTTTATTGCGATAAGTATCAGGTCTAATACAACCAGGGGGTAAAGCATTTGCATTATTATTTGCATTTGGATCGATGGCATCTTTCTTCTCTTTATCAAAATCCTCAAAAGGCGATCGCACACTTCCTCCTTCATAAGGAACAATAGTTTCAGTAGGAAAGGCTGGCATTGGTAACAAAGCAACTTTCTTTTCTGCTTTAATTTGCGCAATTTCTTGTTTCAAATCGGGCATCTCTTGATCAACACAAGCTGCCAACAAAATGATAGCAAACCAAGGTAGTATTTTAAGATATTTTTTCATCACTTAACCCATTACTTGCTATTTTTTTGGAGCAGCAGGAGGCGGCGGCGCAGCGGGTTTTTTGGGGGCGCTTGCTTTTTCTTCCTCATCATTCTTATAACGATATGTTTTTGCTGTGGTATCCAAAGTCAAATCACCTGTTTTATTATTTGGAACGGGTGCAATTGTAATGTTATGTTGTGTGACAATCCGTTGTAATAATGCAATATCACTTACAAATTTTCCAAGCGCATGATAAGTGCCACGAACCCGCAATTTGATTGGAAGTTCTTTATAAAAACCACCTTGTCCATCGCGTTCTCCTATGGGTTGAAAAAGCTCAAAATTCAAACCATTTGCCAAACCTGTTTGTGAAATATCTACTAATAACGCAGGCACTTCTGTTTCAGTGGGTAATTTTTTTAAAAGTTCTTTAAATGAATCTTCAATTTGTTTTAGTTGTTCTTTAAGTTTTTCGAGCGAATTAGCTTCACTTTGTTTAGTTTTAAATTCATCTAATTTAATTTTTTCTTCTTGTTGTTGTTTTTCTAGGTCAATTAATTGCTCTTGTGTAATGAAATAAAAACCAGCACCTGCTGCTAAAATACAAACCAATAAAATAACAACGGCTTTAACGGGAATGGGCCAATTTCCAACATTATTGGGGTCGATATTTTGAAAGTCTTCTAATTTAAATACAGCCATTGTTCTAATCCTTTTTATTTTTTAGGTCCGGGGGCTGCGGCGGCGGGAGGAGTTGCTGCCGCTGCCGCTGCTGCTTTTGCTTTTTCAGCCCGTTCTTTTTCAGCTTTTTCTTTTTCAAGGCGTTCTTTTTCGGCTTTAGATTTTTCTTGCTGAATAGTGAGTTTAAATTCACTTTCTTTACTGCTTCCATCTTTTGCAGTGGACGTGGTTTGAATAATACCCAAATTAGGTTTTTCAAAGAAAGGAGATTCATCTAATTGTCGCATTAAACTAGAAACCCGTGCGCTTGATTGGGCAATCCCTTCTAAAGCAATTTTATCTTCTGTTTGTACTATCCTTTTATAAAACACACCTGTTGGCATTTTTTTAGCGAAATCATTAAATAAATGAACAATATCTGGGCGACTGGTTTGTAATTGGTGAATAATTTCGATACGTTTTGTTAAGCTCTCGTGTTTCTTACGAATTTCTTTAATTTCCTCAATTTTCTTTTCTGCCATTTTAATTTCTTTATTCAAGAGTTCATTACGTTGTTTTTGATATTCGATCAGAACATTGATGTAATAATACACACCAAAAAACAACATACCTGTTATACTTAATGCTATTGCAGTATGAATAGCAAAACGGGTTTCACGTTCTTTGCGTAAAATTGTTCGCCAAGGTAATAAATTAATGCGTGCCATAATTCAAATCTTTTTACATAGGAGGATCAAAGCTACGAATGGCTAAACCACAAGCAATCATTAACGAAGGAGCATCATTCATCAATGCTTTTTTGTTCACTTTTGGAGAAACCGACATATTAGCGAATGGATTTGCGATTGTAACGTGTCCGCCGATTTTATTTGCAATGTGTTCAGCGATGCCAGGAATCGCCGCACAACCGCCTGCTATCACGGTATGAGCAATATTTCCAGTGGTAGATGCTTCATAATAAAATTGTACCATTCGACTAATAGCTTGGGCGACTTCATCTTTAAAGGGTTCTAATACTTCACTTTCATAATCTTCGGGCAATCCGCCGTGTCGTTTTGCAACGGCTGCTTCTTCAAAACTTAATCCATAACGTTGTTGAATGTGTTCAGTTAATTGATTTCCACCAAAGGTTTGCTCACGAGTATAAGCTACTTTCAAATCAATTAAAACATTAAAAGTCATGGTTGATGCACCGATATCGATTAAAGCAATTACATCTTTTGGGTCGATTTCGGGGTCATTTTGAGCAAGTAAAGCAAAAGCGTTTTCCAATGCAAATAAATTCAAATCAACGACTTTAACTTTTAAGCCCGACATATTCATTGCTGCAATGCTATCATCAACAATATTGCGTTTTGAAGCGACTAATAGAACATCAACTTCTTCAGCTGGGTTTTTTTCAGCAGGTCCAATAAGTTCAAAATCTAAATACACTTCCTCAATTGGAAAAGGAATATGGGTTTCTGCCTGCATTTGAACTTCGGCTTCCATTTCATTGTCTGACAAACCCGCTGGCATTTGAATAGTTTTATTAATGACCGACGATCCAGAAACCGCGACGGCGGCGTAATTTGCTTTCACGCGAGTACGTCTTAAAGCGCGTTTAATTGCATCAGAAACGGCTTCGACATCTTTGATGACTTTCTCATCGACAACTTTGGGCGCTAAAGGTTCAACCGCGTAACTTTCCACACGATAACTTTTGCTGCCTTTGCCGACCTGCGCCAATTCCAACATTTTGACGGCGGTCGAGCTAATATCGACCCCCACCACCGGAATCGGCGTGGGTTTAAATAGCCACATACATTAATCCATTTAAAAAACAATTGGTTAAAATTATTTAATAAGACATCACGTTAATCTTCACCTGTAACTATACAGGATTTAAGCCAATATAAACAGCGCCACAGACCGCAACTAATTCGACCCCGTTATGATAAGATGTTAAGCATGATTGTGCATTATTTTTTCAAAATTTTTCGCTTAATTTTTTGGGCTGGCATCTTGTCAACGCTGGGAATGGGGTTATTTGGGCTTTATACTTGGCGAAGCGTGCTGCCAGAATTGCCCTCTCTCGACAACATTAAAACCACGTCAATGGCTGTTCCGTTGCGCATTTATTCCGCCGATCAAAAGACGATTGCCGAATTTGGCGAAGAACGTCGTATCCCATTGAAATTAAAAGCAATTCCACCTTTGTTTATTAAAGCCATTTTAGCCGCCGAAGACGCGCGATTTTATGAGCATCTTGGGGTCGATTTCAAAAGTTTAATGCGCGCTTCTTTGCATTTAATTAAAACCGCCGACAAATCACAAGGCGGAAGCACCATTACCATGCAATTAGCTCGAAATATTTTCACCACAGAAATCACTCGACAAAAAACTTTTGAAAGAAAAATTAAAGAAATTTTAATTTCGTTAAAATTAGAAAAAGAATTAAGCAAAGAAGAGATTTTAGAACTCTATTTAAATAAAATTTTTCTCGGTCATCATGCTTATGGCGTGGGCGCGGCAGCACAAGTCTATTACGCCAAACCTTTGCAAGAATTAAGCCTAGCCGAATTTGCAATGATCGCTGCTTTACCCAAAGCCCCGTCCGCATTAAATCCCATTACCAATCCCAAACGCGCGTTAGAACGTCGTAATTATGTTTTACAACGAATGTTAAGTTTAGGATTCATTAAAGAAACCGATTTTAAAAAGGCATTAGAAATCCCCGTAGAAACTAATCGTTACGCTTTTCAACAACAAGTTAATGCACCTTATTTAGCAGAAATGGTTCGAGCAAAAGTACAAGAGTTGTTCCCTAAAGATGCTTACACCGCTGGCTATAAAGTTTATACCACTTTGCAACCCCATTTGCAAGAAGCGGCTCAAAACGCTTTACGCAAAGGTTTAATGGATTATGACACTCGTCATGGTTTTCGAGGAGCTTTAGCGCATTTAGATTTGAAACATTTGCCGATTCCTCCCAAAACTGAGGACGACGATGATAATGATGAACCAAAAAAAAATGCTTTATTAGACAAGACGTTAAAAGCATTTCCTCTGATTGGTAATTTACAATCTGCTTTAGTTTTAGAAACCGATGCTAAAACCGCACGCCTTTACCTTCGAAATGAAGGAGAAATTAATCTTTCTTGGGAAGGATTATCGTGGGCAGCGCGTTATATCGACGAAGAAAGCAAAGGACATCCTCCAAAAAACGCCGCAGAAATTTTAAAAGCGGGTGATGTTGTTATGGTGCTAGAAACCACCAATAAAGCAGGCGAACAAATCTGGCGTTTATCTCAAATTCCTCAAGTGGCGGGGAGTTTAGTTTCTTTAAATCCAAACGACGGATCAATCATTGCAATCGCGGGTGGATTTGATTTTAATTACAGCAAATTTAATCACGTTACACAAGCCAAACGTCAACCAGGTTCTACTTTCAAACCTTTTATTTATTCGGCGGCGTTAGATATTGGTTACACACCCGCGAGTGTCGTCATGGATGCTCCCTTAGTTTTCAATGTGGGAAATGAGGTGTGGACACCCGAAAATTATGGGCGAAAGTTTGCTGGAGAAATGCGTTTAAGAAGTGCATTAGCACAATCCAGAAATCTGGTTTCTATCCGTTTAATGGTTGATGTAGGATTAGAAGAAACCATTGATTATGTTAGTCGTTTTGGATTTGATAAAAGCCGCTTACCTCCAAATTTTACTTTAGCGTTGGGAACACCTGAATTAACCCCTTTAGAAATGGCAAAAGGATTTGCAGTATTTGCAAATGGAGGTTTTTTAATCGAACCATATTTTATTGAGAAAATTGAAACCATCGACGGGAAAGTTGTTTTTCAAGAAAAACCGAGGAAAGTGTGCATGGGTTGCTCTGATTTGACATTACCCGATCCAGAGGACGTTGCTCTCATTGAGAAACCCGTCGGATTAGCCGCGTTAATAAATACCACGAAAGATCAAAATCTTGCGCCGCGTGTCATCGATGCAGAAAATGCGTGGATGATGTATTCGTTATTGCAAAGTGTTATTTTAGAAGGGACAGCTCGACGCGCTAAGTCTTTGAATCGTAAAGATATTGCGGGTAAAACGGGCACAACCAATGATTTGAACGATGCGTGGTTTTGTGGATTTAATACAGAAATGGTCGCGGTGAGTTGGATGGGGTTTGATCAGCCCGCCTCGCTCGGACAAAGCAGCGCAGGACGCGAAACAGGCGGGGTGGCGGCGTTGCCGATGTGGATGGATTATATGCGCGTTGCGTTGGAAAATCGCCCCGAAAAGACTTTAACGCCGCCGTCTGAAATGACTACGGTTCGCATTAATCCCCAAACGGGTTTGGTTGGGCGCGGCGATGATACCATTGTAGAAACCCTTCCTCGCAAGCGCGTTCCTACCAAACCGACCACTCGCCAATTACCCAATTGGTTTAGAGAAGCAGAAAACTCTCCACCGGTTTCTGCGCCTCCCATTTCCTCACAATCTACAAATAACAATTCCAATAATTTTTCTCAACCTGTAATCCGCCCACCCGTTTCCTCTCAACCCGACCGCTTGTTTTAATATTTTATAAAATAAAAAAGTTATTTTTTAAGATTTTTGGGTAGTGGATAATTTAGGATGATATGGTATAATGTGATATTAAGAAAAGAATAG
>DYRG01000104.1 GCA_020718845.1 Thiomargarita sp.
CTTCCACGATAGATCAACGACTTACGTCAAAAATAGCCTCGAATCGGCTAAGTCGCGTTAAGAGCCTTTCGCCAAGGAGGCTTTTTCTGAATAAATATGGGATACAAACAAGGTATCAAGAAGACTCACCCGCGTGGGTGATGTGGGAGGCATGGATCGGTTATTATGAAGAGATCACCGATCTAATCTTTAAGCATTACGAAGAAACCACGTTGTTTGCTTACGGTTACACTGAAGACGATGCCATTTACAGGTTGTGTCATAATAATGGAATTAAACCGTTTGTTTTATAATCCAAAAATCATGAAAATACCACAAAGCACACTACTCTTGCAAGAGCTTCTTAAAAAATGGAATGAGCGAGCGGAAAGAATAACGGAACACATCCGTTATTTAAAAGAGGAATGTTACCTGAGCGATGAAACAATTATCGAAAGATTAGACAGCGAACGTGATACATTAGGCAATTGTATCAATGATCTGCGTATTGTCATTGAGTCTCGATTGTTTATTGATGAGCACAATTCTCGTTGACAAAACGGGCGGTTGAGTTAGGGTATTCGTCATGCCAAAGGTTTTTAAAATAAAAGGTTATCAATTTTATTTTGTCAGCTTTGATGGGAGTGAGCCGGTGCATATACATGTTCGTAAAGATGGAAAGGAAGCAAAGATTTGGATGAAGAGTGAATCGGTTGCTTGGAGCATGTTTAGTATCCATGAGACTGCCGAGATTTTAAAAATTGCGAAATCAAACAAGGAAACTATTTATGATGCGTGGAAAAAACATTTCGAATAGAATACGAGGTATCGTTTTTGGAGATCGTGCATTTACGCTTACTCTCAAGAATGGCAAGAGAAAACAGGTAAGCTATTTTCATTTTCCTAAACTTGATAACGCTACCTTTGAAGACAGGATTAATGTTGCTATCGTCGCTGAAGGCAGAATTCTACACTGGGAATCTTTAGATGAAGATATATCTGTCGAGCATATCCTTGCCGGGAAGTATCCTGTGAAACGTAGGGCTGTTCAAGCTGTGTGAGGTTATTCGTATGCAAAAGGTATATTCAAAATGCCGTTTAGGCAGTGAACCGAGAGAGCGTGATTATTGGACGGATAAAAGCTATCAAGAAAGGATCAATGCTCTGGAAACCCTAATGAAACCTTATCGTGCTGGACACAAATTTCAAAGAGTTCTTAGAATTACTCGAATTAAAAAAACAGCAAAAGTTAATAAGAAAACGTGAAGTATGCCGTCATTACCTTCCACCCATTCCATACCGAAAATCTACAAAGTGTGCGAAGTCGCCAAGATGTTTCTTGTGGATGAGCGAATTATTTTGCGTGAGATCAAGAATAAGAGCTTGCCTTGCGTCATTCTTGGAGAGCGTATCGTGAGGATTCCGCAAGAGACGGTTGATACATTGAAGAAGCACGGTATCACCTATTACCGTGAGAATAAGAGGGTGTGATGATGCTTAAATCAATTTCACATCGTAAAGTTTAAAATTTGAATCCGTTCCAATGATTGATGCATTTTCTGTAATTCCTTGAGAAATAATTAAACGGTCAAATGGGTCTTTGTGGTGAAATGGCAATCCAGTTTGTGAAATGCAATGAGATTGTTTAATGTTTAACCACTTGATTTCAAATTGTTTCATTTGTTTTTTCAAGTATTTGAACCAATCGTCACGTAAAACAAAATCGTTTCTAATGAGTGAAATTTTTATACTTATTTCCCATAAACTAACAATACTAATGAAGCGTTCATTATTGATATTATGAAAAACTTCTTTTTGACGATTTGAAAAACGATCCTCAGATTTTAGCATCCAAACGACCGGCTCTGTGTCTAAAATAATCTTCATTTTACCAAGTCAAATTCATTGGCTTATTGAAATTTTTAGGCATTTTTATGACGACACC
The DNA here is from genome assembly GCA_020718845.1 of Thiomargarita sp. Lineage (GTDB taxonomy): Bacteria > Pseudomonadota > Gammaproteobacteria > Beggiatoales > Beggiatoaceae > DYRG01. Next base: position 1,925 of record DYRG01000104.1, read on the forward strand.
AGACTCTTTTTTCCAATTTCCAAATTCCTTTAGCCTTTCTGCTAGGCTAGGCTTTTTGGCTTTAGTTGCTTTGCGTGATACCGTCTTTTTTAAAGTAGTTGTTGCCATGATGAAAACAATATAATCAAATAACTCCGTTTTTCAATACTGAATTTCAACCCATTCGACGAATCGTCAACTTCGCCAGTGCCTGAT
>DYRG01000013.1 GCA_020718845.1 Thiomargarita sp.
ATGATCCTGTTCGTGAAGCAATTCATTCCGTATTTTTATATCATGCAATTCAAGCGGGCATGGATATGGGCATTGTCAATGCGGGACAATTAGCCATTTATGAAGATTTGCCAAGAGAATTAAAAGAAAGCGTCGAAGATGTGGTTTTAAACCGTAGAGAAGATGGTACAGAACGGCTTTTAGATATTGCTCAAAAATACAAAGGCGGTTCTTCGGTTCAAGAAAACAAACAAGATTTAGAATGGCGTAATTTACCCGTTAAGAAACGTTTAGAACACGCTTTAGTCAAAGGCATTACAGAATACATAGAAACTGACACTGAACAAGCCCGTTTAGAATCAAATCAACCTTTGGATGTAATTGAAGGTGCTTTGATGGATGGAATGAATATTGTGGGCGATTTGTTTGGGGCGGGGAAAATGTTTCTTCCGCAAGTTGTAAAATCTGCCCGCGTCATGAAAAAAGCGGTTGCCTATTTAATGCCTTACATTGATGCAGAAAAAGAGAAACTCGGTAATCTTTCTCAAAATAATGGCAAGATTTTAATGGCAACTGTCAAAGGTGATGTTCATGATATTGGAAAGAACATTGTTGGCGTGGTGTTGCAATGTAATAATTTTGAAGTGATTGATTTAGGCGTGATGGTTTCTGCGGAAACAATTTTACAAACAGCGCGTGAGAAAAAATGCGATATTATTGGTTTGTCGGGATTGATTACGCCGTCATTAGATGAAATGGTTCACGTTGCCAAAGAAATGCAGCGTCAAGGGTTTCAAATTCCTTTAATGATTGGGGGAGCAACCACCTCAAAAGTCCATACCGCCGTCAAGATTTCTCCACATTACAATTTGCCTGTGGTTTATGTGCCAGACGCGTCGAGAGCAGTGGGCGTTGCACAAAGTTTGTTATCAGATGGATTAAAAGAAAAATATGCGGCTGATATTAAAGAAGAATATGCGCAAATTCGTGAGAAACGCTTAAATGCACAAGAAACCCGCAAACACGTTTCATTGCAACAAGCGAGAGCAAATAAATTAGTTACGCAATGGCATTCTCCGAAAGCAAGTTGTGATTGTGGTCATCATAAGAAAGTCGATCATTATCAACCAATTAAACCCTCTTTTCTAGGATTGAAAGTTTTTGAGGATTATCCATTAGAAGAGATTAAAAAACGAATTGATTGGAGTCCGTTTTTCCAAACGTGGGAATTGGCGGGGAAATATCCGCGTATTTTAAATGACGAAGTAGTTGGAAAAGAGGCTCAAAAACTCTTTCATGATGCACAAATGATGCTTGAGCAAATTGTCAAAGAAAAATGGTTACAAGCCAAAGCAGTAATCGGTTTCTTTCCAGCCAATGCAGTTGAAGATGATCTTGAAATTTATACGAATGAAGATCGTCAAACAGTTCGAATTAAAACACATCATTTGCGACAACAACTTTTTAAATCTGGCAAACCCAATTTATGTTTAGCAGATTTCATTGCACCTAAAGAAAGCAATGTTGAAGATTATATTGGGGCTTTTGCGGTAACAACAGGCATTGGAATTGAAAAGAAATTAGCCGAGTTCGAAAAAGAACATGATGATTACAATAGTATTATGTTAAAAGCCTTAGCGGATCGATTAGCAGAGGCTTTTGCAGAACATTTACACGAACGGGTAAGAAAAGAGTTTTGGGGTTATGTTTCAAATGAAAGTCTTTCAAATGAAGAATTGATTGCAGAAAAATATCGAGGAATCCGTCCCGCACCAGGTTATCCAGCCTGCCCAGAACATACAGAGAAAGCGAATTTGTGGGCGTTATTACAACCCGATCAAAATGCTCAAATGACTTTAACAGAAAGTTTTGCAATGTTACCGACCGCCGCGGTTTCTGGATGGTATTTCTCACATCCAAATTCGCAATATTTTGGAGTTGGAAAAATCGCTAAAGATCAAGTAGAAGATTATGCACAACGAAAAGGCATTTCTTTAGAAGAAGCTGAGAAATGGTTAGCCCCAATTTTGGGTTATGAATCTTAATTAATGAAACGTTATTCATTTCAAATATAAATAAAAAGAAAGTGGATAACGGCGATGAGGAGAGAATAGATTAATCAAAAAAGCGAGCGTTAAAACTAAAGCAACATTGAGCAAAACAATTTCAAATAAACGTACAGAACCCATTTGTTGTGCACTAAACAATGTAAATAACGCCGTTCCGCCTGATGGAGGATGAACACAATGCAAATAGTGAGTTGTTAATAACGTAATTGCAATGACAACACCACTAATTTGAATTAAAGTCAAACTATTGATTAAATTAGGTATTTTTGAACCCAACAATCCGAATAAAACCGCAAATAAATGCCCACCCAAAACGTGCCAAGGTTGAGAAAGATCACCATGCGGTCGATAGAAAATTAAAATCGCCGACGCGCCCATCGATACTAAAAGAACGGGTTGGAAAATTGAGGAAGTCAGGCTTTCACAAAGAAACCCAATTAAGGTAATTGTTAAACCCGCTCCAAGCGCACTAATCCAAATATCTAAATGTGTTTGTTTCATGAAAGGCATTTTAGCAAATATTTTGCTTAAAAAACCTTGAGGAAAATCAATAAAATGGGAGAAATAAAAGAAAGGAAATTAAAGGGACAAAATGCGTCCCATAAATTTAACTAATCATGAGTTCTTTGATAGAAAGGACTTGCTCTAAATTTAAAATCGTAATGAAACCACCGTCAATGCGCCCAACATTTTGAATGAAATCCGAACGAATTCGATTTCCAAAAGGCGGCGGTGCTTCTAAATCTGAAACCGCTAAATTAATCACATCATTTACCGCATCGACCACAATGCCCATTTTAACGGATTCTTGGTTGTAATTAACGGTCACAATTAAAATACAAGTACGTTTATTTTCTTTGATCGGTTCTCCACCCATTCTAATGCTTAAATCAATGACGGGTAACACATGACCCCGCAGATTTAAAACCCCTCTCACGCATTCAGTTACCATTGGAACAGGTGTTAAATGTGTGTATTCAATGATTTCATTAATGTAAGAAATTAATACCGAATAGATTCGTTCATTTAACGTAAAAACTAAGAACTGTTGTTTGTCTTGTGAAAGATTGATGCTTGATTGAAAATGTTCGACGGTTTGCATATCAATTTACTCTTTCTAAAGGAACTTGAAACCAAAAACTACTCCCTTTTCCAACAATACTATCTACGCCTAATTCTCCACCCATATTATCACAATATAATTTTGCTAATGCTAATCCCATTCCTAACCCTCCATATTCACGGGTTGTCGAGCCGTCACCTTGGCTAAATGCTTGAAATAAACGCTCTTGTTGATCTAAATTAATCCCGATTCCAGTATCGGAAATTGTAAAACGTAATTCAATTTGTTTGCCGAAATCTTCAACAACTTCTACTTTAGTTTCTATCTTTCCAGAGGGCGTAAATTTGATTGCATTTTCGAGGAATTTGTTTAAAATTTCTTTGACGTGATCGTAATTGCCTTTGACGGTTGGCAAATCATCAGGGAGGATTTGATGAATAGCAAGTTTTTTAGTTAATACAGCAGGGGTGATATTAGTGAGGCAATCGTGAATTAATTCTCGGATTTCAAAGGTGGCAGTTTCTTGAATTAATTCGCCAGAAAATTGCTCTGCAAAACGTAACATATTATCTAAAATACTTAACAACAATTTTCCCGATCTTAAAACTTCTTCTGCCATTTGAGTTTGTTCACCGTTTAGAGGGGTATCTTGCACCATTTCTTCTGTGACACCTAAAATGATATTCATGGGTGTACGAAATTCGTGGCTAATATTACGGAGAAACTGGGTTTTTAAAACGGAAACTTCGTGAGCTTTTTGATAAGAAAGTTGTAATGCGGACATTAAAGAACGTACTTGCGCAGTTTGATTTTCAACTTCTTTCTCAAGATTACTGCGCAATTTTGATAATTCAATATGGGTTGTAACCCGCGCAAACAGCTCATCATTTTGAAAAGGTTTGCTAACGTAATCCACTGCACCTGCTTGAAAAGCCTTGATTTTATTTTGAGTATCGCCCAATCCAGAAATAAATAAAATTGGGATATTGCTCAATTTGCTATCGGCTTTCATTTGTTTGCACGTTTCATAGCCGTCCCAACCTGGCATAACCACATCTAATAAGATTAAGTCGGGGCGATTTTCTCTGGCGACAGTAATGGCGCGTTGACCACTGTTCGCTAATAAAACAGCAAACCCTTGTTGTTCAAGGATTTCGTTGAGTGCGGCTAAATTGACGAGGCTATCGTCGACCACCAAAATGGTTGCTTTATCAGACATTTGTTACGTTTTTTGAGTAGTAGCCATGCAATGTGCTAGGAATGTAAAGGAGCGTCTTCGTTATCAAGATGCTCAAAGGTTTCCAGTGTATCATTATCTTGCAGCTTAAAAAATAGCATTAATTGCTGCAACCGTTCAGCTTCGTGATTCATGGTTTCGGCGGTGACGGCGAGCGTTTCAGAAGCCGCGGCATTATGTTGAGTAACATGGTCTAAATTCACCATTGTTACATTAATTTGTTTAATGCCAGCGGCTTGTTCATCAGAACTATAGGTAATGCCTTCGATTAATGCGGCGGTATTTTGAGCGCTTGGGACGATTTCTTTTAATAATTTCCCTGCTTTATCAGCAACTTGCAGACTGTTCGCCACTAAATTTAAGATTTCACGCGCCGAAATTTGGGTATGCTCCGCTAAGGTTCGCACTTCCTCGGCAACCACCGCAAAACCGCTGCCGTGTTCACCTGCTCGAGCGGCTTCGATCGCGGCATTTAGCGCCAATAAATTCGTTTTATACGCGACTTCTTCAACGACCCGCACTTTGCTGGCAATTTGCTGCATCGAGTTGACCGTGTCATTGACCGCTTTGCCGCCTTCATCTGCCCGCATCGAGGACGCGCTTGCGATTTTGCTGGTGTGACGTGCATTGTCGGCGTTTTGTTCGATGGCGGAAGTCATTTCTTCCATTGCGGCAGAAATTTCTTCAACGCCCGCGGCTTGTTGGGTTGCACCGTCGCTTAATGCTTTGGCAGTGAAAGAAACTTCATTTGCCATTTCAAATAAACGATTGGTAGTTTCTCTAACTTGTTTAACCACTTGATACAAATGGGCTTGCATTTCATTTAAAGCGCGCCGTAATTTACCTAATTCGTCATTATTTTCGACAGTAATATTTCTACGCAAATCACCTGCGGCAATTCTTTCCATTAGTTTTATATTATCGTTCAAACTGGTGGTAATAAGTCGAGTTATCCAAGTTGCTGATAACACGCCAATTAGAATACTCACAATCACAAAGAATAAAATAATAGATAACGTATTTTCCATTTCTATGGTAATTGCACGCTCTTGATTTAAAAGGATTTTTTGGATTTCTTTTACGGTTTGATAAGCGCGTTCATCCATTTGCTTATCTAGTTGGTGTTGTTGAATTTCTAGGGTTGCATATTTATCTAATTCTACAACGTAATTTTTAATTGAGTTGATTAAATCTTGCAAAAGATCAATATTTTTTTGGGTTTTTAATTTTTCAAGTAGTTTATTAGTAATATTCAGTGCTTTTCCTAAATAAAAAACGACTTGAATTAAGTAGTGCTGATCGCCATTTCTAAAAAACAGCGCTTCTTGTTGACGTGCTAAGAGATAGAAATAAATGATTTGATTTGTATCATAAACTTTTTCCAAGCGTTCATCCGCTAAAACGTTTGTTGTAGAAACACTTTCTTTTAAATCTGCAAATTGCTCATTACGCAAACTTTGAAGATTTCGGATAATTTCAGAAACACTAAATTCAATATTTTGTAACGCTTCCTCATCTTCAGGTTGCTTAGTTTTTATTTGAGCATTATTTTTTTTATCTATATGATTTTTATATTGTTGTTGATAAGTTTCATATAATTGGCGAATGGTATCTAATTTATCGATATTTTGAGTTATTTGTAAGCCAGCCCGCAACTTCTTAATGATATTCAAAAATTGCTGACCTAAACTATCCACACTTAATGCTTGACGCGCATCATATTCATAGAGCAAATTCGTTTGTAGAATTCGAGCTTCCATAAACAATCGCACTAATTGATCGATGTAATTTTCAGAAACCAATTTAACATTAATCGTGCGTTCAATTTCATCGATATTTTCTTTTAACAAGTCCCGTTGCGTGCTATCTATAAAAAAGCTTTTTTGTAGCACATCTTCCGCCACTTTATTCATTTCTTGAGCAGCAATTCTCTTTTGCTCTGTAAAGCCATGATAATTAACGAAATTTTTATCATATTCTTTTACATCAGCGATAATTTTTTCTAATTGTTCTTGATGAGCATCTGATTTAAGTAGTGTTTTTAATTGGGAAGTTTGATTCATTAAACTTTTGAGTAAAATTTGAAAGTTTTTGACGGACATTTCATTGTTATGAATCACGAAGTCTTTTTCTTGAAGGCGAGTTTGATAAAGCGTTTTAATAAAATCCTCGATGTTCATGATTTTTGCGGTTCGGTCGACAGCTTGTCGTTGACCAAACCAGCCAAAAAACGCCGTTCCTAACGTCAGGGTTAGAATTAGAGTAAAAATAAGCCCTAATCGCGTGCTTAATTGAAGATTTTTTAGCATAATGACCACGTTATTTGTTATTCCTTAGCGTTATTATAACTGCTTTATTGCAAGAAAGGATTTGATTTTGATACCCAATTAACGTAACCGTAGTTATAATCATTAAAAAACCAAAGGGTTGGTCTTTCTGGGTCATTCAAAGATTTTTATCATTATAGCTAAATTTTTTGGGATTTGTATATCCATGATAAATCTCCTTTTTTCTATATTTTAAGCATAAAAAAATCCCCTTTCTAAATTATTCAAAAAGGGGATAAAGTTTGTTTATTTAATCGTCTTCGTCGTCATCGAGGCTTGTGCCGAGCGCGGACGGGGTCATTAACGTGATGGGTGGCGGGGCGGGACGTTTGCGACGTTCGGATTTGGGTTGCGTGCGACGTTCTTCGTGATACGCCAAGCCCGTTCCAGCAGGGATTAAACGACCGACAATCACGTTTTCTTTCAAGCCGCGTAAATCGTCGAATTTGCCGCTTACGGATGCTTCGGTTAAAACCCGCGTGGTTTCTTGGAACGATGCCGCAGAAATGAAGGATTCCGTCGCCAATGACGCTTTGGTGATGCCTAATAAAATCGGTTCACCAAATGCGGGTTGTTTGCCTTCTTTGTGAGCGCGTTCATTTTCCTCTAAAAACCGAGCACGTTCCACTTGATCGCCTTTGAGCAAACGGGTTTCTCCAGAATCAGTGATATTCACCTTTCTCAACATTTGACGAACAATGGTTTCGATGTGTTTATCGTTGATTTTAACCCCTTGTAATCTATAGACTTCTTGCACTTCGTTCACGATGTATTCTGCTAATCTTGGAATGCCTAACAAACGCAAAATATCGTGAGGATTTGACGCGCCTTCGACTAACACTTCGCCACGTTCAACGTGTTCACCTTCAAACACATTGACGTGCCGCCATTTCGGAACAAGTATTTCAACTTGCTCACCTTGTTTATCGGTGATAATTAAGCGTTGTTTTCCTTTAGTATCTTTACCAAAAGAAATAATTCCGCTAATTTCTGCGAGAATGGCGGGTTCTTTCGGAATTCGCGCTTCGAATAAATCTGCTACACGCGGTAAACCACCTGTAATATCACGAGTTTTTGAGGATTCTTGCGGTAATCTTGCAATAATATCACCGACTTCAACGCGCCCATTTTCCTCAACATTTAAAATCGCACGCGGAGGCAAATAATATTGCGCGGGCATTACTGAATCTGGCAATATCACATCATTACCATGTTCATCGACCAATTTCACTAACGGACGCAAATCTTTTGCACCAGCTGGGCGTTGTTTGGGGTCCATCACTTCAACGCTGACAATGCCCGTCACATCATCGGTGCGACGGTTGATCGTGACATTTTCGTGAACGTCAATAAATCTAACGAAACCATGCACTTCCGATACAACTGGGTGAGTGTGAGGGTCCCAATTCGCAACGATGTCGCCCATTTCAAGCGCATCGCCATCCGCAACCGATAACACCGCACCGTAAGGCACTTTGTAACGTTCGCGTTCACGACCAAAATCATCCAACACCACAAATTCACCCGACCGCGATACCGCAATTAAACTCATCACGCCGTTGGTGTGTTTTTCAATGAATTTGACGTTGTGTAATTTCGCCTTACCCTTTGATTTTACTTGAATACTGCTAATCGCCGCCGCTTTCGATGCCGCGCCCCCGATGTGGAAGGTACGCATCGTCAACTGTGTGCCTGGTTCACCGATGGATTGTGCGGCAATTACCCCGACTGCTTCGCCTTGATTGACCAAATGTCCACGTCCTAAATCGCGTCCGTAACATTTGGCGCACACGCCATGTTTGGCTTCGCAAGTAATCGATGAACGAACCACCACGCGATCGATGCCCATTTTTTCGAGTCGGTCGACGTTGTTTTCATCGAGAAGCGTTCCTGCCGCGATCATTTCTTCACTGTCTGGACGACGCGCATCTTCCGCCAATACCCGTCCCAACACGCGATCACGCAATGGTTCAACCACGTCCCCGCCTTCAATTAAGGCAGACATTTCTAAGCCGCGATGAGTTCCGCAATCATGTTCAAGAATCACCATATCTTGCGCAACATCGACCAAACGGCGCGTCAAATAACCTGAGTTTGCGGTTTTCAACGCGGTGTCCGCCAACCCTTTCCGCGCACCGTGTGTGGAAATAAAGTATTGTAAAACGTCCAAACCTTCACGGAAATTCGCGGTAATGGGCGTTTCGATGATCGATCCGTCGGGTTTCGCCATCAAACCCCGCATTCCCGCTAATTGCCGAATTTGCGCCGCCGAACCCCGTGCACCTGAATCCGCCATCATATAAATCGAATTAAAAGACGGTTGCTCAACTCGATTGCCATCTTTATCAAAAGAAATATCTTTACCAATTTTGTTCATCATTGCTTTGGCGATGTCTTCATTGGTTCTCGACCAAATATCCACCACTTTGTTATAACGTTCACCATTGGTAATTAAGCCTTGTTGATATTGACGTTCAATCTCAGTAACTTCGGTTTCTGCTTTCTCCAATAAAACAGGCTTTTCTTCGGGGACAACTAAATCATTAATCCCCACAGAAACCCCTGCTCGAGTTGCATATTTGAAACCTGTGTACATCAAATTATCTGCAAAGGTCACGGTTTCTTTGATACCGATTTGTCGATAACAGGCATTGATCAACTTTGAAATGTTCTTTTTGGTCATGTTGCAATTGACCAAATCAAAACTTAAACCCACTGGTAAAATATCAGAAAGTAAAGCGCGTCCAATCGTGGTTTTCTCACGTTTTCCACGAATTCGAACTTCGATTTTTGTACCTAATTCCGCTTCATGATTTTCATACGCACGATGCACTTCAGCCGTATCGACCAAACGCATCCCTTCGCCTTTTGCCCCGATCTTTTCACGCGACATATAATACAGACCTAAAACAACGTCTTGCGAAGGTACAATAATCGGTTCTCCATTCGCAGGAGAAAGAATATTGTTTGTCGACATCATAAGAACACGCGCTTCCATTTGAGCTTCCAAAGAAAGCGGAATATGTACCGCCATTTGGTCGCCGTCAAAGTCCGCGTTAAACGCTGTACAAACTAACGGATGTAATTGAATTGCTTTACCTTCAATTAACACAGGTTCAAATGCTTGAATCCCTAATCTGTGTAATGTTGGCGCACGGTTTAATAAGACGGGGTGTTGTTTAATAACTTCTTCTAAAATATCCCATACTTCTGGCGCTTCACGTTCAACAAGTTTCTTCGCTGCTTTGATGGTCGTTGCTAAACCGCGTAATTCCAATTTTCCAAAAATAAAGGGCTTAAAGAGTTCTAATGCCATTTTCTTTGGCAAACCGCATTGATTTAAATGCAGCGCAGGTCCCACCACAATTACCGACCGTCCAGAATAGTCAACCCGTTTTCCTAAAAGGTTTTGACGAAACCGTCCTTGCTTACCTTTAATCATATCTGCTAATGATTTTAACGGTAATTTATTTGAACCCGTAATTGCTCGACCACGACGACCATTATCTAATAACGCATCAACCGCTTCTTGTAACATCCGTTTTTCATTTCTGACAATAATGTCGGGTGCTTGCAAATCCAATAATCTTTTCAAACGATTATTTCTATTGATCACACGACGATACAAATCATTCAAATCAGAGGTCGCAAAACGTCCGCCATCTAAAGGAACTAAAGGACGTAATTCAGGCGGTAAAACGGGAAGAACTTCAAACACCATCCATTCGGGTTTATTTCCAGAACTTAGAAACGCTTCCATTAATTTCAAACGTTTGCTGAGTTTCTTCATTTTTGAATCAGAAGTTGTTCCAGAAATTTCTTCTCTCAAACGCTCAGATTCTCTCGCCAAATCCATGCTGCTTAATAAATCACGAATCGCTTCCGCGCCCATTTTTGCTTTAAAATCATCACCATGTTCTTCTAACGCATCTAAATATTCTTCTTCGGTTAAAAGCTGACCACGATCTAATGCAGAACTACCTGGGTCAATTACAACATAAGCCTCAAAATATAGCACCCGCTCTAAATCACGCAAGGTTAAATCTAATAACAAACCCATGCGTGAAGGTAAAGATTTCAAATACCAAATGTGAGCAACTGGACTCGCTAATTCAATATGTCCCATTCGATCACGGCGGACTTTTGCTTGCGTGACTTCAACGCCGCATTTCTCACAAACCACACCGCGATGTTTCAAACGTTTGTATTTACCGCACAAACATTCGTAATCTTTGATTGGTCCAAAGATTTTTGCACAAAACAAACCATCGCGTTCGGGTTTGAAAGTGCGGTAATTAATAGTTTCTGGTTTCTTTACTTCACCATACGACCAAGAACGGATTTTCTCAGGCGATGCTAAACTAATACAAATCCGATCAAATTCTTGTATTTGTTCGAAACTGCTCAAAAGATTCAATAGGTCTTTCATCGCTTATTCTCCTAACTCTGATCCAATTCCATATCAATGCCCAACGAACGAATTTCTTTCACTAATACATTGAAAGATTCCGGCATATTTGCTTCCATTCGATGATCGCCGTCGACAATATTTTTGTATATCTTTGTTCTACCATTCACGTCATCGGATTTCACGGTCAACATTTCTTGTAATGTATAAGAAGCTCCATAGGCTTCTAATGCCCAAACTTCCATTTCACCAAAACGTTGTCCACCAAACTGTGCTTTACCGCCTAAAGGTTGCTGTGTTACCAAACTATAAGGTCCAGTTGAACGTGCGTGCATCTTATCATCAACTAAGTGATTTAATTTCAACATGTGCATATAACCAACGGTGACTTTTCTTTCAAATGCTTCACCCGTTCTTCCGTCGTATAATTGCACTTGTCCATCATCTGACAAATCAGCTAATCTCAACATCATTTTGATTTCAGATTCGTGCGCACCATCAAAGACTGGCGTTGCCATTGGAACACCCGCAATTAAATTGTCCGCTAATTCTAAAATATCACCGTCAGAAAATTTCTTCAGCTCTTCTTTTTTACCAGTGGTGTTATAGATTTGCTCTAAAAAGTCTTTGAGTTTTTTGAGGCGAGCTTTATCGTATTTTTGACGATATTCATCAAGCATTTTCTCAATTTTTTCACCCAATCCTTTCGCCGCCCAACCTAAGTGGGTTTCTAAGATTTGTCCAATGTTCATCCGTGAAGGAACGCCTAACGGATTTAAAACAATATCAACCGGTTTTCCACTATCCATGAAAGGCATATCTTCAACGGGAACAATCATCGATACAACCCCTTTGTTTCCATGGCGACCCGCCATTTTATCTCCAGGTTGAACGCGACGTTTCACTGCCAAATAGACTTTCACCATTTTTAAAACCCCAGGTGGCAAATCATCACCCGCTGCGAGTTTCTTACGTTTTTCTTCAAAATGTTCATCATTGAGTTTGCGTTGATTTTTCAAACGCACGTGCGCCCGATCTAACGCATCATTCAATTCATCTTTTTGTAAGGTAATTTCAAACCATTGTTCGTGTTGCAAACTTGCTAAGTATTCTGAGGTAATTGTACCGTCAGATTTCAAACCTGATGGTCCTCTCAAAGCGATTTGTCCGACTAATGCTCTTTCTAAACGTTGAAAAGTATCGTCTTCTAAAATCCGATAACGGTCGCGCAAATCCTTTTGGAATTTATCTAATTCAGCTTTTTCAATGCTTTGCGCACGCGAATCTTTTTCTACGCCGTCGCGTGTGAAAACCTGAACATCAATTACTGTTCCAAACGTTCCAGAAGGCACTCTTAATGAGGTATCTTTAACATCCGATGCTTTCTCACCAAATATCGCTCTTAACAGTTTTTCTTCGGGTGTTAATTGGGTTTCACCTTTGGGAGTAACTTTACCGACTAAAATATCCCCAGGTTTAACTTCTGCACCAATATGAATAATACCCGCTTCATCCAATTTTCTTAATGCAGATTCAGCAACATTTGGAATATCATCAGAAATATCTTCAGGTCCTAATTTGGTATCGCGTGCAACGCATACTTGCTCAACAATGTGAATGGAAGTGAAACGATCTTGCTCAACGACTCTCTCTGAAATTAAAATAGAATCTTCAAAGTTGTAACCATTCCAAGGCGTAAAGGCAACTAACATATTTTGACCTAATGCTAATTCACCTAAATCAGTGGAAGGTCCATCGGCTAAAACGTCACCTTTTGCAATCTCATCACCAGGTTTAACTAAAGGACGTTGATTAATACAAGTGTTTTGGTTTGAACGGGTGTATTTTGTTAAAGAATAAATATCAACGCCGCTTTCATCTTCTTTCACTTCGTTATCATTGGCACGAACCACAATTCTTCCCGCGTCAACGGTATCAACAATTCCACCCCGTTCTGCGATAACAACCACACCCGAATCGATTGCAACCGTACGTTCCATTCCAGTGCCGACTAATGGTTTCTCTGCACGAATTAAAGGAACAGCTTGACGTTGCATATTTGAACCCATTAATGCACGGTTCGCGTCGTTGTGTTCTAAGAAAGGAATTAAAGATGCCGCCACAGAAACAATTTGTTTCGGAGAAACATCCATATAACTCACTTCAGTGGCTGGTTTTAACATTGATTCTTCTTTATACCGACAAGGTACAAATTCTTCTGTTAAATACCCTTTTTCATCAACAGGGACATTTGCCTGTGCAATCACGAAGTTTCCTTCTTCAATCGCTGACAAATATTCCACTTCATCGGTGACGCGAGTTTTAGTAACTTCTTCACCGTTTTCATTAATGACTTTCTCGGCAGCGACTTTACGATATGGAGTTTCTAAGAAACCATATTTGTTGGTTCTCGAATAAACCGCCAATGAGTTGATTAATCCAATGTTTGGACCTTCAGGCGTTTCAATAGGACAAACCCGACCATAATGGGTTGGATGAACGTCGCGGACTTCAAATCCCGCTCTTTCACGCGTCAAACCACCCGGCCCTAACGCAGAAACCCGACGTTTGTGCGTAATTTCAGAAAGCGGGTTGTTTTGATCCATGAATTGAGAAAGTTGGCTCGATCCAAAGAATTCTCTAATCGCCGCAGAAACCGGTTTTGCATTCATTAATTCTTGCGGCATCATGCTTTCTGATTCAGAGAGCGACAAACGTTCTTTAACGGCTCTTTCTACCCGCACCAAACCGATTCTGAATTGGTTTTCTGCCATTTCACCGACGCTACGAATTCTTCGATTGCCTAAATGATCGATGTCGTCGACTTGACCGTTGCCGTTACGAATATTGATTAACTCTTTGATTACTAAGAGAATATCTTCGTGCGATAAAATGCCTTCGCCGATCACTTCTTCACGTCCAACGCGGCGATTAAATTTCATTCGACCGACCGTCGACAAATCGTAACGATCTAATTTAAAAAACAATCCGTTGAAAAGTTCTTCGGCGGCTTCACGAGTCGGCGGTTCGCCAGGACGCATCATTCGATAAATTTCAACTAACGCATCGGTTTGCGTTTTAGTTTGATCGATGCGCAAAGTATCCGAAACATACGGACCGTGATCTAAGTCATTGGTATATAAGGTTTTAAATGTCGTAATGCCGGTGATGCTTAATTTATCGAGCAATTCTTGATCGATTTGGGTATTAGCCTCGACCAAAATTTCGCCCGTCGACGTGTCGATAATGTCGCGCGCTAAAACCTTGCCGTGTAAATATTCAGGCGGAACAGTGAGTTGCGTAATGCCCGCTTTTTCTAACTGTTTGATATGTCTAGCAGTTATGCGTTTGCCACTTTCAACGATAATGTTGTCGTCCGAATCTTTGATGTCGAACGCAGAAATTTCACCGCGCAACCGTTCGGGCGAAAATGCCCATTGCCAACCTTGCTCAGAATTTGAGAATTGATTGGTTTCAAAAAACATCTCGAGCATTTGTTGATTGGTGTAATTCATTGCGCGCAACAGAATCGTGACGGGCAATTTACGGCGACGATCAATCCGCACAAACAAACAATCTTTCGGATCAAATTCAAAATCTAACCACGATCCACGATAAGGAATAATTCTCGCTGAAAACAATAACTTACCCGAAGAATGTGTTTTGCCTTTATCATGATCGAAAAACACCCCAGGCGAACGATGTAATTGAGAAACGATCACCCGTTCCGTTCCATTAATTACAAAAGTCCCGTTGCGCGTCATCAACGGCAAATCACCCATATAGACTTCTTGTTCTTTGATGTCTTTGATTGTCTTGGGTTTATGGTCTTTGTCTTTTGCGTCTTTATCGTAAAGCACCAATTGGACTTTGACCCGCAACGGCGCGGCGTAAGTCATTCCCCGAATAATACATTCCTTCACGTCGAAGGGAGGTTTGCCCAGCCGATAACTGACATATCTTAATTCGGCATTCCCCGAGTGGCTTTCAATCGGAAACACCGACGAAAAAGCCGCGTGAAGCCCAAGAGGTTCGCGGTGATCGGGTAATTTATCTTGTTGCAAAAATTCCCGATAAGATTTAACTTGTATCTCGAGAAGATAGGGAATTTTCTGAAGGGTGGTGCGTTTGCTAAAATCCTTGCGGATGCGCTTTTTTTCAGTGAAAGAATATGCCATCATGTACTCCGCTTGCTGGATGTTCAAAAATACGATTTCTTTTAAAACTTGAATTTAACTAAACAGATCATCAATAATAAAAAATAGAGCAATTAGACAATAAGTTGCTGCATTTATTAGAATACTACTCCTAAACGGTTTGTCGATATTTTTGCTCAAATATAAAACAACAAATTCAATTAAGGTACTTAACATATAGGCAATAGGAATTCCTAGTCGTACATCAGTATTATATAGATCAATATCTTTATACCTATGAGAGAATAATAAACTCGTTGTTAAAATTCCTAAAACAGTTGAAACTATATTGCTAATAAAAACAATGCCAATCATTTGCCCAAATGTTATGTTTTTTTGTAAGTAAGCTAAAATTTTTGTTTCTAAAATTACTACTATCAAAAATACCCATGGTAGAAATATATTTAGGTAATACATATATGAAAATGGTGGAGGAAGTAATCCTACACTTTGGTTTTTAGAAGATATGGCATAGCTTATCGTTGTATAAAATATAAAAACAAAAGCGACCAAATATTTTTGCATACATCCTTTGTATTTTATATAACACTCTAGTTTTAATGATATTTCTGAATAATATTAAAAAAGCACAAAAAGGCTGGCAATTGAGGGCATCTGCCAGCCTATAAATCATTCGATGGTTGCTTTAGAAAGCTCAAGTTATTTTTTCAATTAAAATAGTTAATTACGGTTATTTATATATAATTCGTTCCCATAAATAACTATAGGAACGAATAAAAGAAAACTACTTGATTTCTACTTTCGCGCCAGCGTCTTCAAGTTTTTTCTTGATGTCTTCTGCGTCGGCTTTAGAAATGCCTTCTTTCAAAGTTGTGGGTGCGCCTTCAACAGCGGCTTTCGCTTCACCTAAACCTAAACCAGTGATTGCACGAACCACTTTAATGACTTCAACTTTCTTCTCGCCAAAAGACGCTAAAATGACGTTGAATTCGGTTTGTTCTTCAACAACTGCTGCTGCCGCTACAGGTGCTGCGACTGCAACGGCTGCTGCCGCAGAAACGCCGAATTTGTCTTCCATCATTTTGATGAGTTCGACGATTTCCATGACGGTTTTGCCAGCAATGGCTTCTAAGATTTGATCATTTGATAAGGACATTTGAAAACTCCAGAAAAATTAAAAAGTTAAAAGAATTAAGCCGCTTCTTTTTGGTCGCGGATGGCGGCGATAGTGCGAACGAATTTGGCGTGTGGTTCTGCCAACGTGCGAACAAATTTGGTGATCGGGGCTTGCATCACCGACATTAACATACTTAATGCTTGGTCGCGGGTTGGGAGTTTAGCGAGTTTTTCAATATCTGATGCGGGTAATAATTGACCGCCAACAGATACGAATTTCACGACTAACTTGTTGTTTTCTTTAGCAAAATCTTTGATGACGCGAGCCGCACAGCCCGGATCAGCTTTCGAGAACGCCAACAACAACGGACCTGTCAAGGCATCTTGAATGCACTCAAACTCCGTTCCTGCGACGGCACGTCTTGCCAAAGTATTTCTAACCACTTTGAGGTACACGCCTTCTTCACGGGCTTTTTTGCGCAGCGCGGTCATTTTCTCAACGGTAATGCCTTGATATTCAGCCGCTACCATTGAAAATGCACTCGCCGCGATGTCTGCCACTTCTGCCACAATAACGCGCTTATCTTCTAGCTTAATGGGCATTGGTTCACCTCAGTTTCATTAGGACAAAATAAGCATTTGAAATGCTCGGTTATAATACGGCTCTGATTTCTAAAAATCTCCGCCGTCTGCGTAGGTTGTTTTGAGAAACAATTAACGATTCCTCGACCTACGGTCTTTGACGACTATCAGGCTTTTTTTTACTCATCCTAATAGTCCTTACAAAGTCTTTTTCTTTTCTAGTTCTTAAAAAACTAAAAATTAATATCTTATTAATTTTCTTCAATTTTAAATTAGAAATATTATATTATTTTTTATTTTAATTTTGCTATTTGTGAAATGTCTAGTTCAACAGGCAATAAATGTCCAGAATCTGATACTATTAATCGTACACGTTTTCTTTTGTTATTAATATCTACAATCACACCCTTTAAATCATTTACAAACACAATTTCATCTATTTTAAAAGGTACCTTTCGATGAGAATCACAAATAATATTTGCTATTTGCTCACCATCTTCTGAACCAACAATTCCTCCAATCGCTGTTCCTGCAATTCTTGCTGCTCCAAACGCTCCAGCACACCCAAACAATGCAGAAAGTCCAAACGTAAAAGGAGCGGTAACCAAAGAAGCGGCACAAGTACTCGTTGCTCCCACTGCTGCCAAACCTAAAGTGCTTCCTACAACAACACCCATCGCTCTACCGCCTTTTACTCCAATAGATTTGGCAGTTTCACAATCTGCATTAACTATTTGATTTGAAAGTGCAATAACAGTAGCTGCAACTATATTTTTTAATTTCATAACATTTCTCCTGCGCATGAGAAAATAAAATTATTTATAAAAATCAATGATATACTGCAAAACACCTAAAATTTTTTCTACGTTATCAATGTAATAATGTTTTTTGTCAATGGTAATAATATTTTGTTCTAATTTAAGAAATTGCCAAATTTCACCAGTTGTTACACAACCATAAATCGTATTGATTTCACCTTTATTAAAAATCTGCGATCCAATCATTTGAGCAACACATTGTCCTAATCCCGCTCCAATATCGTGTTTTTTCGCTTCAATTAATGCAAAGATCGGTTTTTGAATAGTATGTTTCATTTCACCTTTGGTTAAAATAAAATCACATTCACCGACTAACCCTTTACTTTGATCAACATCTAATCGCTCACCAGAATAAATTCCAAAACATTTAGGATTTCTTTTCTCAATTTCAATTAAAATAGGTGCAACAATAAATTCTGAACGGGCTTTTTCAGTTGAAGAAGAAGAAACCAAACTTAGTCCAGCCACTAAAGTTTCTTTTAGCCAACTACTTGATTCTATTGGCAAAATATTACCAAATAAATTTTCAGAATCTTGCTCTTCTAAATTAAATTCTTGTTTTACTTTTGCAAGCGTAAAATGACTGTACGACATATCTTTTAATCTTCATATAATGTTTCTGGGGCAATATCTGCACCGTTTCCCCAACAAATTGTCCAACCATCAATAAAAAATTTTTTAAAATACTCTTTTTCTTTTAATGGTTCAAACATTTCACCTTTTAACCACTTTGAAAAGTCAACGATTTTAGAAATGCCATTATCAAATGTTAATTTGATTTTATAATCAACAACATACTCGGCTTCTATTACAACAGGAAGATAATTCATAAACCTTTTTCCTTTAATTAAGCGGTGCAATTTTACTAAAAGATTTATCTTGTCGCATATTTTGCCAATTTTCTATTAATTCATTTTGATGAAGCAACGTCCATTCTTTAATTAGTCGTTTCGCAGTTATAGAAGAAACGTTTCCTTTCAACATTTCACCATTAAAATCAAATACTCCTCTTTGTCCTTGATATTCTGCGTGAAAATGCGGTGGATTATGCTCGTTATAGAACATTCTAATAACAATCCCAAAAAACATTGAAATATGCGGCATAATTTCTTTTCACTATTTTCCTCTCTAAATTTGATTTAAAAACCAGAGAGGAAATTTACAAGATTAATTTACACTAGATAAATCAACCATTAAACCCGGTCCCATCGTGCTAGAAACCGTAACGCGTTTCATATACACACCTTTAGAGGTCGAGGGTTTCATTTTGTTTAAATCGGCTAATAAGGCTTTTAAGTTACCTTTTAACGATTCAACTTCAAATGAAAGATTACCTAATTTGCAATGAATAATCCCGCCTTTATCAGTACGATAGCGCACTTGACCCGCTTTTGCGTTTTTAACTGCATTTGCAACGTCAGCCGTTACCGTGCCGACTTTAGGGTTGGGCATTAAACCACGAGGTCCTAAAATTTGACCTAATTGACCGACCACCCGCATTGCATCAGGAGAAGCAATTACGACATCAAAATTCATTTGACCCGCTTTAACTTGTTCCGCTAAATCTTCCATGCCGACGATGTCTGCGCCCGCAGCTTTAGCCGCTTCAACGTTTGCGCCTTGTGTGAACACGGCAACACGAACCGTTGCGCCCGTTCCGTTTGGTAAGACCGTAGAACCACGCACGACTTGATCAGATTTACGAGGATCAACGCCTAAATTCACAGCAACATCAACAGATTCAACAAATTTTGAAGGTGGTAATGATTTCAATACTTCAAATGCTTCTTCAACAGAATAAACTTTACCGTGAACTACTTTTTCTGCAATTGCTTTGGCGCGTTTAGTTAATTTTGCCATGATTAGTTCACTCCTTCCGTTTCAATACCCATACTACGCGCACTTCCCGCAATCGTTCTTACCGCTGCATCCATATCTGCGGCGGTTAAATCTGCTTGTTTTGTTTTAACGATTTCTTCTAATTGCGCACGAGTCACTTTACCGACTTTATTGGTATGTGGTGTTTTACTTCCACTGGTAATACCAGCCGCTTTTTTGAGCAAAATAGACGCTGGCGGAGATTTCATTTCGAAGGTGAAACTACGATCACTATACGCGGTAATTACGACAGGGATAGGAAGACCTTTTTCCATGCTTTGCGTACGAGCGTTAAACTCTTTACAAAACATCATGATATTTAAGCCATGTTGACCTAATGCTGGACCTACGGGAGGACTTGGTTTTGCGTCGCCCGCTTTAACTTGCAATTTAATGTAGGCGGTAACTTTCTTTGCCATTTTTTCTATCCTTTGGGTATTAGCGTCTTAACGACTCCCCATTAATGTTAAATGAAATAAAAAATTTACTCTTTTGCAACCTGCGCAAATTCTAATTCTACTGGCGTTGAACGACCAAAAATTAATACTGCAACCCGAACGCGGTTCTTTTCGTAATTAACGTCTTCGACAACGCCGTTGAAATCATTGAAAGGACCATCGGTAACGCGCACCACTTCACCCACTTCAAATAAGACTTTTGGACGGGGTTTGTCTGCGCTATCATGTAAGCGTTGTAAAATGGCTTCTGCTTCTTTTTCAGAAATCGGGGCGGGGCGTTCTTTTGTTCCACCAATGAAACCCATGACTTTAGGAACTTCTTTTACTAAATGCCACGTTTCATCGTTCATGACCATTTTAACAAGCACATAACCAGGATAGAGTTTGCGTTCAGTGGTGTATTTTTTGCCTTCGCGCATTTCTGTGACAGGCTCAGTTGGTACTAATACCAAGTATTCGCCAGTAGTTTCGTCTTGACCAAATAATTCTTGCAATGAACTGCGTTTAATACGTTCCTTTAAAGAACGCTCAACACTTTTCTCAAAACCAGAATAGGCATGTACAACATACCAACGCATTTTTTCCTCTGCCATGCCCAAACCCTTTCTTTAAATTACGTTGTGAGAAACTTAACTAACATAAACAGTAAGCTATCAATGATCCAAATCATAATAGCCATTACCAATGCCATTAATACAACGATACCAGTTGTTTGCAGAGTTTCTTGTTTGGTGGGCCACACAACTTTGCGCATTTCTAATTGTGCAGATTGCGTAAAATTCCACGCTGCTTGACCTTTTATGGTTTGTAAAGCGAGAAATACTGCGCCACCGCTTAATGCTAATAATGCAATCACTCGCACTAATAGAGGTGTTTGAGAAAAATAATAAAAACCAACCAAACCAACAACTAACAAAGCGACTGCTGCAATCCATTTTGCAACATCCGCATTATTTTGAGTGTTTGATGCTTCTGTTTTAGTACTCATAAGTTAATGTTTTTTCAATAATAAAATGGCAGGTCAAGAGGGCCTCGAACCCCCAACCTGCGGTTTTGGAGACCGCCGCTCTGCCAATTGAGCTATTGACCTATAAAATGGCATACAGACCGTTTTTCTAAGACGATCTGCTTAAAAGAAACTACTCGATAATGCTTGCAACCACGCCCGCGCCGACGGTTCTGCCGCCTTCACGAATGGCAAATCGCAAACCGTCTTCCATTGCAATTGGGGCAATTAATTTCACGCTAACTTTGATGTTATCTCCAGGCATCACCATTTCAATGCCTTCAGGCAAAGTTACTGCACCCGTTACATCTGTGGTTCTAAAATAAAATTGTGGACGATAACCATTAAAAAACGGGGTATGACGACCGCCTTCCTCTTTGTTGAGAATATAGACTTCTGCTTCAAAATCAGTATGAGGTTTAATCGTTCCGGGTTTTGCAAGTACTTGACCACGTTCAACATCTTCACGTTTAACACTCCGCAATAATACACCAACGTTATCGCCTGCTTGACCTTGATCGAGCAACTTACGAAACATTTCAACACCCGTACAAACGGTTTTAACGGTGTCTTTTAATCCAACGATTTCAACTTCTTCTTGAACTTTGACAATGCCGCGCTCAACCCGACCAGTTACAACTGTGCCGCGTCCAGAAATTGAAAATACATCTTCAATTGGCATTAAGAAAGGTTTGTCGATAGCACGTTCTGGTTGAGGAATATAAGAATCAAGAGCTTTCGCTAATTCAACAATCTTTTCTTCCCATTTAGCTTCGCCTTCTAAGGCTTTTAAAGCAGAACCTTTAATGATAGGAATATCATCGCCTGGAAAATCATATTTGCTAAGTAATTCACGGACTTCCATTTCAACGAGTTCTAATAATTCTTCGTCGTCAACCATGTCGCATTTATTCATAAATACAACCATGTATGGAACACCCACTTGGCGAGCTAATAAGATGTGCTCACGGGTTTGAGGCATAGGACCGTCGGTGGCAGCAACCACTAAAATAGCGCCGTCCATTTGAGCCGCACCCGTAATCATGTTTTTGACATAATCGGCGTGACCTGGGCAATCGACATGCGCATAATGGCGCTCTGCCGTATCATATTCGACGTGCGCAGTATTGATGGTAATTCCACGCGCTTTTTCTTCAGGAGCTTTGTCAATTTGATCGAAAGCAACAGCCTTCCCATTGAAATATTTAGATAACACCTTGGTGATAGCGGCTGTCAAAGTAGTTTTACCATGATCGACGTGACCAATCGTACCCACATTGACGTGAGACTTAGTACGATCAAACTTTTCCTTTGCCATGAGAAACCCCTGAAAAATATTATAAATTGAGATAAATCAAAAAATGGAGCCCATAACCGGACTTGAACCGGTGACCTCTTCCTTACCAAGGAAGTGCTCTACCGACTGAGCTATATGGGCTGAAACAATCAATCATCAATCAAATTTGGAGCGGGTAATGGGAATCGAACCCATGCTATTAGCTTGGAAGGCTAAAGTTCTACCATTGAACTACACCCGCAAAAACCGTTCAATATTTAATTTTGAATAAGATGGTGGAGGAGGAAGGATTCGAACCTCCGAAGGCAGAGCCGCTGAATTTACAGTCCAGACCCGTTGACCGCTTGGGTAACTCCTCCAAAATAGCTTTCTATTTTAACAGCCTTACAAACGCCTTGTCAAACAATTATTAATAATTTTCGCCAAACAACGTTATTTCTCAGTGCCGTAAAACCGTTAATTATAATCCGATATTTTTCTAAATCGCAAGCCTTAAATTTAATTTAAGTATATTTATAATTGAAATCAAATAATTAAAATAAAAAATAAAAAATTTAGTATTTGCTCTTGAAAATTTACAAAAGTTTGTTAATAATTATATTAGCATTATCTGATAGAGCATCTTTAAATCACTTTAATGCTTTGTTTTTATTGATTTCTTCTGCACTTATAGGAGACCTTTCACTATGAACGCGGTAACTAAAAAATTAGCGAAAACGGGCGCGATTGCGCTGTGTGTGGCTGGCTTAGGATTAAGCGCTATTCAACCAGCGCAAGCCTTTTGGGGTGGCTGGATGTCGCCTTGGAATTGGTTTGGCGGACGGCATTGGGATTATTACAATCCTTATTGGGGTGGTGGTCCGTATGGTTGGGGTAGCCCTTATGGTTATCATCAACCTTGGGGATATTCACCTTATTCATGGGGTGGACATTATCCCTATTATGGTGGTAGTTATTATCCTTATTATGGTTATTATCCATACAGTTACGCGCCACCTGCGCCATCCTCTGCTAACACTAAGAAAGATTAATTTTTCTTTATATTCGAGATAAAGCGCAAAAATTAAACTTGACAGGTTTCAGAAATCTGTCAAGTTTTTTTATTCAAATCAAAACTCAGGTTAATTTATTTCCTCTGCTTAAAAAGGAGAAGGAAGAGGAAATAACATCAATTAATTAGCAGCATTTAACGCTTGATCGATGTCTTCTAAAATATCGTCGATGTGCTCGATACCAATTGATAAACGAATCATATCTTCAGAAACACCCGCTTTCTTCATTTCGTCGAGAGAAAGTTGGCGATGAGTGGTGGTTGCGGGATGACAGGCTAATGATTTCGCATCACCAATATTCACCAAACGCACAATTAGTTTCAACGCATCAATGAATTTTGCGCCAGCTTCTTTGCCGCCTTTGATTCCAAAACTTAAAATCCCCGATGCTTTACCTTTCATATATTTGTCGACTAAAGGTTTGCTCGGATTATTTTCTAAGCCCGCATATTCAACCCACAAAACGTTTGGATGTTTTTGTAAATGTTGAGCAACTGCTAAAGCATTTTCGCAGTGTTTTTCCATTCTTAATGGTAAAGTTTCTATCCCTTGCATGATAAGAAAACTATTAAAAGGAGAAATCGCTGCCCCCATATTTCTTAAAGGAACAACCCGCGCCCGTCCAATAAATGCCGCCGCCCCTAATGCTTCGGTGAAAACGACTCCATGATAAGAAACGTCGGGTTCATTTAAACATTTGAAACGTTCTTTATGTTCTGCCCAAGGAAATTTACCCGAATCAACAATAATTCCTCCAATCGATGTACCATGTCCGCCCATGTATTTTGTTAAAGCATGAATAACAATATCTGCTCCAAAATCAAAGGGTTTGCATAAGTAAGGGGTTGGAACGGTATTATCAACAATTAAAGGAACACCGTGTTTGTGAGCGATTTCTGCTAATACACCAAAATCGACAACATTTCCTAGAGGATTTCCTACCGTTTCACAATATACCGCTCTCGTTTTATCATCAATAAGTGATTCAAAAGATTGAGGATTTTTATAATCCGCAAATCGCACATCAATTCCAAATTTGGGCAGCGTGTGCGCAAAAAAATTGTACGTTCCGCCATACAAAGTGCTTGACGCAACAATATTATCGCCAGCTTGCGCAATCGTTTGAATTGCAACGGTAATTGCCGCCATCCCCGACGCTAACGCCAGCGCCCCAATTCCCCCTTCCATCATTGCGACCCGTTGTTCCAAAACGTCAGTGGTGGGATTCATCATGCGGGTGTAAATGTTACCTTTTACTTTTAAATCAAACAGATCAGCCGCGTGTTGCGTATCGTCAAACGCATACGAGGTGGTTTGATAAATCGGCGTGGCAACGGATTTTGTGGTGGGATCGGGTTCAAATCCCCCATGAATGGCGATGGTTTCTAAACGCATAACAGACTCCTGAATTTTTAATGTAAAAAAATATTTTACCTTAAATTTTCAATATTTGCGCTAAATCAAACAGTTAATTATATTAATAAACGCTCTTAACAAATTAAAATGAAAGACTTAACGAAAAGAAAAATTGGCGAGAATTACCTTGTTGCAAAGTGTAATTCAAACCAGTTGGATCATGAGAAACAAAAGCATTCGTTCCTATCGAACTGAAATAACGTTTATCAAATAAATTATCAATATTAAATTGCAATCTTACATTATTAAAATTATTGCTATTTTTATATTGATAACCCGCACTTAAATACCAAAGAGAAAAACCAGAAACATTTAAATCATTCGTATAAGTTAAATAACGTTTTCCCGTATATTTTCCTCCCAATCGAGCAAAATAACCATTGTTCTCATAAGTAACATCAGAAGAAAATAAAATCTTTGGTGTATCAACCACTGTTTTTCCTGCGGCTTCTACTAATATATCTCCATCTAAATAATTTGCTTGGTATTTTGAATCATTATAGGTAAATGCACTAAACCATGAAACGTGTTCAAATGGCATCCATAAGAATGTTGCTTCTAATCCTTTAGTTTTAACTTTTCCTACATTTGTTAAACTATCTGGACAACCTAAAATACTACTGCATTGAGAAATCCACAACAAACGATTTTTAAATAACACCGAGTATAATGCTAAAGAGGCTTGTAATTTATCTTGTTTTAATCGCCAACCTATATCAATAGTTTCTGATAATTCAGGTTTTAGATGTTCTTTAGTTTGAGAAAAAATATCTTGCGTTGCATCAAAAGGACTAAAGCGTCCTTCTGAAAAAAGACGAGCATTTTTTGCATAAGAAACAAATAATTCATTCTTTTCATTTAAAGGATATTTCAAACCAATTTGAGGAAGAAATTTTTCACTCGTTTCTAACGTTCCAGCCGCACGATTACCAATTTTGCTCTCGGCAGTTGTTTTAACTTTAGGGCTTTTTGCACCTAATGAGATTTTCAAATCTCCTTGCGTGAATGTATCTTGAATGTGAAATTGTTGTGTTAAACTCGTAAACTGTTGTTTAAATTGAGTAACATCAGGATTAGAAAGGAAAAAACCCGTATCAGCAGCAGAATTTACTAAATAAAAAGTGCGCCATAATTCATGCTGATTCTTTTCTAACCACAAACCTGTAGAAATCTCATGATTCTCAAATTTCCAATCTAAATTGCTCACAATACCAGAACGATTAATTCGATAATTAGTTGTACGCAATGAAATCGGAATTTCAACTGATGATGGGAAATAAGGCGTGTACCAATGTCCTTGCCCTTTGTTATGATGGTAATAAACCGTTGTTTTAAAACCTAGCTTTTCATTTAATTTAAAAAAGCTATTAATTCCTATTAATTCATCATTACGCAATCCTCTACCAATATAATAAGCATCATCTAAAGTTTTAACATTACCAGTTGCAATCCCTTTGGAGATATTAATTGCGCGTTCCCAATCGGGATAATAATTATCCCAATTCCAACCTAAACGTTGTGCAGATTCTAATGAATAATCCGCATAATCTATTTCCATACGTTGAGAAACATTTGCAAATAAAGAAATACTATGTTTATTCAATTCGTAAATAATTTTTGTATTGAGTTGGTTTTGTTCAACTTGCAATCCACTTCCTTTCCATTTATCCGCTTCTAAGCGAGAGAAACTTATGTAAGATTTTGTTTTACCTATTTTACCCGTATCTGCCCGAAAAAATGTGCGCAAAGTATTGCTACTTCCCCATGATTGATTAGCTATTACGCTTTCAAAGTTCTTCGGATCATTTGAAATCAATTGAATTGTACCACCTAAATTAATTACGCTTGGTGTTCCTAACGCACCACTTCCTTGTGCAATCCGAATTTTCTCAATATTTTCTAATATAATTGATCGCCCTAAATGTAATCCATTGTTGTTTCCATATACCATATCACCAAGGGGAATATTATCTAAGGTAAAACCTAATTGACGTTCTTTAAATCCACGAATACTTAATTTAGTGCTCCATTCATAATTTCCCCAAGGATCAGAGGCTTGAAAATGCACACTGGGTAATCTTTGTAAAACTTTTAAAGGATTTGAGCCCGCAATTGAATAGCGAATTTCTTCCGATAAAATCTCTTGAATTTGACGAGTTTCTCCCTGTCCTAAAATAGGAACTTCTAAGAGTTCTTCTAAACTCAGTCCTAATAAATATTCTAATTTTTTGGGTTCTTCACTTAAAACAGTGGTGTTTTGCAAATTCAATCCTACAATTAGCAGAAACTTCAGACTAGTTTTTAACATCATCTCATTTACCATCCTATAGATATTTATATAGAAATATAGCATAGTATTTTATTTGTAGTCAAAATAAAAACAGTTTCACTTTTGGTCTAAAATTATTATACTTGCGTAGATTTGAAGGGCACATATTTTGCCGACAAATAACAGTTTTCATTTCAAAAGTTAAGGAACACAAATGAACAAACCAGAACATTGGGATAGTAGTTATGATTTAGGAATTATTGCAATTGATGAACAACATCAAGAATTAATTTCCATTGCTGAAGACCTTGCAAAAAAAGCCATTTCAAAAGAAACAACTTTTGAAGAAATTAAAATCCGTTTTGATGCTTTATTGGGTTATACAAAATACCATTTGGGTATGGAAGAATATGTGATGCAACAAAGCAATTTTGGTGATTATGATGCACATAAAGCAGAGCATGATAAATTTGTCAATGATATTCAATCCCTACGCTTACAACTAAAACAACATAATGTTTTTATTGCAAAAACTGCCGCACAACTTTTACAAATTTGGCTAATTAAACACATTCAAGTGATTGATAAGTCTTTTGTTGATTTTCTATTGAAAAAATATCCAAATATTCAAGCAAATGATTTATTACAACACGCTTATGATGATTTGGTGTTAAATTCGTAATGATTCGGGTCGCTTTAGGAATAGAATATGATGGTTCTCATTTTAATGGTTGGCAAACCCAACTTGGGGTAAGAACCGTGCAAGAAACCTTAGAAAAAGCCTTGAGCAAAGTTGCAGATCAACCTATTTCTGTGATTTGTGCGGGACGAACCGACAGCGGTGTGCATGGATTAGAGCAAGTCGTGCATTTTGATACCACTGCAAATCGTTTGCCGAGAAGTTGGATTTTTGGAACAAATTGCTATTTGCCAAATGATGTCAATGTGTTATGGGCAACGCCTATTGATCCTTCATTTCATGCGCGTTTCTCAGCAATTCAACGCCATTACCGTTATATTATTTTAAATCGCCCTGTTCGATCGGCGGTTCATGCGAAGCGAATGACATGGTTTTATACGCCTTTAGAAATAATTAGAATGCAAGAAGCAGCGCAATTTTTGATAGGTGAACATGATTTCTCATCATTTCGTGCTGAGGCTTGTCAAGCGAAATCTCCGATTAGAACTATCACTCGATTAGAGATTTCAAAATATGAGAAACAAGTGTGGATTGAAGTGAGTGCAAATGCGTTTCTACAACATATGGTGAGAAATATTTCTGGGGTTTTAATGACCATTGGAACGGGTAAAGAACATCCAATTTGGGCAAAACAAGTGCTTGAAAGCCGTAATCGAACCAAAGGCGGCATTACTGCACCGCCTGATGGTTTATACTTACAATCCGTTGATTATAAAGATAATTTTCAAAGATTATTTCAAACTTTGAAATCTTAATTTAATCATGCAAACGTTTGTATTTGATACGATGTGGCGCATCCGCATCTGTTCCCAAACGACGATGCCGATCCACTTCGTAATCTGCATAATTGCCTTCAAACCACACGACTTGAGAATCTCCTTCAAACGCCAACATATGCGTTGCAATACGATCCAGAAACCATCTATCGTGAGAAATTACTACCGCACAACCAGGAAATGCTAATAAGGCTTCCTCTAAAGCACGCAAGGTTTCTACATCTAAATCATTAGTGGGTTCATCTAATAATAAAACATTTCCACCCGCTTTTAATAATTTAGCCAAATGTAATCGGTTTCTTTCGCCGCCTGACAAATCTTTAACCCGTTTCTGTTGATCTGTCCCTTTGAAATTAAAACGACCCGCATAAGCTCTCGACGGTGTTTGATATTTTCCAATGGTAATTAAATCATTTCCATCAGAAATTTCTTCCCAAACGGTTTTATCACCATTTAAAGCATCACGCGATTGATCAACATACGCTAATTCTACAGTTGATCCAATCCGCATATTTCCTTTGTCAGGTTGTTCTTGACCCGTAAGAAGTTTAAACAAAGTTGTTTTACCTGCGCCATTCGGTCCAATAATTCCTACAATTCCACCGGGTGGTAAAGTAAAGCTCAAGTCTTCAATTAAAACTCGTTCTCCAAAACTCTTGGAAAGATTTTGAACTTCTACCACTAAATCACCTAAACGTGGACCGGGTGGAATATAGATTTCTTGAGTTTCATTTCTCTTCTGAGTTTCTTGAGAAGATAATTCATCAAAACGCGCTAACCGTGCTTTACTTTTTGCATGACGACCTTTCGGTTGTGTTCTCACCCATTCTAATTCAGCTTTCATCGCTCTTGCGCGTGCATCTTCTTGTTTTTCTTCAATTTCTAAGCGTTTTTGTTTTTGTTCTAACCAAGAAGAATAATTACCTTCCCAAGGAATTCCTTGACCCCGATCTAATTCTAAAATCCAACCTGCGACATTATCTAAGAAATAACGGTCGTGCGTAATTGCAACCACTGTACCTGGATATTCTTGTAAAAAGCGTTCTAACCATGCAATTGATTCAGCATCCAAATGGTTAGTTGGCTCGTCAAGTAATAACATATCGGGTTTAGAAAGCAATAATTTGCACAAAGCAACTCGACGTTTTTCTCCTCCCGATAATTTGCTTACATCTGCATCCCAAGGCGGTAATCTTAAAGCGTCGGCGGCGATTTCTAAGGTTCTTTCTAAATTATGACCATCTCGGCTTTGTAAAAAGTTTTCTAATTCACCTTGTTCTTTAGCAAGTTTCTCAAAATCTGCATCGGGTTCTGCATAGGCTGCATAAACGGCATCTAAACGAGTTTGTGCTTGCTTGATTTCTGCTAAGGCTTCCTCAACATTTCCTCTCACATTTTTATTAGGATCGAGGGCTGGTTCTTGGGGTAAATAACCGATTTGAATTCCAGATTGTGGACGCGCTTCACCAATATAATCTTTATCCACGCCCGCCATAATACGAAGCAAGGTTGATTTACCCGCACCATTTAAGCCTAAAACCCCGATTTTTGCACCCGGAAAGAAAGAAAGAGAAATGTCTTTTAAAATCTCGCGTTTGGGAGGAACAACTTTACCCACGCGATTCATCGTAAAAATATACTGTGCCATAATAATACTTTTATCCAAAAAGAGAATTATAACCGATTTAGAGAAATAAATGCTATGGTTAAATTAATGAATTTATCTATTGATTTAAAAATAAATAAACGTTAAAATTTTAAAAGACTATTAAATCAGGAGGAGTATCATGCAACTAATAATTTATATAATGTTTTTAATCGGTGTATTACAAACATTTGCATTTGAGCTAAATGCAGCGGAAGAGTATGAAATTAAAGCCGCTTACTTGTTTAATTTAGGTAATTTTATAAAGTGGCCCGATCGGGTTTTGCAAAATAACATTGATATTTGTATTTTAGGAGAAAATCCGTTTGGTTCAAATTTGGAATTGATTGCTAAAAAAGAGAGAAAACTCCAAAATAAACCAGTCGTTCTTAAAAATATAATTTCTATTGCAGATTCAAAAGAATGTGCGATTTTATTTATTAGCGCATCGGAACAATCTAATCTAACAACTTTATTTAATAAATTGAAAGGAAAACCGATTTTAACGGTTGGAGATTCGGAACGTTTTGTGTTAATTGGAGGTATGATCCAATTTTATCAACGCGAAGGCAAAATTCGTTTAATGATTGATCCACAAACGCTTGAAGAAAATGGTTTAAAAGCAAATTCACAATTAATGCGGATTGCTCAACGAGTTGAACGAAAGGAGTAAATTTATGAAAACAATATTAATGAGTTTAATCTTATTAGGCATTTCAAATATTGCATTTTCATCAGAGGAAATCAATAAAGAAAAAGCTGCTCATATTGATGCGTTAATGGCATTGAAATTGGAAGAACTTGCAGAGGTAGAAATCAAATTAGATGATACATTTGATGTATTTGACGGATTATTGCGGCGACAAACCGTAAAAGTTGCGTCGGGCGTTAAACAAGATGCGTCAAATGCACCCGCTATAACAACGGTTATTACCGACCAAGATATCGAAGCAATGGGCGCACGCACACTCACTGAAGTCCTTGAAAGTGTTCCAAATTTACATATTTCTTATGATTTCTTTAATTATGCGCCCATGTATGTGATGCGTGGGGTTTATTCAAATTTTAATCCCCAAATTCTTATTATGATCAATGGGTTGCCGATTAAAGATTTACATTCAGGCAATCCAAATACTCGCGGCATTAATTTTCCGGTGCATTCGGTGCAACGTATTGAAATTATTAGAGGTCCGGGGTCGGCGTTGTATGGCGCAGACGCGCTGGCGGGGGCTATTAATATCATTATCAAAACTGCGGAAGAGCTAAAAGAAACTGAAATCGGTGCGCGCACGGGAAGTTTTGACACGCATGGTGGGTGGGTTGTGCACGGCAGCAAATTGCAAGGCGTTGATGTCGCCGCGATGGTCAATTATAGCAGCGAAAATGGTCATAACGAATTGATTATACAGGATTATCAGAGTGCGTTGGATCAGCGTTTTAAAACGAATGCGTCGCACGCCCCGAGCAAACCGTCGTTAGGGCGCGACACGCTTGATATTCGTTTAGATATTAGTAAAATTTCTGAAAAAACAGGCACTTGGCGTATGCAAGCGTCGCAACATCAAGTTTTTAACGCTGGAACAGGCGCAGGTCCTGCGCAAGCCATTGATCAAGTGGGAGAAAATAAGGTCGACATTAAAGACCTTGTTTTAAGTTGGCAATCTCCGTCATTGGGCAAATCTTGGCTTTTGGGAGCGGAATTGGCATTCACCGACCGTTTTTGGACGAGCCATGATATGCAGCTTTACCCAAACGGCGCATTTGGCGGACAATATCCGATTGGCTTCAACGCAAGTGCGGGAATTGCCGAACAAGACCTCCGTTTTAACTTTAATTCAACTTATAAAGGCTTTGAAAATCATGTCGTTAGAATGGGAACGGGCTATTTTCACGGCGATCAACATGAAGTTTGGCAAAAAACGAATTGGTTGTATCCACCTCAAAATCCGCCGTTGCCTTATGGTGGACAATTGGTGGACATTAGCGATACGCCTTTCATTTTCCAATCCGAAGAAACCCGCAAAAATCATTACATTTTCTTACAAGATGCTTGGCATTTCAAAGATAACTGGGAATTAACTTTAGGCGGTCGTTTTGATAGCTATTCTGATTTCGGTGAAACCTTTAATTTACGCGGCGCATTAGTGTGGCAAATTAAAAACAATCTCACCGCTAAGGTATTGTATGGAGAGGCTTTTCGTGCACCCTCTTTTCAAGAATTATACAACGTTTATAATCCTTTAGCATTAGGTAATCGTGGATTAAAACCAGAAACCTTTAAAACATGGGAATTAGCCTTCGATTGGCGACCACATCAAACCTTACATACGGGTTTAAATTTCTATGTCTTTGATTGGAAAGATGCCATCGCATTTCTTTCACCAACTAATACCTTAGGTTCTGAAACCCAACAAGGTGGCTTAGTTGCCAGAACCGCTCAAAATATGGGAGAAACTATTAAAGGACATGGTGTAGAACTTGAAATGCGTTGGAAAGTAAATGCGCGTTCAAGTTTGTTATTCAATTACGCATTACAACGAGTGAAACAAAGCTCAGTTGATTGGGGTAATTATCCTCAACAAGATGCTTATGTTCGATGGGATTGGTTGTTTTATCCTGATTGGTATTTGAACACGCAATTAAATTGGATTAGTGATCGTGAACGTCCATTCGGTGATCCACGCCAAAAACTTAAAGGATACGCGGCGTTAGATTTAACTGTGCGTCATAAAAATATTAAAAATAGCCAATGGAATTTCGCCTTTGGTGTGAAGAACTTGCTCAATCAATCCATGTTTGAACCTAGCCCCGGACCCGATCAAGCGGGCGTAATTCGAATCCCTAATGATTTACCTTTGGCAGGTCGTTCGTTGTTCGCCGAAATTCGTTACAAATTCTAATTTAATAACTAATCTAATAGTAGGCAAATTTGTCTACTATTTTTCCAATCTAAACATAGGAGGAAAATTGTTATGCAATCTAATTTAACATTACAGATTGAAATCTACGCAAAAAATCAAAATCAATCACTCCTATGCAAAATTTAGTTGTTATTCCTTTTAATCCAAATAAAGAATAAAACCTTGTGTTTCTCAAAATAGCGGTTGCTTTTCCTTTAGATATTCTCGATTATCTTCCTCCTCCAAATGTTGAAATCACAACTGAGCATTTTGGTTGTCGAGTGCGCGTGCCATTTAGAACAACTGAAACTATCGGTTTGTTAATGGGCATTTCAAATGAAACTAATGTGCCTTTGGAAAAAATTAAATCCGCTTTAGAATTGATTGATGAAAAACCTTTGATTTCTAAAAAAGATTTAGCTTTAATTGAATGGACGGCGAATTATTATCATTGCGTGATTGGTTGGACAGTTCAAACAATTCTTCCAAATGTTTTATTTCAAAAAACTGAATTGCCTGATTACAAAACCCCTAAAATAATACCCGCTCAAGAAATCGCTTTGAATTTAAATAAAGCACAACAACAAGCTGTTGAAACAATTGAAGAATCTTTTAATAAATTTAAACCTTTTTTATTAGAAGGCGTGACGGGAAGTGGAAAAACCGAAGTTTATTTACAACTTATTGATAAAATTATAAAAATCGGAAAGCAGGCTTTAGTTTTAGTGCCAGAAATTAACTTAACACCACAAACCGTCGAACGATTTCAAAAACGATTTGACGTTCCGATTTCAACGATCCATTCAAATATTGCAAAAATAAAACGTTTAAATGCTTGGCAAATGGCAAAGGATGGGGTTGCAAAAATAGTGATTGGAACGCGATCGGCAGTGTGGACTCCGATGCTTAATTTAGGGCTAATTATTGTTGATGAAGAACACGATAGTTCTTATAAACAACAAAGCGGTTTGCTCTATTCTGCGCGAGATATTGCGATTCGACGGGCGCAACTCCATGATATTCCAGTGATTTTAGGCACTGCCACGCCGTCTTTTGAAAGTATTTATAATACGCAACAAAACAAATATCAACTCGTTTCTTTACCTAAACGAGCGGGCGTTGCAAAACCCCCTTCTTTTAGAATTATTGATATGAAACAATATCAAGGTTTTGAGCAACTTTCTCCTCCTTTACGTCAAGCAATTGCTCAACGTTTGGATAAAAAAGAACAAATTCTTATTTATTTGAATCGGCGTGGATTTTCGCCATCTTTGATGTGTTATGCGTGCGGTTGGATTGCAATGTGTTTTAGATGCAGCGCACGTTTAACGGTTCACGCAGAAACCTCTCTTTTACACTGTCATCATTGCGGATCAAAACAAAAACTTCCTCAACATTGTCCGAGTTGTCAAAGTGCGCAAATTAAACCCGTTGGATTTGGCACAGAACGCATCGAGCAAGCCTTAGAAAAGCATTTTCCTCACGCGAGAATTTTACGGATTGATAGCGACAGCACCCGCAAAAAAAACGCGATGACGGGGTTTTTAGAACAAATTCACAACGGTAAAGTGGATATTTTAGTCGGGACGCAAATGCTCGCAAAAGGTCATCATTTTCCGAAGGTTACGTTAGTTGGGGTGATTAATGCCGATGGCGGGTTATTTAGCGCGGATTTTCGGGCGACCGAACGGTTGGCACAGGGATTGATTCAAGTCGCGGGGAGAGCTGGGCGCGAAGAGGCAAACGGCGAAGTGATTGTCCAAACTCATCATCCAGATCACCCGCTTTTAGTCATGTTATTGAAAAAAGGGTATCGCAAATTCAGTGAGTTAGCGTTGGATGAAAGAAAAAGTGTAGGATTACCGCCCTATCAATTTATGGGGTTATTACGGGCTGAATGCAAAACGCAAAGCGAATTACAAAGTTTTTTGCAACAAGCCCGCTCACTCGCCGAACAACTTACGGATTTTCCTATCCAAATTTTTGGTCCAATTAACGCTCCTTTGGCAAAACGCGCTCAATTGTTTCGTGGACAATTATTATTACAAGCAACTCACCGCAAGTTGCTCCACACGTTTCTCGAACACTGGCTATTACAATTACCCAACAAAATTCATTGGACATTAGATATCGATCCTTTGGATTTTAATTAAAAGAACCGGATTAGATTATGAACACTTTTGTTTTATTTACCCAACAAAGTTTCTTAAAACAAAGTATTGGTATTTTATTAACTACTTTTTTTTTGAATGTTACTTTAACTTTTGCAGATGAACCTGCCAAAGCCGCACTTCCAAATCCTCTTTCTGAGAAAGCAGAACGCATTAAGCAATTACAACATTTAAGTTTAGAAGATTTGCAAAAAGTTCCTATAATTCATCAGCAAAATCAACAAGATAAAAATAAAAATCTCTCTAAACTTAAAAATATTTCCTCTTTTACCTGCCCGTCCAAAAATTTGGATGACAAATGTAAATAATCATTCAACATTTGCTAAACTTATCTTTTCGTGAAAAATCAACAGGATTTAAAATGTTAGGAAGTTTAGCATTATTGCTTATTTTTCAATTGGTTGGCGAAGTGCTTGCAAAAGCCTTATCATTACCTATTCCAGGTCCCGTTTTAGGTATGTTATTGTTATTAATAGCTTTAATTATTCGCGGACAATTATCAACCGATCTAAAAATCACCGCACAAACCTTATTATCAAACCTTTCTTTATTTTTTGTTCCCGCTGGCGTGGGCGTAATTTTACATATTAATTTGCTCAAAAATGAATGGCTAAGTCTTTCATTAGTCTTGATTTTTAGCACTTTAATTACAATGTTAATTACCGCTTTAGTCATGACTTTTCTTCTCAAACATTTAACCAATAAGAAATCTTCATGAACTCTTTTACAGATATTTGGGTTTATTTGTCACAAACCCCGTTGTTATGGCTAACATTAACCGTTAGCGTATTTTATGTTTCTCAAAAAATTTATGAATATTTTGGAGCAAATCCTCTCTTAAATCCCGTTTTAATGAGCATTTTTATTTTAGTGCCGTTGCTTCATTTTACAAATACGCCTTATAACGTTTATTTTACAGGTGCACAATTTGTCCATTTTCTTTTAGGAACTGCAACGGTTGGATTAGCGATTCCTCTCTATTTATATTACGATAAATTAAAACAAATGTGGTTGCCATTGTTGCTCACTTTATTGATTGGATCAGCGACGGGAATTTTATCGGCGGTTTTGATTGGAAAATTGCTCGGTGTTTCTCAAGCGACTTTATTATCTTTAATGCCAAAATCTATTACCACGCCGATTGCAATGGGGATTTCTGAAAAAATTGGAGGATTACCTTCTTTAACCGCGATTTTGGTGATTTTAACGGGTATGATCGGAGCAATTTTTGCTCCCTTTTTGTTTAAATGGTTTAATATTAAAAATGAGAGTATTCAAGGGGTTGCAATGGGGATTTCTGCGCATGGATTAGGAACAGCAAAAGCCTTTCAAATGAGCCAAGAAATGGGTGCTTTCTCTGGTTTAGCAATGGGTTTAAACGGCGCAATGACCGCTCTCTTGATTCCACTTTTTTTATATTTATTTTTAACTTAATTAACCCAAGTTCGGGATAATAAAATGAGGAAAATAAATGGGTTAAAATCTATTTTTATCTCAAAAATCGATAAATTTCCGAAAATTCGACTTAAATGCGAATTCCAAATTTGTAATTCATTGTTTTTAAAAACATTAAAATTCGATTATCTCGAACTCAAGTTTTTTAAAACAAAATAACCTCTTGATTATAAAAATAAAAAATTAATCGCGGCGGACTTTTGAAAGATCGGCGTTGGTGAAATCGGTATCGCTGGTATTTGCGTTGACCAGAACTGCGCCAGTCAAATCTGCGCCCGTGAAATTGGCTCGAAATAAATCCGCGTTGGTTAAATACACTTCGATCATGTTGGTGTCGGTGAAATTTGCTTTGAAAAGATTTGCGCCGGTTAAATTTGCGCGAAACAAATCCGATTCGAAAAAATTCGCCCGAAACAAATTTGCTTCCGTCAAATTCACGCCCGACAGAAAACACCGAATCAAATAGGCTTTGGAGAGGTTGGCTTCGCTCAAAATCGCGTCGGTGAGCGTGGTGTCAGCCATGTAGGCTTCGCTGAGGTTTGCTTCGTTGAGGTTTGCTTTGGTGAGATTTGCCTTGGAAAGGTTGGCTTCGGTGAGGTTCGCGCCGTTGAGGTTTGAGCCGCTGAGATTTGCTCGAGTCAGGTCGACCCGTGACAAATTGGCACGAAAAAATTCACCTTTGGCGAGATTTAAGCCGGTCAGATCGCTACCAGACAAATCTGCCCAACTCGACGCGTTTTCACGCCAAGCATTCCATGCTTTGATGCCTTGCATCAGCACTGCCAGATGTTCTGGGTTCGCCATAATTAAGTCAACACTTTACTAGGTTCTTAGGAAAAGAGCATTTTACCGAATTTTAGCGCTTTGATAAAAGATTAACCACGAAAAATCGCCTAACATGGCGTAAATAAACGCGGACAATCTGTCTGGTTTAGATTTTGCTAGCTTATTGCAAAAGATAACCCAGTTTAAATTACGCAGGAGCAGTTCTTATGAAAATTATTGCCATTTTATTTTGTACATTTTCGTTAGTTTTTTCTAGCGTTGCGGCGGCGATGCCGATTAAAATTTTCTATGTTTCTCAAGATCGTAGCAGCAATGGTGATATGTTTTACGTTTATCAAGTTGAATGTTCTGATGGTCGTCAGCCGACCATTTCTAGTTGGGAAGATGATAAAAAATGGTGTTTAGGTACTTCTAATTCTCAATGTGAAAGCACTCGTTTAAAGGCTGCTTCTGCGGTTTGTAAGCAAGCATGAATTACTTTTTCAAAACCCTCTTTCTCTAATCCAAGATTGAGGGTTTTCAACTGATTTAATTCGCAATGATCTTCAATGGATAATCAGACCATTTTTGTTTAAGTTTCTTCAACATTGCTTCGGCTTCGGCTTTGGTTTGATACACAGTTCCTTGACCTTTTCCTCGCCACCCACCACCTGATTGCTCAGACCATTCTGTGGGCGCGGTGGGATTGAACATTAACAGAATAATAAATCCTCTTCCTTGAACAGTTTTATTAGGCTTAGTTAGTTCTTCTATAGATAAATCAATATCTTGCGCAACATAAGTTGGCGTAGTGTTAATTGGTACATCACCCTCTTTAAGCGTATCAAATTCTTTAGGAATATCAACATCTTGCGCTTTTTTATCAGGCTCAATTAAAGGTGCAAAGTTCGCATCTATTTTGGCGAGTTCTTTTTCCATTTCTTCGATGGCTGCTAAATCACGCAGTTGTTCAAGATCAACCAAATCTTTTTGTTGTCGTTCTTGTTCAAGCTCTAATTGTTTGATGCGTTGTTTAAGTTCGTCGCTAACTTTCATAAGCGTATTTATCTCCTCTTAACTATTAACCCGCGTCACCCGAAAACCTAGATTATTGCTAT
Source organism: Thiomargarita sp. (assembly GCA_020718845.1). GTDB lineage: Bacteria > Pseudomonadota > Gammaproteobacteria > Beggiatoales > Beggiatoaceae > DYRG01. The sequence continues at coordinate 38,663 of DYRG01000013.1, forward strand.
ATGATTTGGGTGTAAGAAATTTTCTTTTTGTAACCCGTGTTTCTTTTGGATAGGTATTGAAACCACTGCCGCGAACCATTCGTTGCGCGCAGTTGCCACCTTCCCAATCTTGACCCGATGCGGGTGCGCCTTCGTAGCTCGGACGATAGCAAGTGCGCGTCCATTCTAAAACATTCCCGATCATATCGTGTAATCCAAATGCGTTGGCGGCGAAACTACCAACAGGTGCAATTTGTTGACCATCCCATTGACTGCCGCACCCGTTGCAGTTGGCGTGATTTGAACCTAACTCATCGCCCCAAGGATAGGTGGTGAGAGTGCCAGCGCGGGCGGCGTATTCCCATTCGCGTTCGCTTGGCAGACGGTATTGCGCGTTGGTTTCTTTGGATAACCAATCGGCGTAAGCGTTTGCGTCTTCCCAAGAGACATTTGTGACGGGGTGATTGGCTTGTTCGCCTCCATCGGGGATTTTGCGACCTGTTGCGTTGGCAAAGGTTCGGTATTCCTCGACGGTAACTTCATGTTTTCCAATCGAAAAACTTTCTAAACTCACTTCAAATTGAGGACGTTCATCGCCGAAAGGCTGAGTATTTGAAACACCCATCCAAAAATGCCCTGCGGGAAGTTGAACCATTTCTGGGGCGCGCCCGCCGCTACTTAAGCGATCACGAAAGGTTCGAACGGCTCTGACCACGACCGCTTTCGGGGGTTCTGGCTCAATTTTTTCAGGTTTTTCAGCTTTTTTAGGAGATTTTGCAGCTTTTTCTTCGGAAATAGAAGTTGTTTGAGCGGTGTCATTTTTTTGACGATTGCCGTTCCATTCATTCACTTTTGGCACCATAAAAAACGCCGCCACGCCGCCGCCAATCGTCATCACCAATAACACCACGCCCAACATCATTTTATTTTTTGACAAACCCCGTTTGCGGTTAGCTTTATTGAGTTTATCCGTTTCTGCTTGTTGTTCAGCCAAAGCGCGGGCGGCATCGCGTTGAGTTTTGAGAAGAGCGGCTTCTTGCTCTGAACGCAAACGAATGGTTTCTAATTCTTCCAATAATTTACGTTGTTCATCTTCTTTTGTTTTGATTAAACTATTCAATTCACCACGAAGTTTTTCATCTTGTTCACGACGCGCATTTTCTTTTGAACGTTCTTCAACCGATTTTGCCAAAGCTAATTCATACTTAATTTTAGCTTGGGTTAATTGATTAATTTGTTCTCTTGCGCCTCTTTGTTTTTCCTCAATTTTTTTGACACGTTCTTCCAATTGTTTGGCTTCAGATTCACTAAGCGTACCTTGATCAGCTGACATCTGTAATCGACTGATTTCTTCGATCATTTTAGAAACTTCTTGGGCTTTAGTTGCCGTATCAGAAACTCGATTACTTTTCGTGACTTCTTTAATGAGTTTCTCAGCTTCAGCTTTTGCACGTTCTGCAACCGAAACGGTCGGATTTTCTTTAGGTTTTGGAATCGCAGTTGTTTGAGTATTTGCAACATTTGCTGCGCTTTCGCGTTGAGATTTAAAAATATCATCTAAAGAAACCGATTGTTTTTGGGCTTGAAATTTTAATTCTTCAATTTCTTTATTGCATTGAATAAACTCTTCTTTTTTCTTTTTAATCATTAACAGTAATTGCTGGTGCAATTGGACATCTTTTGAATTGGCATCTGCATTATTATTTTTAATAGCAAAATCATACTTTTGCTTAGCTTGTAACAAACGATCTAACTGTTCGCGGGTATTTTGTTGACGGCTTGTCAAATGAGAAAGTTGTTCACTCATCAAACGTTTAGTTTCGGATTGAGCTTGACGCGCTTTTTCGCCGCTGCGTTCTTTGACGGCGGCAGCTTGTAACTTGCTGATTTCCATCATTAAACGTTGCGTTTCAACTTGACTTGCTTGTGTTTGACTACGGGCTTTGGCTTGTAATTGACTGACTTCGGCGATCAATTTTTTCGCTTCCGCTTTCGCTTTTTCCTCGATAGACACGGTGTTCACCTTATAACTTGAGCATTCGATATTATGTTAAAAGTTTCACAAAAAATCTTCATAATTAAGTATTTTTGCATTTTACCTTACAAAATAACTGTTTTCAGATTTGTGTTGCAGGTTGCAAACGCAATTTTTTTGCCACCTTGAAACTTAATAGACCAAAATTGTAGTGGGTTTCCATCTGCAAAGCTCCGATTGTCCCACAATTTCTGTGCGCTGCGTGATCATAAGAACAAATTTTAAGGAAAAACCAACTAAACTTTCTACATTCCCACTCTCCTATAGCATTATGACATCATATATTTCGTAGGTTTGGGTGAAATTCTAATTAAATGTTGAATTTAACACTCCAGCCTACCTATAAATGGTGTAATACTGCTATATTGGCGTAATGTTAGCCATTTTATCTTAGAACAATTAAGGATTTTAACGCGCATAATCTCTTGATAATATGCTTTCTGATGGAATTATTGAAATCTTAAAAGAAAGCAAAGCCATTCCTTAAATCACATAAGGTTGAGCAAAGGTTTCAATATCGATTTTTTGATTGCCTAATTTTTTATGTAAATCGATTAGAAAATTTAACTTAAAATCAAAGATTTGTGCTGCATCTTCAATATTACTTTCTATATATAAATCAATATCTCCGCCGCGAGCATGATCATCAACTCTTGAACCAAACAACCATGCTTTAGTTTGTTTTCCAAAATGCTCAACAATCGCGTTTTGAATAATTTCAACTTGTAATGGCGTTAAACGCATTTTATAATCCTAAAAATAAAACATTCTACAATATGCACTTATGAGGCGTTGGAATTTTTTTATTTCCTAGTTCACGTGCTGGCGTGGGAACAAAAAATCTCTTTTTCTATTAGCTCTCTGCTAAAATACGTCTTTTAACATTGGATGACTGTATGAGCATTAAATTTCAATTTTTAGCGGCTGGAAAAGGCGACGCTATCTTAATTTCTACACAAAATAGAAATATCTTAATTGATGGTGGAGAAAAATATCAATTTATTGATAAACACATTTCTAAGTTAAAATCATTAGATTTAGTTATTTTAACTCACATAGATGACGATCACATCAAAGGTTTGATTGAGTTACTTGGAAAAGAAATTAGAAAAAAAATTAACTCCATATGGTTTAATCCATTTGATAAAGCCACTAAGTTTTCCAGAATTAATAGAACAAATGAAACCAGCTTTACTCAGGGAATTACATTTTATCAGTTAGTTAAAGAAATGAACAAAATTAACACGCTCTTTAGCTATGACGATAAAATCTACATAGAAGAAAAACCAACAAAAATAAATTTATTTGAAACGGTGGATATTGAATTATTATCACCCACGAGAGAAAAACTACAAATTCTTAATGAAAAATATGAGAACTATTGCGCGAAACATAAACCTGATTTTACTACGTCTGGAAAAAAAGCTAATAATCAAGAAACCTGTGAAAAACTTGCTGATAATCCATTTCAAAAAGATACCAGCCCTACAAATGGAGCAAGTATTGCTTTTATACTGACTTATCAAGAAAATGACCGTTTTTTATTATTAGCAGATGCGCATATTGATGTTATTGTAACTTCTCTAAAAGAAAAGGGATTTTCTGAGAACCACAAATTAAAGATTAATTTTGTAAAGTTATCCCATCACGGAAGCAAACATAATATAAATCCAGATTTCTTAAATTTAATTGAAACAGACACATTTATTATTTCGACAAATGGGTCTGGTCATGAACATCCAGATAAGGAAACTTTATGCAAAATTGTTAAAAATTTGCCGCGTATTCAAAATAAATTATTAACTTTTTATTTTAACGATGATCGTAATTGTGCGCGTTGTAAAAAATATTTTAATTCTCAAGACTTTGAGAAATATAATTTTTCTTTAAAGTCATTAAACGAAAACAGTTTAACCTTTGGAGAATAAGATGAATAATAAAGTACAGTATGATCAAATTAAACAGTATGCTGTTCAAATCGAATATGCCGAGAAAAGGGCAAGCGGGGTGATTGTTAAACCATGCGATAATTCTTCCGTCTATTATGTTTTTACAGCGAAACATACTTTTAAGCCAGATGAATCAGGGACGGATTTGAGCGAAATAGAAATTGATTTGGAAAAAGTAGTAGTGAATTATTTTTTTAATGAGAAAACATCTTTAAAATTATTTGCTCAATTAGATTTGAAAGAATATGAAAGTGATGATTTAGTGGTATTTGTTTTAGAGAGCAATAAAAACAATTTTTTAGAAAATATTCCTTCATTTAATATTGTTGAAATTGTTGAAAATGACTTTACAAATTGTTCAATTATTGGATACCCTATTATTCGAAAAGAATATGAAGGAGAACAAGAATATTACCCATGTAGATATGAAAAAACCAATGAAGAAGGAATAAAATATGAAGTTTTATCTGAAAAATCATTACATTCATATGATAACAGTGAAATAAATAGTATTAGTGGGCTTTCGGGAGGTGGTGTATTTACACAATTTAATGGAAAAGAATATTTAGTAGGTATTCAAATAGAAATTAGACCTCCTGAAAATCTCCTTTGTCTTGATTTAAGAAAATATATTGATAATATTAATATATGCTTAACAGCTCGTAACCTTCCAGAAGTTCAAATAAAAAACCTTTTATTCGATAGACTTGAAGGAATCAATTTAGAAGATGTAGATTTTAAAAAACTTGAAAAGAAACTTAAATTCGATTCGCAGTTATCTGAACACATTGAACCTACAATAAAACAAGGCGAAATTGAATTAAAAACTAAGCATAAAGAATTAGCCGATAAATATTTATTTCGCGGTATTATGTATCACAATGAGAAAAATCATCGAAAAGCTACCTATTGTTTTAATAAAGCAATTTGCCATTATCCTAATTATAAAATATATTTTTATCAAGCAAAAGATTTAAGAAAGAAAATATCTAATGAAGAAATAAAACAGGTAATTGCAGATACAAAAGCAAATGCACCTTTACCAGAAGAAAATCATGCAGTTACTGTTGTAATTGAAAAGTGTATTGAAGAAAAAATAAATAAAGAATCTCCCGTTTCTTTAGAAGAACAATATTTAAATCTTTTAGCTCAATATGATAAAGAGGAACAGAATCAAACTAATAACGAAGAACTTATAAATAAAAAATTAGCGTTACTTAAAAAGCTAATTGCAATATATAGTAATAAAGGAGATTACAATACAAGTAAAAATTTTTGCATAAAAGGTATTGAACTGTCAAAGCAAAAAGCTAATGAAGAAATATGGTTTTATTTCCCAATAATTAAAATTTTATATGCACAAAAAAAATATACGGAAGCTAAATCATATTGTGAACAAACCTTAAGATTAAAAATTTCTATCCCGCATACAATAAAACTCTATAGTTTCTTGATTGAATTATCTTCTCATTTAAAAGAAGATAAAAACGAAACTGAAAAATATTATCGAACAGCTAAACGATATTTAGAAAAAATTAAACACAATAATGGAGTATACGAAAAATTGTCTGATGAGGTAGAAAAGTCATGGAGAATTGCATTATCTTGTATTATTGATCAAGCAATTTCATCTGATAGAGAATTAAAAAACAATATTGGTGCTTTGAAAACAAGTAGTGACCTTTTAACGAATAAACATCAACTTGTTGAACAAAAAATAAATAATTTTGAGCAATTGATTAAACACCAAATGGGTATTTTACAGCAACAAATAACAGAGTTAAGAAATGTGCTTGAAATTAAACTACATCAAGAAAATAAAAAAGATAAAAGTCTAAAAGAAATAGTTTTAGATTGGATTAGAAATAAATTTAGATTTTGAGGTTCAATACATGGTGTTAAGCGGATTTTATAACCCTAAAAATAAAACATTCTACAATATGCACTTATGAGGCGTTGGGATTTTTTTATTTTTATGAAGGGCAAAACTAGGCTATGATATAGGTTTTGATTTTTCACCATTCTGACAGGAGACACTCAATGACGATAAAAGTCGCAATTAATGGTTATGGTCGCATCGGACGCAATGTTTTACGCGCACTGTATGAAGGCGGTCGCAAAGACATTCAAATCGTTGCAATCAATGACTTAGGCAACGCACACACCAACGCACATTTGACCAAACGTGACACCGTTCACGGCAAATTCCCCGGCACCGTTGAAGTCGAAGGCGATTTCATGATCGTCAACGGCGATAAAATCCGTGTCTGCGCCGAACGCGATCCCGCTAAATTGCCTTGGGGCGAAATGGGCGTGGACGTGGTCATGGAATGCACCGGTATTTTCCGCACCAAAGCCAAATGCCAACCTCATTTAACCGCTGGCGCAAAGAAAGTGATCATTTCTGCCCCTGCCGATAAAAATGAATGCGATGCAACCGTTGTTTATGGCGTAAATCATCACGTTTTGAAAGCAGAACATACCGTTATTTCAAATGCGTCTTGCACCACCAATTGTTTAGCCCCAATGGTTAAACCTTTGAATGATACTTTGGGTTTGGTTTCTGGTTTGATGACCACTATCCATTCTTATACCAACGATCAAGTGTTAACCGACGTGTATCACTCTGATTTATATCGTGCTCGCGCCGCTGCATTAAACATGATTCCTACCAAAACCGGTGCAGCAAGTGCGGTTGGCATTGTTTTACCTGAATTAAATGGTAAGTTATCTGGTTTTGCAATGCGCGTTCCTACCCCGAACGTTTCTGTGGTTGATTTAACTTTCATTGCGGGTCGTGATACCACCAAAGAAGAAGTGAATTCAATCTTAAAAGCCGCTTCAGAAAACGAATTGAAAGGCGTTTTATATTACAATGACGAATCTTTAGTTTCTTCTGATTTCAATCATTCAGTGGCTTCTTCAACGTTTGATTCAACTCAAACCACCGTTATTGGAAACTTAGTAAAAGTGCTTTCTTGGTACGATAACGAATGGGGTTTCTCAAACCGTATGTTAGATACCTGCGTTGCTTTAATGAACGCTAAGTAAGTTTCTTTGTTTTAAACATAAAGACAGGTGTTAAAAGACCTGTCTTTTTTTATTTTAGAAATTCGGTATAATTGCTTGTTTTCACGCTCGATTATGAGAAATTCTACCCTTATGATTTTGTTGAGTCCTAGTAACTCAGCGGATAGAGTATTTTCCTCCTAAGAAAAAGGTCACAGGTTTGATTCCTGTCTAGGACGCATTTTTCTTCTCAAATTTAGTTAAATAAATAAAATAAATCAGGAGTTTTGAATTTTGAAATTTGTAGATGAAGCGGTCATCGACGTGGTGGCGGGAAAAGGCGGCGACGGATGTTTGAGTTTCCGACGCGAAAAATTTATCCCTTTCGGTGGACCCGACGGCGGAAATGGCGGCATCGGCGGAAGCATTTTTTTAGAGGCAGATCAAAGCCTTAACACATTAATCGACTTTCGTTATAAACGTTTATTCCGAGCCAAAAACGGTCAATACGGCATGGGCGCACAACGCACGGGCAAAAGTGGCGACGATTTACACATTCGCGTGCCCGTCGGAACATTGGTTTTTGAAGCCGACACGGGCGAAAGATTAGCAGATTTAACTCAACATAATCAACAAGTTATGGTTGCTCGCGGCGGGCATTATGGGTTAGGAAACATGAATTTCAAAAGCAGTACTAATCGTGCGCCGCGCAAAGTAACTTTAGGTAAAATCGGTGAATCGCGAAAATTACGCTTGGAATTACAAGTGCTTGCAGATGTTGGACTTTTAGGAATGCCGAACGCAGGCAAATCGAGTTTGTTGCGGGCGGTTTCTGCGGCGCAGCCCAAAGTTGCCGATTATCCTTTCACAACTTTACATCCGAATTTGGGGCTAATTAGAATTGAAGATCACCGCAGTTTTGTAATGGCAGATATTCCAGGTTTAATTGAAGGTGCAGCGGAAGGAGCTGGTTTAGGAATTCGGTTTCTTAAACATTTGTCGAGAACCAGATTATTGTTACATATCATAGACATAGCGCCACTTGATCAAACCGTCGATCCCGCAGAAGAAGCCATTAAAATTGTTCAAGAATTAGAGAAATATAATGAGAAACTTGCTTTGCGAGATCGTTGGTTAGTGTTGAATAAAATTGATTTGTTATTACCCGAAGAACGTGAAGAAAAACGTCAGCATATTTTAGAGAAACTTAATTGGGAAGGGAAAGTCTTTGAAATATCTGCAATTTCTGGAGAAGGTTGTGTTTTGTTATGTCAGAACGTCATGCAACATTTAGAAATGCAACGGGAACTTGCTTTAAATGCACCTCCCGTTATTGAAGAAACACCGGCGTTTATTTGGTAGCTTTTTATTTTGCGTTGGGTAAGGTTCTTAATAAGAAACCGCCCACGCTTTCCTCTCCAATCGGGGCGGCAATTTTAACTTGATAACCAGACCCTTTTGCAACCTCCATTGAAACCCCATCATGATTCTCCATTTGCTCTAATTTAAAAACCTGCGTTCCTGAAGGAATCATGATTTCTAATTCATCACCGACTTCAAAATGATTTTTTACGTCGATTTCTAATAGTTGTTTCTCTGCATCAAATCCGGTAATTTCACCGACAAATTGCTGTTGTAATCCTATTGAAATACCGCTTTCATAATTCTGATGATATTGTGGTGCATGACGATCAAAGAAACCTTCGGTGTAACCTCTGGAAGCTAATTTATCTAATTCTGCCAACAAATGTTCATCAAAGGGATTTCCTTTCTCAGCGTCTTCTATTGCTTGACGATAAAGCATTGCCGTTCGTGAAACATAATAATGCGATTTAGTTCTTCCCTCAATTTTAAGAGAATTGATCCCCATTTGTACTAATCGTCGGACGTGTTGAATTGCTCGCAAATCTTTTGAATTAAAAATATAAGTCCCGTGCTCATCTTCAAACATCGGCATAAATTCACCTGCCCGTTGATTTTCCTCAACTAACCAAATATCACTGGTTTGCATGGGTTGCGCTTTATAATCCCATCGACACGCATTTGTGCAAGTGCCTTGATTCGAATCACGATGATTCATATAACCTGATAATAAACAACGACCTGAGTAAGCAATGCACAACGCCCCATGCACAAAAACTTCTAATTCCATATCGGGACATAATTGACGAATTTCCTCAATTTCATCTAAAGAAAGTTCTCTCGATAAAATGATCCGTTGAATGCCCATTTTTTCCCAAAATCTTACCGCTGCATAATTCACCGTATTTGCCTGAACTGACAAATGTAATGGCATTTCTGGAAAATTCTCTCGCGCTAATAAAATCAACCCTGGGTCAGAAATAATTAACGCATCGGGTTTTAAAGCAACAATGGGAGTTAGATCGGCAATAAAAGTTTTGATTTTTGCATTATGTGGGGCAATGTTGACGGTTAAATAAAATTGCTTACCTTGTTGATGAGTTTTAGAAATACCTTTCTCAAGATTTTCTAAAGAATGGAAATCATTGTTTCTTACGCGCAAACTATAACGGGGTTGTCCCGCATAAACGGCATCCGCACCATATAACAACGCATAGTGCAAACTTTTTAATGATCCAGCGGGTGATAATAATTCTGTTTTCACGGTTTTTTCTTTTGTTTTGCTTTGATTTTATTGAAGTAATCTTGAACGATTTCTAAGCTATCTTCTGGGACGCTAGAAAGGCAACGTACTAATGCTACGCCATCGCTACAATCGGGGATTTCTTCTATTTCATCGGGCGAATGACCGGGTAAAGGAGGTTCTTCACTGCTTCCAGTTGCCATTGCTCTCATTTTTTCTAAGAGTTGTTTAGCTTTTTGTAATCCGCCAGATTGCGTGCTCACAACTGTAATGGTAATTAAATTATAGCGCGGCAAACATTTTACTAAAACTTTATATTGATAATGCTTACCTTCTTTCCATGATGCAAAGAGCGCGTTGTTTTGTTGAGAAACCTTTGCAAAACCACCTTCTTTTAAAACAGCAATGGCGATTTCTGGACAAGAACTTGTTTTAGGAAATTCTATTTCAGCTTCAACAGTTGCTAACCAAGGAGGAGGATTAGCAGCATTTACTGGCAAAGCGTAAAATAAAGCTAATAAGATCAATATATTATATTTCATTGCTTTCACTTTGTGCTTCATGTAAAGTCGTTAAACCCATTCTAGCTTCTACGTCTGGGAAACCTTGTTCAGAGAGTTTCTGCATAATGTTATTTAAAAGGCTTTGCAAACGCTCAACATTACGCAAAGTTGCTCCGGGTGCTAACAAAGCAAAATGCGCGTCTTTAAAACGGTACAACATATCAGAAGAACGAAATTGTGTGCGAGCAATATCTGCAAATACTGCTAAGAGTTTCTCAAAACTTTCCTCACCTTGTTTTTGTTTCACCATTTGTGCGCCATCTAAATCAATAAATGCAATGGTTAAATCAGTTAAGCGTCCTTCCGCAAAAACTTTAGTAAATAATGCACTATCTCGATCAAATGCTGCTCGCGTTCCCAAACGGGTTATTTTATCGGTAAAATCCTCTATTTGATTTGCATGATTTGCTCTCTCAGCGACTAACACATCATAAAACTCACGTTCTGCAATAATTTGGCGTGTCATTGATTGCCGCAACAAACCAATTCCAAATGCCAATAAAACCCCGTGTATAAACATTAAAATGCTCTGATGCAACCATTGATGGGTTGTCGCTTCAAAAGCCGCAGATAAATTCATTAAACCTACATTCCACGCAATAACATTAATTACCATACTTGCTAAAATTAAACGGGGAGAATAACTCAATAAAGTCAAGGTGATAAATAAAATGTAATAGACAATATTACTGCTATTTGTGTGAGGTTCTATTAGAGCTTCACCGTATGAATGATAAAACAAAACGGCGGTCAATAATATTGCATCGATGATTACAAAAGCATAAGAATGCCAGCGTTGAAACATCATGGTATTTGCTAACATGAAATGCCCCACACCAACCCCAACTAAAATACTACTTACTGCAAAGTGATAAAAGAAATCTGCATAAGAAGTTGCATACACCAACAACCAAATTGCTAGAAATGAAATAATAGCCGTGCGCAAAATAATTTCTAATCGCGTACTTCTACGATGAATTTCCTCGTAGATATCCTCCAAATAAGGCGCGTTGCTATCCTCTAATAACGTTCTTAATTTGTTCAAAGTATCCTCCTATAAAATCGCTAACTAAGGTTTATTTTAACATAGATGTTACAAATTATTACGATAATGCAATTCAATATGACAAATGTTATCTAAATAAAAAAGTCTTATTTTTTAATGGGTTGCATCGAATTTTTGAGTTGTTTAAGCCATTGTAACGCCAGATCATAATCAGGCTGAGAAATCGCTTGGGTTTCTAAACTCATTAATAAATCATTTATTCCTTCAACTATTTGATTCTGTTTGATTTTTAATATAGCACTATTTAAGTTAATTGTGCAACGTTGCTCTGGTGTTAAAAGCACATCCCTTCCCTCATTCAAAGAATAAGCCAACTCACGATTATCTATTTCTGGGGGAATCAACGCTTTTATTTCTGGGAAAGAAACTTGATAAGCATTTTGAAAGGGATCAAGTTTTGATGCGTTCTTTAAATAACCGTCTGCTTGTGGCAAATAATAAAACTGTTCATACATTTTAGAAAGTTGAACATGACCTTGCACATTTGGATATTGCAACAATCGATAAGTTTCTAATGTTTTCAAGATTTCTGGACGTTTTTTAGCATCATTTGCAAAGGTTGCATAAATTGATAAGATCGTTTTTAATAAAAATACATTAGTTTGATCGAGAGAAATAGTGCTTAAATCATTTTCAATCTCAGTGATTTGTTGACGTTTCATTTTTTGGCGTAATTGTAAGGCTTGAAAAACGGGCGTATTTGCAAACACAGTTTCAATCGCCGTTAAAACATTATCTGCTCGTCCTAAATCTAATAATTGATCCGCCGCTAATTCGTAAGCAATTATTAACGTATTTAAAACCTCTTCAGTTAATAAATCACGCAATAAAGAAACGCTTAAAATAGAACTTTGAGCATTCTTTAAGCGCGTATTTTGATCTAATAATTGATGATAGAAAGTTGCCCAATCGTCGGTTTCAATTTTATAACGAGGATTACGAATTAAATCACGTTTTTGATCCGATAAAGTAATATCTAATAAGAGTTCTGCAATTTTTAAATGCTGAAGAAAAATTTCCGCTAAATAAGGATAAGTTAAAACTCGAGTTAATTCGACTTTTCCTTGTGAAATAATGTAATTTTTACCTGCGATAAAAGTTGGATATTTTTCAACAATTCTTTGCATAAAAAAGTTAGTCCAACCAGAGGCTTGCATATTTTGATAAGCCCGCATTATTAAATACCAACTTATTTGATGAAACGCTGCTTTTTCTTCAGAAGTTTGTTGTATAAAATCTATATCATGACGAATGAAAGCACTTAACAATTGCGATAATAAATGATTAGATTTTCTTACAAAAAAAGGTAATGCTGCATTTGGATAATCTAATGCTAATAATAATAAACCTTGTTGATAGGAACTATCCGCCGAAAAATGATTTCCCATCAGAAGATAGACCAATGATTGAATTGCTAATTTATCTGATAAAACAGTATGACGTTGATGATTATTAAAAAAACTTAACCATCCAAATATTTCACTGGCAGATAACAAAAGTGTTGAATTTTCTTTACGATTACGGATATGATGATCGATAAAATCTAATTGTTTTAAATATTCAAAGGTATCAAATAAGAAAACATCGTTATTAACTTTTTTTAAAGTAGTTTCGGTAATTATATCAGGAAAACGACGCGGTTGAAAAATCGTTTTAAATTGAGCAAAAGTGGTTAGAATTGCTTGAAAATTATTTAAAACTTGTTCAGGTTGATTGCTTAAAATAATGTGATAATAAAGCGTTTTTTCGTCATTGAAATTGATTTGATAAGTGATTTCAAAACGTTCTTCATCTAATTGCTGGGTGTTTATTTTAACAGAAGGCGTAGACATATCTGCTAACATTGGAGGATAGATTTCAAAAGCGAGTTTCAAACCTTCCACTAAACGTTTGTCGTATGAAAGGAGATGATTAAATTTAAATTGCGTTTGTTGTTGAGCAAGTGTGAGCAAATTCTCTTGAGAAATAACGGGAGGAACTTCGGTTATTTTAACGAGTGGTTTTGAAATAGGTTGAACTAAAGATTGAGGGATTTCTTCGTCGTTTTGTAATAAAAACAAAAGTGGCAAAATTGCTAATAAAAACAATGTCCAAACCCACCATTTTTTCCACCATGCAATGTTTTTTTGATAAATCAATGCGAGAGGAACTTTCTTAATTTTTCGGCGTAATTTGGGATAATCATCGATAACAACTATCAATAATTCAATCGGTAAGTTAATGATTTTACTTAAATTTTGAACATATTGTGTATTATCAGTTTTATTTCTCAAACCTATTGTGCGCACAATACCCAATATATATAAAGGTTTCTCTGGTAAATATTGCAAGTTTTTTCTCACCAAATATAATTTCTTAATTGTTTTATCTATTTGTAATTGTTGAATTAAATTATCAATAATATTCATTTCTTCTTCTAAATGGTGTTCTGAAAAATTATCTTTATAATTTAATGAGTTACGTTCAAATTCGGCAAATTGTTCTTCTTGTGCGCGGGCTTGAGCGCGTTCTAAATAAAATTGTGCGGTTTCAAATTGACCTTTTTTTTGATAGAAAAGATGTAATTGTTCGCAAGCAATGACGATAAATCTTGAATCATACTCCATTGATTTCTTTAAAAAATTTAGCGCACGAGGATTTTGTTTTTCTGAGAAAATAGTTCCTATTGCAAAGAGTGCGGGGGCGTGTTGTGGTTCTTTCTTGATAATTAATTGATAGAAAGGCAGCGCTTGATCATTTCCATAAAACTCTTTTATTAATTCTGCACGTTCCCAACATTCTGAAATATCTAAAGTTTCGTGTTTAGATTTCTCAATTAATTCTTTTAATTTTTCTTTAGAACTTTGTACATATTTGAAACGTTCTAACCATTGTGGAGAAATATTTGTTTTCCATTCATTACTGAATTCATCTAAAATGTCATCTAAATGCTTGCCAAAACAATGAGTTGCAGCGTTAATTTTAATGGGCGTAATCCATTTCGCCGTTTCGCCCAATGCCGCCAACCGATCCGCCAACGAAGGATGGGTGTCGTCAATTTTGGTTTGTTGAGCGAGCGCATCGGCAAGCCATTGTTGTTTTTCTTGGGGGGTTAACGCTTGATCATAGGTCTGAGGGAGGATTTTTTGCAAAAGTCGATACGGTGCGTGCAGTGGTTCTTCAATATTATCAGCGTGTTGGTAGAATTTTTTCCAAAAGCGTTCTTGCAAAAAACGAATTTTTAAATCAACACTCACCAACGCTTGCGCAGCATAGATTTTTCCATTAATTTCAGTAGAATAGCGATCAGCTTCGTATTCTTCTTGACGCGCTAACACAAAAGAGTAAGCATTGAAAAACGGGACGTACCATTCAAAAAAACGATAAAACAGCCCATTTCCCCAATTTTGGTTCTCTCGAAGCCCTGAAATCAAGCGATCCCACGTTTGTCGAAGTCGATAAATCCACGCCCCCCATCGCCCGTGCGCCCCCGACAAATGCCCATATTCGTGCGCCAACACCGCCGTCAATTGTTCAACTGATAATGCTTGCAATAACGGCATCCCGACAATTAAATAGTTCTTATACCAACCAAACGCCCCCAAACGAGGAAGTTGCACTATCGCTGCATTTAATTCATTTGTAAGCAACACGGTATGAATTTGAGGGGCTTGAAATCGTGTTCTAATGTCATCTAAGATTTCAAATAATAGAGGAACTTGCTCTCGTGTTAAAACCTTTCCTTGCGGCGGCGGAAATCGAATCCATAATGCCCGTAAAATAATATACAGCAATCCTCCAACTACTAAAATTAATTTTGCAATAACGACGTGCAAATGACCTTTTAAAAGCAAAGAAATTAAAACAATTGCACAAATTAAAACAATCGATATGATAAAAAAAATATAACCATAACCTAACGCCGCTAAAGCAAAAACTCTCCAACGATAGGCTTGAGGATTTTTCTCTGCAAAATGCGTGAGTTCATCAACCAATTGCTCAAATTTTTCGGGTGGCATTTATTTTAACACTTGAAATAAATTTTGATGGTGATTTACTTGCAAACAAATCGGACATAATTCATTCACTGTTTGCTCAATTATTGGGCGATGAAAAGGCGCTCCACAACGCCGACAACGTTTTCTTTCTAAAACAATCTCGGTGGTTTCTGGTAAAACCCATTGTTCTATATCAATTGCTTCATCATTACAAACATCAAAACAAATCATGCAACCTGTGCATTGTTTTGAATGAATAAGATATTTATTGTCATCTAATTCAATGGCTTGGTGAGGACAAAGTTTAATGCACGCATCACACCCAATGCAATGTTCTAAATGAATAATCGGGACAAAGGGTAAAATACCAATTTGCTCTGGTAATAATGTACCCACAGGTTGAGGAATTTGTTCAAGCGGTTCTTCTAAAAATCCAACAGTTTGACCCACCGTTTGAACACTTTGTTGAAATCCCTGTTTAAAGAAACTTCGTCGACTGGTATCAAAACCTATTTTCGGCGCAGGCTGCATATCTTGATAAGAACTTTGTTTTAACCAACTTTCTGCATCTAAGGATTTCAATAAAACTTGTGGCAATTGACGATCTTCTAATGCATTATTTAACGCCATAAAATCTTCAAAGAAACCACCTCCCCCTCGACTACATTCCTCACAATTTCCTACCGCGACAAATAAAGCCTGCATACCTTGTTGATGCAACACTAACAAATCTCTTAAACCTAAAGCGTGCGCACAAGGAATTAAACCATTTATTTCTTCATTTAAACCCGTTTGCTCACACGCCAGAAATGCCCAATGAAATACGCCACGTTGTCGCAATAATGCTTTGTAATTATGGCTAATTGCGGTTTCTGGACAAATCGGTGCGCACAAACCACAACCATCGCATATTTCGGTATCTAAATTCAAACCTTCATCATCTAATTGCCAAGCATTCTGCGGACAAATATCTACGCACGCCTGACAACTCGCGTTTTCTATGCGATTGTGAACACACCAAGTTGCTTGAATTTCAGGTATCATTTGTTACCAACTTGGAGCAGCACCCGGCATAAATTTCAAAGGAACAACTAGCTCTGGTTTTGATTTCTCTCTTGCTAAACGTTTTTCTATTTGTTCAGTGGTTTCACGAGGGATTTCTAATAACGCCGCCAACATATCGCGCATTTCCTCTAAATATTGCGCGGTTAAAATATTAATTCCAGCATAGAATTGGGTTGAACAACGTTTATTCACTTTTGCAGCAAATCGATCAATCCAACGTAAAAGATGCTCATCTAAAAAGCGACTTAAATCCAATAACGTTTCTTTCGTTTCATCATGATCTAACAAATGCGCAATGAATTGAATTTGTAATGCTAAATGATCGTCCGGCATAATTCGCCAATTTTCTGCTTCTAAGGCATATTTATTATAAAATTCTCGCACGGCAAACATCGCTTCTTGAAATATTAAATTCTCATCATCAAACCATACAGATTCACACGGAGAAACTTGATATTGATGATTTAGATAAATGCCTGCAAAATCCATTGCAAGTTCATCTAATAATTGTTGATTTATTTCTTTTATATTATCGAGTGATTTTTGAACAAAATCTAAACAACTTTGACCATTTTCTGACGTTAAACGAAAGCCTAAACTTTCAGGAAAATGGTTTTCAATTAAACCATTTAAATCTTCAGAAGTTAATTCACGACTATGCAAAATTGCTAATTGTCGTAAATCACTTGCAACAGCTTGTCGCCATTGTTTTACTAATGCAGCTTCATTCATGTTGTTTCTCTATCTCTATTTGAGGTGAGGTTTGATTATTTCTAATAATTGCTTATGGATTTTTAAATTACCCGCAACTATGTCGCCCTTTTCTAAAAAGTCATTATTTCCTTGCATATCAGATACTAAGCCGCCAGCTTCTAATACTAATAACGTGCCCGCAGCAATGTCCCAAGGTTTCAAACCAAACTCCCAGAAACCATCTAATCTTCCAGAGGCAACATACGCTAAATCTAATGCCGCAGAACCACATCTTCTCATGCCTGATGTTTTAAGCATCAAATCACGAAAAATCTCTATGTAAGTATCTAACCAATTAGTTTCACGAAAAGGAAACCCAGTGCCTAATAAAGCAGTTTGTAATTGAGGAACGTTGCTCACACGAATTCTTTTATTATTTAATAACGCACCTTGACCACGCGAAGCAGTAAAAAGTTCCTCTGTTAAAGGATTATAAACAACGGCTTGTTCTAAACGGTTGTTATGTTTCACTGCAATTGATACCGCAAATTGAGGATGACCATGCAAATAATTAGTTGTTCCATCTAACGGATCAATAATCCATTGAAAAGGTTCTTTACCTGTTCTTTTGCCACTTTCTTCCCCAAGAATGCTATGATGTGGATACGCAGTTAATAACGTATCAATAATGGCAGATTCTGCTTGACGATCTATTTCTGTGACAAAATCATTATGTCCTTTCATTTCAACGTGCAAATGATGACGTTGTTCTAAACCTCGCAAAATAACATCACCTGCTCGGCGGGCTGCTCGAATGGCAATGTTGAGCATTGGATGCATTGTTCTTTTCCTCTAAAAGTTATTCCGTCAATTCAAACGGAAAATGAAATAATATTATAAGGTATTTTCAACCAATTTAATAGGAATTATTTTAATCGATTTTTTAGCGCGACTTTCTAACCAATTTTTGCCCGCAATTAATAATCCTAATACTAAAAAAGCCCCGGGCGGTAAAATCGCTAAGAGAAATCCACGATAGTTTTCAAAAACCGTGATTGTTAAAAACTTTGCACTTTCTCCAAACATAATGTCTGCATTGGCAAATAAAGTACCTTGTCCAATGATTTCTCTTACCCCTGCTAATAAAGCAATTGCAATCGTAAATCCTATCCCAATACTTATTGCATCGACAATAGAATGTCCTACTGTATTTTTGATAGCAAATGCTTCAGCGCGTCCAATCACAAAACAATTCGTAACAATTAAAGGAATAAAAATTCCTAAAACCATATACAAATCATAATAATAGGCTTTAATGAAAAATTCTACCGCACTCACAGAACACGCAATTAAAAGAACAAATATCGGCAAACGGATTTCATGCGGGATATAGTTTCTCAACGCTGAAATTAAGGTATTTGTAATGATTAACACTAAAATAGTTGCAATGCCTAATCCTACCCCATTGACAACCGTGTTGCTCACCGCTAATAATGGACACAAACCTAATAATTGCACAAAACTGCTATTGTTTGTCCATAATCCGTTGATAATGATTGATTTATACATGATATTGATTTTCCTAAGTTTTTAACATGGTTCGAAGATTCTCTAAATGCGCACGTCCTTTAATTTGACGCGATTTCAAATCTAAGGTTGTTTGAGGATTTTCCCAAATCATAATATCTTGTGGCAGTTCTTTTAAAAAACGACTGGGTTGACAACTCTGTAATTCTCCATATCTTTTGCGCTTTTCTGCTAAACTAAAGGTTAAAGTTTTTCTCGCTCTTGTAATCCCCACATACGCCAATCTTCTTTCTTCTTGTAATAAAACCTCTTCATGTAAGTTATTGATATGTGGTAAGATTTCTTCTTCCATGCCGACAATAAAAACATGAGGAAATTCAAGACCTTTCGCGGCGTGTAACGTCATTAAAGAAACTTTATCGGTGGTTTTTTCTTCGGCTTGACGCTCTAAAATATCTAATAAACTCAAATAACTTACAATGTCTTTTAAATTGTTTTTATCTTCACGTTCTAATAATTCTTGCATCCATAAAATTAACTCTTCAACATTTGCCATTTTTTTTTCAGCAGTTTTAGTGTCAGAACAAGTATCTTTCAACCACATTTCATAATTAATTGCCTTTAACAATTCTCGCGTTAGTTCAATCGGACTGACATTTCTTTCGGCTTGATCGCTTAAATTCACTAACCAATTCGCAAAATATTGTAAATTCTCGGCAGCTTTTTCAGAAAGAATTTGCGTTAAACCAAATTCAAAGCACGCCGTTAATAAACTAATCCCTCGTTCTTGTGCATAATTACCCAGTTTCTCTAAAGTCGTTGCACCAATTTCTCGACGTGGGGTATTTATTACTCTTAAAAACGCATTATCATCGTCGGGATTAACCATTAATTTCAAATACGCCATTAAATCTTTGATTTCAGTTCTTTCAAAGAACGACATTCCACCACTTAAAAAATAAGGAATCCGATTTGCTCGAAGAATTTTCTCAAACGTTTTTGCTTGATAATTACCGCGATATAAAATCGCATATTCTGAAAATTCAGTTCGATGTTGAAACTTATGACTAATCAATTCAGAAACCACTCTTTCCGCTTCATGAAACTCATCTTTTGAAAAGATAACTCTCAAAGGATCGCCGTCGCCTTTCTCACTCCAAAGTTTCTTATTAAAAATATGCGGATTATTACTAATTAAAGTATTTGCAGCTTTTAAAATGTAACCCGTCGAACGATAATTTTGCTCTAATTTAATCACTTTCAAGCGTGGAAAATCTTGTTGTAATAAATGAAGATTTTCAGGTTGCGCACCTCTCCACGCATAGATCGATTGATCATCATCTCCTACCACCGTCAAAGCACAACGAATACCCGCTAAAAGTCTCACTAATTGATATTGACTGGTATTAGTATCTTGATATTCATCGACCAATAAATAATGGATTTTATCCTGCCAACGTTGTAATACTTCTGGATGCTCACGAAATATTTTAACGGGTAAATTAATTAAATCATCAAAATCAGTCGCATTATAAGCCTTTAATTGTTTTAAATATAAACCGTAGGCTTTTGCCGCTTGTTCAGTAGGTAAATCAGCCGCTAATAAAAAGGCTTGTTCGGGAGAAACTTCGGCGTTTTTCCAACGACTAATTTGTGCTTGAATAAAATCAAGTTGATCTTTATCGGCGGTTTCTCCCGCTAGCCCTTGAATTAATTTAAAACAATCTTGATCATCAAAAATTGAAAAGGTTTCTTTATAACCCAAATGTCTAATTTCTTTTTTAAGAATATTTAAACCCAAATTATGAAAAGTTGAAACCGTTAAACCTTTGGTTTCTCTCGCATCTAAGATTTGAGAAACCCGACTTTTCATTTCACGCGCGGCTTTATTGGTAAAAGTCACGGCGGTGATGTGTCGGGCTTTATATTGTAACTCTTTGATTAAATAAGCAATTTTATAAGTAATGACGCGGGTTTTTCCGCTTCCAGCCCCAGCGAGCACCAATAAAGGGCAATCCACCGTGCGTACCGCGTCGCGTTGTCGAGAGTTCAAAGTATCCAGCATCGGTATATTGTAACGGATTTGGGGAATGAAATTTGCCATGCAGTTTGTAACTCTTTAGGATAATGCGCTGGAGGCAACAAATGGCAAACCACGAACAACCCGATTGGCAGGGGCTTTTTAAGGCGATTCGGGCGATTTCAGGCGAGTTGCGCTTGGATAATGTGATTAAAATCTTTCTGCAAAGCCTGCTTGAACACAGTCGTGCGCAGGCGGCGGTGTTGGTGTTGCCCAATGATCGGTGCTGTCGTTTGGAAATTCCTGACGAAATTTTGTTTCACCAAACTCGTCACACGACGGTATTACCCGAAAATCCGCTCGATGTGCCGTTGTTATTTTTACAAATGACTTTGCAAAATAAAGAATTATATTTATTAAACAATACGTTAAGTGAGCAATTTGTCATTCAAGACCCTTATATGCGGCAATATCATCCGCGAGCAATGTTGGCAGTGCCATTATTTCGACGTAATTCATTGAGTAGTTTGATTTATTTGGAGCATCGTCGTGAAATGGACGTTTTTACACCGTCGCGGGTTGAAGCGATTGAAATTCTTTCGCAACAATGGATGATTGCTTTAGAAAATGCGCGAATGTATCATAATTGTTATGAAAAACTTCAGCAAAATAAAGACATAAATCAATTAACTGAATCAGCTGAACCTTTAAAAACCAAAGCAAATTTTAATCAACATTTTGAGCAAGAATGGTTGAGAATGACGAGTGAAGGATTACCTTTATCAATTATTTTATGTTCTCCTAATCAGTGGGAGAAATATCAAACAACTGAAGGTGAAGAAACTGCAAAAGAAGCGTTAGAGAAAATCGGTCGAGTGATTCAAAGTCGTTTAAAACGTGCAGCGGATGTGGTTGCGCATTATAATGAAGGCGTTTTAGTGATTTTATTACCTATGACACCTTGGGAAGGTGCATTGCACGTTGCTGAGGATATTCAACAACTTATGCAATTATTAGAATTACCTCAAAAGATCGAAAGCGAGCCTTTTTTAGTGAGTTTAAATATGGGTTTAGCGAGTGTGTTATCTTGTCGAGAATCTTTACCCGAAGCAATCTTAGAAATCGCCGAAGATTTATTAAAAGATGCTCGCAAACAAGGTGGGCATTGTATCCTTTCTGAAAACATTTGAAATAGGGAGAAACTCTAAAATGAATCGTTTTATAGTGATTTTAGCATTTATTTTAATAAATTCAACTGTTTATGCGCAAAAACCAGACACCGTTACAATTATTGGAGTCGGCGATTTGATGTTAGGAAGTAGCTTTCCAGAAGAAGATGAACTTCCTCCCAATGATGGTCGAGCATTATTAAAGCAAGTCACGCCCATTTTGAAAAGCGGAGATATTACCTTTGGGAATTTAGAAGGGGTTTTATTAGATAAAGGAAAAAGTGCAAAAAACTGTAATAATCCGTCTTTATGTTTTTCGTTTCGAATGCCGACTCGATATGTGGATCATTTAACAAATGCGGGTTTTAATGTATTAAGCATTGCAAATAATCATGTTGGAGATTTTGGCGATGCGGGTAAAAAAAGTACTTTAAAAATCCTTGAAGATCAAGGTATTATGGCGGCTGGATTTAGTTCTAAACCTTCGGTTATCTTTGAGAAAGGAGGTTTGAAATATGGTTTCACTGCTTTTTCAGCAAGTCGAGGAACTGCAAATATTCGAGATATAGAAACCGCAAAGCAACTGGTTTCTGAATTATCGTTAAAAGTGGATATTGTGATTGTGTCGATGCACGCGGGCGCAGAAGGTGCGAAATATCAAAACGTTACGCGCAAAGAAGAAACTTATGCGGGTGAAAATCGCGGGAATGTCTATCAATTTGCGCACGCGGTGATCGATGCGGGGGCGGACGTGGTTTTTGGGCATGGACCGCACGTTTCGAGGGCGTTGGAACTTTATCAAAATCGTTTGATTGCGTACAGTTTGGGAAATTTTTGTACGCATGGACGCATAAATATCAAAGATGTCAATGGGATAGCGCCGATCTTAAAAGTGGAAGTTACGCCTGAAGGGGAATTTGTGGGCGGGAAAATTATTTCTACAATGCAAAGTAGAACGGATGGTGTTTTAATTGATCCACAACAGCAAGTTTTGAATAAAATCAAAGC
This sequence comes from Thiomargarita sp., assembly GCA_020718845.1. Taxonomy (GTDB): domain Bacteria; phylum Pseudomonadota; class Gammaproteobacteria; order Beggiatoales; family Beggiatoaceae; genus DYRG01. The sequence continues at coordinate 61,328 of DYRG01000013.1, forward strand.
CTTAACTGCTAAAGATTTTCCTGATACGCCTTTATATTTTGATGATAAAGGCAAATTTTCAAAGAAATAATTAATCATTTTAAATTAGGAGATTTTTCTCGTTTCAAATTTATTAAACTGGGAACGAAAATATTATTTCCTAATCTAAAAGTATCTTAAATATAACTCAACCAATTCAAATGATTCGCACTACGTCCGTGAACAACATCGAAATATTTGCTTTGAAGTTTTTCGGTAATCTCGCCGCGCCCGCCATTTCCAATAACCCGTTGATCTAATTGACGAATGGGTGTAACTTCTGCTGCTGTTCCTGTAAAAAACGCTTCATCGGCAACATATACTTCGTCACGGGTAATGAGTTTCTCACGAACTTCTAATCCCATTTCATTTGCCAATTGAATGATCGTTGCTCTGGTAATGCCATTTAATGCCGACGTTAAAACGGGCGTATAAATGATTCCATCTCGAATTACAAAAATGTTTTCACCGCTGCCTTCCGCCACATAACCTTGCGCGTCGAGCAATAACGCTTCGTCCACGCCGCTCGCTAAGGCTTCTTGCAATGCCAACATCGAATTTGCGTAATTGCTGGTCGATTTTGCTTTGCACATACTAATATTAACGTGATGACGTGTATAAGAAGAGGTGCGAATCCGAATGCCGTTTTCGATGCCGTCTTTGCCCAAATACGCGCCCCACGTCCACGCAGCGATGGCGACATTTACTTTTAAATTATCGGCTCTCAAACCCATCCCTTCCGAACCGTAAAACACAATCGGGCGAATGTAGGCGGTTTCTAATTTATTCTCACGGACGACGGCAAGCGTAGCCTTATTGATGGTTTCTTGATCAAAAGGGATGCGCATATTCAAAATATGAGCAGAATCAAAGAGTCGGCGGGTATGTTCGGGCAAACGGAAAATCGCCGTTCCTTTGTCGGTTTGATAGGCGCGCACCCCTTCGAAAACGCCCATGCTGTAATGCAAGGTATGGGTCAAAACGTGGATTTTAGCGTCGCGCCAAGGGATAAGTTCGCCATTAAACCAAATAAACCCGTCGCGGTCGTCCATTGTCATAAAAAAGTTCCTTTTCGCAAATAGTGAGTATTTTACACGGTTTAGCGCGGGTTGCATCGAACTTATGATCAAACGGAAAAACTAAAAGGCACTTACGAAATTAAATTTCATAAGAAACAATGAGACGGATTTCAAGGATTAAAAAAAGGAGGGAAATCAAAAAGATATTACAAGAAAATAATTGGCGTCCCCAGGGGGATTCGAACCCCCGTTATCGCCGTGAAAGGGCGGTGTCCTAGGCCTCTAGACGATGGGGACGGACGCTTTTATTTGCAGATTTTCTGGTGGAGCTAAGCGGGATCGAACCGCTGACCCCTTGCATGCCATGCAAGTGCTCTCCCAGCTGAGCTATAGCCCCGATGTGCTGCAAAGAAAGCGTGCATTATAGACACCTCGATCACTCCTGTCAAGCCTTATTCACAAATAAAATTAACTAAGAAGTGCAAGCGCGATCAGGTTAAAATTACGAAGATTTTTATTGATTAAGGGACTTTCCTGCGCACAACGGTTTGTGGGAATTGGCGGTCGAAACGGCGGACGATGTATTGTCGAGAATGGCGTTAGTGCCGCGAGTAATGGAAGCGCGTGGTTTAGATGTTACGCCTCAAATGACGGAAAAGTTGAAATAAATCAATGATTTAAAAACCATTGAACATTTAAAAATAATTTATCGAGATGAAATAGGTCACGTTGCACGCGGTTCAAAATGGTTTCATTATGTGTGAGGAACGCGGTTTGAATTCGCAACAAATTTTTTTAGATTTAATTCACAAACATTTAAAAAGTGGGATCAAACTCCCATTTAATCAAGAAGTTAGATTACAAGCGGGTTTCACCTCTGAAGAACTCGCTATTCTCCACGCCGTCGCCCGTTAAACTAATGAGAGGAAAATTTTATGCAACGCTTTGTTTTGATGTTAAGTTTTGGTTTCTTTTGTTTCATGACGCAACCCGCCTTTGCAGAAACGCTTTATAAAACTTACAGTAATAAAAGATTTGAATATTCAATCAGTTACCCTAAAGACATTTTATATCCGCAAGGCGAAGCGGCTAATGGTGACGGACAAAAATTCCTTTCAAAAGAAGGAGATGCGAGTTTATTAGTGTACGGTTCTCACAATTTTAATGATCAAACCTTAGAACAACGTTATCAAGAAGAATCTCGAGGAACAACCGCAGAAAATCAAACCAAACTTGTAACCTATCGCGTATTAAAAGAAAATTGGTTTGTGATTTCTGGATATGTGTTGGGAAAGATTTTTTATCAGAAAACGATTTTAAACAACAATCAATTCAAAACCTTTTATTTTGAATATCCCAAAACCAAGAAAAAACTCTACGATCCAATTGTCAAACAACTGTCGACTTCCTTCAAAGGATAAATATAGTCAAGTTCCTAGAAAATAATTTAATTTTACTTTATAAAACAAGGTGTTATACAAATAAAAATTTTATTATTTCATAGGAACACGACTAGAATAAAATTACTCGTCAGTGACGCACCCTTCGGAAGCATTTTTCACGGTTTTGATGTAACGATAAAGCGTTCCGCGAGTGGCTTTAT
>DYRG01000063.1 GCA_020718845.1 Thiomargarita sp.
TTCCCAATTTATTTTAGGGGTAGAGCAATACCCCCGCAGGTGCTTGCCAATAGGCTTCTTTTGGATTGAGGTGTCCTTCTTCCAAATATCTATTCAACCATTTTGAAATCGTATTGTAATGGACTTTAAATGTCTTATGCGCTTCTTGCATTGTTTTTCCTTCCAATACAAACTCTATTACCCTTTCTCTTAATTCTAATCCGTAACTCATCTTTTCTTTCCTCTTTCTCTATTGTTCATTTGTTTTTAGGTATTATACTATAATTTTTTTAACACAGATAAACACGGATTTAATCACGGATTAACACGAATAAATTAGGTCATTTATTATAAAGCCAATTTTTTATACAATTCAATATTTTTCTTTAGCGCAGAATCAGTTGCTTGTTCAAAACTTAGCGTCGATTGAACAGAAGGCAAATCTATAGTAATATTATATCATATATAGATTAATTAGAGAAAATGCGTAGCCAAGTTTTCTCAAAGTTAAAAATACGGGTTTTGAAAAAGTCATAACAATCTCCTATTAATTGCTCAAATGTTTCATATTTGTAATAATTTTTTCTGATTCAATTTTTGGGGTGGAGCAATACCCCTGTATTTTTCCCATCCGCTGTTGGGTAGAATTTTATAAAAAATTCAATGCCCTAAAAAAGGTTTCCGATTGCGCATGATTTTATATCCTCTGATAAATTAATTTTAATGCGGTTTTTAGTTTTATGCTGTTGAATCCACAAAAATCCGTCGTGAATGTCAGTCCATTTGAGGTTGGCAATCTCGTCACGACGTTGGGCGGTGGTTAAAGCGAAGTCCATTGCATTTTGCAACTAATCGGGTGTCCGAGCATAACGCGAGCATAAATAACCCCGATACGTTGTTTTTCAATCGGCGTTTAAAATTGAGAGGAAATACCAAGTTAGGATTAGAATTAAAAAACTTTTTAGACGCGCTCGAACCAAAACAAGAATTTAATTTATTATTCAATGGATTAAATCAATTCCTTTCTAAAATAGATCATTTCTACATTTTGAAACAACGCTTTTTTTAGCCATTTAAAAAGCTATCCCCTAAATTTGTTAAACTACCACACCTGTCAATGATGTGACACTCGCTTAAATTAAATATGCGTGCTAATCTTGTTTGTCAAAATTTAACATTTCGGAGATTTTTTATGCAAAAAACTTTAACGTTGCTCATTGGTAGTTTATTGGTTGCAAACGCGCCCGCCGCAGTGGTAATTGAAACGACCACCGCTAATCCACAAGGCTCACAAAAACAAAAGGTTATTATTGACGACAAAAACGCTCGCATTGAAGCTGGCGGCGATGCGCAACAGTTTATGTTGGTTTCATTTGGCGATAAAAAAAGCTACATGATAAATACTAAACAAAAACAAGCGCTTGATATGACTCCGCCTTCAGCACCGCCTGCGGATTTCCTCAAACATTTGCAGCAACAACAACCTCAAAACGTCCCCGATGCTAAGGTTGAATTAGTGAAAAAAGGCGATGGTCCTGAAATTGCCAGTTACCCAACCGTGCATTATCAAATTATTGCAAATGGTAATGTTTGTTCTAACGAATTTATCGCAGAGAAAGCATTACAAAATCCTCAAATTAAAGCCTTTGCAGACTATATGCAAAGTATGAAAGAAGATCGTAAGAAAGCAATGGGCGATTTTATGCCAAAATCCCCCGAACCTTGCATTCAAGCCTCAGAGAAACTCGGCGATCAAGTCATGAAACTCGGCTTATCTATGCGCAGCACCGATCACGAAAACAAAGTCCGTCAAGAAGTGTTGAGCATTAAAACCGATGAAAAAGTTGATCCAGCACAGTTCAAATTGCCCGAAGGATTTGAAATCATGACCCCTCAACAAATGTTACAAAAAGCAATGCAACAAGGTATGCAACAAAATATGCAACCTCCAATAAATAAGGAAGGAGAAGTTAATCCAGAACAACGCCAAAAAATTCAACAAGAATTTATGCAACGTTTAGAGGAAGCAAAAAAAAATAATCCTCCCCCTAAGTAAAATGTTTGATTCCCGTATTTTAAAGAAAAATGCGGGAATTTTATTATAATAAAAAATTATTTTGACCGTTTTGAAAACTGTTTCTATAACAGTTTGTTCCACTCAAAACAGGAGGAGTCACTAGATATGAGCCAATCCGTTACAACAATTCATAAACAACCTTATTGGGTGTTAAGTGGTTTTATTGCTATTTTGGTCATTATGTTGACTGCAACTAGCATTAGTTTAACCAGTTTAAGTGGCATCAATCAACGCTTAGAACATCTCGTTAAAAAACATAACGTCAAATTGCAATACATGGAAACCATGCGTGGGTTAATTCGTGAAAGAATGTTAAATGTTTTAGTCGCATTGAATTTAGATGATTCTTTTAAAATTGAGGAAGAATGGGAAGAGTTTAGTGAACGCGCCCGAGAGTTTATTTTAACTCGTGAGAAACTTTACAAATTAGACGTTACACCCGAAGAAAAAGAACGTATTGAAATTCAACGTCGTGTACTTGCACAAGGTCAAACTGTAATGTCACAAGTATTTGATTTAATCCGAGAAAATAATTATCCACAAGCTAAAAATGATATTGTTAATGCGTTAAAAGTGAACGATGCAATTATTGAAGAACTTACCTTAATGATTAAAGTCGGTCATGATGTTTCTAAAAAAGAACTTTCTCAAGCCGCTGATAATTATTTAGAAACCCGTCGTAATGTTTTTATTTTAGATGTCATTGCGGTTCTAGTTTGTTTGTTAATTGCAGTAGTTGTGTTTCGTAATTTGCGCGTAAATCAACAGAACATTACAAATGCCGTTGGCGCATTAAAACAAGCTAATGAAAAACTTGAAGCAAGAGTATTAGAACGTACTCAAGATTTATTAGCATTACGAGATGAAGCAGTGAATGCAAATAAAGCAAAATCTCGGTTTCTTGCTAATATGTCACATGAGTTACGCACGCCCTTAAATGCAATCATTGGATATAGTGATATTTTGATTGAAGATGCGGAAGATAAAAATATGGTGGAAGAGTGCGAGGATTTGCATAAAATATTAGCGGCGGGAAAGCATTTGTTAGATTTAATTGATGATATTTTGGACATTTCAAGAATCGAAACTGGTAATTTAGATATTGAGTTAGAAACTTTCTCATTTAAACCTTTAGTTTTAGAAGTCATTGATGTAATGCACCCCTTATTTGATCAACGTAATAATCATTTCTCATTTGAATATGATGAAAGCATTACAAATATTTATGCTGATCCTCGAAGAACTCGACAAATTTTATTTAATTTATTGAGCAACGCAAACAAATTTACTGAACACGGACAAATCACTTTAAACGTAAAACAACAATTAATTGAAGACAAAACTTGGTTAAGATGTGAAATACAAGATACTGGCATTGGAATTGGTCAAGAAGATCAAAACAAATTATTTCAAGCCTTTATGCAAGTTGATGCGTCTGCCACCCGTAAATACGGAGGAACAGGATTAGGATTAGCGATTAGTTTGCGTTTCTGCCAAATGATGGGCGGCACAATTGAATTACAAAGCGAATTAGGCAAAGGTAGTTGTGTTGCAATATTGTTACCTTTGAACATAGAAAATAAGTAATCTTTTTAAATGTTAGGAAACCCTTATGTCACTCAAATTAAACGGGGTGCAAACCCGAGTTTTACTCCCTTTTTTATTTAATTCTCATTCTTTTTCTCCTCAAAATACATTATCAAACCACACTTTTGAAAACATTTCTCTTTGGGAAACTCATAAAATTCATAATTTACAAATTTATGAATTATTGGAGAATGTTCAAAACTTTTTGTTTGATGAAAATAATTATTGGAAAGTGCCTGATGCAACGGTTAATCGGTGGTTTAAAAATGGCGTAGATGTTCATTTCAAAAAAGAACTCATTGGGCATTTGAAATGTTTAGGAATTGAGCTATTTTTATTACCATCTTATGGGGCTGGGTTGCTGTCTTTTAATTTTGAGCATAATTTAGAAGAACATCAGTTAAAAACATTAAATTATCGTATTTCACAACGTCGATCATTTACTGCGCCAACTTTTAAACTACCTGTAAGTGAACATCCGAATGCTCCTCAACCGCCTGCAATCGATGTTTCTTTAAAAGAACGTTTAGGAAAAGCGGGAGGAATTTTCTATTTGGAAGAGTTACAAAATATCCTTTTAGAACCTTTTAAACATTCAGAGTTTTGTGTTCCTTATCAACAATTTAATTTATTTAACACCTTAAAATTTAGCCAACTTACTAATGAAATTGCTCATTTTAACAATGAGAAACTTCGTGAACATTGGCAAAACCTTTTATTTCGTTTAGCACATATCGAAGAAGAAACTCATCCTGGTAGTTGTCAAACTACAAATACATTATTGAATCCGCATCATTGGGTTGCTATAACAAGCCTTTCTACGGTTCATTTTTTAGTCGATCAAACCTTACCACAACAGGATAATAAAATTCCTTTTGATGATCAAAGAATGTCTATTGTTTTTAACAAATATTTTGTGCATCATGTGGTAGTTATTTTTCAGCGATTAATTTTGCAACGATTCTCACAACTTGCCATTGATCTTAACCAGCAAACCTTGCAACCGATTCGTAAGCAATATTTGCTTTTTTCAATTAATGGTTATTTCACAGAAACAAGTTCTCGTGAAGTAATTAATCAATATTATCATCTAACACAACAAGCCTTACGAGTAGAAGAAACCTTTAGAACAACGCAAAGAATTTTTAGAGATGTTGAATCAAACAACGATATTCAATTTCAGCAACAATCTGCTGAAGAAATGAAAATAATTGCTAAACAACTTCAGGAAAGCACAGATATTGTTGCACACGTTCAAACAAAAGTAGAATGGTTAGAAGTCTTTTTTGTTTCTTATTATTGTTCAGCTTTAGCTTATTACATTTCATACAGTGCAAAATTTGACTGTTTTGTGATTGGACATTTAAGTTATCAAACATTGAGCATTATTGGCTGGGCAATTTTAGGAGGACTATTTGCGTTTCTTAATTTAAGTCCGCATCTTTTACCTCACCACCATGAACATCAAAACAATCATATTTCAAAACAGTGGTATGAAACATGGCAATTTAAAATGTTTATAGTGCTATTTGTATGGGGAATTTGGTTATTTGTCGGGACAACCTTTTACAGTGGATGTGGAAAACATTAATGTTCTATGTACATCTGTGATCAAATCAGTGTTTATCTGTGTTAAAAGAGAGGTAGGAAAAAATGAACCTTGAGCAACGTATTCTTTTTATTAAACAAAATTTGCTTGATAAAGGCGGTTATAGCATTGCTGCAAAAGAGTGTTTAGGCATTATTGAATTTGCTTTGCGAGAATTATTGCTACGTCATTTGAATGTGTTAGATTTAGAAACGCAGCGTAATATTGCTGAAAAAGAGAAAAAAGAAGCTAAAAATGGTCGAGGAAAAAGCATTCAAGATTTTACGATGGGACAATTACTCGGCATTATTCGAGAAACCAATTTTGTTAATGCGTGGAGTAAAGCAACCAATAAAGATTTAATCAACATTCGAATGATTAATTTAGATGCGTTATCTAAATTACGCAATGATTTGATTCATAAAGGCGAAGAAGCCGATGCTTCACAAGCGCATTTTTTGTTTTATAGTTTGCAATTAATTATTGAGAGTTTTGGGATTGAAAGTTTAGAGCAAACATCACTCACAGACTTTAGTAATTTACCGCCTTTGGTGGATTTGATTAATCCTTATCGTGGATTAGCGGCGTTTCGTGAGCAAGATAGTGACTATTTCTTTGGTCGAACAGAGGAAATAGAGGATTTACAGCAATTGATTTTAGAACGCAATTTTGTGGCGGTGATTGGAAATAGTGGGAGTGGAAAATCGTCGTTAGTTTTTGCGGGTTTATTGCCGAAAGCTCGCCAAACGCAAGGTTGGTTAATGGCGGTTTGTCGTCCAAAAGCTGATCCGTTTTATCAAATCGCAGAAGCTTTAGTGGATACTTTATATCAAACCGAACCGAATGAAATAGTAAGATTGAATGAAACAAAAACCTTAACGGATCATTTCAAAACTCAAACTTTAGAAATAGATCAAATTATTCAAAGAATATTACAAAAACATCATTCTGAGCATATTTTGTTAGTGATTGATCAATTTGAAGAATTATATACTTTAAATGCGCCCGCGATTCAACAACAATTTATTGATTTTTTATTAACAAAACCCTCTAATTTAACGCTTTTAATTACCTTGAGAGCGGATTTTCTAGGATATGCGTTAAGTCATGAACATTTTGCGAAATGTTTTGATGCGTATCGTAATAAAATGTTAGGTAATTTAGGCATTCAAAATTTACAACAAGCCATAGAAGAACCCGCGCTTAAATTGAGCATTCAATTTGAGGAAGGATTAATTGAACGAATTATTCAAGATGTGGGGATACAAACGGGGAGTTTGCCGTTATTACAATTTACCTTGCAACAATTATGGGAGAAACGAGAGCAAAATAAATTAACGCATGCGGCGTATGAAGCGTTAGGAACGGTGACGCAAGCCTTAACCAATTATGCAGATGAAGTGTATAAGCGTTTGAGTGAGGAAGGTCAACAACAACTGCGTTATTTATTTGTGCAAATGGTGCGACCTGGTGAAGGCACGGAAGATACTCGTCAAGTGGCTTTTTTGAAACATTTGAACGTGGCACAACGTGAAATCATTAAACAATTAGCGGATGCGCGTTTGGTGGTCACAAGTCGTATTGAGCAAACGGGAGAAGAAACAGTTGAAGTGGCGCATGAAGCATTGATTCGCCATTGGCAACCGTTGCGAGAATGGATGACCGAAGATCGATCTTTTCGGGTTTGGCAAGAACGCATTCGATCTGACTTAAAAGAATATCAATTAAAACAACAAGATAAAGATTTATTATTACGCGGCGCACGTTTAATTGAAGCTGAAGAAAACCTCGATAAATGGCGCGATCACTTAGTTGAAAATGAAATCGATTTTATTCAAATAAGTCTAGCCCGTCGCCAACAAGAACGCGCTGAGAAACTTGCTCAACAACGTCGTTTGAAGTTGCTTACTTCTGTTGCTTTAATTATTGCAATCGTGGCGGGTTTCTTTTATTTTAAAGCTGAAGAACAAAAAGATATTGCTCAACAACAAACTTCCATTGCGAAACAAAGTGAAGAAAAAGCCACTCAAGAAAAACAAAATGCCATTGAACAACGTAATGAAGCCTTAAAAACCCAATCTTTATTTTTAGCAGATTTATCACGGCAGGAATTTGAAAAAAATAATGTAACACTTGCAACTTTATTAACCTTAGAAGGTTTGCCAATTCAATGGGATGAAAAGGGAAACACTTTAGATCGTCCTTTCGTTTCTCAAGCAGTGGATAGTTTGTACACATCTATGATTTCTTATTTTAAAGAAAATCTTGTTCTCCAATTTAAGGATGTAATATTTAATCCTCATGATCAACAAATTATTGCAAGTTCAAATGATAGAACCGTAAAATTATGGAATATTCAAACGGGAAATTTTTTGCAAATTTTTAAGCATGAAGAAGAAATAAAAAAGACTATTTTTAGTCCAAATGGACAACAAATTTTCACCATTTCGGGTCATAAAACAGCTAAATTATGGGATGTAAAAACGGGCAATCTTTTACAAACCTTTAAAAACAGTGAAAAGATAACAAATACTACTTTTTTTAATTCTAATGGTATGATCATGAATGCTTCTTTTAACCCTCTTTCTGAGGGTATGATGATAAAAACAGGTCCTGCTTTCTTGCCTGCTGATAGAATAAAAGACGCAAGTTTTAGTCCCAATGGTGAACAAATTGTTATCATTTCAAATCAAGTGAAGTTATGGAATGCTCAAACAGGAAATCTTTTACACACTTTTAAACATGATAGATATGTAGAGAATGCTATTTTTAGTCCAAATGGGGAGCAAGTTCTAACTATATCTGGAAATGAAATAAAACTTTGGAATATACAAGGAGATTTTTTAAAAACTTTTAAACATGATGATCGGATAGAAAATGCCATTTTTAGTCCAAATGGGAAGCAAATTCTGACTGCATCTTGGGATAAAAAAGTAAAACTTTGGGATGTGCAAACAGGTGATCTTTTGCAAATTTTTAATTACATAAACAACAATCACTCTATTTTAAGAGATAATACTATGATATTTAGCCCAAATGGTGAGAAAATTATTATTGCTTTAAGTGATAAAACAGCAAAGCTATGGGATGTACAAACGGGTTACCTTTTACAAGAATTTAAACATGATGATATGGTAATTAACGCCGAATTTAGTCCAAATGGTCAACAGACTATCATTACTTATCATGATGGGATAGCGACATTATGGGATGTACAAACGGGTAATCTTTTGCAAACTTTTAAACATAATGACTCTATAAGAAATTCTAGCTTTAGTTCAAATGGTCAGCAAATTATTACCGTTTCTCAGAAAATGGTAAAGCTATGGGATGTGCAAATAAATAATCCTTTGCAAATTATTGAACATGATTCTTTTGCAGAAAATGTTAATTTTAGTTCAAATGGTCAGCAAATTATTACTATTTCAAATAAGATAGTGGAACTATGGGATATACAAACGGAAAATCTTTTGCAAATTTTTAAACATAATGAATTTGTAAGAAATGCTAGTTTTAGTCCAGATAATCAAAAAATCCTTACCGCTTCAGGTGATAAAATAGCTAAATTATGGGATGTACAAACGGGTAAGCTGTTGCAAACTTTCAAACATAATAACGCTGTAAGAGATGCCAGCTTTAGTCCAAATGGTCAGCAAATTATTACTATTTCAAATGAGATAGTAGAACTATGGGATATACAAACGGGCAATCTTTTACACACTTTTGAACATGACGGCTTTGTAATAAGAAGTGCCAGTTTTAGTCCAGATAATCAAAAAATCCTTACCGCTTCAGGTGATAACACAGTAAAACTGTGGGATGTACAAACGGGTAATCTTTTGCAAACTTTCAAACATGGGAATGTAAGAATAATAAATGCTAATTTTAGTTCAAATGGTCAGCAAATTATTACCGCTTCAGGTGATAAAACAGCAAAATTATGGGATGTACAAACGGGTAATCTTTTGCAAATTTTTAAACATAATGAATTTGTAAGAAATGCCAGCTTTAGTTCAAATGGTCAGCAAATTGTTACTGCTTCTTGGGATAAAACAGCAAAACTATGGGATGTAAAAACGGGTAATCTTTTGCAAACTTTCAAACATAACGCAGGGGTAAATAGTGCTACCTTTAGTCCAAATGATCAGCGAATTATTACTTATTCAAAAGACAAAACAGTAAAATTATGGGATGTGCAAACGGGTAATCTTTTGCAAACTTTTAAACATGATGAAGAAGTAAGAGATGCCAGTTTTAATCCTAATGGACAACAAATTCTTACGGTTTCTAATAATATAGCAAAACTGTGGAAAATCTTTCCCACTACACAAGAACTCATCAATTACGCAAAAGAACAATTACCAATGATTATAAGTGAGGATCAACCACCGCGTCGCCGCACTTTAACCTGCGAAGAACGCCAACGTTTCTTCTTATCTTTACCCAAAGAATGCACCGCCCTTTCCCAATCCATAGAAAAGGAGTAATCTTTGATATTAACTGAACAAATGATTATCCCATTGGATAAACTAACAAATTATTTGCTAATTCCTCAAAA
>DYRG01000064.1 GCA_020718845.1 Thiomargarita sp.
AGAGAGATTTGCACGATAAATATAAAACGTTGTGCGCGATTCATCATGGAGAAATTTAAAAGTTAGATCAGAAGAAAGTAATCTGCGGAGAAATATTTAGAGGAGCATAGAAAATATTTTTCTATGCAAATCGTAACTATTAAAACAACTTGAAATTAAAGTCCGTAAGGTTGATCGTGCCAACGACGGAGAATTTTTAAATCACGAACTGGCAAATAAGCATACGCACCCATTAATTCTTTGAACACCGCTTCGGCAATGTTGTAATCAATGTACGTATTTGTCAACATAAAGAAATACCAAGCAAATGGATACCCTACTTTTCTATCAAAACCATGAATTAAATTCGCTAATTTTGCACCACGATGTTCTTCTAAAAGTACTATTTTATCAGTGATTTCTAAATGCGTGGAAATGGGTTTCATTCTGATAAGAATTTCCTCTCGATAACCCGCTTCTTTTCTTAAAGCAAATATCCAATGTTCACAAAAAGTCGCCGTTTCACTTGCGCTGCATTCATCCCATTCATTCAGAAACCGATTGATTTTAATGAAATTTTCATCTGATTTATCCATTTTCGCCAATAAATCAGGAATATAATTGATTTGTCGGAAATAATACACAGGTTTTTTTAGAGGTTTTTCAATGAATTCTGGCGGATCAAGCGGATCGATAAAATCACCTAAATCTTCGGGCATCCAATCTTCATGCCATAATGGACGTTCTATAACTTCTTGAATTTGCTCAATTTCTAACTGCACAAAATCCGCTGCTTTCTCACCCATCGGCGCAACCAAATAAAGCGTTTTGCCCGTCAAACGAGTCGCAAATAAATTTTGAGAAGCAATTTTTTCAAGTAAAACATTGACATCGCCGCCCGACGTTTGTTCTGCCCAGCTCGCTAAATCATCCGCAATGCGATTGCCCTGCGCATCAACGACTGCACCCGGGCGATGCCAACCTCCTCGAATTAACCCCATGTTAAAATTCAAGTTTTCTTGACTCACCGCTGAAATTAATGCTTGATGTGATTCCTCGTAATCTGATGATTCACAAGCGTTTTTTAGTTTTTCAAAATCAATGATAAAACTCATGGATATTAATCCTCATCTTCAGTGCGCCACGCGATCACCACGCCGCTGGCATTGTCGGCATCGTTGGTTAAAACCGCACAATGCTCGCTTGTATTTACTAAGTATATGTTAAATAAAGGATATTCACGGAGAGGTTTGCCATTAATGATGTCGTCATCCGAACATAGCGTAAAATGAATATTCGGAAAATTTTGTTTTAAAACCAACAAACCCGATTTATGCGCACCGATTTCATGTGTTTTTGCAACTATTTGATCTAAATCGCTTTCTGAGATCATGAGTTAATCCTCATCGATGGTTTGCGCAAAACGCACCCGTTGTTCCGCGCTCATACCCATAATTTTTGCTAACCAAGGCGGCGGAGAATCCCCCAAAATAGGTTGCAAAGCCGACACTCGATCTTGAGCCGACCCGCCGTCGAGATGTTTAATAGGATGAATGCCCGCTTTGATGACTTTTGCCGCCGCTGGTCCGCCAATCGATGCCACAAACAACACTTGACAATCTTTAATTAAATCAGTGCGATAGACATTTTTCTCTTCTTCTTGAGAAGGCGATGTTGCATTTCTTACATCGATTAATTTTAAATTGGTTGGATTAACTTGATACACCAAAAACCGTTCGCACGATCCAAAATGCCCGTCCAATAATTCGCCATGATTTGACGCGCACGCAACCCGAATTGAATTTGTCCATTCACCTTCTTGATATAATTCTGGCGTAGGTAAATTTTCAGGTTTTTCAATGGTTTCGCCTTTCAAGATTTTCAACGCTTGCATTAAATGTTCTTTATCAATGGCAGCAAATTCGTTATCTGCACCATGTTTTAAGTCTTTGATTTTTAAAGATTGTAGCTTTTCCTCCGTCGGAGGCAATCCAATCGTATCCGCCAACACTTTCAACAAACTTGCCGCATTGGTTTCTGGCAACGCCCGCGCTGCTAATGCAATTCTTAAAGCAATTTCTCTGGAGATGTCTAGTGTTTTCATTAGATTGTTCCTTTCATTTTAATTCAGATTTTATATAAGAATTTCCTCCCACAAAAGGGAGGAAACGTGACACTATTTTAAAGGAATAATGCAATCGGGAACTGTGCACACATCAACACATTGTGGAGAATCGTGTTCGCCTTCGCATTCGGTGCAAGTATCTGGATCAATTGCATAAACACCTTTTTTGGGTTTAATTGATTTAGTCGGACAAATCGGTTCACAATCACCGCACGCCGTACATTCATCAAAAACAATTTTAAGAGCCATAATAAACCTCCAAAATAAATAAAGTTAGGCTTTTTTGAAACGTAAAGTAGTTGGAAATTGTGGCGGTGGACTAATCGGATCAATGTAATATTTTGAACCGTCTGTTAATAGAATTTCACCACCCCATGCTTCAGAGGTATCGGTTTCTACTGAAGCAATAGTTTCTTCCATATCTTTCTTTGCAACATAAAACAATAAATTACCATTTTCTTTACGTCTAATCATTACGCTGGGCATGATTTTTCTCCTTGCGCTTTCCACTCACGAAAAGCGCAATTGTTGAACTAACGCACCAAATCGTAGTTGTAATCAGTAACGCCCATTTGACGGGTTTCTTCGTCTAAACGTTCTAATACCGCATTCACTAAAGTCGTTAAAATGTACATTGCACCTTCATAACCTAAGGTTGTCATACGATGCAAATGGTGACGATCAAAGATTGGGAATCCAATACGAATTAAAGGAACTTCAAACTCTTTTCCTTTAAATAAAGTATCGCGTTGGATAAATTTACCATACGAGTTTCCAATCATAAAATCTGGTTTGTTTGTAAAGACTAATGAACGCATATGCCACAAATCTTTTCCAATATAAACTTCGCCGTCTTTTCCGTAGGGAGAATCTTCCATTATTTTCTTCACCGCTTTTGCCCAACGTTTGTTTGCGTTGTTACAAAGAACGTGAATAGGTTCTGCGCCGAGTTCTAATAAAAATTTAGTCATTCCCATTACAAAATCTGGATCGCCCCATAATGCGAATTTCTTACCGTGCAACCAAGTGTGAGAATCTTGAATCATATCCACCAAACGACCGCGTTCTTTGGTTAAAGAATCAGGAATTGGCTTACCTGTTAATTCAGAGATTTTCAACAAAAATTCATCTGTCCATTCCAAACCCATTGGAATGTTGATTTTTGGTATCTCATGATGCCAAGTATTTTGGAGGAAAGTCTTAGTTTTTTCTAACTGCCAAGGTTGTAATAAAATGGTGGTTTTTGCATTCGGAGCATCTTTGATTTCAGCAATGGTTGTTCCACCTGCATACATCCGATATTCACCATCCGAAGGGGTATCTAATATTTCTTCTGGATCAGAAAGCAATGTGAAATCAACATCCATTTCTTTCATCATGCGTTTCATAACACGGAAGTTACCTAAATAGGTTTCAAATCCGGGCACTAAATTAATTTTACCGTTCTTGCCAACTTCTTTGCCTTCCATCGTATTCAACGTGAAATGACGCATGAAGCCTTCAAACATATTATCCCAACCCGTTGTATGGCTGCCAACGAAACTCGGTGTGTGAGCAAATGGGGTAGGAAAATCCATTGGAATTCTTCCATCTTTCTTTGAATTGGTAATAAACGCATTTAAGTCATCACCAATAACTTCTGCCATACAGGTTGTTGAAACCGCAATTATTTCTGGTTTGTAAAGAGCTTTCGCATTTTCTAACCCATCCATCATATTTTTCTGACCACCAAATACTGCTGCATCTTCGGTCATAGAATCAGAAACACAAGCAATCGGTTCTTTGAAATGACGGTTGAAATAAGTTCTGAAATAAGCAACGCAACCTTGTGAACCATGCACATAAGGTAATGCTTTCTCAAAACCTAACGTGCACAAAACCGCACCTAAAGGTTGACAGGCTTTCGCAGGATTAATTGTTAAAGCCTCACGTTTGAAATTAAGTTCTTTATATTCTACAGAAGTCGACCATTCAAAGGTTTCTTTGATCTTTTCTTCTGAAATGCGTTCCTCAAACATTTGACGTTTATTAGCAAGGCTTGCTTTGTAATCGTCGTCGCGGAACAAGGGATAACTGGGTTTAATATTGTCGATTGCTTGACTCATGATGACTTTCTCCTTCCGCGCCACCCATCTGTGGACTAACGGATATAAAGCATTGAAAAAATTGATGTTTTTAAGATATTTTCTCCCTTTTTGCTCAAAGGGAGAAATATTAAATTAAGCAGCTTTGCTCAAAGCGGGTGCAGCAGATTCTTTTACCCAAGGTGCTTTCATTTTGTTCCAACAAGGATTATTGACAGTCATATCAATATCACGAGCAAAAATCGCAAATCCATCATAACCATGATAAGGACCAGAATAATCCCAAGAGTGCATTTGACGGAAAGGAATGCCCATCTTTTGGAAGATATATTTTTCTTTAATCCCAGAACCAATCAAATCGGGTTTGATTTTCTTCACAAATTCTTCCAATTCAAATCCGGTTACATCATCAAATAATAACGTTGCATCGCCCATTTCTTTCATGGTTCGATCGTAATCATCATTATGAGCAAATTCATAACCAGAACCCACGACTTCCATTCCTAAATCTTCATACGCACCAATTACATGGCGAGGACGTAATCCTCCAACATATAACATCACTCTCTTGCCTTGCAAACGAGGTTTATATTTTGCAATCACCGCATCATATTCTGCACGGTATTTTTCAATGACTTTTTCAGCGTTTTCTTTAATCGTATCATCAAAGAAAGCGGCAATTTTTCTCAAACTTTCTGCAATCTTGGTGGGACCAAAGAAGTTATATTCCATCCAAGGAATACCATATTTCTCTTCCATATGCCGAGAAATGTAGTTCATTGAACGATAGCAATGGAGTAAATTTAATTTAACTTTCGGGGTTAATTCGATTTCTGCAACCGTGCCATCACCCGACCATTGTGCAACAACTCTTAAACCCATTTCTTCTAATAAAATACGCGAAGACCATGCGTCACCACCAATGTTGTAATCTCCAATAATTGCAACATCATAAGGGGTTGCTTGGAAAGAGGTATCTCCATCACGATTTCCTAACATCCAATCACGGACTGCATCATTTGCAATGTGATGTCCTAAAGATTGAGAAACTCCACGAAAACCTTCACAACGTACTGGCACAATTGGTTTGTTGATTTCTTTACCTTTTTTCTTTGAAACTGCTTCAATATCATCCCCAATTAAACCAATTGGACATTCAGATTGAACAGTCGTGCCTTTGTTTAAAGGAAATAAAGCCTCAACTTCATCCAAAAGTTTAGCGAGTTTCTTATCGCCACCAAATACGATGTCTTTCTCTTGGAAATCAGAGGTAAAATTCATTGTTCCAAAGGTATTTACACCCGTCACACCAACGTAATAATTACGACGACCAGCGCGAGAATATTGTCCACAACCTACAGGTCCGTGAGAAATGTGAACCATATCCTTAATTGGACCCCACACAACCCCTTTTGAACCCGCATACGCACAACCACGAACGGTCATTACACCGGGTAAAGATTTACGATTTGAAGTAATACATTTTTTAGATTGCTCAACCGAAGAATCATTAACGGCTAAATGTTTAGCGCGATCTTTTTGGGCTTTTTCAGGATAAACTTGCAATACTTCCTGAATCAGGGCTTCGGTTTCTTCACGATTCATAGATGACATGATCTTGCTCCTATTTGAAATGAGGAAGTGGTTTTAACTTCCTCAAACCTAGAAATAATTTTAAGCAGCAATGGCTTCAGCAGCTAATTCTGCAGCCGTTTTACCAATAATAGAAGTATCTTCTGCTTCCATAATGCCGAATTCCATTAATAATTCTTCCAATTCATCCATGCTGATCGGGGTTGGAATAACGAATTTTTTGTTATTAATGATTTTTTGAGCAAGTGCGCGATATTCATCTGCTTGTTTATGAGTTGGATCATATTCAATAACTGTCATCCGACGAATTTCAGCGTGTTGCACAGCATTAGCGCGAGGAATGAAATGAATCATTTGAGTTCCTAAACGTGATGCTAAGGCTTCAATTAATTCATCTTCGCGGTCGGTGTTACGAGAATTACAAATCAAACCTGCTAAACGTACACCACCAGAATTAGCGTATTTTACAATCCCTTTAGAAATGTTATTTGCAGCGTACATTGCCATCATTTCACCAGAGCAAACGATATAAATTTCTTGCGCTTTGTTCTCACGAATTGGCATTGCAAATCCACCGCAAACTACGTCACCTAAAACGTCGTAGAAAACGAAATCTAAATCTTCAGTATATGCGCCTTCTTCTTCTAAGAAGTTAATCGCGGTAATAACGCCGCGTCCTGCGCAGCCAACGCCGGGTTCTGGACCACCAGATTCAACGCATTTGATCCCAGAATAACCAACCGATAACACGTCTTCGAGTTCTAAATCTTCAACGCTTCCCGCTTCGGCGGCTAATTCCATGACGGAATTTTGCGCTTTTGAGTGTAAAATCAAACGGGTAGAATCCGCTTTGGGGTCGCAGCCCACAATCATTACTTTTTTGCCCGCTTCAGCTAAAGCGGCGACTAAATTTTGAGTGGTGGTTGATTTGCCGATGCCACCCTTTCCATAAATTGCACATTGACGTAATGCCATGATCGTTTCTCCTTTACTAAGTCGCGTGTCTAAAACAAGTGGGAAATTTCAAGAATTTCTGACTTGATACATATCAAGCTATGTGCCACTTACTTTTTTTATTTTAAATTATTGAAATAAAAGGAGAATTTATTAAAAGTTGACTATTTTAGTCGGGTGAGATACCTAACAAAATAAACCCAAATGTGCGCTTGTCCACAAAAACAACCACCACATCGATTTAGTTATGTTGCAAATCTTACTAACAATGAAAAGAAGGAATTAGGGGGTAATGGTTATTGCTAAGTTTTGGTTTGTTCTTTTATTTCTAACTGTATAAATTACAATACTTTTTAGGCATTTAGATCAAATTAAAATAAACAGGAAGGCTGAGCATCGGGAACGGTAGCATTAACAAAAGGTGTTTTTGTCATCTGTAAATGCAGTAAAATAAGCATTTACTAATTTACTAAAGAGAAATAAGCGTATGCCGTTGAAACGTACAAAAATTGTCGCAACGTTGGGACCCGCAACCGACGATCCTAAAATGCTCGATGCGATGATTCGAGCGGGATTGGATGTGGTGCGGTTGAATTTTTCACACGGAAGTTTTGAAGAACATCGGCGACGCGCAGAAATGGTTCGGGATCGGTCACGATTTCACGGACGACAAATCGGGATTATGGTCGATTTGCAAGGACCTAAAATTCGTGTCGGACGGTTTTTAGAAGGCAAAATTACCTTAAAAGACAATGACTTATTTACCCTTGATCCGTCATTTCCTCTCCACGAAGGCACGCAAACTTGCGTCGGCACAACCTATCAACCTCTCCCTCAAGAAGTCAAAAAGAACGATCTTTTGTTATTAGATGATGGTCGTATCGTCTTGAAAGTATTGGAAATTCAAAATACCCAAGTGCAATGTAAAGTCGTGAATGGCGGGGTTTTGTCAAATAACAAAGGCATTAATCGCAAAGGCGGCGGATTGTCGGCGGCGGCATTAACTGACAAAGATCGTGAGGACATTATTTCCGCAGCGAAAATTGGCGCGGATTATTTGGCAGTATCATTTCCACGCGATGCGCAAGATATTGAAGAAGCGAGAAGTTTATTGCGAGCGGCGGGCGGAAAAGGCGGAATTATCGCCAAAATTGAACGCGCCGAAGCAATGCTCGTATTAGATCAAATCATTGCGGCTTCGGATGCAGTGATGATCGCTCGCGGTGATTTGGGCGTGGAAATTGGCGATGAAGCGTTGCCTCCTGCGCAAAAAAACATCATTAAACGCGCCCGACGTTTGAAACGCGCCGTAATCACCGCGACCCAAATGATGGAATCGATGATCGAAAACCCGATCCCAACTCGAGCGGAAGTGTTCGATGTGGCGAATGCGGTGTTAGATGGCACAGATGCGGTAATGTTATCGGCGGAAACGGCGACAGGTAAATATCCCGACAAAGCCATCGAAGCAATGGCGCGGATTTGTTTAGGCGCGGAACAACAAGTGATCGTCCAAAATCCCATGAAAGGATTAAGTAACGATTTTTCTCATATAGATGAAGCAGTTGCGATGTCGACGATGTATGCGGCGCATCATTTACACGTCAAAGCGATTGCCGCGCTCACCGAATCGGGTTCAACGCCGCTATGGATGTCGCGCAGTCATTCGGGGATTCCGATTTACGCACTGAGTCGAAACATTGAAACTCGCCGCAAAGTCACCTTATATCGAGGGGTTTATCCCGTCAGTTTTGATGTATTGCACAATCTTTCTCCACAAGAAGCCGATCGGCAAATTTTTGAGGAATTAAAACGCCAAGGGGCTGTAAAAGCGGGAGATTTAATCATTGTCACTCGCGGCGACATCGCTGGACAAGGCGGCGGCACAAACACCATGAAAATCGTCAAAGTTTCTTAAATTCTAATTAATAGTCTTTCAACTTATTTTCTTTAAGTTTGAAATGACTATGTTTCACTTTTCCTCTCTTCACTCTAAAAACATTCAGCTTTTCTCGCAAAATTTGTTGTAAAATAAAAATTGTAATTATTATTTCTGTTATTCACTTCAATTTGGAGAAATTTCATGCAATCATGCAATCATGCAATCATGCAATCATGCAAAAAGAAGGGGAAGTATTTGGGACTTGGATTAATTGTTGGCGCGTGCTTTACAGGAACAACGCTTGCCACCACGCCTCCAGATTCGCCTGCTACTGATTCTGGTAGTGGTACCTTTGCCTTGGGGCTTAGATGCGTTGGTAGTAGTGTGAGCTGCGTCGAGTCTAGCACCCTCATTTCAGGTGGTGTTACCTCCGATCGTAATGACATAGGGGCTAATTTTCCTATTCTCGCTTTTCTTCCTGACAATGATCCTTCTGGCGCAACCTATCCAGCCCGTTTCTACTCCTATGCAAAATCAAGTCCCTCTCCTTCTGTTGCACCAGCGGTAACCTGTTCCTCAGGTACTGTTTCTGCGGGTACATATTCAACCTCTGTACTACTCAGCAATGGGGCTTCTTGTGCGATAACAGTCACTCCACAAGCCAATGGCGACCTTTATGCTGGCGTAAAATATACTGGCACTTTAACTCGCACCACTGGCGATATTTATCGCCTTACGAATGGTACTGTGTGCGGCAGTCCGTATTCCGCTTGCAGCTCTGGCACACCTACCAACGCCCCGATTGATTTGCATTTTTCAAAACAAGTTGAAAGCTATTCAACTGAAATTGAGTTAAAATAAT
>DYRG01000032.1 GCA_020718845.1 Thiomargarita sp.
ACTTTTTCCAATGCAGAAGACGGCGCAACTTCCTCTGCATTTGCAACAGAAATAAGTAAAAAAATTAAAATAAATCGCCAGTTCATTATTCGTAGTGCCCACCAATTGCAAAAATATAAATTCGCTCATCATCAAACCGATAAATTAAACGATCTTTTTGAGAAAGTCGCCGCGACCACAAACCCGATAAATCATAACGTAAAGGCTCTGGTTTTCCTAAGCCTTGAGTCGGATCGTTTCTCTGCATTTTTTTAAGAATACGACATAACGATTGGTGTAATGCTTTATCTTTTTGACGTAACTCTTCATAAATTTGCCAAGTATTACCTTCAAAACTAATTGAGCGCATCTAATTGTTCCTGCGTTGCAATATAGCCAGTTCCTTGTTGAAAGGTTTTCTGTGATTGAGCAATTTGTGCCATTAAAAGAGGATTATTTAAAACATAATCGGTTTCTTGAAAGTGTTGATGTTTAGATTCTAAAAATTCAATAAAATCTAATACTTCGCTTGCCATTTCAAATGGCATTTTCTTAACGTGTTCGTGGATTTTTTCAGCGATTTCCATAAATTAACCTTTTTCAATGTTAATTAAAGGTGTACCTGTCATTTCTTGTGGAATTGACATTGCCATTAAATTCAACATGGTAGGGGCGACATCAGCTAAAATTCCTTGATCTTTTGAAAAGGAAATCTGACGTTTTCCAACATAAATAAAAGGCACTAAATTAGTGGTGTGGGCGGTATGCGGTTGATTGGTTTCTAAATCAAAGAGTTTCTCTGCATTTCCATGATCCGCTGTAATTAAAATTTCTCCGTCTTGCTGATCAACCGCAGAAATGATTTTTCCTAAACAACTATCAACTGTTTCGACGGCTTTCATTGCAGCGTCTAAAAAGCCCGTATGTCCCACCATATCAGTATTTGCAAAATTACAAATAATTACATCGTATTTGTTTGATTCAATCGCGGCAATGAGTTTCTCGGTCATTTCTGGCGCACTCATTTCGGGTTGCAAATCATAGGTTGCAACTTTGGGAGATGGAATTAAAATTCGATCTTCACCTTCATACACAGTTTCTTCGCCACCATTAAAAAAAAAAGTAACGTGGGCATATTTCTCAGTTTCAGCGATGCGTAATTGTTTCAAACCGTTTTTAGATAAAACTTCACCTAACACATTGTTCAAAGATTGGGGAGGAAATGCTAAAGGCGTGTTGAAATCTTTGTGATATTCAGTTAAACAAACAAAGTTGCTCAATTTAATAACGCGGTTTCTTTGAAAATCTTTGAAATCAGGTTCAATAAATGCTCGGGTAATTTGACGCGCTCGATCCGCCCGAAAATTCATAAAGACAATTAAATCATCATCTTGCATTTTAATAGCGGGTTCGATGACGGTGGGTTTGACAAATTCATCATTTTCGCCGCGAAGATATGAATTTTGTAATGCAATCAAGGCGTTAGGTTCAATAAATTCCGCCTCTGCATCGACGATGGCTCGATAGGCTTTGTCGACTCGATCCCAACGTTTATCTCGATCCATCGCATAATAACGTCCAGAAATCGTGGCAAATCGACCTTTTCCGAGTTTTTCAAAGCATTTTTCTATTTTTTCTATCGAAGCGGTTGCACTTTGAGGGGGGGTATCGCGTCCGTCTAAAAACGCATGAAAATAAATCTTTTCAAGACCTTGCATCGCCGCCAATTCAAACATTGCAATCAAATGATCTTCATGACTATGCACGCCGCCGTCCGACAATAATCCAAAAATATGTACTGCCGCATTTTTTTGTTTTGTTTTGGATAATTCATTGATTAAATTAGGATTTTTATAAAAAGAACCGTCTTTGATCGCCAAGCTGACTCGAGTGTAATCTTGATAAACCACGCGCCCTGCGCCCAAATTGAGGTGTCCGACCTCAGAATTGCCCATTTGCCCTTCGGGAAGCCCGACCGCCAATGCCGACGCGTCCAACAAAATATGCGGAGAATATTCCCACAACTTATCCCAAACGGGCGTATTTGCCTGCGCAATGGCGTTAAATTCAGGGTTTTCGCTATAACCCCAGCCATCCAAAATAATTAGCACCAACGGACGCGATGATTTCATGCGGTTATTCCTTTCTTTAAAATGCAAACCCAAATTATAACATTTGGAACGAGATTTTTATTTCTATTTTTATCTAAAAATCCTTTATGCGGGATAAGAAATTATGGTAGTGACGCACTATAGAGTAAAATCCAGCTCTAATTTCTTGAAATATAAAGACTATCACCCAGTAAATGCACCACTATCGAAAAAAAACCTACTCGGTTTTTAAAACCAAGTAGGTTTTTCATTAATTATTTGGTTTGGCAAATGGGTTTGGTCGGGTTTGTTTCACAAATCACCGCTTTTAAAGCATCGTTTTGGGCTTTGAGTTCTTTGAGGGCTTCCACTAAAACAGCGGTAACTTTATCATACTCAACCCCTTTGAAACCATCGCTACCTGTGGTCACCAACTCGGGTAAGACTGATTCAACTTCCTGAGCAATAAACCCAATATGAGTTTTATCATCAGCATCTTGAAAAGTTTCTTTGTTCCACCGATAGGAAACGCCTTGCATTTTTTCAACTTTATCTAAAGCACTATCAATCGGTTTAATCTCAGTTTTCCATCTTCTGTCACTTGGTGAACCTCTAAGAAATGAAACAAAACCGTTGTTAGAAATCGTCATGGCGTAGTTAGCACCAGCAGTTTGTTGACTGGTACTGGTTGTGAAGAAATATAGCTTGTCGCCATCACTGGATGCACCAATTCCAAATTGTGTTCCTGTCGTACCAAATTGAATAGCATTTCCATTATTCAACTTGATCGCTTTCCTCCAGTTGTTAGTCGTCCATGATGATGGGACATTATCAATTTCCAATTTTGCAGTTGGGTTTGTGGTACCAATCCCCACATTGCCAGTACCATTGATGAATAACCGATTAGTTAAAGCCTGCATTACCTCAAAATTAGCCCCCCCCCAAAGCTCCCAAAAACCATTATTATCACTCAATCTAAACTGCGGTTTCCCATGGTAATGAACGTGTAAATTTGTACCGGGTGTAGTTGTGCCAATGCCAACATTACCTTCCACTAACAGACCATTATCTGGAGATTGTTTAAAACCTGCAAGATTTTTACCAATAGCAACGCCACCTGCTACATCTAGCTTATTGATATTATTCTTTGTACCAATGCTCACATTTTTAGGTGTGTTGTTATCAGGATTAAATAAAATCGGAGACCCAACCATCGTAATTTTTTGATAGATAGGACTCGATGATTTATCTCGTGCTTCAAATAGCATTTCTGCCGAAGTGATACTTAATGGAGAGAGTTGGTAGTAATTCATACTGTTTGTTGGAATAGCTCTAATTGACGCAATTTCGCCACCCCAATCAACATTATCAAAAGACAAATGTAGTCCAGGTGCTTTTGCAAATTGAGATGTTCCTGTTGGAGAAACCAACATATCACCTTTCAAATCTAACTTAGCATTGGGTGTATTTGTTCCAACACCAACTTTGCCAGCATTACCAGAATTAATAACAGTATTTCTTGTATCATTTGGCTGACTTTGGATGAATAAATCTTTAACAGTGCCATTGGTTGTTGAATAAATAGCGTTATTTGCACTATTTGGTAAAGTGACAGTTCCAGCAACAATCGATCTTCTCGTATTTCCAATTTGATTAAAATCAGAAATAGAAACCACAGAATCAAAGGTTTGAATTGAATCTTGAGCAAAGACAGCGGCGGGCATTTCTGAGGAATAAATTTGATTACCAGAAATAATGCCAAAAGTCATTCCACTAAAATTAGTTTCTTTAGGCAAATTGAAGGAGATTGTAAAGGCATTATTTTCTTTTAAAACAGTAGCCAATTGATTAGTAACTAATTCTAAAATTTTATTAGTAATTGGTTCACCATTCAAAAGAAAATCTTGAACATTTTCAAATGCTAATCCATTTACTTTGATATAAAACTTGCCATTATGAAGTGCGTATTGAACTCCAATAGTGTTCTCTTGTTGTTGATTAATGGTTGGTTGAGAACTGTCTAGCGTATTGGCAAATGTAACATTTAACGACAGAAGCGCGGAAACTAAAATTGCCAAAGGCTTAACGTGAATAATCATGATAATTTTCCTTACGAAATTAATGAAAAATTGAGGATTAAAGAGCCAAAAAATGATTTGATGGCTTTCAGTTATATCTTGGGCTTTTAAACGTGAAGACGGAAGTCGTGCGCATTGCGCATTGCGGACGACTTGACAAATTAAATTTTTTGTTAAATTAACGAGAATTAAATTATCAGCATAAAAAAAGCCTCGTTTTAATCTGCGAGGCTTTGTTAAGCAAAAAATCATGCTTTATTCTTTAATTATTTGATAAGAATACGGTATGTTTTCATTATATTTGCAATCAGGTTTCGATATTTTGATCAAACCGAGAGCATCTAACAATTTAACCGCGTTAATTACAGCAGTTCTTCCGAAGCCAGACCGTTTCTGTATTTCAGAATAAGAAATCATGGTTTTACCACTTTTTACCACTAATTGTTCGATAGTTTCTAGCACCGTTTTTTGAGCATTGCTAATTTGGGCATTAGAGTTCATTTTTAAATCTCCTTTCTGCTGGGTTCTTCATCATCGGGTCAAATCAACTGTTAGGAAGTTTTTGACTTGAATTTGTTGTTCTCGTCCTCATGAGAATCGAAAAATAACAGTCACTCATTATGCCAAAATATAACTTATTGATTTATAATAAAATTATAAAATAAAAGGTGTTCAAAAGTGTTCAAACATAACTTTTTGATTTAAAATCATATTTTTTAATATAAAAATTAAATTATTGATTTTAAATAATTAAAAAGTGTTCAAAAGTGTTCAAAAGTGTTCAAAAAAATGTTTAAAACCTTTATTTTTACAAACACGCTAAAAGCCCACTTGTTAAATCTGGATAGAGAGGAGTGAAACCTAATTCGGAACGAGCTTTTTGAATATTTAAACGCTTGGATTCGGCTAAATAACTGCGCATTTCGGGGGAAAGTTGATCTTTTGCGGTCTTTTCGTCAATTTCGGGCGGACGCGGCAATTTCAACGCATCTGCCACTCGATTAAAATAATCCGTCATGGTTGTTGGATTGCCGTCGCTGACATGATAAATCGACCGCGCTGGGGATTTTTCAGCGGCTAATTCACAAACTTTCGTTAAATCAACAATATGAATCCGATTGCTAAAGGGCGATTGACTTTCTTTTAACACGGGAATCCCTTTTTGCAAACGTTCAATCGGCAATTTTCCCGCGCCATAAATCCCCGCCACTCGAAGAATCGTATAATTTAATTCACTGTTTTTTAAAGTATTTTCCGCATCGACGCGACGTTTTGCTCGATCTGCTTGAGGATTTAAAGGTTGATCTTCGGTGATCCATTTTCCTTTGCAATCACCATACACGCCCGTCGTGCTAATTAATACAATCTTTTCAGGAGGTTGCGTTAAAGCGTTCAAAAAATTTCTCAAACGCGGATCAGTTGTATTTTGGTTCGGCGGCGGTGCAAAATAAAAAACGATTTCATCTCTTTGAATTTGAAAGTTTTTTAGGGTTTGTGGATTATCCAAATCCCCAATAATGGGTTGAATCCCAAGTTGTTGTAATTGTTGAAAATTTCCTCGCGTTAACGCTCGAACGGGAATGTTTCGATCCAAAAAAGATCGCGCCACCGCTTGCCCGACATAACCACAGCCCACGATAAAAACGTTGTTTGGCATATATATTGATCCTTAAAAATAAATACTTAGGAGATGACCCATGAACTTGTCAGAAGATTTAACCTTAACACAAACCTTGCCGACCGTAAAAATGCAAATCGAACGCTTGCAACGCGACCGCAAACGCCCGCATAGTTTGGTGAGTTTGGACATTGGATTTTTGTTAATGACCGCGAATTTGAAATACCACGATACCACCGAATGGCTGGATTTCCTCGGCACTTTGGGCATGACTCCAGAAATCGGAGATGCTTACATGAATTTTAGCGGTTCATATTTAGAACTTGAAGCCGCTTGTCGATTGCAAATTAATTGAAATAGATGAAAAATAACTCTTTAGTTAATCTGAAGAGTTATTTAAAGTTGTTTTCAGGTGAGAAACACTTTGTGTAATCGGTACAAACTTCACATGAAGGCGCACGACAAACATAAATACCTTCAGATTCACAGAGTTGTTTATAAAGGAATTTTTTCCATTTCATATCTTTTACATTACGCGCAGCAAGGGTTGGAAAATTCGTTTTCATTAACGCGGATAATTGAGGACGCGACCACAATCCCAAATCTTGCCACAAATGATCATTTCCTAAACAACCCATCGCAACTATTTCAACCATTTCAGAACTACCTATTATTTTTAAATCACGATGATTTTGAAGTAAAGTTATTAATTCTTCTATTTCTGGAAAACGAGTTATTTCGATAGTTCGAGAAATGTTTTTTAAATATCGAAAATCAAAATGTGGGAAATGGTGTGTGATTAGGTTTTTAAAAGCACTTTCCGACAAACCTAAATTAGCGGGTAAAACGCCACCTTGATCTTGCCAAGTTGCAATAATCGATGCAAAGATTTCTTCGTTTGGCAAATGTTGTCGACATTGCAACAATTGACTGTAGAGTTGCATTGCCGCATTTGAAATGTTTGAAACCGCCGCGCCATCAAGAATTCCTTTAAGAAAATCCCTCTTCTGAAATGAATAAAAAGAGAGATTTTTCAATGGTTTAAAAAGAATTAATATTCAACTAAAATGTCTTCATCACGAACGATCATTTGACACGCCAAACGCCATTCACAAGGTAAATCATTAACGACGATATTTTCTAACTCGTCTTTGGTGAGTTTGCCGAGTTGTCGAAGGACTTCTTTTTCTTTTTCAGTGAGATGCGCGCCCATTCGAACGGGTTTGCGGTCGATGCTGGTGACGCGAACCACACAACTGCCACATTCGCCGTCGCCGCAATCGAATTTAACGGGAATTTTGTTGGTTTTTGCCAATTTTAAGATGGTTTCGGTGTGGCTGCCTGCGACTGCGTAGACAGTTTTGTCTTTGAATTCTGGGCTTGAGAAAGTGACTAATGCCATGATTTTGCTCCTAAAATTAAGCTGCTTTGACCGTTACATCGCCCAAAATCTGCGCTTGGCAGGCAAGGCGATGGTGACGACCCGCCATGTTTTCGCGCAACACTTTATCTTCTAAAACAGAGGGTTCGGACAAATTATTCCAACCTTCCTCGACTTTCATCATGCACGTTCCGCAGTCGCATTCCCGACAACCGTACACAATATTCGAGCCGACTTTCTCCGATACCTCGATCATCCGTGTCCCAACTGGCACGCTCACCGTCAAATTAATATCCGAAAAGGTTACTTTCGCTTTCATACAGGTCTCCAATGTTTTGAACAATTCAAAAATCATTCAAAGCAAAGCCAACGCCATTTCTTAACCCTTTGAATATCAAGCTATTTTTAACTCACTAAGTCATAAACCCTACACAATCTTTGTAACAAACCTCACAAAAGCAAAATGACCCTCATCTCTTTTCTAATCACGAACAAATCGAGATAAACCTAATTCATAAGGTGTCGTTATTGCAATGATTTAAAATAGTGAAAAAGGCTTCATTAATTGGTGTTAATCAATTTTTGGGCTTAAAATGCACTTTTACGATTAAAAAAGGGGCTGAAATAATGAAAAACGAATGTTTAGTAGTGGGCGGCGGCATCGTCGGGATGCTGACGGCGTTAGAATTGGCGAATAACGGTCTTCGAGTGACACTGGTTGAGCGCGAAAGCGTGGGGCAAGAATCATCATGGGCGGGCGGTGGGATTTTATCTCCCCTTTATCCTTGGCGTTATCCACCAGCGGTGCGCGAATTGGCAAATTGGAGTCAACAGCATTTTCCGTTATTTTTTGAGAAGTTACATTTAGCGACTGAATTTGATCCCGAATTTACCCGCAACGGTTTATTAATTATGGAGCCAAACGATGCGGAACGTGCTCAAACGTGGGCAAATCAATATCAACAAGAACTTCATTTTCTCAATGCCGCGCAAACGCTTGAAATAGAGCCTAAAATCAATAAGTTATTACCCACGCCGTCGATTTGGTTGCCGCAAGTGGGACAAGTTAGAAATCCTCGTTTGAGCAAAGCCTTAAAAATTGCTTTAATCGAACATCCTCTCATTCATTTGAGAGAAAAAGTCAACATTGCTCATCTTCAAATTCAAGGCGATCGCATTACTGGCATTAAAACCACTTCAAATGGGATTTTATCAGGTGATTTTGTTATCATTTGTGCGGGCGCGTGGAGTGCTCGTTTGTTACAAGATACTTGCTTTCTACCGAAAATAAAACCTGTGGCGGGTCAAATGCTTATGTTCAAAGCGATCCCAAATTTGCTCTCACGGATTGTTTTAGTAAATGGGCATTATATTATCCCACGTCGTGACGGACGAATTTTAGCAGGCAGCACGATGGAAGAAACTGGTTTTGATAAAATAATTACCGAAGAAGCGCGTCAAGCATTAACCACCGCCGCAATTAATATTATTCCAGAGTTGAAACAGTATCAAATTGAAGAACATTGGGCGGGTTTGCGACCTGGTTCTCCGAGTGGCATTCCTTACATTGGAGAACATCCTTTTGTGAAAGGTTTGTTCTTAAATACGGGGCACTTTAGAAATGGGGTTGTAATGAGTTTGGGATCGGCAAGATTATTAGTAGATTTATTGCTAGAACGCGATGAACCCATTATCGATCCAACGCCTTATATGCCAACGTCGAGAATGAATGAAAAGTTTGATCCCAAAAGCCCCGAATGTCAGGCGTGTAAAATGTGCCCAGAAATCTAATGAGAATGTGTTTCTAAAAAACATTGAAATCAAACCAAGAGGATAACTTTCCAAGGTGAGATATACTTGAGAGATTTTTTATGTGTAATGGATATTGTATGAATAAAATAAAACTCTTTAACAAATCTTGCTATGGATTGGAAGAATTAGAGAAAAATAGTATTGATGGATTGGCAACTGATCCACCGTATGGAATTTCATTTCAAGGGCATGAATGGGATAAAAGTTTGCCAAATCCTCAAATTTGGGAAGATTGTTATAAGACATTGAAATATGGGGCATTTGGGGCGGTATTTTCGTCAGTTCGTTTAATGCATCGTTTAATGGTGAATTTAGAAGACGCGGGTTTTATTATTAAAGATGTTTTAATGTGGGCGTATTTGAATGGAATGCCAAAAAGTCGTAATGTTGCTTTAGATATTGATAAAGAACTTGGGGTAGAAAGTGACATCATTGGGCATTACAATTATGTGCAAGGTTATAAAAAAGGCGGCGCAGAAAATTATTATGCCGATCAACAAAAACCTAAATTACAAACTTCCTCAAATATGGGTAAGAAATTTTCTGGAGCTGGATTAGGGATTAAACCCGCTTACGAACCGATTATTTTAATTCAAAAACCCTTAGAAAAAGGTTTAACTGTTGCTCAAAATATCATTAAATATGGAACGGGTGCATTGAATTTAGAAGAAACGCGGATTCCTTACGAAAAAGGTGAGGAAAAAGTCGGGCATAATCCGCATCCGATTGGAAGAGTTGCAGCAAATATTGTGAGAACCGATGCGTTAAATGATGGTTATGATAAGTTTTTCTTAATTCCAAAAGTTCGCCAGAAAAAAGATGAGTATAATCATCATCCTACCTTAAAACCAGTTGAAATCATGCAGCATTTAATTAAACTTATTTCTTTTGAAGATCAAATCATTCTTGATCCATTTATGGGGAGTGGAAGTACGGGCGTGGCTGCTCTAATTTTAAATCGCCAATTTGTGGGTTATGAATTAGAGCAACATTATTTCAATATTGCTCAACAGCGGATTTCTAAAGTTTAATTTTTTCTTTGACGTTGCTGCTGATGCCAATCTTCTAAGGCTTCCACTAATTCTGCAATGACTTGATTTAAAGATTGAACAGCCGTATTCATACTCGAATCTAATCCCCCCGTGAAATGCTCAACTTGACGGCGATAATCGTCTAATCCTTTGCTTAATTGTTGGAAAATGTGCGCCACATCTTCATCAACTTTTTCAAAACGATTTTGATAACTTTCCCACGCTTGAACCATGTTTTGACTGGTATTTTCCATTGCTTGTAATGCTCGAACGTGGCTTTGTTCAAATCCATTTAAAGTCTGCGTTAAATTCTCCAAACGCGCTAACATTTTTTGAAAAATTTCTACCGCATTTGCTAAAGGTGCAGCAACGACATAGAAATGTTGCGTACTTTCTTTTAATTCTAAAGCCGTGTTTCGTAATTGTTGTACGATTTCACTATTTAATTCACCAACTTCTTGTTGCGTAAGTTGTAATCGTTTTCCTGTATCATTAAAACGTTGTGGTAAATCTCCTAATGCACCCGTTAAATGTTGCAAAGTGATTGCAAGTTGTTTTAATTCTGCTCCCGCTGCACCTTGAACTTGTTGACTAAAATCATTTAAGAGATGCTCTAATACTTGCTTATGATCTGCTTTGTCAATTAAATGATCGATTTTTGAAACCAAAGGTTGCATGGTTTGTAATAATGTTTGCGGTAAATTCTTTAAATAATAAGTTTGCAATCTACTTTCATTTAACAATTGAACTTCTTGTTGCAAAGGCGAATGCAAAATTAAACAACTTTCTAAATTTTGGCAAAACTGATTTAATTGCAAATGTAATCGATATAAATTCGCTTTTTCTGCCCATGAAAATAACAAAGATGCAAACAAACCCGCAATTGAAGTTACGAACTTAAAGGTAGCAGCGTGTAATAAATCTTGTAATGATAATTGTGCTTGAATAATATCGGGCGCAGCAACCCCTTTGCTCGCAAACCACAACGCCGCCACCAATCCAATAAAAGTGAACCAAATTCCAATCCCTACTAACATATTTGGCACAGCTTGATATAAACGCAAATTAACATACGGAGAAACAATGGTTGTTTCATTAAAATATTGGACGGGGCGAACGGTGTAATAAATATCTTGCTCGGTAATAATTAAAGTTTGCTTAAAATTTTTCCAAGCATTTCCTAATAAAGGATGATCAGCAAGTTTCTCTGAAAAAATGCTATAATTTTGGGCAAAATCTTGTGCAGAATTTTCTTTAAATAATAATTGACCTTCTTTTAATTGCTTTGAAACTTGACGCATTGCAAATGAAAAGTGCAGCCATAACAAAAATGCTAAAGACAAAATACCAATTGCTAACCACCAAGGTAAAGTAGGATGATTAATAAAACTTAATGCTAAATTTAATGAATATTCCATGTTTATTTTCCACTCATGATTTCTACACCATCCCAATCATCTGGGACACCATGCACCATTAACTGAGCGCACCGTTCAAAATAAAGGCGAGTTGCTTTATCTTCTGGATTAAATTTTAAAATGCGGTTAAATTGCACACTTGCTTCCGCAAATTTTTTGTTTTGATAAAAGGTGATGCCTTTTTCAAAGTCCTGTTTTGTCTTGAGTTTTAATTTTAACATTTCAATTTTTTCACCATCTAATATTTCATATACAGAAATAGCATTTTTTTTACCTTTCACTTGAATTTTTCCTACAAAACGAAAATTATATTTTTTTACATTTTGAACTCTTAATAAAGTATGTTTGCTCAAAATAATTGACGTACCATAGGTTTTACTTAAACCTTCTAATCTTGATGCTAAATTCACTGAATCAGAAATCACCGTGCTTTGCATTCTTTCTTTATCACCTAAAATCCCCAACATTAAACGTCCAGTATGCACACCAATCCCGATTTTAATTAATGGATAATTCAATGCGCGTAATTTTAAATTATGACGTTCAGTAGTTTTGCACATTTTAATAGCGGCTTTCAACGCATCTTCAGGATTGTGAGGAAATAATGCCATCACTGCATCACCAATATATTTGTCGATGAAACCATTATTTTCTCGAATAACAGGGGTAATTTGATTGAGAAACGCATTTAAAAAATTAAAGTTTTGTTGCGGGGTCATTTTCTCCGATAAACTGGTAAAATCTCGAATGTCCATAAATAAGATTGTCATTTCACGTTGAACTTGATCGCCGGGTTTAACTTCGGTAATGCTATTTTTATTTAAGAAATCTAAAAATTCACGCGGTACAAATCGTTCATAGACTTTATTTAATTCAAGCAATTCTTCGGTGTGTTCAGCGACTTTTTCTTCTAGTTGTAATGAATTGCTTAATAAACTGGTAAAAATGCTTTCTAATTTCTCAACATCAATTAAAACAAAATTAGGATTTTGATCATTGGGTAGGTATTTTTGCATTTTCATACGAACATTGACCCGCGCATAAATTTCTTCGGGTTGTAATGGGCGAATCAAATAATCTACATAGCCATTTTTAAAGAGTTTTTTTCTATCAAAAGGTTCATTTTCTTCAATGATTGCAATAATGGGAATTTTTTGAAGAGAGGCTTTAGATTGTAAATGGCGAATTAAAATGTTGGCGGGGGTGTGTGTGAAATCCAAAGCTAATAAAATAATGTCAGGTTGATGTTTCACTGCTTTCTCAAGGGCGAGATTGCCTTCTTGAGAAATGTGAAGTGTGTAATCATGTTTGTTTTGTAATCCCTTAAAAATAATTAAATCATCCTCATGATCGCTTATTAACAAAAGGCTTCCCGTACAAACAGGTTTAGAAAGCAAATTTGAAAGCATCAATTCTGACATCATGGGGTAAAGATTCTATTTTTTCTTAGAGGGATTATTGGTCATTCCAGTTTTATCAGAATCTTTAAAATCTGCACCTTCTAAATCTGCATCAGAAATATTGGCATTAACTAACTTAGATTTTTGAAGATTTGCTTTTTTAAGAACGGACTTTTTCAAATTCGCAAAAGTTAAATCCGCGCTTTCAAGATTTGCTCCTTCCAGATTCGCTTCTGACAAATCACAATTTGATAAGTTAGCTTTCTTTAATTTTGCACTAGGAAATTTAGCGGTGCGTAATTTAGCATTGCGTAAGTTTGCACCTTCTAAATCAGCTTTTTCAAAGTTCGCGCCTTCTAAATTAGTTTCGGCTAATTTTGCGCCTTTTAAAGTGGCTTCGGTGAAATTAGCATTTTTCAAATTAACGCGAATAAATTTTGCGCCTTCTAATTTAGCTTTCGACAAATCAGCGTCTTCTAAATCTAAAATTTCCCCTTTCTTTTCTGGACGGATTTTGGCATCCTTTAAGTTGCAATCGGGACATTTTTTCTCTGCGATGAGTTTTTTAACGTTTTCTTTGATTTCATCTTCGGGCGGTTTTTCTTCGGTTTTAGTTTCTTCGGTTTTAGTTTCTTCTGGCTGTGCGTCAACGGCGGGCGGTTCTTCTGCATAAGTAGTTACAAAACCGCTGGTAACACTTAAAATAGCGATGGTAAGAAGTGCGGTAAGTTTCATAAACAATACTCCTATTGCAAATTGCGAAAAAAATGAGCAAGGTTGGGAAAAATTTGTCACCATAGTATAAACGTTTCACACAAGCAAGGGCGAATATGTTACCGAATGTGATTACTTTGTTGCGAGAACTAATTGTATTGCCATCAATGAGTTCGCCGCTTTCTGCGTTTGATCAGCCAAATCTTGACGTAATTGAAAAACTTGCGCAATGGTGCGAAAGTTTGGGTTTTCGTTGTGAAATCATGAAAGTAGCCGACGGAAAAGCGAATTTAATTGCAACCTTAGGGGCGGGAAATGGCGGCTTGGTTTTGTCGGGACACACCGATACCGTGCCATTCGATGCGCAAAAATGGACATTTGATCCTTTTCAACTCACTGAATTTGAAGGAAAATTTTACGGTTTAGGCACGTCCGATATGAAAGGTTTTTTCGCATTGGCATTGACGGCGGCGCAACAGTTTGTCGGTAAGCCATTGAAAAGACCATTGATTTTATTAGCGACTTGCGACGAAGAAACCACGATGGCGGGCGCGCAAGCCTTAGTCGATGCACGACAACCTCACGCGAGTCGAGCCTTAATTGGCGAACCGACGGGCTTAAAACCTGTTCGATTGCATAAAGGCATGATGATGGAAGGGATTAAAATTATAGGAAAATCAGGGCATTCCAGCGATCCCAACTTAGGAAATAACGCCCTCGAAGCGATGCACCAAGTCATCGGAACGCTTTTAAATTGGCGTGATGAATTACAACAAAAACATCAACATACGGGATTTATCATTCCCGTTCCGACCTTGAATTTAGGGCACATTCACGGCGGCGATAATCCCAATCGGATTTGTGGGGAATGCGAATTACATTTGGATATTCGTCCGTTGCCAACTATGAAATTAAAAGAAATCCGCGAGGAACTTCATTTCAGAGTTGAGCAAGTTTTAAAAGAAAAAGGTTTCAAAATTGAGTTTTCTCAGCTCTTTTCTGGAATTGAAGCAATGGAAACTTCCAAACACGCGGATATTGTAAAAATCACAGAAAAATTAACAGGTTACGAAGCTCAATCGGTCGCATTTGGAACAGAAGCACCTTATTTACAGCAATTAGGTTTTGAAACCATTATTTTAGGCGCGGGTGATATTGATCAAGCGCATCAACCCGATGAGTTTTTAGCATTAAATCGAATTCAACCAATGATCGATATTTTAACCCGTTTAATTGCGCATTATTGTTTGGAAGATTTAAAATGATTAAAAAACTTTTATTTTCATTTCTAAGAATTACGTTTGCGGTATTTGTAGGATTTACGGCATTGTTATATTTTAATCAAGAAAATATGTTATTTCCTAGAAAGCCTCTGGATGAAGGATTTGCTTTATGGGCAAGACAAACTTTTCCTCATTCTGAAATGAAAATAACAACCCCCGACGGTACAAAATTACATGGCTGGTTTATTCAAAGAAAAACCGAAGAAAAACAACCCTTATTAATCTATTTTGGAGGTAATGCCACTGAAGCAACGGTATTTTTAAGTTTTACCGAGCATTTTCCTCAACATGCAATTGCTACTTTCAACTATCGAGGCTATGG
The DNA here is from genome assembly GCA_020718845.1 of Thiomargarita sp. GTDB lineage: Bacteria > Pseudomonadota > Gammaproteobacteria > Beggiatoales > Beggiatoaceae > DYRG01. Next base: position 15,127 of record DYRG01000032.1, read on the forward strand.
ATTAAGTGAAGGAAATCCGAGTGAAGAAATGATATTTCAAGATGCGTTATATCTTTATGATTATTTTAGTGAACAAAAAACTATTGATCCGAATCGTATTTATGTGATGGGAAGAAGTTTAGGAACGGGCGTTGCAACTTATTTGGCTTCTCAACGTCCCGTCAAAGGAACAATTTTGATTTCACCTTACGATAGTATTTTAGCATTAGCAGAAGAACAACATCCATTTGTACCCGTTAGTTTTTTATTAAAACATCGATTTGAATCTGTGAAATATGCTCCACAAATCAAAACACCCGCTTTAGCATTTGTGGGTTTGATCGATGAAGTGATTTCTCCCGAACATTCGGAACGTTTAATTGAGAAATGGGGCGGAAATATTCAAAAAATAACTTTTCCTCTCGCCAATCACAATTCAATTATGGATGAAGTTTTATTGTGGAGAAATACGGGGGAATTTGTGAAATAAATCCATTACATACTTTGACATTTTGCCAAATAATAAATAGTATTAATACCTATAAGAAAATGAAAGGCAGAGAAAGAGTAATAGGTTTTGTATTAGAAGGAAGAACAATGCAAGGGCACATAAGGCATTCAAAGTACATTACAATACAATCTCAAAATGGTTAAATAGACATTACATATCAATCCCAGTGGTTTGTAGGGTGCAATATAATTGCACCAAGAAATAAATCGGCTTAAACTGTATTTTAAGAAATTTAAAAAGGAGGAGTTTTGAAATGAATATTTTTTATATCTTGTTGATTTTGATGGGTTTTATGGGGAGTGCGGCGGCGGAAATCGATAATAAGCCGATGTTGCGGTTGAATACGCAAATGCACACTGCGCCGATTAAAAGAATGTCCATCGATGCGCAACAGCGTTTTTTAGTCACGGGATCGGACGATAAAACTGCCCGCGTCTGGGATTTGCAAACGGGCGACTTATTACAAGTGCTGCGCCCGCCGATTGGGGAAAACCAAGAAGGCAAAATCTTTGCGGTGGCAATCTCTCCCGATGGCGAAACCATTGCAATTAGTGGTTGGACGGGTTATCAATGGGATAACAAGCATTCAATTTACCTTTTCAAACGCAATGGTGAATTAATTCATAGAATCAGTGGGTTGCCTAATGTAATTGCATATTTAATTTATTCACCCGACGGACGGTTTTTGGTCGCGTGTTTGGGTGGTAGCGAAGGAATTAAAATTTATCAACAAAATCAATTAATTGCAGAGGAAAAAAATTATGGCGTAACGAATGATATGTTAGCGGATTTTGATGCGCAAGGGCGGTTAGTTACCAGTAGCTGGGATGGAAAAATACGCTTGTATGATAAAAATTTTAAGTTAATTCAATCAGTTAATCCAACGGGCGGCAAACAACCTTATACAGTGCGTTTCAATCCCAACGCTGACAAAATTGCCGTCGGTTTTAATGATTCGACCAATGTTCAAGTGTTGTCGGGTACAGATTTAAAGCCTTTATATGATGTTGATACTAAAGAGATTTCTAATGGAGATTTAAGCAGCGTTGCATGGTCAGCTGACGGGAAAACCTTATTGGCGGGCGGAAGGGGAAAAGATATTTATTTATGGTCAAAAGCGGAAAAAGGTCAGCGTTCTCAATGGGTTGCAGCAACCGATACGATTATGGATATTCAACCCTTGCCAAATGGGAATATCGTGATTGCAGCGGGTGATCCGTTGTGGGGTGTGTTTAAGCCGAATGGTGAGAAAATTCTTCAACAAAATCATAATATTGCAGATTTTCGTAATAATCGGGACGGCTTTTTAGTTTCAAATCAAGGAGATAGCATTCAATTTAGTTATGAACAATGGGGTAAAAAGCCCGCGCAATTTGATTTAAAAAATCGTGAATTACAAACCCCGACTAAAGAAAATAAATTGAGCAAACCGCGCACTGAAGGTTTGAAAATAACCGATTGGAATAATAAAACAAATCCCAAATTAAACGATAAACTTTTGACATTAAAACCTAATGAAGTTTCTTTTAGTTTTGCAATCAATCCAGATGATTCAAAGTTTGCTTTAGGAACGCATTTCTATTTACGGCTGTTTGATCAAAACGGTTCAGAAATATGGAAAAAACCAGTTCCATCAACGACTTGGGCGGTAAATATCCCCAAAAATGGAAAAACAGTGGTTGCGGCGTTTGGGGACGGGACGATTCGGTGGTATCGATTGAGCGATGGTGTTGAATTATTAGCGTTTTTCCCGCACAACGACGGCAAACGCTGGGTGTTATGGACACCGAGCGGTTATTACGCCGCCTCCGCAGGCGCAGAAGAGTTGATCGGCTGGCACGTCAATAATGGACAAGATCGCGCCGCCGATTTCTTCAATGTCGGACAATTCCGCGACCAATTCTATCGCCCCGACATTATCGATTTAATTTTAGAAAAACTTGATGAAAATCAAGCCGTTGAAACCGCCAACGCTTCTAAAAAACACAAAGTCCAAACCGCTGAATTGAAATTACCGCCCGTCGTGACAATTTTGCAACCTGTTGATAATTCTGAATTTTCTCAATCAGAGATCACCGTGCATTATCAAATCCGATCTCCTAGCAAAATCAAAGGCTTGCGCGTATTGATCGACGGCGTGAAAACCCCAGACTCCAAAGGCATCGCGGGCATCGTGGCGGACGACGCAAAAACGCTCAAAATAAAACTCCCCGAACGCGACGTTGTTTTAAGTTTATTAGCCGAAAATGAACACGCCATTTCTCAACCTTCCTCTATTCGACTCAAATGGAAAGGCAAATCAACCGAAGCCTTTGCCATTAAACCCAAATTGTACGTTTTAGCAATTGGAACAAGCACTTACGATTCTAATAAAATCCCTAAATTAGATTTCGCTCACAAAGACGCACAAGATTTCACCAATGCGTTAGTTGCTCAAAAAGATAAGGGTTTGTACAAAGACGTTGAAACTAAACTGTTGCTTAACCCCAATCGTAAAGAAGTGATGAGTGGTTTATCGTGGATCGAAACATAATCCACCCAACACGATGTTGCTTTTGTCTTCATTTCTGGACACGGCAAAAATGATTCTAATCAACGCTATTTCTATCTCCCTAAAGATGCGGATATCGATGAATTGAAAGGAACGGGCGTAACTTTTGAAGAAATTAGAAGCACCTTAAAAGCCACATCTGGCAAAGTTTTATTCTTTGTCGATACTTGCCATTCGGGAAATGTCTTGGGCGATTTGTTCAAAAGCAAAGGCAGTGCTCCCGACATAGAAAAACTCGCTAATGAACTCGCCAGCGCAGAAAACGGGATCATTGTGTATGCGTCCTCAAAAGGCACTCAAGATGCTTTAGAAAGCCCAGATTGGAACAACGGCGCATTTACTAAATCAATCGTCGAAGGTTTAAACGGAAAAGCGGATTTGAATAAAGATGATAAAATCACCAGCAATGAATTAGATTCTTATTTGTCGGATCGCGTCAAAGCATTAACCAACGGCAAACAAACCCCCGTTACAACTAAACCCACAATGATCCCCGATTTACCCATTGCTCTTACCAGATAATCCATTAATTTAACCCCTAAGATGCGGTGAAAACTGCATCTTTTTTAGTTTTTAGCTTCAAAACCTGAGTTCGGGATAATGTTTTATGAAGAAAGAAGGTTAGAAAAAAATGAAACAATTTGGGGTGTTGCTCCACCCCAAAAATTGGATCAGATAAAATTATTATCAATATGAAACATTTGAGCAATTAATAGGAGATTATTATGACTTTTTCAAAACCCGTATTTTTAACTTTGAGAAAACTTCGCTGCGCCTTTTCTCTAATTAATCTATATATGATATTACTATATCATTCTCTTCTTTAGTTATTTGATGTTGCCGTTCGCAATCTAAAGTTAAAATTTGGTTATTCATAATTAAAAAATCCCTAGTTGATCCCAAATGTTGTCGATGCGGGTTTTGGTGGTTTGATCCATTTGAATAACGCGACCCCATTCTCGATTCGTTTCTCCAACCCATTTGTTTGTTGCATCAAAACCCAACTTTCCTCCCAATCCAGAAATCGGCGATGCAAAGTCTAAATAATCAATCGGCGTGTTTTCTACTAATACCGTATCTCTTACGGGATCGGCGCGAGTTGTTAATGCCCAAATAACACTTTTCCAATCCCGAATATCAATGTCATCATCGGTAATAATGAGAAACTTCGTGTACATAAATTGCCGCAAAAACGACCACACCCCAAACATAATTCTTTTCGCATGAGCGGGATATTGCTTTTTGATGCTAATAACCGCCAAACGATACGAACAGCCTTCTGGCGGCAAATAAAAATCAACAATTTCAGGGAATTGCTTTTGTAAGATTGGAACGAAAACTTCATTCAACGCCACGCCCAAAATCGCAGGTTCATCAGGCGGACGACCCGTGTAAGTGCTGTGATAGATTGGATTTTCTCGATGCGTGATGCGTTCAATCGTGAACACGGGGAATTTATCAACTTCGTTATAATAGCCCGTGTGATCGCCATACGGTCCTTCGTCGGCAAAATCGTTCGGATAAATGAAACCTTCTAAAATAATTTCAGCGCGGGCGGGCACTTGCAGATCATGAGAAAAACATTTTGTGACTTCCGTCCGCGCGCCCCGAAGCAATCCCGCAAACGCATATTCGGACAACGTATCGGGCACGGGCGTGACCGCACCCAAAATCGTTGCGGGATCAGCACCCAACGCAACGGCAATCGGAAATGGTTGATTTGGATAGGTTTTTTGCCATTCCCGAAAATCCAACGCCCCGCCTCGATGTGTCAACCATCGCATAATAACTCTATTTTTATCAAGCACTTGCTGACGATAAATGCCAAGATTTTGACGTGATTTTGAAACACCTTTAGTAATCACCAAACCCCAAGTAATTAACGGCGCAACATCTTCCGTCCAACAAGTTTGAATAGGAAAGTTGCTCAAATCTGGCTTGGTTTGAATGATTTGTTGACAAACCGGTTTTGAAACCATTTTGGGCGGCATATTTAAAACTTGCTTAAATAGAGGAAGTTTCTCCCAAGCGTCCTTTAATCCTTTGGGTGGATCAGGTTCTTTGAGAAATGCCAATAGTTTGCCAATTTCTCTCAACGCAGAAACCGAACTTGCTCCCATTCCCATTGCAACTCGTTCGGGTGTACCAAAAAGATTTGCTAATAAAGGAACTTGAAAACCTTTAGGGTTTTCAAAAAGTAAAGCGGGTCCACCTTTTTTGAGGGTTCGATCGCAAATCTCCGTCATTTCAAATTTGGGATCGATTTCTAAGGAAATACGTTTGAGTTGTTGAAGGGTTTCTAAATGCTGTATGAAATCGCGTAAGTCTTTGTAAATCATCAATATCTCAGCCTTATTGATTCGTGTAATTTAGTTAGCGTTATTTTAACACATTTTATTTTTTTCCTTTTAACCATTGGTTTGATTTATTCTAATTGTGAAATTTGTTTTCTTAGAAGTTCGTTTTCTTTTTCTAACGATTGTTGGGTTAAAAGGGCTTTTTCTAATTCGTGGGCGCATTGGGTTTCTGTAAGAATAATATTATTGCCACCTATTAAGTTATTAATACTATTATTTGTGCCATTTTCTAAAATTTTAACAATGTTTTTACCGCTTAATTCTAATCCGTAACTCATCTTTTCTTTCCTCTTTCTCTAATTCGCAATGTTCTCCATTATTTCAGCAATTTGTTTTTCGTTTGTTATATTTGTCGATAAAGAATTAGAACGGTGCAATTGCATTGCACCCTACGGGCTGCATTTCATTGGGTAAATTGCTCACATTTTCTAAAATTTGTTGGGTAGTGTAGTTATCATTATTTACTCCTTAGAAAAGAAGGTCATAGTTATTTGAATTGCTCAAATGCGTATGACCTTTTTGTTTTGAACTAGAACATCAGAAGCGGATTTCTCCTCATCCTACGGTTAAAAAAAGCCCTGAAAAGGGCTTTTAGAATTAAAAAGGGTTGTAAAAACTTACCCTTGTTGTTCAATAAGTAACTTCTTAATTCCTTTTGAGAGAGCTAGTTTGTCATCATCGGTTAATTTTGTGTTTGCTCTAATATGAGCATTAGCTTCTTGTCCAACATAGCCATTAATTGCAAAATTAACATGATCAAGCATTGTGGGAAGCAAAAAATTATCCAGCAAATTTTCCTCTGGAGTTTTTTGATCAAGAATTTCTTTTTTCTCTTTGTTTCCTACAAAAACAACCAGATGTTCATTAGCCAAACTATCATCTGCTGCTAAATAATAAAAAACGGCATTTGATCTTTCAAAAGGAAATATTACAAGGTTGCTTTTTCCAGCTTCAAGTAGATTCGCAATATCAGCTTTTTTAGCTTGCAAATGCTTAGCAAAGCTAACATCATGTGAAATAATACCCTCAATTCCATCAACATTACCAAGAGCCCCATTATTTTTTAAACCAGCAATTCTGACCAAGCATCCTCGAGTCAAATTAAAAACACGAATAGCATCGATACCATTATTCCATGTTTGTACTGCGTTAATCAGCGTAGTTAAACTCATATCAATCTCCTTGTTTACAATAATTAAACTTTCATCAGGGGTCATTGCTCCAAATGTGGGAGCTCGTGTATCTTTTGGAGCAAAGGGCGGTTTTTGACCAAGAATTTCCTCTAATTCTTCTTTTGTCCAATTTGATTCTGTTTGTTGAGTTTTAAAACCAAGATATTCTATTGCACCTAAAAATCTGTCTTTTAACGTCATATTTGCTAAAATTATCCCTCCCGTATTAACTAACTGATTATCTCTTGCTAAAGACTTCAAGGTGAAGTTTATGTCATCAAATGTAGTTTCGGATGGTGCAAAAAAGTAAAAATCATCTACCTGTTCAATTTCAGGAGGAAGATTTCCAAAATTTTTTTTCGCAAATTTTGAAGGTACATTATAAAAATAGATTTTCATTGAAAATCCTTGCTGTTATTAAGCATAGTCTTAAATTGTTGATACACATCAAGTTTTTTTAAATCATCTAAATAATCACCGCAATTTAGCCCGCTACTACTCTTATCAGTATAGGAATTTAAAATCGGATCGTAAGTTGCGAAAGGATATACATTTTTATATCTTGTTCCTTTAGAAAAGCAACCAGTAATCATTGCAGAAAATTTAAGATGTGTATCAATATTTTTTCCTTGTTTTTTCTCTTCCTTAGTTGTGAGGTCATATTGGATTTTAAGGGCTTCAACCCATCCATTAAATGAAATATTTGAAGAAGGTACTGCATCTATTACATTTACGATGTCTTCATCTGTATATTTTTCATCTTTTTGTTGTGTACCTCGAACAAGTTTATTAAATTTATTTTTAAAGTTTCCTAAGTCAGACAAAACTTTTTTGAATGTATCGATCTCAAATTGTCTTTTTTTGCTGTCAATTTCTAACGGAAGCATTGCGATAGCACTAATTACATGTCTAAAAGGTGTAGAAGAAAAGGCATTTTCTACAGCTTCGCTTGTTCTCATTACAACACGAGACTCATTAATCTGATTTTTTATTGAAGGTAGTTGCGAAGGAAATAGTGCTTCCACCTGTGCATAAACCCACAAAAACCAAATTTTTATATCAATCATTCTAAAATCCTCATGAATAGAGCCAATATTCATAGGAAACAAACTAGCAAAGTGATAGTTTGTATCAATTATCACTCTTGATATTGTCCCACCACTAACATCATACTTGTTGAATATTTTAGGCAACCAACTCGGATCACCAGCCTCTTTTTTTAGGCTTATAATTAAGTTTTGAAATTGCTCATGATTATAAGTTTCAAATGGGTTTCTTGGTTGAGCTACAACAAATTTTTTCCCAGCAAACCCTTCTACTAAATAAAATCCAAAATGCTTTCCATCCTGTTCTGATTCTGAACAACCCAATACAATATCAAATCCACCACCACTGTGAGGTTGACCATTTCCTGTTTTTAGTAACAAACGAGAAAAATCAACATTCATATTGTTTAGATCAACAATTAAGGTATATTCACCTTCTTTTTGTTTTTCTAAACAACGAGTTAACATCATTAACGATAAAAGCGTTTTTCCCGCACCGCCTTTACTACCTGTTACAAGATGAAATTCCATTTTATCCCCCTAAAAAGTATAGTTTATTTGGTTTTACACAACAAATTTCGGATTTGTGCAACAAAATGTATCATAAAACAGAAACCAGAAAAAGAGAAAAACTATTGTAAGAATAAATGAGTAACGTTTTACTATTGAAAAGTAATTTTCTTTTCTGGAATCATAGAAATATTTTAAAATTACGCCACAAAGTACAAAGTCAATAAAAAATAAAGAGATGAATGCAATTATAAAAGCAAATAATCCTTGATTACCCATTAAGTTATGATATACACAACCCCATTTTATTATTCCCATTGGAATTGTTGCTGCACCAATTAATAGTGCGCTAATGCTTGAGTTTTCATGTTTTTCCATAAATTTAAATTTACAAAGGTTATTTTTGAATTGGATAGACATCAATCATAAAAAAATACCCATCATTATGCAAGTTGAATGATGAGTATTTTTTAAATTATTAAAAAGATTAGATTTTTCTAGCGACTTCGATGCGTTCGAAGACTTCGATTTGGTCGCCGACTTTGACATCGGTGTAATCTTTCACAGAAATACCGCATTCTGTGCCTGCGCGAACTTCTTGAACGTCATCTTTGTGGCGGCGCAAGGATTCTAATTGACCTTCGAAAATCACCACGTTGTCACGCAACACACGAATCGGATTGTTGCGTTTGACCACGCCGTCGACTACCAAACAGCCCGCAACTTGAATGGTTTTGCTGACTTTGAAGACTTGGCGAACTTCCGCTGTGCCGAGAATTTGTTCACGAATTTCGGGCGATAACATTCCAGAGATTGCGTTTTTAACTTCTTCAATTGCCTCGTAAATGACGCTGTAATAACGTAAATCTACGGCGTTTTCGGTGGAGATGCGTCGTGCGGTTGAGTCTGCGCGGACGTTGAAGCCCATCATAATCGCGTTCGATGCGACAGCTAAATTCACGTCGGTTTCGGTGATTCCGCCCACGCCTTTTGCGATGATCGAGACTTTGACTTCTGCCGTTGATAATTTTGCCAACGAATCCGCCAACGCTTCGACTGACCCCTGAACGTCGGCTTTGAGGACGATATTGACCGCCATCATTTTGCCTTCTTCCATTTGCGAGAAGATGTTTTCGAGTTTCGCGCTGTGTTGTTTGGCGAATTTGACCTCGCGGAATTTACCTTGTCTAAATAAGGCAATTTCACGCGCTTTGCGTTCGTCGGCAACCATGATCACTTCGTCACCCGCCATTGGTGTGCCAGACAACCCTAAAACTTCCACAGGAATCGAAGGTCCAGCGTTATCGATGGGGAGTTCGTTTTCGTCCAACAACAACCGCACGCGCCCGTATTCGTGACCCGCTAAAATCATGTCGCCTTTGTTCAAAGTGCCGCGTTGTACCAAAATCGTGGCGATTGCGCCGCGTCCTCGATCCAATCTCGATTCGATGACCACGCCGTGCGCAGGTCCGTCGACAACGGTTTTTAATTCAAGGACTTCCGCTTGTAATAAAATGGTGTTAAGCAGATCGTCGATGCCGATGCCTTTTTTCGCTGACACGTCCACGAACATCGTATCGCCGCCCATTTCTTCGGCAACCACACTGTGCGTCAACAATTCTTGGCGAACTTTGGCGGGATCGGCGGCGGGTTTGTCGATCTTATTAACCGCAACGATCAACGGGACATTGGCGGCTTTCGCGTGTTGGATCGCTTCGATGGTTCGAGGCATCACCCCGTCATCTGCCGCAACCACTAAAACCACAATATCCGTGATTTTTGCACCACGCGCCCGCATTGCTGTGAAGGCTTCGTGACCGGGTGTGTCTAAAAAGGTGATCATGCCGCGAGGGGTTTCGACGTGATACGCGCCGATGTGTTGGGTGATCCCGCCCGCTTCGCCGAGAGCCACTTTCGTGCGGCGAATGTAATCCAAAAGCGAGGTTTTCCCATGATCGACGTGACCCATGATCGTGACAACAGGCGGACGTGATACTTCTTCGCCGCTAATTTGACGTTGTGCTAATTCCGCCTCTAAATCGTTTTCTTTCAAGAGTTTAGGCGTATGACCCATTTCTTCGACCACAATCGCGGCGGTGTCTTGATCGATGACTTGGTTGATGGTTGCCATCACGCCGAGTTTGATCATGATCTTGATGACTTCCGCGCCTTTGACCGACATTTTTTGCGCTAAATCCGCAACGGTGATCGTTTCGGGAATCCCGACTTCATGCACCATTGGCGCGGTCGGTTTGATAAAACCATGTTTATTTTCAGCGGGTTGGACTTTGCGTTTCCGACGGCGTGGTTGTTTGTCGTTGTCACCTAAAAAGTCATCTTTTCGACCGTATTTGCTGTTAAACCGATCGTTATCGTTTCCACCTTCATCACGTTTTTTGGCTTTATTGGGCGGAGATTTGCTGGTCGATTTACCTTTATCGGGTAAAGGGGGTGGCGCGGAACGAAAATCGGGACGGCTTAAAGGAGATGACGGCGTTGAACGCGGCGCGCCACTCGGTGAACTTCCCGTTCTTGGCGGACGATCACCCATTGGGCGATCACCAGCGGGTCTGGGCGGACGATCGCCTGTTCGTGGTGGACGATCCCCTTGAGGGCGATCCCCTGCTGGACGAGGAGGTCTGTCTCCAGTGGCTCTTGGCGGACGATCCCCTTGAGGGCGATCCCCTGCGGGTCTTGGAGGACGATCACCCATTGGACGATCACCAGCAGGTCTGGGCGGACGATCACCTGTTCGTGGTGGACGATCCCCTTGCGGACGATCACCAGCAGGTCTGGGCGGACGATCGCCTGTTCGCGGTGGACGATCACCCATTGGACGATCACCAGCAGGTCTGGGCGGACGATCCCCCGTTCTTGGTGGACGATCTCCAGCGGGGCGATCACCAGCAGGTCTGGGCGGACGATCGCCTGAACGTGGCGGACGATCCCCCGTTCTTGGTGGACGTTGATCGGTGCGTTCGGTTCTTTCAACTCTTTCGACGGAAGGCGCGGAAGTTGTCGTCACGGCAGGCGGAGTTGCGGGTGCAGTGTCAGATGCAGCAACCGAAGATGGTTGTTTATTTTCAATGGGTTGCGCGGGTTCTGCGTGAGGATGTTCTTTGTGAACTTCCGAACGTTGAACGACACGTCTTTTACGCACTTCCACATTGACGGTTTTTTGACCTTGAGAGCCCGGCATACGCAATTCACTGCGTTCGCGGCTTTTCACAGTCACGGATTTATTTGGATCGGCGTTATTTTTGCCGTGAGATTGGCGCAAATAATCGAGCAATTTGGTTTTTTCCAATTCGCTTAAAGGTTGATGAGCGCCTTTCTTTCCCAAACCCGCGTTATCTAACTGTTGTAATAGTCGATCCACTGCTACATTAATACTGTCTGCAAATTCTTTTACCGTCGCCATACGACATTAACTCCTTGAAACCTTTAATTAGCCCTGAAACCAGGGGGCACGAGCCGTCATAATTAAGGCGGCGGCGCGTTCTTTGTGTAAATCTTTGATTACCAGTAAATCATCCACCGATTGTTCTGCTAAATCATCTGGAGTAATAATACCAATGTCAGCCAATTGCTCAGCCAAATCTTTAGTCATCCCATCCAGCGCAAGCAACTCATCCGAGGGCGGTTGAATTTCCAACCGTTCTTCCTTGACAATTTCTCTGGTAATTAACGCTTCATTTGCCCGCTGCTGTAATTCGGTTACTAAGTGTTCATCTAATCCATCTATTTCTAACAATTCCTCAATCGGAACGTATGCGACTTCTTCTAAAGTTGAAAAGCCTTCTCCTACTAAAGTTGCTGCGAGTTCTTCTTCAATCCCCAAATACTTAACAAATAAATCAATCACCGCTTGTTGTTCGGCTTCTAGTTTTTGTTTTGCTTGTTGATTGCTCATCACGTTCAATTCCCAACCTGTCAACAAACTGGCTAATTTGACGTTTTGACCGTTCTTTCCAATTGCTTGAGAAAGTTGTTCTTCCGCAACCGCAATGTCCATGCTATGCGCATCTTCATCCATCACCACTGAAATGACTTCGGCAGGTGACATTGAATTTAAAACAAATTTAACTTCATCGTCATCCCACAAAATAATATCGACTCTTTCTCCATTTAATTCATTAGAAACCGCTTGCACACGCGAGCCACGCATCCCAACACAAGCGCCGACTGGATCAAGTCGAGTGTCTTTTGCTTTAACGGCAATTTTCGCTCGAGAACCAGGATCGCGTGCCGCTGCAATGATTTCAATGTAGCCGCTGCTGATTTCTGGCACTTCCAAATGAAATAACTTAATCAGCATTTCTGGACACACCCGACTCATTAACAATTGAGTGCCGCGATTATCGATTTTAACGGATTTCAAATAAGCGCGTAATCGGTCGCCATTTCTAATGGATTCGTGAGGAATAAGTTCTTCACGCGGAATATAACCTTCGGCATTGCCACCTAAATCAATAATGACGTTACCTTTTTCTATGCGTTTGACTACGCCATGTAAAATGTCGCCGACTTTATCCTTAAATGCTGCGGCGATTTGAGCTTTTTCAGCGTCGCGGACTTTTTGTAAAATGACTTGACGCGCGCTTTGTGCTGCAATCCGTCCAAAAGCGACCGATTCAACCGCTTCTTTAATATAGCCGCCTATTTCAATAGTGGGTTCACGTTGTTTTGCATCTTTAAAGGAAATTTGGCGCGTGCTCGCGTGAGAAGAAAGCTCTTCTTCTTCCACCACTAACCAACGACGAAAGGTTTGATAATTACCGGTATGTCGATCAATGGTAACTTCTAAATCTAACTCATGGTCGTAACGTTTTTTCGTTGCATTAATTAATGCGGCTTCCAATGCTTCAAAAATGATGTTTTTGTCGACCCCTTTTTCATTGGAAACCATTTCTACGACCAATAATACTTCTTTACTCATGCCCTGTTCCCCGCTTTCAAAATTCATTACCGCCTGCGGTTTGTTTTAATATTTCGCAACCAAATTGGCTTTTTCAATATTCGCAAGGGTAAGTTGGTAATTAACACCATCAACGATCATTATAATGTCGTCATCGATCACGTTGTGAAGTAAGCCATTGAATACTCGTCGATTATTTAATGGCTTGCTTAAACGCAATTTAATTTCATGACCGATAAAACGCTCAAAATGAGCGCGTGTAAATAAAGGGCGATCCAGCCCCGGCGAAGACACTTCGAGGGTGTACGCACTTTTAATCGGGTCTTCGACTTCTAAAATACCGCTCACTTGGTGGCTGACTTTTTCGCAGTCCTCAATCGTGATGCCGGCTTCTTGATCGATATAAACCCGTAATAAGCAGTGGCGACCGCTTTGATTGCGCTCAACGCCCATTAATTCGTAACCGAGTGCGCTGACCGCAGGCGTTAATAATTGTTGTAAATGATGATCTAACACGTTGTTTTATAAACAAAAAATGGGCTTAAAGCCCAGTGATTAATCCAACAAAAAGCCCCGATCTTCGGGGCTTCACTTAGCGGCACATAATTTCATGCCTAAAATAATTTTCTATTATAATTCAAAAACGTTGATTCGGCAATGCTGTTTTATCGCTAAATAAAATAAACTTGTTTATTGGCTCGATTTTCGCAATCGGCAATTTTTCGCCATTAAGCCATTGATTTAAAACATTTTTTTTAGATTCTCCGGTTGCAAACACCCACGTTTGCTGCGTATTGTTCAAAGTTTTCGCCGTCAAACTAATTCTACGCGGCGGTGGTTTTGGTGCATCTTCAATGATTTGTAGATTCTCCAAATAAGTATATGTTTTATCTGGAAAAATGCTTGCCGTATGCCCATCTTCTCCAACCCCTAATAAAACCAAATCAAATGGCATTTTTTGAGCAATTAAATTATCATAATTTCTCTCATTTAAAATAGGATAGTAATGCGCTTTTCCAATGAGTTGT
>DYRG01000014.1:0-50080 GCA_020718845.1 Thiomargarita sp.
CAAGAAATGATTAAAGTATTTGGTCACACAATTGAACATTGGCAGCATAACAAAATTATAGAAACTATTGAAACATCTGATCCATTAGAATGGATTGCAATTTATCAAAAAAAATTTAAAGTTGCTCCCTTAAATGAGGAAGAAAAACTGCCACGTTTTACTGGCGGTTTAACGGGATATTTTGGTTATGATACAATACGTTATGTTGAATCACGTTTAGCTAAAAATCAATTGCCTGATGCTTTAAAAACACCTGATATTTTATTAATGCTTTCCGAAGAAGTGGTGGTTTTTGATAATTTAGGGGGACGATTATTTTTAATTGTCCATGCAAATCCAGCCGAAGAAAATGCGTTAGAAAAAGCACAGCAACGTTTAGAGGAATTATCGGTACAACTAAAGAAACCGCTTGAAGAACAACATAACATTATTGAAGGAAATGGCAATAAAATAAAAGAACAAGATTTTATTTCTGGTTTCACTAAACAAAAATTTGAACAAGCCGTTGAAAAATCTAAGCAATATATTTTAGATGGCGATATTATGCAGGTGGTTTTATCGCAACGTTTATCTGTGCCAATTTCTGCTGAACCTTTAGATATTTATCGGGTTTTACGTTGCTTAAATCCGTCGCCTTATATGTATTATTTGGATTTGGGTGATTTTCATATTGTAGGTTCTTCTCCAGAAATTTTAGTGCGTTTAGAACAAAATGAAATCACCGTGCGTCCAATTGCCGGCACTCGTCCGAGAGGAAAAACGCTTTCTGAAGATATTGTTTTAGAAGTAGATTTATTAGATGATCCCAAAGAACGTGCAGAGCATTTAATGTTGATTGATTTGGGAAGAAATGATATTGGAAGAGTTGCAAAAATAGGCTCTGTCAAATTAACCGATCAAATGATTGTTGAACGTTATTCTCATGTGATGCACATTGTTTCAAATGTAGTGGGTGAATTAAATGACGGTTTGAGCAACTTAGATGTTTTAAAAGTCACTTTTCCAGCGGGAACATTAAGCGGCGCACCAAAGATTCGAGCAATGGAAATTATTGATGAATTTGAACCCGTTAAACGTGGCATTTATGGGGGAGCAATTGGTTATTTAGCGTGGAATGGAGATATGGATTTAGCGATTGCGATTCGAACGGCAGTGATTAAAAATAAAACCCTTCATATTCAAGCAGGTGCGGGAATTGTGGCGGATTCAATTCCAGAGAAAGAAT
Source organism: Thiomargarita sp. (assembly GCA_020718845.1). Taxonomy (GTDB): domain Bacteria; phylum Pseudomonadota; class Gammaproteobacteria; order Beggiatoales; family Beggiatoaceae; genus DYRG01. The sequence goes on from DYRG01000014.1 coordinate 1,226, forward strand.
GGGAAGAAACTATGAATAAAGCGCGAGCAATGATCCGTGCAGTAGAAATCGCTCAAGCTGGTGTGGAATAGGAGATAAAAATAATGATTTTAATGATTGATAATTATGATTCTTTTACTTATAACTTAGTGCAATATTTTGGTGAGTTAGGGGTTGAGGTTAAAACGATAAGAAATGATCAAATTACTTTAGAGGAAATTGAGAAACTTGCTCCTTCGCATATTGTGATTTCGCCAGGTCCGTGCACACCCAATGAAGCGGGAATTTCTGTTCCGACAATTAAAACATTTGCGGGTAAAATTCCGATTTTAGGGGTGTGTTTGGGACATCAAAGTATTGGTCAAGCATTTGGAGGAAAAGTTGTTCATGCGAAAAAGGTAATGCACGGTAAAGTTTCCTCGGTTTATCACCATAACAAAGGGATTTTTAGAGATTTGTACAATCCATTGCAAGCCACCCGTTATCATTCGTTAGTAATTGAGCAAAGTTCTTTACCCGATTGTTTAGAAATTACCGCTTGGACACAAAATATCGATGGTAATATCGAAGAAATTATGGGTGTGAAACATAAATCTTTATTAGTAGAAGGGGTGCAATTTCATCCCGAATCTATTTTAACGGAATGTGGTCATTCATTATTAGAAAATTTTTTGAACATTTAAAATAAAGTCATGGTTTGACGGGAAGCATCATTTATGGCAACGACTGCACCCAAAATTGCATTAGGTGGTTTAGCACGGCGTTTGGTTTCTGAAGGATTATTGAGTGAGGAAGCCGCGCAGGAAGCCTTTCAAAAGGCGCGTTCTAAAAATAAATCATTTATTCGTTATATCACCAGTGAAAAATTAATTAAAACTGAGGAAGTTGCTCACGCGGCGGCGCATGAATTTGCTGTGCCATTGCTTGATATTGATACGATTGAACTTGATCCAACTTTGCTCGAATTAGTTAAATTAGAACTCATTAAAAAACATCATGTTTTACCGCTTTTTAAACGGGGTAAAAAATTATTTGTCGCCACCTCTGATCCAACCAATTTTCACGCATTAGATGATATTAAATTTCAACTTAATTTGATCACCGAACCCGTGATGGTTGATGAGGAAAAATTATTAAAAATTCTTGAGAAAACCATTGAAAGTTTGGAAGCACCCCCACAATCAGAAGATGGCGAAGAAGGTGCGTTTGGTGAAATAGATGAAGCAGCAGAAAGTGGTAAATCAACGGCTTCTGAATCAATAGAAAAATCTGCAGAGGATGCGCCCGTTGTAAAATTTGTAAGAAAAATGTTATTAGATGCCATTAAAATTGGTGCATCAGATTTACATTTTGAACCCTATGAAAAATTCTATCGCGTACGTTATCGAATTGATGGAATGTTACGTCAAGTTGCTCGAGCACCATTGAATATGGCAGGAAAGATTTCTGCGCGGATTAAAGTGCTTTCAAGAATGGACGTTTCTGAACGTCGTGTTCCTCAAGATGGTCGGATTAAAATGCGGTTAGCGGGCGGTAAAGCAATTGACTTTCGCGTGAGCACTTGTCCCACCTTATTTGGTGAGAAAGTGGTAATGCGGATTTTAAACTCCGATGCAGCAATGTTAAATATTGAATCTTTAGGCTATGAACCAGAACAAAAACGCCTTTATTTAGAAGCACTTGAGAAACCCTATGGCATGGTTTTAGTGACAGGACCAACGGGTTCTGGAAAAACCGTTTCTCTTTACACTGGGATTAATATTTTAAACCGTCCAGAAGTTAATATTTCAACCGCCGAAGACCCCGTTGAAATCAATTTACCAGGTATTAATCAGGTACAAATTGATGATAGAACAGGAATGACTTTTGAGAAAGCATTAAAGGCATTTCTACGCCAAGACCCAGATATTATTTTGGTGGGAGAAATTCGGGATTTGACAACTGCAAGTATTGCAATCAAAGCTGCGAGCACGGGGCATATGGTAATGTCCACTTTACACACTAATGATGCTCCTCAAACATTAACGCGGATGGTTGATATGGGTGTTCCAACATTTGCTCTCGCATCGGCGGTTAATTTGATTATGGCGCAACGTTTAACTCGGCGTTTGTGTCCACGTTGCAAAATTCCAGTCACTGTCACTACTGATATTGCAAAAGTAGGACCTAATGTTGTGCATAAGAACTCATTGATTTCAGATGGTTTCTCGGAAGATGTTGTGAATGAATTTATGTCCAAGGATGAGCAAGCTCGAAAATTATATGCAAATAATCCTCAAGGTTGCGATCATTGCTCGAGTGGTTACAAAGGTCGCGTCGGGATTTATCAAGTGATGCCCATTTCAGAGGAAATGAAACGTTTAATTATGACAGGTAGAAACGCATTAGAACTCGCAGAACAAGCTCGTCGTGAAGGGATTCCAGATTTACGTCAATCGGGTTTGAAAAAAGTTGCCGATGGTTTAACCAGTATGACTGAATTAAATCGTGTTACTCAAGAATAATTTAGGGGAGAAATAAAATGGCTGAAGCAGTTGCAAAATCTAAAACAGTGAAAGATGCAAAATTAAAGAAACAATTAGATGATCGTGCAAAACTTCTTAAAGAAAAAGCGCTTAAAGAAATCGATTTCATTTGGGAAGGAAAAAAAGGTAATCAAAAAGTTAAAGGCGAGAAAAAAGCCGCCAGTGAAGCTGTCGTTCGTGCATTAATGCGTAAAGACGGTATTATGATTACTAAAATTAAGAAGAAACCTAAACCACTTTGGGAAAACAAACCGCCCATTTTAACCTCAGATATTTCTATTTTTGCTCGCCAATTAGCAACTATGATGTCGTCAGGTGTTCCATTAGTGCAATCATTTGAAATTGTTGGAAATGGTCATGATAATGCGTCAATGCGTGATTTAATTATGACCATTAAATCTGACGTTGAAGCGGGAGGAACATTAGCCGAAGCATTAAGAAAACATCCCGATCAGTTTGATACATTGTTTTGTAATTTAGTGGAAGCGGGTGAGCAAGCAGGTATTTTAGAATCATTGCTAGGCAAAGTTGCTGCTTATAAAGAAAAAAGCGAAGCAATTAAGAAAAAAGTAAAGAAAGCTGTGACTTATCCGATTGCGGTTTTAATCGTAGCGTTTATTATTACTGCGATTTTGATGATCTTTGTTGTACCTGTATTTAGTGATATGTTTAAAAGTTTTGGTGGAGAATTACCTGGTCCAACGCAATTTGTCGTTAATGTTTCAAATATATTTGTAAATTATTGGTATATCATTTTTGGTGGAATTTTTGCCGCGCTAACGGCTTTTAAGTTTGCAAATAAACATTCAAAAGCATTTAATGAAGCAATGCAACGACTTTCTTTAAAATTACCTTTGTTTGGTGATTTGTTAACGAAATCCGCATTAGCACGTTTTGCTCGAACACTTGCAACCATGTTTGCTGCGGGAACGCCATTAGTAGAAGCAATGGATTCTGTCGCAGGTGCAACTGGAAATATTGTTTATTATGAAGCAGTTATGAAAATGAAACAAGAAATTTCTATTGGTTCATCTTTAGCTTCAACCATGAAAGATGTTGGCGTATTTCCAAATATGGCAATTCAAATGGTTTCAATCGGTGAAGAATCGGGTGCAATTGACGCAATGTTAAACAAAGTTGCAGATTTCTACGAGGAAGAAGTTGAAAATATTGTCGACGCATTAAGCAGCTTAATGGAGCCAATGATTATGGCATTTCTAGGGGTTGTCATTGGGGGCTTAGTGGTTGCGATGTATTTACCGATCTTCAAAATGGGTTCGGTGGTTTAAAATGGATTTCATTTTAGTATTGCAAAACAACTTTGTTTTTCTTTTAACTACGATCACAATTTTAGGTTTGGTAGTTGGTAGTTTTCTCAATGTGGTGATTTATCGGTTGCCCAAAATGCTAGAAAACAATTGGCGATCTGAATGCGCAGAAATGTTTGATTGTCCTCAAATTTCTGCTTCTTCTGAAAAATTCAATTTATCTCATCCAAATTCACATTGTCCGCATTGTAAAAATTCGATTCGATGGTTTGAAAATATCCCTGTTTTCAGCTATTTATTTCAACGTGGAAAATGTAATCATTGCAAAGCCCCGATTTCAATTCGTTATCCACTTGTTGAAATGGCAAGTGGTTTATTAGCGGCATTGGTGGTGTTTAAATTTGGTTTTAGTTGGGCATTAGCGGGAGGGCTAATTTTTGTTTGGATTTTATTAGTATTAAGTTTAATTGATTTTGATACCCAATTATTACCCGATAATTTAACTTTACCCTTATTATGGTTAGGTTTATTATTAAATCTAAATGGGGTTTATACGGATTTGAATAGTGCAATAATTGGCGCAATGATTGGGTATTTGTCGTTGTGGTCAATTTATTGGTTATTCAAATTATTAACGGGTAAAGAAGGCATGGGATATGGTGATTTCAAACTCTTTGCTGCTTTTGGTGCGTGGTTTGGTTGGAAAATGCTATTGCCGATTTTATTACTATCATCATTAGTCGGAGCGGTAATTGGGATTGCAATGATGCTTGTTTTAGGTCATGATAAAAACATTCCGATTCCATTTGGTCCTTATTTAGCGGGAGCGGGTTTGATTGCGTTGTTTTTTGGTCAAAGCATTTTGAAAGCAATGGCGTTATAAAATGATTGGAATTGTAGGTTTGACGGGAGGGATTGCATCGGGTAAAACAACGGTTGCAAATTTATTTCAAAGTTTGGGCGTGCCAATTTTAGATGCAGATGTGATTTCTCGTGAATTAGTTGTTCCTCAAATGCCCGCTTGGAAAAAAATTGTTGAATGTTTTGGAAATGAGATTTTAAATTCCGATCAAACTTTAAATCGAAATGCGTTGAAAAAAATTGTATTTGCAAATGAAAATTTGAGAAAAAATTTAGAGCAACTTCTTCATCCGTTAATTTATGAAACGATGTTAGAACGTGCGAAAGAATTTGAACTAAAAGAAAAGTATTGTTTATTTGTTGTGCCGTTATTAATTGAAACAAATCAAACGCATCTTGTTCAAAGATTATTAGTGGTTGATTGCGAAGAAAGTGAACAAAAACAAAGACTTAAAGAACGCGATTATTTGAATGAAATTGAAATAGAACAAATTTTGGCGGCACAATGCAATCGGCAAACACGGCTTGCACAAGCGGATGATCTGATTCACAATAATGTGCGAACTAAAAAAGACGGCTTAATGCCACAAGTGGCGGCGTTGCATCAGTTTTATTTGACGTTGTTTCGCACACAGCCTTGAAAATGATTTTTGAGGAAAATCAAGGAATTAGAATGGCTGAAGATTGGTCTGCCGACGAGCAGGAGTACATGGAAAGCCGTAACGATAGCCGATTAAAATCAGAACAACTATTGGCAAAACAAAAGGTTGTGTACGAACAACCGCTTAATGAACGGATGCGGGTGTGGTTGAGATTAGAGCATTTGTTTGAGGAAATGCTTTATCGATTGCGCGGTCCGTCGGCGTGGGATAGTCGAGCAGCAATGGCGGCGTTGGTGGATATTTTAGAATTTACCGCTCGCAATGATTGCAAACCCGATTTAATCAAAGACTTAGAACGTCATTCGCAAGATTTGTGGCGTTGGAAACAAAGTCCGAGAGTCGATGAACTACGCCTTAATAATTTATTGAATAAAATCAATATCTTAATTGAACAATTAGGCACGCCAGAACAACGTTTGAGCCGTTTGTTTGATGAGCATTATTTGATTGCAAACATCCGACAACGCAGTAATATTCCGGGCGGCACGTCGAGAGTGGATATTCCCGCGTATCATCGATGGTTGCAATGCAGTCCCAAACAACGCCAACAAGATTTGGGCGAGTGGTTGAGTTATTTGACCCCGCTGCGCGAAGGGATTGATTTGAATTTATATTTGATTCGGCAAAATGCCCTGCCGACGCACGAAATAGCTGTGGGTGGTTTTTTTCAGACTAAATTGGATAGCAAAAACGAAGTGCAATTGGTGCGCGTGAGTTTATCGGCGGATCATCCATGTTATCCTGAAATGAGCGGCGGTAAGCATCGGTTCACACTACGTTTTTTTGAGCATTCACATCCTCAAGAACGCCCCCGCGCCACCGAGCAGGACGTGCATTTTGAACTGGCTTGTTGCAGCAATGCCAATTAGCTATACCGCCAAACCAGCGGATGTGGTATAACATAGCAATCTTTGGGCGCACCCTTATTTTAAGAACAGGAATGCAAAGCAATGGATAAAGTCTTCAAAGTAACCCTGTTTGGTCTCGCCCCCAATGAACACAACACATTGGGAAGCATCTTCAAACTAGCCGCCTCTCGCAATCGCAAATACGCGGTGGTGGGAGAAGCTGAGCGTGGCTCGGCAGAGATCGCCATCGTCGATGCCGATGATCCGAAAGCCATCGAAGCGTGGAAAGCCTTTAGTGTTCACAGCGCAAAAATTCCTTTTGTGCGTGTGACTAAAGCAACGACTCCCGCGCCTCCCGATGCTTTCATCATCCGTCGCCCGATGACCCTCAAGCGCGTGCTGGATGTGTTAGATGAAGTCACTATTAAGGTTTTCAATTTTGTTCCTGAAAACAAGGTGGGCGGCGAAGGCGAACTTGACGAAGAAAGTAAAAAAGCTCTCGATACCGCGCTCAAAAGCGTCGAATCGAAGGCAAAAACTGGAATCAAAGCCTTAGTGGTCGATGACAGCGAAATGGTTCGTAAATCAATGGGGTTGCAACTAGGTTTGTTTGGGCTTCAGATCGATTACGCTGAAGACGGCGAAAGCGCATTGGAAATGACTAAAAAAACCACAGATTACGACATCGTCTTCTTAGATATTATGATGCCAGGGATCGACGGTTATAAAGTCTGCAAAACCCTCCGCGCCGACAAATATTTTAAAAATACCCCGATTATCATGCTGACTGGCAAAGATTCTCGGTTCGATAAACTCAAAGGCACAATGGCGGGCGCAAGTTTATATTTGACCAAACCCGTCGAAAAAAGCCTTTTAGATGAAGTAATTCAGAAATTCCTGCCTCAATTGGCGGGGAAATAAACAATTTTTTATTATTTTAACCCATTGATACATAAGCGAGGAGCTAAAAATGGCGATTAACAAAATCATGGTGGTCGATGATTCTTCAGTTGACTTATTAAATATCCAAAACATTGTGAAAGATGCGGGTTATACAGTCGTGACCGCCTCTTCTGGTAAGGAAGCCATCGATAAATCTGTCACCGAAATGCCAGACTTAATCTTTATGGACGTGGTCATGCAACAAATGGACGGCTATCAAGCCTGCCGCGACATCACTCACAACGCAGCCACCAAACACATCCCCATCGTGTTCGTGACCAGCAAAGGGCAAAAAGCCGACCGTATGTGGGCAGAAATGCAAGGCGGTAAATCATTGGTTCAAAAACCTTACACCCCTGCGCAAATTATCGAACAAATCAACGCTTTTAAATAAATTTTAAGCAGTTGCAGCGTCAACAACAGCAGGTTATCCATTTTTTTTGGTTGCCTGCTGTTTTTATGTCTAGCAATCTGCTTCATTAGTAGTTAAACTAATACATGAATTTAACGATGTAACTTGTTATTTGGTAAAATTTTTACTACCCTATTTCAGTCTTTAACACTTCTCACCCGAATAGGAAGTCGTGCGATGCACCCGATTGTTACAGTATTTTGGCGTATATGGCTGGTTGCTTTGTTGAGCCTATCTTTGGCTTCGTGCGGTTGGATCGAAGCATGGTGGAACGGTAACTCAAGCAGCAGCGAAGAAGAATCCTCCTTATCCGATGACAACGAAAGTAGTAACGGAAGTGGTGGCGAATTATCCTTCATGGTGGCAAAATCATTGCCCACTTTGCCGTGGTTCTTCGCTGAAAAAGAAGGGCTTTTTGCTGCTTACGGCGAAGAAAATGGAGTGTCGATTTCTTTTAAAGAAAGTGACTACGAGAGTGTTATTAATAAATTTATTAGCCGTGAAGTGGATGCGATCGTCGCCACCAACATCGACGTTATTTCAAAAATCGCCACCCGCGACATCAACACCGATGTTATTTTAATTACTGGTTATAGCGCAGGTAACGAAGCTATCTTAGTGCCTTCTAATAGCAACGCCGACATCCGTAATAAAAAGATTGCATTGCCTGAATTTTCAGTCAATCATTATTTGCTTGACCGTTATTTGTTGAGAAATCAAATCGATCTAGATCAAGTGACCATTGAAAATACCAAAGATACTGCTTTGCAAGATGCGGTCGGAAAAGAAGGTATTTTTGGCGTTGTGGCGAGTAATCCCTTAGTTAGCCAATTAGTGCGCAGTGGTGGCGCGAAAACTTTATTTTCAAGTCGGGAAATTAATAACGAAATCAACTACTTATTAGTTATTCGTCGTGAAGTGCTCAAAAATAACCCAGAGTTTGGTAAAGCATTATTGGCAATTTGGTTCAGCACAATGGAACGCTTGCAAGGTAATAAACGGAGTGCAACTTTAGATGTGCTGGCGGCGATGAAAAACGTGGATCAAGCTGAATTTGAACAACGTTTCTCCATGATTAACCTGATCGAATTGCCCTCAAGAGGATTATCAAGCATCCGAGATCGAACCATGCGTAAAACCATGCGGCACATCCGATTATTTATGAAAAACCACAACAAAAGTCCCGACGGTGACATTAGTACGTTGATCTCATACCCAGGTCGTACGCCCGCAGTATTGCACTTTAACGCTGAGCCCTTACAAGAATTCGTCGCGCCCACTCAAGGCACTCAGGCTAAGTGAGATAAAAGAGATGAAAACCAAATGGTTACGACCTAGCGAAGCGCTCAGTCGGTTTTTCATTCACCCCGAGGCGGATAAAAAAGCCGCCGAACAGGAAACCATCATTCGACGGTTGGGGTTTCGCATCGGAGATTTAGGATTATTGATTGCGGAAAATACCTTCAGCGAATTAACAGATTACAACTCGATTTGCAGTATTCCCAATACTTCATCATGGTTTTTGGGGTTGGTTAATTTACGGGGAAATTTAGTCCCGATATTTGAATTAAAAATTTTGCTCGGTTTAGAACGTGGGGGAGAAAAGAAACGTATGTTATTGATTTTAGAGCAAGGAGATGCAGCGGCGGGCATTCCCATCGATGAACTTCCCGCGCATCAATATTTAAATTTAGAGGATAAATTGCACAATTTGCCCGCTTTACCCTCGGCAATTCAACCGTTTATCCCAAGTGGCTTTGAACGCAGTGGTGAAATGTGGTTTAACTTTGACCATAAAGCATTTTTTGAATCTTTAGGGCATCGGGTCGCTACCTAACGAATTGCCAGTATTTGCAATGGAGAAGAAAGTGATATGAAAATTAGAACAAAAATGCTCGTCGGTTCGGCAGTTTTGTCGCTTATTCCGGTACTTATTACCGCCTACCTCGTGAATAACATTGCTGCGTCCATTGCGCAACAAGGTTTGCAATCTCAAGCGCAAAGTCACATTAGCTCGATTCGAGATTCTAAAAAGCAACAAATTGAAGATTATTTTAAATTGGTTACTAACCAATTACAGTATCTCGTCAAAGACCCAAATACGGTTAAAACTCTCAAAGACTTTACCGTGTCGTTTAAAAACTTTACGAAAGAAGCTGGCAAATCCTCTCCCGCTTCACAAGAAGGTCCGCCCGAACCTAATGCAACAGAAGACTCCGAAGCACTCCCTATCGACGAGCTTCGTGATGCCTTAAATAATTACTATGCTGATGATTTTGTTCAAGAATACGATTTGCTCAACCCAGATCAACCCCCAGACTTGGCGAAAACAGTGGAAGCCCTCAGCGAAACCACCGTTACTCTACAACATTACTACATCACGAAAAATCCTAACCCTTTAGGAACAAAAGAAGAGTTTGTTTCCGCACAGGACGGTTCAACTTATAGCGAATTTCACCGTCAACATCACCCCGTGTTCCTCGAATTTATGAACCGTTTCACATTTCAAGATATTTTCTTGGTTAATAAAGATGGCGATATCGTTTATTCAGTCACTAAAGAAATTGACTTTGCAACTAACTTAAATGAAGGGGGAGCATTTGCCGATACGGGTTTAGGTAAGGTTTATAAAATGCTGTCAGATAATCCTAAACCAGAACAAGTTGCTTTGGTGGATTTCGCCCCGTATTTGCCTTCTTACCAAACACAAGCGGCATTCATTGGCGCTCCGATCTTCGATGGCATCAAACAACTTGGAATGCTGATCTTTCAGTTACCTATCGATAAAATTAACGACATTATGACGTATGACCGTTCATGGCGATTGGATGAATCGGGAAAAACTGGTGAAACTGTGATCGTGGCAGAAGATAAAACCATGCGTAACGATAGTCGATCATTTGTGGAAAATAAAGAAATCTACTTAGCAAATATTGCGCAGACAGGATTAGATTCAAGAATCGTCGAAAACATGGAGCAAAAAGATACGACAGTAGGTCTTCAAACTGTTGATAACTTAGGAACGCAATCCGCACTCGGCGGCGTGACAGGTTACGACGTGTTCGAGGATTACAAAGGTGTGCCTGTCTTATCAGCGTATGCGCCCGTCAACGTACCCGGTTTGAATTGGGCTATTTTCTCAAACCTTTCTGAAGTAGAATCCCTAGAACAGTTACAAATTTTGCAATCTGGTATTCAACTCGGTTCTCTCTATATCGCAGTTGGTGTGGTGTTAGGTGGTTCTTTGTTAGGTTTGTTATTTTCAGTGTTATTTGCTCGTCCAATTAATCACTTAGAAAGCGTCGTGACCAAGGTTGCAGAAGGTGATTTCACCGCTCGCGCAATTATTAAAACAAACGATGAGTTAGAAACCTTATCTAAAGCCTTCAACGGATTATTAGATGACCGTTTAAGTCAGTTAGCAAAAGCTGAGAAAGAAAATGAAATGCTCAACAACTCAATTATTGAATTGTTAAAAGCATCATTCCAATTATCTCAACGGGATTTGACAGTGCAAGTTCCCGTAACCGAAGACGTAACAGGTCCGTTGGCGGATGCTATCAACCAAATGGCAACAGAAACCTCTAAGGTTTTGTTAAACGTAAGAAAAATTAGTGACGAAGTCGGCGAAGCATCAAATCGCGTTAAAATTCAAGCGCACAGCGTTGTAAAAGTGGCGGAAGCCGAACGCGAAGTTGTGGCGACCACCATGACCGAACTTGCCGCCGCGTCTGAAGCGATGAATAAAATTGCAGAAGTTGCGCAATCTTGTAACGAAATCGCGGCAGAAGCGACTCGTTCAACACAGGTCGCGCTCGAAACAGTAACCAGTACCATCAACGGGATGAGCGAAATTCGTGAAACCATTCACGAAACGGAAAAACGGATTAAGCGACTCGGTGAACGTTCGCAAGAAATTTCGGGGATCGTTGATATTATTAACAATATTGCTGAACGTACCCACGTTTTGGCGTTAAACGCATCGATGCAAGCGGCAGCCGCTGGGGAAGCGGGTCGCGGATTCTCGGTGGTTGCGGACGAAGTTCAACGGCTCGCTGAAAGCTCACGAAATGCAACTTCTCAGATTTCTGCATTAGTTAAAAACATTCAAGTTGAAACCAACGACACCATTGCAACGATGGATAAAACCATTGAGCAAGTAGTGGACGGTTCTCGATTAGCAGAACGGGCGGGTGAGCAAATGAAAGACACCCAAGATACTACTGCAAATCTCGTAAAAGTGGTTGAGCAAATTGCAATGGCATCTCAACAACAAGCACGCATTTCAAATGAATTACGTGAACACGCACTTTCAATTCAAAGTAGCTCTGAAGAAACGGGTCGTCAATTAGAGGAACAGGTAGAAGAAACTGATCGTTTGGTAGAATACGCCAGACAGTTAATTGAATCCGTTCGTGTGTTCACGTTGCCAACCGCGTAATTAGGGGGTAAGATGTGTAATCCCCAAGCCCTTGCATTATTAGAGGAAAAAATTGCTAATAATGCGCATTTATTGCACGAAGCATTGCGAGTGGCTGCCATAGATGATCAAACCAATGATGCTATGTCAGTTGTAAAGCAAGGTGTGTATTATTTGCAAGATATTTCTATTGCAGCGGGTGAGGCGGATTTACAAGGATTACAAACGATTTGTATTTTGAGCAATCAGCATTTATTACAAGTCGTTCAACAACCTGATGTTTCTCGAAAACAAGCGGCGTGCGAAGCCTTAGAATACTTCCCAAAATTGGCGACGAGTTATTTACAACAACCGCATAACCAATTGAATCAACAAGCATTAATTGAACACGTACAACGCGCAGAATGGGCATCTCCTTTACCACCAGAAAGCGCAACTCTCTTAGCTGATTTATTAGCCAACGATATTTCTAACATATTAGAAAATCCCGAACAAATGCCAAAAGAAACTACCATCATGACGCATGAGGATTTCAAATCAGAACCCAGTGAACGCGATCTTGCTTTAGCGGCAGAACTCGACGCGGCATTTAATCCACAACCAATGGATAATTTTGAGGATTTTCTAACCGAAGAATCTCTTTTAGAACTTGATGAACAACAAACCGATGAATTCGGTTTTTCTGATGATACTTTAGAAGATTTTCTTAGTGAAGAAAGAGTTGAGGAACTTTCTTTAGATAATCCTGTTGAAATTTTTGAACATAATGATCTAACAAATATAGAAAATATAGATGAAAGTTTAATTGCGGAAGAAGAATCTCTACAAACGCAATCTATTGATAATATTGATGATATATTAGATGATTTATCGTGGGACGATTTAGCAGAAGAAATTAGTGCGCAACCAGAGGTTTCTGAAATTTCTAATAATTTTGAAGAAGAAACTGAGAATTTTTTGGAATTAGAAGACGCAACATTTGAAAGTTTAGCTGAAGAAATTATCGCCGAAACGATTGCAGAACAAAGTTTTGATCAATTAACCAGTGAATTTGATTTTAATTCAGAAGAGCAACCTGTTGAAGAATCTAGCCACTTAAATGAAGATTTTTTCCAATTAGAAAGTACCGAAGAATTAGCCGCAGATTTTCAAGAACAACCTATTATTCAAGAAGATGCATTATTCCAAGATAATGTATTCGATGAACAATCTTATGCGTTTTTAGATACCCAAGAAAGTGAAGAACCTCCCGCTGCATTTTTAGAAAATAATTCTGATTTTAATGATGAGTTATTAACCTTATCTTTAGAAGAAAGTGAACCAGAAGATATTTCTTTTGATAGTTTATTAGAAGAACATCAACAATTAGAAACAAATCAAGAACAAACGTTTGAAAATGAGTTAGCTGAATTGGTTGAAGTTGAAGAAACGCCTTGGGTTGAAGAAAGCTTTTCTGAAAATAACATTGTTTCGCCGCAACTTATTGAAAATACAGAAAATAGTTTGGTTGCATTAGAGAAAACCTTATCAACTGCCGCGCCTCATTTACAAACCAATTTAGAAGTAATTTGTTCTACTTCTGATGAGTCGGCATTAATTAATGCAATTTCTCAATATAATCAACAACTCAATATTATTGAAAAATCAATTCAAGCCACGCAATTAGTTGGATTAGAAGAATTTATTTCATTTATTAAAGAAAATCTTCACGAATTAGCAATGTCTTCATTAGAGGAACGTCAGCAAGCGCACACTGTTTTTGCGGCGTGGTCTGATTTAATGATAGATTACTTAATTGCTGATTATATTAATGATTCAGAAAACCATGCAATTAATTTAATTACCTTTCTCCAAAACCCTGATTGGTTCTCTCCTTTATCAGAACAAGATGCTAACTTTTTCTTAGAAAGTTTATCTTCAAATTCTCATTCTAAAATTGAAGAAATGCCTCAAATTTCTGACATTAAATTAAACACTAATTTAAGCAATATCAATGAATTACCAGTTGATATTATACCTAACACTTTAAAACTATCAGATCAAAAATTTGAAGAATTAACTTCGTTAGATAATATATCAAATCAGGAACAACACTCAGAAGAAAGTGAGCATTTTAAACCATTTGTAGATATAGATGATTTTGAAGACGAAACATTAGAACAATCCTCAAATGAAATTCCATTTGATGAATTATCTGACTTGGATTCTCCAGAATCTTTTGAAGAAGAAACTGAACAATTAGCAGAATTAGATGATCTTGAAATTAATGAATTAGATCAAGAAATTGCATTACAAAATAATGAGTTTGATGCGTTAAATGATTTAGAAGAAATTGAACAACTTGAAGAAACTAATAATCTTCAAGAAAATCAAGGTATTGAATTATTATCAGAATTAGAAGAAATCGAACATAATGAGGAAATATCGCAACTCGCCGATCCATTTGATGATTTCGAAAATAATAAACTCCAAGAATTAAATGAGTTGGAAGAAGACCCGTTTACGATTTCTAATTCTGAATTAGAATCTTTAGAAGAAACCGAACAATTAGCAGCGCTTGATGATCTTGAAAAGAATGAATTAAAAGTTTTAAGTGATTTAGAAGAAAATCAAAAAGAATCACCACCAGAAACATTCGAGGATGCGTTTGCAATTTCTGAAATGGATAATTTATCAGAAAACGAATTAAATTCGCTTGAAGAAACTGCTGAATTAACAGAAGAATTCTCGCCAGAAGAATTAGCCGAATTAGAAGCATTTGAAGCTGAACAATTAACCCAAGAAACTTCAAAATTAAATGAGTTAGAAGAATTAGAAGAAAACCAATTAGTTGCAGATTCAGAAATTGATCCGTTTACGATTTCAGAAGAAATTGAAAATACTCAAACAAATCAAGAAGTTGCTTTTGATGATCCATTTGGTGATTTTGAAACACCTCAAGCAGAAATTGATCCGTTTGCAATTTCAGAAGAAATTGAAAATACTCAAACAAATCAAGAAGTTGCTTTTGATGATCCATTTGGTGATTTTGAAACACCTCAAGCAAAAATTGATCCGTTTGCAATTTCAGAAGAAACTGAAAATACTCAAACAAATCAAGAAGTTGCTTTTGATGATCCATTTGGTGATTTTGAAACACCTCAAACAGAAATTGATCCGTTTGCGATTTCAGAAGAAACTGAAAATACTCAAACAAATCAAGAAGTTGCTTTTGATGATCCATTTGGTGATTTTGAAACACCTCAAACAGAAATTGATCCGTTTGCAACTTCAGAAGAATTTGAAAATAATGAATTAAATCAAGAAACTGTAGAGCACGATCCGTTTGATGATTTTGAAGAAACTAAAATAAATGAGCCATTAGTCGAAGCCATTGATCCAGCGGTATTATTAGAACCCGTAAATAATGCATTAATGACTGCATTTGATGATTTGTCGGCGGCAACGCAACGATTGGTTTCTGCGGATGATGATAGTGAAGAACTTTTAGAAGCAGTTGGGCATTATGCAGAAACATTGCAACCCGTTTTAGATGCCGCAGAAAGTAATAATTTAACAGGCATTTTAGAGGTTGGAAATTTCTTAAATGAAAATGTATTGGCATTGGGAATGTTGCCTAAAACTGAACGGCAAAATTTACAAGAAAATTTAGATGTATTCCCAGCGTTATTATTAGATTATTTGTTAGCCCCTCAAGAAAGTGCAGATGGATTAATTGAGCATTTGAAAAATCCAAATTGGAGTTCACCGCTTTCTGAAGAACGTGCAGAAGAAATTAAAACAACTTTATTACAAATTGGGCAAACACCTGTTGAAGAAAACAGTTTTAATCCTTTATTTGGATTTGATGAAGAACCTGTAGAACTAGAAACCTGTTCGGGTGAAATTTACTTAGGAAAACCTGAACAAATTGAAAGAGTTAACGCTGCCATTATTGAATCGGCAGAAGCCTTGTCAACCTCGCTTGAGAACTTTGTGTCTATGCAAAACGATAACGAACTTTTTTTAGAAGCGGTAGATACTTATACCACCCACGTTCAAAATATTTGGGATGCTGCCGAGCAAGCGGGTTTGAACGGCTTGCAAGATGTTTGTAATTTTGTTAATGAAAACATCATGGCGTTAAGCGCCGAAGAAACTGAGAAACGTCAATTAGTCCACGAGCAATTAGATGCGTGGCCCATGTTAATATTGAATTATATAACATCGCCTGCTGAAAATATTGCACCTTTAGTTGAACATTTGCAAAATCCTAATTGGATGATGCCATTAGATGAAAGCCAAGCTGATTTATTAATAAAAGCATTGCAACAAGGTTCAACTAAAACCGATGCGCCCATTGAAGACCCGTTTGCAGATTCTTTTGGAACAACTGAAACCACTTCCGTTGAAGAAACTGTTGAAGAAGATGTTTCAAATGACGGAGATGGTGAGATTTCATTGGGCAATTCTGAAATGTTGGAAATGCTCAGCGGTGAAATCGAATCCGCGCAAGCTGAATTAGATGAATTTTTAGAGAAATTCGTTAATACACCTAATAACAAACCCGAATTTGCAGAAATCGCGTCTAATTACAATGAATTAGTCGGACGTTTAGCTTTAGCGTCTGAAATGGTGGGATTAACTGGCTTGCAAGACGTTTGTAATTTCGTGATGAGCAACGTTGAAATACTCACTGAGAAATCTCAAAGCGACCGTCAGAAATCTAAAAACGCCTTGCAAAAATGGCCCTCTTTAGTTCTCGCTTATTTGAAAGCACCAACCAATAATATCGTTGCGTTGCTCAACCATTTTAGAGAAAACGATTGGCCTTCTCCTTTACCTGATGAGAAAGCCCACGCTTTATTGAATAATTTGCGCAGTTCCTCTTCTGTTCCAGAGGACGACGGTTCTGAGCCAAGCCGCGCCACGCAAGCCAAACCTGAAGATGTTGCATTACAAATTCCTGAAGATGTTAATCAAGATTTGCTCGCGGCGTATTTACAAGAAGCTCCTCAAAATGCGGCTGATTTTACGGCGTGTTTGCAACGCATCGTTAAAAACCCCGCGCCAGATGACGTTAAATTAGGTCAACGGATTGCGCATACTTTAAAAGGTTCTTCAAATATTATTGGGATTAAAGGCGTTGCAACTTTAGCGCATAATCTTGAAGACATTTTAGAATATTTGTTTGAAAACGCTGTTCCGCCGCCGCCCGCATTGACCAAAACGATGATCGAGGCTGCCGATACGCTCGAAATCATGATTGATTCGTTGCAAGGCAAAGAAGAACCTCCCGCGAATGCGTTGGCGATTTTGCAAGAAGTCTTAGATTGGGCGAATCGCATCGACCGCAATCAACTCAATGTTTCTGATGAAGAAATTTCCAAACGTAAAGCCGAAATCGCCGCTCAAGCCGCCAACGCGCCCAAACCTGCCGCGCCAACGGGTGGTGGAGCAGTTGCTCAAGCCGCTGCCGCTGGCGCACCCGCTGAAGCAGGTGAAACCGAGCAATTCCTTCGCGTTCCGACTCGAACCGTTGATAATTTATTGCGTTTAATCGGGGAAATGTCGATTTCAGTCGGGCAAATTCAAGAGCGTTTAAAACACGTTATTCATAGCACTAAGTCTTTGAATTCACAAGGAATGACGGTTCAGCATAAAGGTTATGAATTAGAAACCTTAGTGGTCGTGCGAGATGTCACGAATCGCCGCAAACACCGTTTAGATGATGGAAAAAATATCATCGCTGAAGATCAACAGCAAGCCTTTGATTCGCTTGAATTTGAGCAATACAACGAATTACACAGTTTAACCCACAGTTTTATTGAATCAATTGCGGATTCGCGGGAATTGGGCGGATCGATTTTGGAAGATTTGACCGCGCTCGACGGGATGTTTATCCATCAAGAACGCTTAAATAAAGAATTCCAACAGATCGTGATGACCACGCGGATGGTGCCGATCAAATCGATTATTGCGCGTTTGGAGCGGATCGTCCGTCAAACCTGTCGTTCGACCGAGAAATTAGCCGATTTGGTGATGGTTGGCGGCGACATTTTGATCGATGGTGACGTATTAACCAAACTCCTCGATCCGTTAATGCACATTTTAAGAAACTCTATCGATCACGGGATGGAATTACCTGCGGATCGGGTCGCGTCGGGCAAACCTGAAACGGGAACGGTCACGATTCGGTGTTATCGTCAAGGCAATAACATCGTCGTGAAGTGCGAAGATGACGGTCGAGGATTGAATTTTGAGAGAATTCGCCAAATTGCAGTTGATCGAGGCTTAATCACTGAAAATCAAGAACTTTCTCCCCGCGATTTGAGCCGTTTGATTTTAATTCCTGGTTTTTCGACCAAAGGCGCAGTCACTCAAGTTTCTGGGCGCGGCGTGGGCATGGACGTGGTTCACACCAGTATTTTGGAATTGAAAGGATCGTTAGAAATCGAATCCGAAACGGGGCGCGGGTCGGCGATCATTTTGATTCTTCCGATGACCCTCGTCACCGAACACGTTTTATTGGTGGGCGTGACGACTCAAAAGTTTGCGTTGCCGACCCATCACTTAGCGCAAGCCTTAACCCCAGATTCGGGTGAATTCCGTCGGATCGGTGATTCCCTGAATTTTCATATGGATAAAAATGCTTATCCAGTCATGACGTTAGGAGATTTGCTCGGATTATCAGGTTCGCCGCCCGCGACTGAAAATGACACCCGTCCGCTGGTGTTGGTAAAGGGCGAATCTAGTATTACCGCCGTAGTTGTGGATTATTTATACGATTCGCGTAATCTTGTATCGAAAACGATGGGGCGTTATGTCAAGAAAGTTCGTGGCGTTGGGGGCGCGTCGATTTTAGGGGACGGAAGCGTGGTGGCGATGATTGATTTGCCTGAACTTTTACGTTCACCCGCGCAAAGTCTAATGCCATTAAGCAGCGGCAATAGTGAAGGTGAAACAAACGCAGTTGTAAGCGCGCCACACATTATGATCGTCGACGATTCATTGAGCGTGCGCAAAGTATTATCGCAACTCATTGAAGATCAAGGATTTAAAACAATGTTGGCGAAAGACGGGCTGGAAGCGGTCGAGCAAGTTTCTCAACGCAAACCCGATGTGATGTTGGTCGATATGGAAATGCCGCGCATGAACGGGATTGAATTAACCGCCCACATTCGCGCCAACGAAGCCACCAAACACATTCCAATCTTCATGATCACATCACGAACCACCGAGAAACACCGTCAATTAGCGAAAGAAGCGGGCGTATCGGCATATTTAACTAAACCTTATCAAGATACTGAATTGTTAGGATTAATTAACGACGCGCTGCGTAACAAACGCTAATTTTTAACCTATTTAAATTCAAACCTTCTAGGTTTCTCAAAGCCTAGAAGGTTTCTTACAAGAAAAGACCGCGACTGAGGAGATTGTTAAGCAATGGTGCATTTCTATGTCCTGCTGGGATTTGACGGTTTAAATCTTTTACTTCCCCAGCATGAAATCCGCGTTGTAGAAATCATCGAAGACGTTGAATTACACGTTGAACCCGAAGAAGCAGCCGCTGGCGTGATGGGCTGGATTTCTCAAAGCGATCAACAATTTCCAATCTTTAGTTTAAATGCAGACTTAGGTTTGTACAGCCATTTGCCGCCCAATCGTAAATATTGCGTGTTGCTCGAAACCGACGAAGAAGCCGTCCTCGGTATTACTTGCGATGAAGTGATTTCTTTAGATGATTTCAAAGGCGATCTGCGCCTGCAAGATATTCCTCCCGCAATGCACTTAGATTTTTCTCCATTAAGCGGTTTAGGAATTTATGAAGGTCGAATGATTTGTCAAACCGACGCTTCTTCTTTAATGGGATATTTGACCGCACACGCCGAAGAACAAATCGCTCAAATGGAAGATTCCTTTGACGATGCTTTCATCAAAAACGAAGAAGAATTACCCGCAATTATCGATACTCCTCTCGACGAACTTGAAGAACTACTCACGGATTAATTATGTGGGATACGAAACCTAAAACAGTTGAAACTTATCGCGCTTGGGTTCTTAATTTTGGAAAGGGATTACGAGCCGCAGTTTCTTTCAATGAAATGTCCCAAGTTATTTTAGAACCTTCTCTGTTTGTTTTACCAAATACGCCGCGTTATTGCTATCAATTATATTTAAGAAATCACGTTTATTTGCCCGTCATGCACATTCCATCGTTGCTCACGGCTGGGAAAGAATCCACCTCCAGAATAACTTATTTCTTGGGATTGACCGTTTATCAAACCGAAGCGTATGCACCTTTGAAATACGGTTGCTTACATTTAGAAAGTTTGCCCGTTGCGGTTGATATTAGTAATGCACAATCTTGCACTTTACCCGAAGATCAACCTTTGTGGCAAATGATTGCAATATCGGCTTTTTCTTATGAAAATCAAAAGATTCCCGTTTTAGATTTAGCGGCTTTATTTTCTGCCGAATTACGCCAAGAAGTATCTTAAAATTATTATCTAATTTAATAAGTTAGGAGGAAAGATGGGCAAATTATCTCCACCACTTAAAATCTCACTAACCTATGCGTTCTTCGGGATTATGTGGATTTTATTTTCGGATAATATATTGATCTTTCTTGTTCAAGAGATGGATACGTTACTTTTAATTCAAACATTCAAAGGAGCGTTCTATGTTTTAATAACAACTTTATTGCTTTATTTTCTTATCAATCGAGATTACAAAAAATTGATTGCAAAAGAGAATGAGAAATTCAAAATTTTTCAAGCAACGATTTTAGCAGTTCATCATATTTTAAATAACTTTTTGAACAACATGACGCTCTTTAAATTAGAGGCTGAAAGTTGTGATACATTTGATAAACAAGTTTTAGAGATGTATGATGAAGTTATTAACTCTGCACAAACCCAAATTCAAGACCTTAGTTCCATTCGTGAACTCACCGAAGAAAAAATTAAAGGTGCGGTGTTTCCCAAATAATAAATTTGTTTGATTTAAGGGGATTTTTTCTTGGTTTAAATTTATAAATAAGCCACATTTCTACAATGGAGTGTGGTTTTTTCTTTCAATTAGAAATAAGTTGAAAAAAATTTTAAGCACACCACATCAAATTGTGGGGAAATAAACGCCCCGTTCACGCTGTGCATCGTTTGTGCAAAGTAGTTTATAAATTCCATAAATAAAGTATTATTTATACATGAATATTTTAAAAACTTATCTTCATCGGCTGGTTGATTGTTTTCAAACGCTAGATCGCGGGCTGCTGCGCCTGCACCATTTGCCAAATCTGCGGCTCGAAGACATTTACGTCCCTCTGACGCTTCACATCGAAGTGAGTAATCACGACGATATCGAAAGCCTTCAGCATAGCTCTGATTTACAACAAGTTTTTCGCGGTCAAGACATGAGCGACGACACCCGAAAACCCTATTTAATGCAAACCACCCACAGCGTGAACGTCGAAACCCTTTGGAAACATGCAGATACATGGCTTTTATTGGGATCACCTGGCGCGGGAAAAACCACTTTATTGCAACATTTGGCTTTAACGCACGCCGCCGCATTGCGCAATGGGTTGAATGTGCGAATGCCTATCTATGTGAATTTAGAGCGATTTGGGCGAATTTGGCAGGAACATCCCGATTGGCAATTGCACAAAGGGTTAATTTACTTTTTGAGCGAACGCGGACCCGTTGGCGGATTTGATTCTCCGAGATCGAATCGACAACTGTGGGATCAATTGCAGTTTGCGCTTCAAGAACGCCGTGCGCTGCTGTTATTCGATAGTCTGGATACGATTCACACCACTGATGTGCGTCGGCGCTGTATTGATGCCATCCAAGCGTTTTTACAGCAATTCCCTGGAAATCGCTGCCTGATCACCGCGCGTCCCGTAAGTTATCAAGCGGGAATGCTCAATCCTCAATTTCACGTTGCACAATTAGAACCTTTTAGCAGTCAACAAATTCGCCAGTTTTTCCAACAATGGCTTCGAGTTTTAGAAAAGCAAAAACGTCGTTTTGGGACAAATACTTTTCGACAAGCCGCTGCATTAATTGGTGAATTAGAACAGAAACCCGCCTTATGTGATTATTTGCGAAGTCCGTTGTTATGCACATTATTAGGTTTAATTCAACGTCAAACGGGTGGACTTCCTTCCAATCAAATCGAGCTTTATCGACGTTATATTGAAACCTTTGTCGAACATTGGATGAGCCATGTAGAAAATCGTCCTGAAGATTTGACCTTATCAGAAATCCAAACTATTTTAGAAGAAATCGGTTTGTATTTGCAAGAACATTGCAACGAAAATCATACGTCAATCAATAACATCCAAGCGGTTGTTCAAAGCACATTAGGCACAGAATTTGGCTTAAAAAAATCCAATCAATTTATTGAATTATTAAAACTTGAAATGGGTTTATTAGTGCATTATGGTGAAGAAACTTACGGCTTTTTTCATTTAGCTTTTCAAGAATATTTAGCCGCACGAGCGATGACCAGAACACCACAACGTTTAGCGCATTATTTACGGTTGTATTTGTATAATCCGCATTGGCAAAATATTCTCAAATTAGCTGCTGCACATTTATCTGAAGTTGATTTGACACAAGGCAATGCTTTTGTTGGATTATTGCAACGTTATCCTCATGCGCGAGAAATCGATTTACATTACAGTTTTCGGTTGGCGTTCCAATGTTTGCGAGATATGCCAGTTTCTTTAGAAATCGCCGACGTGATGTTTCAAACCGCCGTGCATTTGTATTTAACTCAACCCATATTACAACCCGCGTTAAATCGTTTATTAAAAAACACCGATAAATTGTATTATCATCCGCAAGCGATTGTGCCATTATTTGAGGCAATTCAACACGTTGAACCCGCCGTGCGTGCTAAAACCGCTGAATTATTGGGAAATCTTCGAGATGCGCAAGCAATTCCTTACTTATTGAATTTATTGCAAAAAGACACTTATGCGTTAGTTCGCGGTCGAGCGGCGGAAGCGTTGGGACATTTCAAAACTGAAACGCCAGACAGCATTGCGCAGGAATTATTGAAAGCGTTGCGTGATGATAAGTCATTCTATGTACGGCAGTTTTCGGCGCAAAGTCTGGTGAATTTAAAAGACCCTCGAACCTTAACGTCGCTTTTGAAAGACATCAATCATCCCGATGCGTTTGTGCGAGCGCGGGTCGTCGAGGCGTTGGGACAAATGGGCGATGTGCAAGCGGTGTCGCCGTTGTTGGATCGTTTGCAAAACGACACTCAAGCCACCGTGCGTTGGCGCGCCGCTGAATCGTTGGGAATGTTAAAAAATACCAATGCAATCAACAACTTATTAGCAGTTTTACAGCGTGAAATCGATCCCGTCGTTCGAGGTCGAGCCGCCGAAGCCTTAGGTTTTTTCAAATCCGAAGACGTGGTGGTTGCATTGTTGGATTCTTTGCAAAGCGATGCGTTTCCGGCGGTTCGATGGCGTGCGGCGCAGGCGTTGGGTTTTTTACAAGACGACGGCGCAGTGACTATTTTGATCCAAGTCCTTAAAAAAGATGCGGACAATGCTGTGCGTTGGAGTGCGGCACAAGCGTTGGGTCAAATCAAGGCATTTAGCGCGTTACCAGCCCTTTTAGAATCGTTACGAGCCGATCTCGATCCGAGCGTGCGTTGGAGTGCGGCGGAAGCCCTCGGACGTTTGCATCATCCTGATGCCGTTCCTGTTTTAATCGACGCGCTCACTTTCGATAAATACGCGCCCGTGCGCAGCAAAGCCTGTCAAGCGTTAGGGTATTTACAAAACACCAGCGCGTTGCCGAGTTTATTGAAAGCGTTGCAAACTTCACCGTCGGCGAGCGTGCGCAGTCATGCGGCGGAAGCGTTGGGACGTTTGCAAGACCCGTCGGCGGTGAGCATTATTTCGGACATTTTGCGCGGCGATGCGGAAGCGAGTGTGCGTTGGTATGCGGCGGATGCGTTGGGAAATTTGAAAAATGCGGCGGCGATCCCAGCTTTATTGAGTGCATTGCGCGAAGATCGAGATTTAAGCGTGTCGTGGCGTGCAGCTCATGCGTTGGAACTCATTGATTTAGGTTACATTTTATCTTAGGAATTACGAATTTTCAAAATTTAACCGTTTTTTGGGACAGCACAAAGATTCAACCCATTGAATTTTTTGATTTATTATCCCAAACTCAGGTTAAATAAAGAAGATCAACCGCTAAATCCATGCTAATTTGTACAAATCAGAACGACGGTTTGCTAAATTACGAGTTGCTCCGCGAGTTCTTACCTGTTTTAAAAGCTCTAAATTAACATCCGCAATTAAGGTCATTTCAGTATTTGGTGTGGCTTCGGCTAAAATCGCATCGTGAGGAAAAAAGAAATCACTCGGACTAAAGATCGCAGATTGAGAATATTGAATGTCCATGTTCTCTGCGTGCGGTAAATTTCCTACACTTCCCGTTATTGCAACAAAACACTCATTTTCTATCGCCCGTGCTTGAGAACAATAACGCACTCGTTGATAAGCATTTTTAGTATCCGTCCAAAAAGGTACAAACATAATTTGCGCGCCTTGCATCGTTGCTAAACGGGCTAATTCTGGAAACTCCGAATCATAACAAATTAAAATTGCAATTTTTCCACAATCTGTTTCAAATACTTTTAAAGCATCTCCTCCCTGCACGCCCCAACAACTAATTTCATCAGGTGTAATATGAATTTTGTACTGTGCTTCAAATGATCCATCTCTACGCAATAACCAAGAAACATTATACAATTCATGCGCACTATATTCGGGTAATGAACCCGCAATAATATTAATATTGTAAGACATCGCCATTTCTAATAAACCATTGCGAATTTCTTTACTAAAACCTGCTAATGCTCGAATGGCTTCGGGAGGATTTTTATCATTAAATAAACCCATCAATGGCGCACTCATGTATTCTGGAAATAGAATAAAATCAGCATGATAGCCCGCAACTGCATCGATAAAAAACTCCGTGTGTTTTAAGAGTTCTTCTACACTATTCATTGATCGCATTTGCCATTGAACAACGCCTAATCTTACAATACTTTTTAATGTTGAAATAGAAGGAACTTTCTCAACATAATCTAAATTCAACCATTCTAATAAAGTTGCATAACCTAATGAATCTTCATCGATAGGTAAATAACCCGTTAAAATTTTGCGAACATGAAACCCATTAGCGAGTTGAAATGAAAGAACAGGATCAAAGATTTCTCTATTTTTAACTTCCTCAATATAACGCACGGGAGAAAGCGTTTTTGCATATTTAATATAATTCGGAATTCTTCCCCCAGCAATAAAGCGTTTCAAATTAAAACGTCGACAAAGTTCTTTACGCGCATCATATAATCTTCTTCCCAATCTCAAACCCCGATATTTTGGATGTACAAATATATCAACGCCATACAAAGTATCACCATTTGGATTATGATGCGTCAAATAACCATTATCAGTAATTTGCGTATAAGTATGATTATCGCCAAAACGTTCATAATCAACGATCATGCTCAACGCAGCGGCAACCATTGTTCCATTATCTTCTATAACAATTTGCCCTTCTGCAAAACGATTAATTTGAGAAAGATATTGATCTTTCTTCCACGCGCCACCTAAATTGCCGTAGACATTTTCCATTAAAGTTGCAATGCCGTCGTAATCATTTTCGGTGAGGTGACGTAATAAGAGTTTGTGTTTGATGTGTTTATTTTTCTTCATAATTAAACAGTATAACTGTGCTTTTTGACAGAAATATGACAATTATTTGAAAAATAAAACAACTTGAAATAAAATTCTCTGACGTATTTGTATTTACATCAGAGAATTTTGATTATTCTTGAGAAATGATTTCTACCGATTCAATGAAACCGCATTCTTTTTGAGGACAGACCTTTTGAGTTCCAAAGCGTTTGGTTGTTTTCAAAGTGAGGATTTTCCAACCACATTTAGGGCAAGTTTCTTTAATTGGCAGATTCCAAACTACATACTTGCAAGCGGGCGCATTTGAACACGCATACATTTTACCAAAACGTGACTTTTTCTCTAAAAATGTTCCTTTATTACAAACGGGGCATTTTGTTCCCGTATCAACAGGTTTTTCTAATGGTTCAATATGCTTGCATTTGGGATAATTTGAACAACCAATAAACTTACCGTATTTTCCTTGTTTGATTTGTAATGCTGAATTACAAAGTGGACAAGTTCTTCCTTCAACAATTTCTGGTTCGGGCACAACCATTTGCGTGCCGTCTAAATTACGGGTGTAATTACAAGTTGGATAATTCGTACAACCCACAAATTTCCCACGTTTTCCGAGACGTATCGCTAATGGACTGCTACATTCTGGGCAGTTTTCATCTAACTTTTCTTGGGTTACATCTTTACGTTGAACACTCTCAGTTTTCGTATCAACTTGTGATTTGAACTTATCCCAAAATTTTCTCAATAAAGGAATCCATTCTTTCTCACCCCTAGAAACCTCGTCTAGTTCATCTTCTAATTTCGCCGTGAAATCATAATCTACATATTGCGTGAAATGATCAGTGAGAAACTTATTGACCACTCTTCCAACATCGGTGGGAATAAAGCGTTTGTTCTCTAAAATCACATATTCACGTTGTTGCAACGTTGAAATAATGCTCGCATAAGTAGAAGGTCGACCAATGCCGTGTTCTTCTAACGATTTTACCAATCGCGCTTCACCATAACGAGGAGGTGGTTCAGTGAAATGTTGATCGGCTTTGATTTCCAATAATTTAACGATTTCACCTTCTTCTAAGGGTGGTAATAAACGTTCTTCATCTTCTTCTGGGATTTTATCGTCCATTCCTTCTTGATAAACCAAACGAAAACCCGCGTCTGCTAAAACAGAACCATTTGCTCTAAAATTATGGTTTTCTCCGCATTTCAAATCCACTGCGACTGTATCTAAAGTTGCATGAATCATTTGGCAAGCAATAGTTCTTTGCCAAATTAAGGTATAAAGTTTGAGTTGCTCTGGTTTCAAATACGGTTTTAATTCATCGGGATGACGTTTTGCAGAGGTTGGACGAATTGCTTCGTGGGCTTCTTGGGCATTCTTTGAAGTTGTTTTGTATATTTTTGGCTCTTTAGGGAGATTTTTTTCTCCATAACGTTGCTTAATGGTTTCTCTAATTTCCTCTAAGGCTTCATTTGCCAAATTCACCGAATCTGTTCGCATATAAGTAATTAAACCCATTGCGCCTTCGCCCGTATCAATTCCTTCATACAATTGCTGAGCAACTTGCATGGTTTTCTTTGAGGTAAATCCTAATTTTCTGGAGGCTTCTTGTTGTAAAGTCGATGTAATAAATGGAGGAGGCGGTTGTTGTTTGCGTTTTTTCTTTTCAACTTTCGCAACAATTAATTGACCTTGCGCGGTTTTAATTAACTCATCTTTTGCGGTGTGCGCTTGTTCAGTATTTGAAATGCTGAATTGATTGAGTTTTTTACCTTCTAAAATATTTAATCGCGCTGTAAAGGGTTGATATTTCTTGCGTTTTTCTTGGTTTTTTTCAAGATTTGCGTCGATTGTCCAATATTCAACGGGCTTAAATTTTTCAATCTCTTCTTCACGTTCGACAATTAAACGCAACGCAGGACTTTGAACCCGTCCCGCCGAAAGTCCACGACGTACTTTCTTCCATAACAACGGTGACAAGTTGAAACCGACTAAATAATCTAATGCTCTACGGGCTTGCTGTGCATTGATCAAATCCATTGAAAGCTCACGCGGATTAGCGACGGCTTCTTGGATTGCATTCTTGGTGATTTCATGGAAAACCACTCGATGCACGGTTTTATTTTCGAGCAAATTTTGCTCTTTGAGGATTTCAAATAAATGCCAAGAAATCGCTTCGCCTTCGCGGTCAGGGTCAGTTGCTAGATATAGAGCATCTGCTTTCTGCATTGCTTTGGTAATGCTATCAACATATTTAGCATTTTTCTCAATTAATTCATACCGCATAGCGAAATCATGATCGGTATCAACAGCCCCGTTTTTGGGGAGCAAATCTCTCACATGACCATAGGAAGCCATGACTTGAAAATCTTTGCCGAGATATTTCTCAATAGTTTTCGCTTTCGCGGGGGATTCTACCACTACTAAATGTTTAGCCACAATACTGTTCTTCAAATCGTTGGGAAAAGGGATAATTTAACATTTGTTCTAGCGAAATGCTCATCATTTAATGTAAGAATTTAAACATATCACCGTCCATGAGATTTTCCATGCGATAAAAAGCCTCTTCGCGCCCGGGTTGATTAAATAAAACCATTAAAGTAATCCATTTCACTTCTTCTAAAATAATATCGTCATCTAATGCCATCACTCTATCAATAACTAATTCACGGCTTGGTGCGTCTAAAATACCCGCTTGTTCCACTGATAAAAGAAAGCCTCGGGATTCTCGGTCGAGTTTCTGCATTTCATGGCTGGTGAAATGTCGAATTGGGATGTTTTTGTTTGGCAATTCGTGCGCACTTTCTTTTAATTGTTCTAATAAAGATTCTAACCATGTAAAAGCCTTGGCGATTTCTATATTTCCGAAACCAACTTGGTTTAATTCATCTTTGAGCGCGGATTGGTTGTCAGCTAATTGAAACTCCTCATCGCTATAATGTTCAAACAAATAGAGCAACACTTCCAATACATTTTCTTTCATAATCAAGTCCTTGGCGCGAGTCGGAGGTAACGTCCGCCGGCAGCGGTGGCAACGAATCCGCGTAATTCTAAAATTAACAGCATGGAGGAAATGACTTCTGGCGTCAATCCACTGCGTTCGACTAAGGTGTCTAATGCAACGGGTTCGTCGATGCCCATTTGTGAGATAAGCTGTTGATAATCTTGATCTAATTTTGTTTGATCGGTCGAGGTTTCAGGCAAAAATTCAGAAGGCATTTGACGGACAAATTCCCCTAATTCGCTAATGATGTCATCGACGGTTTCGACCAATTTCACGCCGTCTTTGATGAGCGCGTTGCAGCCTTTCGCAAGGGGGTTGTGGATTGACCCAGGAATCGCAAACACTTCGCGCCCTTGTTCGGCGGCTTGACGGGCGGTGATCAACGATCCGCTGTGCAATGAGGCTTCGACGACTAACGTTCCATGACTTAAACCGCTAATGATTCGATTGCGGCGTGGGAAGTTTTGTGCTTTCGCTGCTGTGCCGGTGACAAATTCAGAAATTAATGCCCCATTTTCAATGATTTTGAGGGCTAATTGTCGATGTGAGCTCGGATAAAGTCGGTCGATGCCCGTTCCTAACACCGCGATAGTATTACCTTTTACCGACAAAGCCCCGCGATGACTTGCCGCATCGATCCCCAACGCCATTCCGCTGGTGATTGTCCAGCCTAAATTGGACAAATTCTTAGCAAAATCAAAGGCAATCTCTTCGCCGCCTCGACTGGGATTACGGCTGCCAACCATTGCGATTTGAGGGGAATTCAAAACCTGTCGATCACCCAATCC
The DNA here is from genome assembly GCA_020718845.1 of Thiomargarita sp. Classification (GTDB taxonomy): domain Bacteria; phylum Pseudomonadota; class Gammaproteobacteria; order Beggiatoales; family Beggiatoaceae; genus DYRG01. The sequence continues at coordinate 30,653 of DYRG01000014.1, forward strand.
AAACAAAATCGGCGGCGGATCGTGAATATCGCGCAAATGTTGAGGATAATCAGTATCTTGCCAATGAATGATCCAGCGATTTGAACCTTGGGTTTGCCACGCCAAATCTTGATCAACGCCTTTCCAATCAGGGGTTTGCAAATAATCTAAAAGAACGCCTTTAATCCCCGCGCTTTCCCACGCACAACGTCCCGCATCGAAAACCCCTTGCGGAGAGTAGAACTTATTGATTAATTTAGCAAAAGTGATCGATCCCACACCGGGCGCTCGATACAACGCTAACCAAAACGCCAACTCTGACACTTACGGAATACCCACTTCGTCTTGTAAGTGAATCGGACGGAACGCCTTGAGAACTAAGGCAAAACTGACTTTCGGGAATACTTTAAAGACCAATAATGATCCCGATAAACTTTTGGGAAGAGTAACCTTTTCTTTGGTGTGGGGATCGTTGACCACTCGCGCCGCATCGAAACTGCTCAACAAATGTCCGCGATCAATGCCGTCATCGTCGCCTCGATTGATTACAACTACTTGAAATTGCCCGATTTCTTTACCCGTTCCGTCTGGCACAGCGATAATTTTGCAATCATCTAAAGTGCGCGGCGACGTTAAAATGAAGTCAGATTCAAAGACTTGCGAAGGAATCGGCAACAAACGATCACCGTCACGAATTTCGCGTTCCGCCGACACAATGCGCAAAGTCGCGGGATCATCGGCGTTTTGAAGTCGCGCTTCGCCCAAATAAATCACTTCAAATGCTAAGGGATCATTATCGGGATTATCACGAAACGGCGCGCCTTGCCGCACAATGCTGAAATGCACCCCTTTTTTCTCATCTTCCAAACCGCGTGCATAAATCAAATCTCCCTTTGTAATCAAAATGTTAGCATTTTCATTGGCGATCAAATAAGGCGCTTGAGAAAGTTCGCCCGCTTCCGCAATATTTGGGTGACTTAAAAAATGGAGAATATTTCCTAAAGGAATCATCGGGATAGCAACATCTGAGCGACTGATCACCACATTTGGTGATAATTTAACCGTTCGATCACGTTTGATTTGTAAAGAAAAATTTTTTTGACCGTGTTCGATAATGCTAATTTGATCATTGGGAAAAATTTGTGGATTGCGCGAATGCCAATTTCTCAGCGCGGCGGCGGGATTTTTCAAAAATACCCCTGCAATTGTCGATAAATTATCATTGTTTTTAACCACATACACTTGCGGACGTTGCGGATTTAACCACGACGAATCCTCGATCGGTAATGTTTGCGCATTAATCGATGAACTAAAAAAAACTATAAAAAACAATATGTTATATCGCATCATGTAAATCCTTATTTAATAAAAACCATTTTATCAAATCGTCGTTATTTTTGAAATGTAGGCAAAATGGAATTGCGCCAAAAACAAATAAATAATAGCTTAGATTTAATCTAATTTTGTTTTTATTGAGAAATCAAAAATAAGCATAAATAGGAATTACACATTGACACATTTTGAAATGCAAATTTTATTGATTTTACAAATATAGGTTTCTGTCAATACGTAACTCCTAATACAAAACAAATATTACAAAACTTCTTCATCAGTTAAATAACAACCAGGGTCTTCTGCCCAGAAATCATTAGTTAATTGATAAGCTCTCACGCGAGTATTACCATTACAAATCGCTTGAAATCGGCATTTTCCACAGCGTCCTTTTAAAGGTCGTGGGCGTTGTTTCAAACCCGCCATTAATGGATCAGAAATATCTTGCCAAATCTCTGAAAAGGGGCGTTCTTTAACGTTTCCTAAATTATAATTCCACCAAAATGTATCGGGATGAACATAACCTAAATTATCAATATTTGAAATATTAATGCCCGACGCATTTCCTCCCCAATGAATTAGTTTTTGTTCTAAGTTTTTTGCGTATTCTGGAAAATGTTTTTGTACCCACATTAACAAATACACACCATCCGCATCATTATTTCCAGAAACAAACTCATAATTTTTATTATTTTGTAATCCATTCCAAGCACGTTCAAAGATATTATCCATTGCTTGGCGGCTTAATTGATGAAATACATCTGTTTTACGATTTTTATTTCCCCGCCCCGCATAATTCAAATGCGATAAATAAAATTTGTCGATGGTTTCAGTTTCTAATAAATTTAAAACCGCGTTGAAATCATGTTGATTATCTTGCGTTAAGGTAAAACGAATCCCAATTTTAATCCAACTTTCTCTGCATAAACGCACCGCATTTAGTGAAGATTGATAAGCACCTTTCAAACGGCGAAATTTATCGTGCGTTTCTTCAATCCCATCTAAGCTAATTCCGACATAATCATAATTCATTTTAGCAATGTTTTCAATATTGTTTTCATCGATCAATGTGCCATTAGTCGACAAACCAATATAAAAACCCATTTCTTTAGCACGTTGAGAAATCTTAAAAATATCTTTTCTCAACAAAGGTTCTCCGCCCGATAAAATCAATACAGAAACCCCAAATTGTTTTAAATCTTCTAATATTTTAAAAGCCTGTTGGGTGCTTAATTCATTTGGAAAATCTTTATCCGCAGAAATCGAATAACAATGCTTACAAGTTAAATTACAACGCCGAATCAAATTCCAAATCACGACAGGCGCTTTGGGTTTAGGTAGTAATTTAAAAATAGGATTTTGTAAGTCTTTGAGATAATGGGTAATTCTTAACATTGTAACCTCACAGTATTTGAAGAAAATAAACGATAATGAAAGGTTATCGCTTACTTTTAAATGAAACCTTGAGCAATATCAATTAAAACTCATTTCCTAAAGAGAACAAATAGCGAACATCGCCGCCTTGTGTATAACCCATTCCAAAGAATATATTTCCAAAGTTTGTATCCCACACCAAACCACCTAAAGCACCCGTTAAAAGATTTTGTAATTTAATGCGTTCAGGTTTCATCCATGCTTTACCAGAATGCAAGGAAGCAAATAAGCGAACATCAGAGAAGTTTTTCAAGGGTGCAATGAAATCTGGATTTAAGAATGCACCGATTTGTCCAAAAACCGCTTCAGAACCCATCATGCTATATTGTGGATAACCCGCTAAAAGTAAAGTTCCTCCTAAAGAAACATAATCATGAGGAGGAGGTTCTGTTCCAAATGAAGATGAAACAAAAATACGCCCTTCAAATGTTATTTGAGGTTTCTTAATGACATATTTGTTCTCTGCATTAAAAGAAAGGTCTGGCGTAAAATAATGCGCAGCATCCAGTGATAACAATGAATAACGGCGTTTTGCACCAAAACTTTTATTATGATATTCGCCTTGTAATTTAATTTTGCTCCCTTTAGTTGCAAACAATCTTGCATTTGAAGAATCAAGTAAATAACTGAAAGCTAAAGCTGGTTCATGAAATCCTGTTTCGGGATATAAATTGTTTTCTCCAGCTTGTAAATGTGGTGTATCAGAAACATAACGCATTCCCAAACGGATTTCTGCACGATTAGAAACGTTCATTCCCACATCAATTCCTACACGATAACCTTGCACTAAATAACTTGCTTTAGCTATTTTATTTGTTCCTTCATAAATATCTACAAACCGACGGTGCAATTTGAAATGAGGTGCAATAAAGAACTTTCCTTGATAATCTAAGGGTTGATAAAACTCGGTGAAATAATAATATTCATTACCCAATTTGATTTCATTGATCCATTCGCCCCCATACGGTGTTGCATTTAAATATGAGTGACGTAATAAAGTACTAAAATCGGCGCGTCGATCAAATCCAGTAGTTGCATTAATTCCTAATTTCAAATAATGTGGTCCCCAGCTTTTTTCATCGACATTAAATAAAACACCTTTCTCACCCGTTTCGTTTTCTGTAATGCGATAAGTTACTTGTGAAATATCGTTTAAACGGGTTAAGTGGCGAGTAACATTTTCCAAATCCTCGACATTTAAAGTTTTGCTTTCTAAATTTTCGATACGAGATTCTAAGAGTTTTTTTTCTGTACGTTTATTACCTTTGAAATGAATAAATGCGGGTTGAATATTGCGATCTTCTTCTTGAGGTTTTCTCGCTTTGATCATTTGATGATAATGTTGATATTCTTCTTCTGATAATGCTAACCCTGTAAATAGCCATGATTTCTCCATAATTGCGTTATAACCTCGTTGAATTAAAATCTCGGCTTTCTCAAAATCAGACGAGGTAAATTCTTCGATATTTGGCTCAATTAAAATATCAGAATTTTTAATTGATTGAAGAGATTGCAAGGTATTTTGAACTAATGCAATATCAACCGCTTGTAAAGCAACTGTTACAAAAGAGCTACTTTGATCAGCTTTACCCACAGGAGAGGAAATATTAATTGCAATAACAACATTTGCACCCATTTTTCTAACGACATCAATGGGCAAGTTGTTTAAAATTCCACCATCGACTAGCAAATGTTTATCGATTTCAATCGGAGAAAACGCAAAAGGCACTGACATGGTTGCTCGTAACGCCATTGCTAAATTACCTTTTTCTAAGACAACGGGTTCGGCTTTATTAATGTCGGTTGCAACACATTTGAAAGGGATGGGTAATTGATTAAAATCGGGGATTTCAATGCCCCGCGTGTAACGATGTAACGTTAAGAATAATTCTTGCCCGCCGAGAAATCCAGAAGAAATAAGTTGCTCTGAACTTAAACCAACTTCTAAACCAGGGATAAAACGATTTAATTGTTGTTTATCTCGCAAAGAAAGTTCTTCGTGTGGAGGAACGGTTGAAAAGACTTTTTTCCAATCAATTCCTCCCGTTGCGGCTTCTTTTAATTCTTGGGTAGTCAAACCGCTGGCGTACAAACCGCCCACTAATCCGCCCATACTTGTGCCACTTAAATAAGCGATGGGAACTCTAAGTTCTTCAAGGGCTTGCAATACACCAATATGACTTAATCCCCGCGCGCCGCCGCCCGATAAGGCTAATCCGATTTTAGGTGCATCGGCGGCATTTGCGGAAAATGTTAAGAATAAAAAATATAATAAAATCAAAAGGTTATGTTTCATAAAAAGCATTTTCGTTGTAAAAATAAAAATTCTGTTGTGGCACAATTCGCGCTGTGTCAACATATCACAGTATCACAGCCAAAATCACCTAAAAAAGAGGAAGAGTCATCATGAGTTACGCCGTACTAAATTATGCCCCCTTAAAAGCCGATAACCACTTTTACTTGGTCGAGCCGGGTGAGCGTTTATTGAACGAAGACAGCCCCGCCGTCAAAGTTATGACCGATTTTAAATATGTCACCCCGATTACAACTTCCGCCGATGTTAGTATTGAATATGCGCTCAATAAAATGAAATTAGCGGGCGTGCGGTTGCTGTTGGTCGCCGACGAAGACGAGGAAAACATTCAAGGCATTATTAGCGCGACCACTTTATTGGGTGAACGTCCGATTAAAATGTCCCAAGAATTGCGCGTTCCTTTCTCGGATTTGAAAGTCAGCCAATTAATGACCAAACAAACAGATATTAAAGCAATCCGCATGATGAGCCTTAAAGATGCGCGAATCGGTCACATTATTAGCACCATGAAAGACATTGGTCGCAAACATTTATTAGTCACCGACACCGACGACAAAGGACGCTCAATTGTGCGTGGCTTATTCTCAATCACCCAAATCAACAAACAACTCGGCAAAACTGGTGAAACTCAAGTCCGTCATGCTGATTCTTTAGCACAATTGGTCGGATAAGTATCTTATTTAAATAATTGGATTTCTTTACTTTTAAAGAATCCAATTTTTCTAAATGTTTGCTAGTAAATGCAATGCTATTGGATGAAACATAAATCGATGATTTTAAGCCTTGCATTTATACCTAAGCCTTTAAATCAATAGCCGCGTTTTTTCTTTAAAGAATCAAACCCACCAAGTAATTCAATAATTTTAACCGCATCTTCGGCAATTTTGGGGTCTTTTTTATTTTCTGGTAAAGCCTCAATTGAACCCCAACTTGCAAAAGCGTGTTGTAATAAAGTTCTTCCAGGTGGATGTAACTTCGTATCTGCCCCATGTGATAACAAAAATTGCACATTTTGCAAAGAAACGGCATACACTGCTGCAAAGATTGGTGTTACCCCTTGCGGATCGGGCGCATTAATATCTGCACCTGCTTTTAATAAAATGTCCATCACTTCAGTTGTTTCTCGACAAAACGCCGCATGAAATAACGCTCTTGATTCATCAATATCAACGTTGTGTTTTAATAAACATTTCACCATTTCCACTGCCCCTTGTTTTGCTGCAATGCTCATGGGAGTAGAACCTTTCTCTGTTTTTGCATTTACATCCGCGCCTTTACTTAATAAGGTTTCTACAATCCCAACATGATTATTTGCAGCGGCTAAATGAATTGCCATTTGATGGCTTTTTTGCTCAATAGTTAAATTAGGATCAGCACCATATTTTAATAAAACTTCAGTTGCTTGTTGTAATGCTTGTTCTTTAAGTGGTTCATCATTACGCGGTGCAGCAGCAACATAATGCAGTGAAGTATAACCTGTTATTTTATCTAAAAAATTTGGATTTGCTTTAGATTTCAACAAATAAGTTATGATTTCTGGATTTTTATGAATTCGAGCTGCCGTAATTAAAGGCGTTCTCCCATTATTCGGGGAATCTGGGATTTCTTCAACCTCAGTAAGTTCCTCAATTTGAGAACCATTTTTAAGCAATAATTCAACTAATTTCAAATGCTCAAAACGCACGGCGAGATGTAATGGGGTTTCTCCTTTATCATCTCGAAGGCTAACATCTGCGCCTTTTTGCAACAGCAAATTAACCGTTTCAAATTGCTCTTTTTGATGCGTTTCATAAGGCATTTCTTTTTTATTTGCTTTCGCCCACAAATCATTGGTACTAATCGCAAAATGTAAAGGTGTTTGGCTTTTATATAAAGCATTGACTTCTGCATTATGAGAGAGCAACAGTTTCACCATTTCAAATCGTGAGAAATGCGCTGCTCGATGCAATAAAGTATGATCATCCCAATCCTTACAAATCGCATATTTTGGGTTGAATTTCATATAGGCTTTTATTTTATTCAAATCACCTATTTTAATATGATGTAAGGCTTGAGAAAAGGTATAATCTGGCGGTTGATCGATGCTTTCTGGTGTAATACGATCATCATTACCAAATTCTTCATCGTCTTCATCAAAGTTGTTTTGACGGCTTTCAATGAAATCTTTTATTTTATTAAACAGTCCCATACATCCCCCTTAAACTAAATGTTCTTTGCAACGTTCTAAATACACTTTTGCGGCGTGATCTTCTGGATTCAAATAAATAACTCTTTGAAAACAAGCTAATGCGGCAGCAATTTGTTGATTATGATAAAACCTAAAGCCTTGCTCAAAATCTTTCAAGGTTTTTTGTTTCAAACTTAATTGAATTGGCGGATCACCATCAAATACTTCATATAATGTCACTTCAATGGTTTTTCCTTTCACTTTTACTCGATCAATCACGCGGATTTTGTATTCACTTGGATTTTGCAATTTTTGATAAACTTGCTCAGTAATTAATAATGCCACACCATATATTTTTGTCATACCTTCGGTTCTCGACGCTAAATTAACCGCATCAGCAATCACCGTTCCATCCATTCTATTTTCTCCACCAACCGTTCCTAACATCGACCAACCCGTATGAATTCCTATCCCAATTTTCAACATTGGTCGACCAGGTCTTCCTCTAGTTGAGTTGTAATCTAATAAACGTTGCAACATTCTTACCGCTGCTTGCACTGCATTATCAACACTCACGGGAAACAATGCCATAATCGCATCACCAATGTATTTATCAATAAAACCATTATGTTTTGCAATGATCGGTTCCATACGACTTAAATACGCATTAATGAAATCAAAATTTTCTTGTGGTTTCATGGTTTCAGAAATGCTGGTGAAACCTCGAATATCCGAGAATAAAATGGTCATTTCCTTTTCAATGTGATCGCCTAATTTGACATCAACCACGCTTTGTTTATCCATTAATTGAATAAATTGGTGTGGAACAAATCTTCCATACGCAATGTTTAAGTTGCTCACTTGTAAATGGGTTTTAATTCGTGCTAATAATTCATTTTTAGAAACGGGTTTTGTTAAGTAGTCATTTGCGCCAGCATCTAATCCTTCCACTAAACTTGCGACTTGGGTTTTTGCGGTCAATAATAAAATGGGCATTTCGTTGGCTGGGAATTTCTCACGCAACCGTCGACAAACCTCGTATCCAGTCATTTTTGGCATCATCACATCTAATAACACCAAATGCGGTTTCAAACCCTCATTGATTAGTTCTAAAGCCTCAGGTCCATGCCCTGCTTCCACTACCGCATAATGTTGCAACGACAAATGATTGAGTAATACTTGGCGATTAATAGGTTCATCATCAACAATTAACACTGTGAAACGTGAAGCATCAGGATTTACAACTAAATCAGAAGGTTCAACTTGTAATGATGTTTCATCTATTTCTGGAACGATCAAACGACGTTGTACTGTTGTTAAACGATTCGGTAAGTTTTCAGCAGGTGCATCTGCAATAGGTAACATTACCGTAAAACACGATCCTTTGTTCTCTTTTGAAATAACTTTGATCGATCCTTGATGCAATTCAACTAATTGTTTTGTAACGGTTAATCCTAAGCCTGTTCCCGCATATTGACGAGTATTTGAACCATCGCCTTGCTCAAAAGATTCAAAGATACTATCTAATTTATTTGCGGGGATTCCCATTCCCGTATCAATCACACTTAATGCTAACCATTCTCGATCATTTTCTATAATTTTTTCGGCGGTGATTTCAACCTTTCCAGCATCGGTAAATTTAATGGCATTTCCAATTAAATTATATAAGATTTGTTGTAATCTATTTTCATCTGCTTTGGCGGGTGGTAATTCTGCGGGGATTTTATTAAATAATTTAAGTTTTTTATCGCCGACTAAACTTTGACTTAATGTTAAAACAACTTCGGTGATTTCTCTTAACCCAACTGAACGTAAATGTAATTCTAAGTTGTTATGTTTTAATTTGGAGAAATCTAAAATGTCATTCACTAAATTTGTTAAACGATGACCGCTATGTGCAATCATTAACAAGTTCTTACGTTGAATATCGGTTAAAGAACCCACTGCGCCATCGCACATTGATTCGGCAATTCCGACAATTCCATTTAAAGGCGTTCTTAATTCATGGGAAGTATTGGCGAGAAACTCATCTTTTAATTCATCGAGCTTTTGTAATGCGGCGTTTCTATCTTCTAAAATAGAAAAGGATTCTTTTAATTGTTCTGCCATCGATTTAAAAGAATTAGCTAATTGTCCTAATTCGTCGTTTCTTTGAATGTCGATGCTTTGTTCCCATTTCCCTAATGCTAAGGTTTTTGCGGCTTCGTTTAATTGTTGGATTGGGCGAATGACCCAGCGTGACGTTAAAACCCCGCCTAAAATGCCTAATAATAAAGCAACTAATGCCATCCAAATGCTGGTTTGCGTAATAGCTTCGACGCGCCCCATGAAATCAGATTCGGGAACAACTGCAACAATTAACCAATCTAAACCATACGCATCTTGAAAGGGAGTAATTTGTAGAAATTGTCGGGTGCTATTAATATAAAAATCAAACGGTTTGCTCTCTTTAATTTCATCTAAAGAAATGAATTGTTGTTTTAAGAAAGTGGCGGTTTCTTTGATTAAAGGATTTGCAGCATTAGAAATATCAATACGTTTGGATTTTTCATCTAAAACAGGTGTATGAGTTGAACTAGCAACCAGAAATCCTTTTCTATCCATTACAAAGGTTTGTCCCGTTTTGCCGATTTTCAACTGATTTAAGAAATCATTAATCCACGATAATGTTAAAGATGATCCTAACACGCCGAGTAATTGTTGTTGTTCATCATAAACGGGGTAACTTGCTGTAATTGCTAAGGTTTTTATTGAACTAAAATCGGTATAAATTTGACTCCAAGTGGCGGCACTTTTCTCGACGGCGGCTTGATACCAAGGGCGTTGGCGTGCGTCAAACTTTGGGGCGCTATTTGTCAACTGTTGGCGAAATCCGCGTTTATCCGCGCTAAAGTATTGGTTTTCCCCATGATTATTTCGTGTGATAATTTCAATGCTATCGTCTTCTAACCGTCGCGCCCCAAAATACTGTCCGTCGGGGGTTGCCATGTAATGATGACTGATTTGTTTGAAGTTTTTGAGTTGTTGCCAAAAATGCCGCTCGCGCAATGGGGCATCATCGATATTTAATTCTCCCAAATAAATCGCATTTGCATCTAAGATATTGATTTGATGAGGAATTTCCAAATAATTTTGGATGCGTTCTTGAATGCGAGTGGTGACTTCGTTGCGTAATTGACCCGCGAGATCGTTGACGGCTTCTTGGGCATTATAAAACGCCAATCCCCCCGTGATCGCCACCGCTGCAAAGATTTGTAGCACAAACGGCGCAACGAGCAACGTACTCAAAGACGTGCGACTCAAATGGCGCAGATAGTTTTTTAACGATTGGTAGATCATGTGCTAAACAACAAATTACCTTATAATGCTTGCCAGAGTCATTTTATACCCAACCCATTAAAAAAGCCAAAGTGTATGACGCGCCTACAAAAACTCACCTTGATTTATGGTTTGGTGATTGTTGTGATTATTATTTTAGCAAACAGCGGTTATTTACCGATTGCTCGCTTGATGCGGATTTTACCGTATAGCGATAAATTGGGGCATTTTTTCTTAATTGGATTGTTCGGATTGTTTTTAAATCTCAGCCTAAGTTGCCGAAAATGGGGCGTTTTTTTAATGGGAAGCCTGATCATTGGTAGTTTAGCAACCCTCGAAGAATTTTCTCAACTTTTTTCTCCGCATCGAACCTTTGATTGGGGCGATTTAACCGCCGATTATGCGGGACTTTTCTTTTTTGGCATCATCGCACGTTTGATTTGTTCAAAAACCAAAACCTAATGCTTTTTTCTCACCAATGACCACGCTTTTTATTAAACAATCTGGAAATGCACACAAACCACCGATCATTTTATTACACGGTTGGGGATTTCAACACTCTATTTGGGATGATTTTGTTCCGTTTCTAATCGAAGATTTCTCAGTTTTTCAAATCGATTTGTTCGGATATGGACAAACCCCAATGCTCGAACCGTATTCACTTGAAAATATTGCAAAGCATTTGATCGAACAATTACCAAAAAATGCGTTGTGGGTGGGATGGTCTTTAGGTGGATTAATTTCACAATATGTTGCATTTCATAATAAAATCAAAGGGTTATTTTTAATCGGAAGCAGCCCTTGTTTTATTCAAAAAGAACATTGGCAATGCGCAATGGCGGAAGAAACTTTAAATAAATTCGCCTTTCAATTAGAGAAAGATTGGGCGGGAACATTGCAACGTTTTTTAGCATTGCAATTACAAGGCGATGATCAATCACGATTTTGGTTGAAAAAGTTGCGATTTCAATTACAAAACTCGCCCGCGCCGCATCCGTTGGCGTTGAATGCGGGTTTGCAATTATTGAAAACCGAAGATTTAAGAAATTTATGGGAAAAATCAATGCCTTGCCCGACGTTTTTATGTTTTGGTCGACGCGACGCGCTCGTGCCCGCAAGTCTGAGCGACGCTTGGCGCGGCTTGAATCCTGCGCTGCGGAACGGCATTATTGAAGGCGCGGCACACACGCCGTTCCTCTCACACGCCCCCGACGTTTTAACCGCCCTACGCAGGTTTTGGAATGAAATTAGATAAAAAATGGCTCATCGATGCCTTTGATCACGCCGCGCCCCGTTACGATGCCGCCGCCAAAGTTCAACAAGAAATCCGTTTTCGTTTATTAGAACGCTTAGAATTCCTTTTAATTCAACCACATATTATCGTCGATGTGGGTTGCGGAACGGGTACTTTGGGAAGAGAATTACAGTTTCGTTTTCCCGATGCACAAATGATTAGCATCGACATTTCCTCTGGGATGATTAAAGAAGCCCAGAAACACTCGCCAAATGCGCAGTTTTTATGTGCCGATGCAATGCAAATTCCTCTCCCAGATCAAAGCGTTGATTTATTAGTTTCCAATCTGATGTTGCAATGGGTTGATGATTTCAATGCAGTATTTCAAGAATGGGCGCGGATTCTCAAACCAAATGGCACGTTATTATTTACGACTTTTGGACCTGATACCTTATATGAATTGCAATCGAGTTGGGCGCAAGTCGATGGTTTTGATCATGTTAATCATTTCATAGACTTACATACTTTAGGTGATGGTTTAGCGGCGGCGGGCTTTCGTCATCCAGTCATGGATGCTGATCGATTGACTCAAACTTTTCCTAATGTTTTAAATATCATGAAACATTTGAAAACCATTGGCGCACATAATGTCAATCAAGGGCGTTCAAAAGGTTTATTAGGAAAGGACAAATTTCAAGCAGTACTAAGAGCTTATGAAACCTATCGTCAAGATGATATTTATCCTGCGACGTATGAAGTTGTTTATGGTTATGCGCAAGGCGTTGTTATCCAAGAACTGGGCACTTTTCCTCTCAAATTCCAACCCCGATAATTAAAGAATGTCTTTTTGAACAGTATGGGTTTCCGCGCTTTTGAGAACGTCCATAGTATTAGTTGGAAATAGCAATCTTTTTCCTTCAAATATTTCTTCAACAGAAATCACTTGGATTTTTGGATAATCATTACCGATAAATTTGTTTTGATAATGTCCGTATTGCTTGCAATCTTTCACTAAATTAGGCATCGGATATAAAATGAGCAAAATGCCACACGCTGCTTTCTCACGTTCTACCGTTCCGTTTAATTCTCTAATTACGGCTGGCGTTAAAATTTCATTAGACTTTACACTAAATAAAACTTCTCTATTTTCTAATTCTCCGTTCTCATTACGATCAACAATATAAGCAATGCCATCAATGCCTTTATCGCCGCCTTTTTTCTCATTGATAATTGCTCTGTTTTTGGAATATGTTAAAACGATCCATTTCTCAAATTCTTTGCGGGTTCGATCATCTTTTTTATTCGCTAAAGCAACCGCACTTTCAAAATCTTTGGGTACGCCATTGATTTCAATATTTTCAAGCGCCTTTTCTTTTTGATCTTCTAATCTCTTTAAAATTAATGAAATAGATTGATAAGTTATATCAATTCCAATCCAATTTCTTTGAAGTTTCTCAGCAACCGCAACCGTCGTTCCACACCCACAATACGCATCTAAAACAACGTCGCCTTCATTTGAACTTGTTCTAATAATTCTTTCCAAAAGTGCTTCAGGTTTTTGCGTTGGATAACCCAACATTTCTCGACGCAATCTATCGACGGGATAAATATCTGTCCACCAATCTTCCACTTTCTTACCTTGTTTTTCCAAATTTCGAACGTGATCATTTGTACCTGATTTGCTTTTCCAAGATTGCCCTGTGTTATGTAGACCACTTTTATGAGCAATACGTTGAATATTAAAACAATAATCCTTGCTTTTAACATAATAAAATATAACATCGTGTTTTCGAGGAAATTTATTTCTTGCACCACTTGGAGTTGCATAACACCAAGCGATTTCATTTTGAAATTCGCCACCTTTTGAGCAAAAGATTGCATCTAAAACCAATTTCAAATAATGACTTGCAGTGGGATCACAATGCAAATAAAAACTTCCTGTTTCTTTTAAAACTCGATGAATTTCTGCAATGCGCAAGGTCATGCTTACCAAATAAGCTAATAAACTCCCTTTTTCTAAAACTTTCTCTAATCCAGAAATCAAATTAATGCTTTGTCGAGTAAAAACGCCATTATAATTTTCTTTAATTTCAGCTAATCCTTTAATTGCCTGATCATCCCATTCCCAAGTATCGACAAAAACCTGTGCTTGCGCTTTATCTTCTTTACCAATGTTGTTATAAATTTGATTGTAATTTCTTTTAGAATTAAACGGAGGATCGATATAACATAAATCGATGCTTTCATCTTTGATGTATTTTCTCAAAACGTCTAAATTATCACCGTAATAAATCTTGTTTTTCATTTCAACCTTCTTCAAATGTGAACAACCCATAAGATACAAACTGTATCATTTCTTTAAAAAATGAGCACAATATAATTGTAGCATACAAAAGAAAAAACCTGCAAATCAGAAATAGACATCAGCGATGCTTCTTCAAACTCGATCTTCTTCTTTTTTCTCTTGTTTCTTTATTTCACTCAGCTTCTTTTTCATCATAATCAATTTTAGTCTATATCGCATCACTACCTTTTAGAATAATAAAAAATCGGCGAAGATTATTTTTAATCCTCACCGATTTATCAATTAAAACAAAGGGTTATTTATCTATGTGGTGCAACAGGTGGGGCTTGGTAGAAATACATCCCGCCGCCCGGATACATCGGATAATAAAAATAGTAGCCTTGTGGGTAATGCGACGGCGCGCTCCACGAATAAACTTGGGGAATGTACCCAGCCGCTGGCGGATAAGCCCACATCGAATAACCAGGAGTCGAATAACTCCAACCCGAAGCACTACCATCTGGCGTAGTCCATGTTTGAACTTGTGGCGGTGCGCTAGGTGGCGTTCCCCATGAATACACTTTTCCATCACCGGGTGCGCTCCACCCATACATTGCCGCGTGCGCCGCTGGTAATAACGCCATACTCATTAATGCAGTCGTACAAATTTGTTTAAGTAACATAAGTTTTTTCCTTTTGAATTTGTTAAGAAACCTACCTATTTCATTATTGTGCTAAATAATATGATTTGCAAGTGGTTTTCAAAAACATTTTTAACGCGCTTCCCCGATCAATAGCATTCAAAAATAAGAGATGATTTTTATTAGTTTCTCTAACTTAGGTCTTTTTTGGGAAGTTTTTTTTGAGGAATCTTACAAATGTTACTTTTCTAAATTAAGGGCTTTCTCTTGAATTTTTTTAAGTGCATCTTGGATTTCTTTTTCTATTAGATTATGTTTTAATTCTTGTTGCTTAATATATGGCTTTACTTTTTCAAAAACCTCAATAGCTTCCTTTAAGGTTGGAGTTATGTTTTTTTGAAAATACTCAATATATTCTAACGCGCCATTAACATTAACAATTGCCGAAGAAGAACGTGGAGAAGTTTTTGTTAGTTGTACTTTAACTTTTTCTAAATTATGCTTAATTCTTTCTACTATTTGAATATGCTGTTTTATACTCTCTAAATGCTTTTCTGATTGCTCTATTGCATCAAGCACATGATTTTTTTCATTTTTAATATTAAGAAGTTGACTATGTTCTTCAATTTTATTAATCTCAGATACAACTTCTGAAATAAGTTTTTTCTTTGCTTCTTGCATATTTGTTGACAGCTTTTTTTCAAATCCTTGGTGAGCTTCATATTCTAAATCCCATACGGCTCTTTGGATCGTTTTTTCAAGTGGTCTTTGAGTATTTTCTAATTCATCGAGAGGAACTTTTGTTATATTAGAAATATCTTTAATATCTGGATATTCAGATAATAGATGAAGGATTTCTTTTGATTCTCTTCTGTTTTTTTGTAATTCTTCTACCCATTCTAAAAGTACCTCATTTTTAGGTTTTTGAAACAACAAAGAGAGAAAACCTAAACCCATGACTACTAGCAACATTCCTCCCATTATCAATATAGGATAATTATCCGTTTTTTGCACCAAGATAAAAATGTCACTAAAAAAATATAACGCAAACAATACCAATAAAATTGTTGCTGTACGAGTTTGTTTTGCAGGTATAAATACAAGAGGAACAATTAAAGCTATAAACGCAACTGAATTAGCTACATCATTAGCTAACCAACCTTTTGTTTTTAAAGTAGTTATTATTAAAATAAATGCTGAAAATAACAATAGCATTTCTAAATTTAATCTACTTGGTAATTCACATTGGGTGAAACGCTTTGTATGTTCTTTTTTCATTGAAATTTCAGAAAATATTTTATAAGATATATAGAATATTCCAAAGCAACTTAAAACAAAGCCTATATAAGGTATAAAATTAAAGAAATTTTCTACATAATTTGATATATCAGTATTTAAAATATATCCGCCTATAAAAACTAGAATAAAAAACAAAAATATTCCTCCTCCTGCAATCCAAGAGATACTCTCTTCTTGAAGAGAAGGACGGGCGTTAGTTTCTTTTTTTTGCTCAGACATAGTTAGAGTTGTTAAAGTTAAAGAGTTATAATGAAATAGAAAATAAATAGAAATCCCAAAATTTCACTCAGATTCCTATAATTTTACCATAAGAACTAAGAAATTATATGTGCAACCATTTAGATAAAATCTGGTAATGTTTTAATTTGGGGTTGCTAAAGTGAGGAATTTTTCGGGAGAAACTCGTTTTGCTGCACCCGTTGGACAGGCTCGAACGCACATTGCGCCTTTCAAATCTTTGCACATATCGCATTTCACGGCTTTGGTGTTTTTAAAATCTTTTGTTTTATTATTTTCATTTGAAATAGATTTCCCTGGTTCATTTCCCCAGCCAAAAAATAACCATCGCCACAAATAATTTTTCTTCGGTTTTGAATGCGCCATTTGAATCACGCCGTAAGGACAATTTTTCTCACAATGCCCGCAGCCAATACAATTATCCGCGATAAAAACTTCTCCATTTTCAGCACGATGGATCGCGTCGGGCGGACAATCTTTCATACAATGTGGGTGTTCACAATGCCGACAAGAAGTAGGGACATGAATCGTATTGAAAGTCGGACCCGCTTCTCGATCCAAACGCGACGTGCCATCGTGAACTTCTGCGCACGCCCGCTCGCAATTATCGCAATGAATACAAAGACTTTCGTCGATCAATAAAACATCCGTCGCTTCGCCCAATCCTTGCGCGACCAAAAACGAAATCAAATTCCCTGTTTGAGGTTGATTTTCCATTTGAATTTGACGGGTCAAATCGTGATGAAAACGCGCTTCTAAACGTTGTCGCAAAGTCGTTGATCTTGCTAATAATGCGCTAAATGCTTGACTATCAAGGCGAATCGTTTCGGTGGCGACGGCGGCTCGAGCAGAAAAAGCTCTCGGCAAATCACTTAAAAGCGCGGTTTCGCCAATGTAATTTCCCGCAGAAACATAAGATAAAACAATCTCTTGCCCGCCGATGATTCTCGATAATGTCACCGATCCGCTCCGAATCAAATGCAAACTATCGCCGATGTCGCCTTCTTTGAAAATAATGCTATTTGCGTCAAAGGCTTGGATTTTGGCAGTGTGGACAATCGCGGCGAGATCGCTGGCGGGAATTTCAGGAGCAAAATGCGCTTGAATCGCTCTTAAAACAAACATTTGGTCGATGGCGCGCTTCACCGAATCGACCGAGTTGATCAATCTTAACATTGCTCGGCGTGGGGTTTCTAAAAGCACGCATTGCTGACCCGCGCCCGCATGAACCGTCGCTTGTCGCCGCCGACCCGAGATCAAACTCATTTCTCCAAAAAACTGCCCTTGTCGTAAGGTGATGATTTGACTAGGATCATCTTTATTAATCGCCACGCGCACTTCGCCCGCAATGATCGAAAAAAAGCTGTCGCTGTAATCGTTGTATCGAAAAATACGTTCGTTTGGAAAGGGCATTCGCACCGTGCTGTCGAGCAATAATTCCCGCAACTGTAAAACGGTTAAACTGTTAAACAACGGCAACGTAAAACGAATCATG
Organism: Thiomargarita sp.; assembly: GCA_020718845.1. Classification (GTDB taxonomy): domain Bacteria; phylum Pseudomonadota; class Gammaproteobacteria; order Beggiatoales; family Beggiatoaceae; genus DYRG01. The sequence goes on from DYRG01000014.1 coordinate 48,387, forward strand.
TCCAGCGAATTTTTAACGGAATGAAACGCGGGTAAGTTCTTGAATTTCTCGTATAAAATCGGTTCATCGGCGGGTGCGACCGCGTGATTTTGAATAAATTCAATCACTTCAAAACCTTGATTAACTGCTTGTTTTATAAGCGGATAGCCCGCCAAACTCCCAATAATATACAAACCCGCAACCGTCGTTTCATAAGTCGCACTTAAAATCGGCGGCGCGGACGGATCGGTGCTTCCAAATCGGACTCCGCATTTTTCCAAAAAATCACGCGGCGGGGTCGCGCCCAATCGAGCAATAATTCGGTCGACAATTAAATTCGTTTCTCCCTCAAGCGTTTGTAGAGTGACTTTTAACTGTTTGTTTTTATTAGTAATTTTAATGGGAATCGTGCGATAATAACATTCGATGGTTTCTTGTTGAATTGCCTTTAAAATCAAATCGTTATTTGCGGGTTTGGCTCGACTAAATTCTTCGCGTCGATTCACCATAATTACTTGATTATTCTCAGAAAGTGCTAACGCATTTTCAATCGCCGCATCGCCTGCGCCAATTACCAAAATGGTTTCTCGACTGAATTGATTGGGATCGGTTAATTCGTAATGAATATTAGTGGAAGTTTCTATTATTTTGTCTTCTAATTTGCGTAAATTTCCTTGCATTCCAATCGCGAGAACAATTTGCTCGACTGAAATGATTTCTCCCGATTTCAAATGCAGATTAAAAGAGAATTTTTGTCCAGTAATTTCAATGAGTTCTGAATTGCAACGTAAATTGATCGGTGTGGATTTGAGGGCTTTGTCCCAGCTTTCTAAAACCATTTCACGACTATCGGCTTGAAAGGGCAACGCACTGCGCAACGGTAAAATCGCAGGTTCAGCCATTACCCATTTGTTTTTTTGGTAATGACGAATGGTTTGTGCGGGTTTGTCGGCGGTTTCTAAAACAATGTGCGACAAACCACTTTTCGCCGCTTGCAATGCCGCACTTAATCCCGCCGGTCCAGCCCCAATAATCCCAATTTGAAAATCCGCTGCCATGTTGCCCTCAAATAATGCTAACTTTTTCAAATCATAGCATAAATTTTGAGCCTCATTCTCCATCAACATTTTGCGCATAAAACTTGCAAAAGAAGTGATTTTTTGTTATATGTCACAGATTTTTTATTTAACTGGCTTTTTGAGGAGAAATTCACCGTGCCTGAACAAACAACTTACGGCGTGCCCAGTTACAAAGCCGCCGACGACGAAGAATACATGAATGACGCGCAATTAGAGCATTTTCGCCAGATTTTATCGAATTGGAAAAAACAACTGCTGGCAGATATGGAGCGCACCGTCCACCATATGCAAGACGAAGCGACTAATTTTCCCGATCCTAATGATCGCGCGACCCAAGAAGAAGGTTTTGCAATCGAATTGCGCACGCGAGATCGTGAATTGAAATTGATCCGCAAAATCGACGATTCGCTCAAAAAAATTGACAGCGGTGATTACGGATATTGCGAAGGATGCGGGATTGAAATCGGTTTGCGGCGTTTGGAAGCGCGTCCGACCGCCACCAAATGCATCGATTGCAAAACCCTCGACGAACAACGCGAAAAGCAAACAATGGTATAAAACAATGATTTACGATGTGGTGATTGTCGGCGGTGGTTTGACGGGTTTAAGCCTTGCGTGGGCGTTGCATCGCCAAAA
>DYRG01000014.1:50180-62039 GCA_020718845.1 Thiomargarita sp.
CAAGATATTCACAAACCCGCCTTAGGATTTGTCATCGAAGCAAAGTTGCTCGGCTTTGAATTACAACGTTTGCTCCAAACCCAAAGCACTGTTGATTTAATCGCGCCAGAAACCGTTGTTGATTTGAAATTTACCGATCAAGAAACCGCTCAATTACAGTTAAAAAACGGTCAGTTTCTCAATAGCAAATTAGTTGTGTTAGCGGATGGTGGACAATCACCACTTTATCAACAACTCAATATTCATTTTGAAACCCACGATTATCAACAAACTGCAATTATTGCTAACGTCACGCCTTCAAATACTAAAAAAGATCACGCTTTTGAACGTTTCACTAATTCTGGCCCGCTTGCTTTATTGCCAATGAGAAATAATCATTACGCTTTAGTGTGGACAGTTAAACCACAACAAGTTGATGAAATTTTAAAATTACAAGATGTTGATTTTATTAAACAATTACAACAGGCTTTTGGTTGGCGATTAGGGCAATTTCTTCACGTTGGCAAACGCAGTTCTTTTCCACTTAAATTATGTTTTACCAAAGATTTTATTCGGCATCGTTTGTTATTAATGGGAAATGCTGCGCACGTTGTTCATCCTGTCGGCGGACAAGGGTTGAATTTAGGGATTCGAGATATTAGTTCTTTTATCAAATTGCTCAAAACTCAACCCGTTGATTTAGGTTCGTTGAGTTTCTTACAAAAATACGCCAATCAACGCGATCCCGATGTTCAAAAAACTTTACATTTGACAGATGGTTTAGTGAAACTTTTCTCAAATGATTTCAAACCCCTTTCTTTGGCAAGAAATCTTGGTTTATTAGCCTTTGATCGTTGCCCATTTTTAAAAGAAAACTTTGCGCGTCAAATGGCGGGTTTGTAATATAGCGGTGTTATGTGTTGTATCACTGCTTTAAGGTATTTTAACTTTTGTTGGGAAGGTTTTTTGACAAAAATGCTGCAATGCGGCGTGATTTTTAAAGCAATTTTGCGTATAAAGGATTACTTAATATGGACACGAAAATACATATTTTTCATGTTGCAACGCACAATTAAAGGGTATTTCAAGCGTTTAAGCATTTTTTAGGGGAATAAACCTAAAGAAAATCATTCCTCAGAAAATAAGTGCTTTTGTAACTTATTGATTTTAATTATAAAAATAAAGGTTAATAAATTTTAGGACGGTATAATAATTTTGAGTATATTAGCTATTGTTAATGTAACTAAAGTAGGATATACTTCATCTCTAATATAAGCGGATTCTTAAATAACCGACTTAAACGTGCAACGTCCGTGATCATTTTGACAAAGGAGACTTCATTATGGCTAAACCCATGCACCCTACCCCCCGCATCGATCAATTGGAGAGCGGTCCTTGGCCCAGTTTTATCACTGGCTTAAAACGCCTCGCCAACGATGATGGCAAACCTTACCAAGACATGGTCGTTGACCTGCTCGGACAATTAGAAACCTCCTACGAAACCCGTAAAGGTTATTGGAAAGGTGGTACGGTCGGTGTTATCGGCTACGGCGGCGGCGTTATCCCCCGTTTTACCGAATTACTCGACGAAGACAAAAAACCTAAATTCCCCGCTGCGGCTGAATTTCATACCCTTCGCATCATGCCTCCCGCTGGTATGCACTATACCACTGATATTCTTAGAAAAATGTGCGATGTTTGGGAAAGACACGGCTCTGGTTTGATTGCGTTTCACGGTCAATCTGGCGACATCATGTTCCAAGGCGCAAAAACCGAAAATGTCCAACCCGCGTTTGATGAATTCAACGAAATGGGATTCGACTTAGGTGGGGCAGGTCCTGCGGTTCGAACTGGAATGTCTTGCGTGGGCGCGGCGCGTTGTGAACAATCTTGCGCGAACGAACAAAAAATCCATCGGATGTTAGTCAATAACTTCTTAGATGATATGCACCGTCCCGCGTTGCCTTACAAATTCAAATTCAAAGTGTCTGGTTGCCCCAACGACTGCATGAACGCCATCGAACGTGCAGACATGGCAGTGATCGGAACGTGGCGCGACGACATGAAAGTCGATCAAGCTGAAGTTAAAAACTATGTTGCGAGCATGGGTCGTAAAAAAATCATCGACAACGTGATTACGCGCTGCCCCACTAATGCCTTATCGTTAAATGATGACGATACTTTAACCGTTGATAATCGTAACTGTGTGCGTTGTATGCACTGCATTAACGCCATGACCAAAGCTCTTTCACCTGGTGATGACAAAGGCGTGACCGTGTTAATGGGCGGCAAACGGACGTTGAAAATCGGTGATTTGATGGGCACAGTTGTGATTCCATTCAAGAAATTAGAAACCGAAGAAGATTACGAAAGTTTGGTTGAAGTTGCTCAAAATGCGATTGATTTCTTCGCAGAAAATGCTTTAGAACACGAACGCACCGGTGAAATGATCGAACGCATTGGATTGGTTAATTTCTTAGAAGGCATCGGCTTAGAAGTTGATCCAAACATGATTTCTGAACCTCGCCAATCTTCCTACATTCGCATGGATGATTGGGATGAAGAAGCCGCTAAATGGTTTGAACGTAAAGCCGCTGCTTAAACTAATGATTTTAAAGGAGATTATCTAATGTCAGCACCAAGAATGCCTATCGAAAGCGGAGTTCCAGAACCCTTTCAATACATGCACCCTGTGATGCAAAAGAATTTTGGTCAATGGAAATATCACGACCGTCCTCGTCCAGGTGTATTGCATCACGTTGCAAAATCGGGCGATCAAATCTGGACAGTTCGCGCAGGCACTCAACGCCAAATGGACGTGTACACCATTCGCAAACTCTGTGATTTAGCTGATAAATTTGGCGACGGCTTTGTTCGTTTCACCATTCGCAGCAACATCGAATTTTTATTAGGCGACGAAAGCAAAGTTGCTCCATTAATTCAAGCACTTGGCAAAGAAGGCTTCCCCGTCGGCGGGACAGGTAATTCTGTGACCATGATCGCCCACACCCAAGGTTGGTTGCACTGCGACATCCCTGGTACGGACGCATCGGGCGTGGTGAAAGCGTTAATGGATGAATTACATGAAGAATTTATCCGTGAAGAAATGCCAAACCGCGTTCACATTACGACTTCTTGCTGCCAAATTAACTGCGGTGGTCAAGGTGATATTGCGATCAACATTCAACACACCAAACCCCCTAAAATCAATCACGATTTAGTGGCGAACGTTTGCGAACGTCCTTCAGTGGTAGCGCGTTGCCCCGTTGCAGCGATTCGTCCCGCGATGGTGAACGGCAAACCTTCTTTGGAAGTTGATGAAAAGAAATGCGTGTGTTGTGGCGCGTGTTTCCCTCCCTGTCCTCCTATGCAAATCAACGATCCAGAACATTCAAAATTAGCGATTTGGGTCGGTGGAAATCACTCCAATGCGCGTTCCAAACCTTCGTTTCAAAAATTGGTTGCCGCTGGTATTCCTAACAATCCTCCACGTTGGCCCGAAGCCGCTGCGGTGATTAAGAAAATCCTCGCTACTTACAAAAAAGACGCGAAAGATTGGGAACGGATGAATGATTGGATTGATCGGATTGGTTGGTCGCGTTTCTTTGAATTAACCGAATTACCGTTCACCAAATTCCATATTGATAATTGGCGCGGTGCTCGTCGTAGTTTGAATGCTTCTGCGCACATTCGTTTCTAAGGATTGGATCGCATGAAATTCTCCATTCAAATTAATGAAGGACCGTATCAACACCAAGCCTCTGATACTGCCTATTTGTTCACAAAAGCAGCATTGGAAAAAGGTCACGAAATCTTTCGCGTTTTCTTTTATCACGACGGCGTAAATAACGGCACTCGTTTAACTGTTCCACCTCAAGATGATAGAAATGTCATCAAACGTTGGTCAGAATTGAGCAAACAATACAATTTAGATTTGGTTTTATGTATTGCAGCCGCGCAACGTCGGGGTTTGTTAGATGAGAACGAAGCTAAACGTCAAGGTAAAGACGCGCATAACATCGCGGAAGGATTTCGGATTTCTGGCTTGGGTCAATTGATCGAAGCGGGCATTAAGGCAGACCGTTTAATGGTTTTTGGCGATTAAGGGGAGTTAAAAGAAATGTCTGAAGGTACTATTAAAAAATTTCTGTACTTAAATCGCAAAGCTCCTTACGGAACAATCTATGCCCTTGAATCGCTTGAAGTTGTTTTGATCGGCGCGGCGTTTGATCAGGATGTGAGTTTAGCATTTGTCGATGACGGTGTATTTCAACTCACTAAAAATCAAAACACCAAAGGCATTGAAATGAAAGGCTTTTCTTTAGTGTATAATGCATTAGGTGATTACGGAATTACCAAATTATACGTTGAGAAAGAATCTTTAGAAGAACGTGGTTTGACTTTAGACGATTTGCAAGACGTTGTTTACGAAGATGAAAACGACGATTACGCAGAGAAAAAATCTATTCTACTGGTCAGTCGCGCTGAAATGGGTCAAATGATGGAAACCCAAAACGTAGTTTTAAGTTTCTAAGGGAGATTAAAAGAAATGATTTTACATACTGTGAACAAATCGCCCTTTGAACGTAATGCGTTAGTCAGTTGTTTGGGTCATGCGCAAGCGGGCAGTTCAGTGTTGATGATCGAAGATGGCGTGTATGGCGCAATCGCTGGTTCGCAAGTGGCTGATGTTGTTAATAATTCTTTAGCAACCGTCAAAATCTACGTGTTAGAACCAGATTTAGCCGCGCGCGGAATCGCTAAAGAGAAATTAATTTCTGGTGTGCAATTGATTGATTATGCTGGATTTGTTGATTTAGCGGCTGACAACACCACTGTTCAGGCGTGGTTATAAAAATTTTTGCCCTTATTCGTGAGGGCAAATGAGCTAAAGTAAGGCTTTTCTAATTTAACTGTGAGGATATAACAATGGCTACGATTAGCGTCGGCGGCAAAGATATTGAAGTAGATGAAGAAGGTTATTTAGTGACCCTCGATGATTGGAGTGAAGAAGTTGCAAATCACTTAGCGCAAACCGAGGGTTTAGCTTTAGATGAAAGTCACTGGGAAATCATCAATTTCTTGCGCGAATACTATCAAGAATACCAAATCGCCCCCGCTGTGCGTGTTTTAACTAAAGCGGCAGGTAAAAAATTAGGTGCAGAGAAGGGTAATAGTAAGTATTTATACGAACTTTTCCCTTATGGACCTGGCAAACAAGCGTGTAAAATCGCGGGCTTACCAAAACCAACCGGTTGTATCTAATTTTTCATTCTAAAGGGGAGAAAACTCTCCTCTTTTTCTAATATTTTTTCAAAGAGTTAAAGGAGCATCAGAGCCATGGGGTTTCTGACGGGTTTTTATGCGCTGTTTTTCTATGTCGCAGTATTAATATTTCTAGTCGGCGTGGGCCACAAAATCTACGAATACGCTCGCACGCCCGCACCCTTAAAAGTGCCCACCATGCCAGCCCCTTTAACAACTACTGGCGTGGCGTGGCGACTCACCACCGAAGTGGTCTTTTTCAAAAGCCTCTTTCGGGCAAATAAATGGATTTGGATTTTAGGCTGGGTTTTTCATTTCTGTCTTCTTTTAGTATTACTCAGACATTTACGTTATTTCATTGATCCCGTGTGGTTGTGGGTTGATTTATTGCAACCTTTTGGCAAATATGCAGCATTTGGAATGGTTGCAGGTTTAGCGGGTTTGTTATTAAGAAGAATTGTGGTAGAAAGAATACGTTACATTAGCAATCCTTCTGATTATATTATGTTGATTTTATTATTAATTATTGGAATGAGCGGAAGCATGATGACCTTTGTCAAACATACCGACATCGTGCAATTAAAAGCTGCTTTTTTAGGATTTTTAAGTTTGAACTGGCAATACAATTTACCTGCTGATCCGATTTTATTTGTACATTTGACGGCAGTATTTGCATTAATGATTGTATTTCCTTTTAGCAAATTATTACACGCACCTGGGATTTTCTTTAGTCCGTCGCGTAATCAAGTCGATAATGCCCGTGAGAAACGTCATCTCGCGCCTTGGGCAGCCAAATTAGAAAATTAATAAGGAGTTCTTCTCATGGCAGCGAAAGCAACATTTGACGTTCCACAAATGCAGGAATATCCCATTATTCCAATGCTCAAACCTAATGCAATGAAAACTGCTGGACCTTTCATTGCGAAACCCGAGCACCAAGCTCCATTAGGTTTTCCGTGTGAATTGGTAGAAAACTGGGAACAAAAAGCGGTTGAAAAGCTTGGCGAATTACTTGAGAAATACCGTTCTTTACGAGTTTATTTAGATGCGTGCGTGCGTTGTGGCGCGTGCACCGACAAATGCCATTATTTATTAGGCAGCGCAGACCCTAAAAATATGCCCGTTGCTCGACAAGATTTATTACGTCAAATCTATCGTCGTTATTACACTGTGCCTGGTAAAATCTTTGGTGCATTAGGTTGGGAATGGGGTAAGAAACTCATCGGCGCGAAAGATATGTCGAAAGAAGTTTTAGACGATTGGTACAACTATTTTCACCAATGCTCACAATGTCGTCGTTGCTCAGTATTTTGTCCGTATGGTATTGATACTGCTGATATTTCTATGGCGGCGCGTGAAATCATGGATTCGATTGGGCAAGGTCAGAAATATTGTAATGAAATCATTGGAAAAGTTTTCAAAATTGGTAATAACTTAGGCTTACCCGGTCCAGCTTTACAAGATACGTTAGAAGGTTTAGAGGAAGATGTTGAATTTAATACGGGTGTAAAAGTTCGTTTTCCTTTAGATGTAGAAGGCGCAGATATTTTATTAGTAACGCCGTCAGCGGATTTCTTTGCAGAACCTCACGTCGATGGTTTAGTGGGGTATGCAAAAGTATTTCACCAAGCGGGCGTTTCTTGGACAATGAGTTCTTATGCTTCTGAAGCGGGGAACTTCGGAATGTTCATTGGAAGTTATGAGAATATGCGCAAGATTTCTTTACGCATTCGCAAAGCCGCGCTTGATTTGAAAGTTAAAAGAATTGTCTTTGGTGAATGTGGTCACGCATGGCGGGTTGCGTATAGTTTCATGAATACGTTAGCGGGACCTTTTGATTTCCTCGATCCGAAATACCCAGTTCCTCAACACATTTGTGAATTTACCAATGAGTTGATTAAAGCTGGCAAACTCAACTTCGACAAATCAAAAAATGATCACCTTAAAATCACTTTCCACGATTCCTGTAATGTCGCTCGAGCCACTCGAATGGGAGATGTTGAAGGCGGACAATTTACGATTCCTCGTGAAGTCATTAAAGCGGTTTGTAATCATTATTACGATATGCCCGCAGAAACCATTCATGATAAGACTTTTTGTTGTGGTGGTGGCGGTGGTTTGCTCACCGATGATTTAATGGATGTACGGATTAAAGGTGCATTACCTAGAATGCAAGCTTGGAAACAAGTCGTTGAAGAACAAGGTGTTACCCATTTGGCGGCGATTTGCGCAATTTGTAAAAGTCAATTTACCAAAGTCTTACCGTATTATGGTTTCAAATTGGATCAAGTCGTGAGCGTTCACCAACTCGTGAGCAATGCGATTATCTTAGATGGTCAAACCGAAGAATAATTAGGAGATTATTTTATGGCAGTCAGCAATGAAGAAATGAAACTTACTTTTCGCCGTTACAAAGAAGGTGAAAATAAAACCGAGGCTTGGGATGATTGGATTTTTCAAGCCAGTTGGTCGCACAAATGCCCCACTTATGTGCACCGCACGCCGCCTTGTCAAGGAAGTTGCCCTTCTGGTGAAGATATTCGCGGTTGGTTAGGCATTGTCCGTCAAATGGAAAAACCACCCAAAGGTGTTTCTTGGCAAGAATATGCGTTTCGTCGTTCAACCGATGCAAACCCTTTTCCTTCGATTATGGGTCGGGTGTGTCCCGCACCTTGTCAACAAGGTTGTAATCGTAATGAAGTTGAAGATTTCGTTGGCATTAACGCGGTCGAGCAATTCATTGGCGATCACGCTTTAGAAAATGGTTTCAAATTCAACGTGCCCGCACAAGAAAGTGGCAAAAAAGTCGCCATCATCGGCGGCGGTCCAGCGGGTTTAAGCGCGGCTTATCATTTACGTCGTCGCGGTCACGCTTGCACAGTATTTGACGATCATGAAAGTTTAGGCGGCATGATGCGTTACGGGATTCCTGGGTATCGGACTCCGCGCAATGTGTTAGACGGCGAAATCGGTCGTATTTTAGAAATGGGCGTTGAAACCCGCATGAATACTCGCGTCGGTCGTGACGTGCAAATGGCTGATTTAGAAAGAGATTTTGATGCGATTGTTTGGGCATTAGGTTGTAAAGCGGGTCGTGGATTACCAATTCCAACGTGGGCAAACACCCCAAATTGTATTTCAGGTGTAGATTTTTTAGCGGCGTTTAATGAGGGTCGTTTAAAAGTCGTCAGCGAAAAAGTCGTGGTGGTTGGTGGTGGTGATACTTCCATTGACGTTGCATCGGTTGCACGCCGTTTAGGTCATATCACAAATATTAACCCCAGCGATCGTCCAGAAAACGTGATCATGGGCTATGTTGCGCACGACGTGGCATCGAGTGTGGCGCGTGACGGAGCGAAAGTAACGCTTACCTCATTGTTCCCCGTAGAAAAAATGACTGCCGCTGAACACGAAGTCAATGATGCAAAACGTGAAGGCGTGGACATTCATGGCAGCGTAATGCCTTTAGAAGTGATTAAAAATGCTGAAGGTCGGGCGACTGGCTTGAAAATGTGCAAATGCACGGTCGACAAAAAAGGCATTCCCACCGCGATTGAAGGCACAGAATACGTTATCGAAGCGGATTTGATTGTTTCTGCGATTGGTCAATTTGGTGATTTGGCAGGTTTAGAAGAACTCAATAATGGACGCGGTTTCATTAATGCTGATCCGTTCTATCGCGTGAAAGGTAAAGAAAAACATTTCGTCGCGGGTGATATTATTCGTCCGCATTTATTAACCACAGCGATTGGTCACGGTTCAATTGCTGCGGAAAGTATCGATGTGTTTTTGAAAGGCGAAGAAATCGGCAAACGTCCAAAAGTTGACGTGCATCATTTTGATTTACTTGATAAATTAAAAGAAACCAATTTAGCACCTCAACCTTACAACAGTGAAAGTGTGCGTGGAACATCGGATGCAAAATTTGCAATTCATAATTATGAAGATCGTTCTTCACAATCGATTGTACCAGCCGATGAATTGTTCTTAGGTCATTTTGGTTTCACACCGCGTAAAGTTCGTGAAGAAATTCATGTGCATTCTGAAGATGTCATCGGTAATTTCACCGAACGGATGAAAGGTTTAACCGATAAAGAAGCAATTGCCGAAGCCAAACGTTGTATGAGTTGTGGGATGTGTTTTGAATGCGATAATTGCGTCATTTATTGTCCGCAAGATGCCGTCAAACGTACCAATAAAAAGGAAACCACAACAGGACGTTACGTCTACACAGATTATAGCCGTTGTATTGGTTGCCACATTTGTACGGATGTTTGTCCGACGGGTTACATTCAAATGGGTTTGGGCGAATGAAACGCTTTCTGATCCTTGCAATGTGCTTGGGTTTGTGGAGCATGGCGAGCGCGGAGGGACTCTTCTCGCCGCCTGATCTCCCAAAAGCAAAGGCGGGTTCGCAATGTGTTGATAAACCTGAGCTTATGCGCAAACAACACATGCAGCATATTCTGCATCAACGCAATCAAACTATGCGGCAAGGCATTCGTGATTCGAAAAATAGCCTTGTCGAATGTGTGAATTGCCACGTCACCAAAACTGCGAAAGGCGACTTCCCCAGCATTGATGATAAACAACATTTTTGCGCGGGTTGTCATCAATATGCGTCGGTAAAAATTGATTGTTTTCAATGCCATGCGAGCAAACCTGATTTAATTACGGGAGGAAAATGAAAATGACTAACTCCTTGAATCGTCGAGAGTTTTTGACTTTATCGTCGAGTTTAATGTTATTAACCATTCCCGTTGCCGCAAACCCTCCGCGTCCGCTCGATCAACCCGCAACTTCTCAAAAACGTTGGGGTTTATTGATCGATACTTCAAAATGTTCGAGCGGTTGCGATGCGTGCGTAAATGCTTGCCACATCGAAAATGGGGTTACAGGAAATAATCGTCCCGCTTCCGACGCACAATGGATTCGCAAAGTCACCGTAAAAGATAAGCAAACTCAAAAGGTTACGTCATTACCTTTGATGTGCCAACATTGCGAAAATCCTCCGTGCGTCGACGTGTGCCCAACCACAGCATCCTTCAAACGTGCGGATGGTATTGTTTTAGTTGATAAACATTTGTGCATCGGCTGTCGATATTGCATGATGGCGTGCCCTTACAAAGCGCGGTCATTTATTCACGAAAAAGTCGAAAACCAAAAACCTCACGCGCCACGCGGAATGGGAACGGTTGAATCGTGCAATTTGTGCGTAAAACGGGTCGACGAAGGAAAATTACCCGCTTGTGTCGAGGCTTGCAAAAACGCGGGGCATTCAGCGATTTTATTTGGTGATTTAAAAGACCCGAATAGTGAAATTTTTCAAAAATTACAAAAGGTTAGTTCAACCGCTTTACGCGCAGACATGGGTTTAAATCCGGGGGTACGATATGAAAACCTCTAAGAAATCAATCATTTATCGTGAATTAGAGGGTAATGTAGCGTTTTGGGCGGTGGTTGGCGTGCTCGGCGCGGTGATTGCGGTCGGACTCGGCGCGGCGTATTACATGGAACATCACGGACATTACGTCACGGGCATGTCGAACCAAATCGTGTGGGGAATGCCGCATATTTTTGCGATCTTTTTGATCGTCGCGGCTTCTGGGGCGTTGAACGTTGCGTCAGTTGGGACAGTATTCAATAAAACCCTTTACAAACCGATGGGGCGTTTCTCGGCATTAATGGCGGCGACATTGTTAATTGGTGGTTTGAGCATTTTGGTATTAGATTTAGGTCGTCCAGATCGTTTGATCATTGCAATGACTTCCTATAATTTCAAATCCATTTTTGCTTGGAATATCATTTTATACAACGGATTTCTCGCGTTAATCATTGTGTATTTGTGGTTCATGATGGAACGCAAAATGAACGCTTATTATCCGTATGCAGGATTTGCAGCTTTTATTTGGCGTTTAGTTTTAACAACTGGTACGGGTTCAATCTTTGGTTTCTTGGTTTCAAGAGCCGCGTATGATACGGCGATTTTAGCCCCGTTATTTATTTCATTATCTTTATCGTTAGGAACGGCGTTCTTTTTAATGACTTTAATGGCGGTTTCTAAAATAAGCAATCGTGAACTAGGTGATGCAGTTGTTCGGCGTTTAAGTCGTTTATTAGGGGTGTTTGTTGCACTCACGTTTTATTTCGTGGTGGTTTATCATTTGAGCAATGCGTATTTAGCGAAAGAAACTGCTTTTGAAACATTCATTTTATTCACGGGAAATCCTTATCCGATGTTGTTATGGTTTGGATTTGGCATTGTAGGAACGCTATTACCTTTATTATTGATTTATTTACCAAAATTTGATCGTACGCCTGAATTTAGTGCTTTAGCGTCTTTTTTAGTGATGTTAGGAGCATTTTGTTTGTTATATGTGATTATTATTGGAGGACAAGCGTTTCCTTTAGAAATCTTTCCGGGCAAAGAAGTTTTAGAATCTTCTTTTGGTGATGCAAACAAAATTCACCCTTACACACCAACGATTTGGGAGATTTTATTAGGATTTGCGGGTATTGCAATTGCTCTCATTGCAGCATTTTTAGCGTCATGGGTTTTACCCTTTTTCCCCGAAACCCTCGCCGATACCGCCGTCGATCCTCACTTAAAATAAC
>DYRG01000065.1 GCA_020718845.1 Thiomargarita sp.
CCCTTTTTCCCCGAAACCCTCGCCGATACCGCCGTCGATCCTCACTTAAAATAACCTTTTGATTATCCTCAATAAATTAAAGCCCGCAAATCCAAATTTGTGGGCTTTTTTATTTAGAGCACAGTATAATTGTAACCATATTTTATACGTTTAAAACTATAAATACTTCTTCACGCCTCTTTATCAATAACAACGTTTAAGATAAACTTACAGAGAGAGATAAGTCAATTACTGCTTTTTGTTAAGGAACTCATAAAATGAAAGAAGATAAAATTCAAAAAATCAAAAATACTTTTGATATTGCTTTGCAATCCTATGAAAATATAGAATTTATGTATGCTAGAGATTTACAGGATTTGCTTGGATACAATGAATGGCATAAGTTTTACCTTGTGATTGAAACAGCCAAAATGGTTTGCAAAAACTCTGGTAATGATGTAGATGCTCATTTTGTTGATATTAAAAAAACTATTCTTAATGATGGAATAGAACAACACATTAATGACATTATGCTAACTCGCTATGCTTGTTATCTTACTGCACAAAATGGTGATCCCCGTAAGGAAGAAATTGCTTTTGCCATGAACTATTTTGCAGTACAAACTCGCAAGATTGAGGTACTCCAAGAAAGAATTAATGACTATGAAAGAGTTAAAGCACGAGAACAACTAACAATTCTCGAAAAATACCTTTCTAGTTTAATTTATCAACGTGGTGTTGATGAAAAAGGATTTGGCAGAATAAGAAGTCGAGGTGATAAGGCTTTATTTGGTGGTTATACAACGGAAGATATGAAACGAAAATTATCTGTTCCCCAAGGAAGACCTTTAGCAGACTTTCTTCCAACAATTACAATAAAAGCAAAAGATTTTGCGTTAGAAATGACCAACTTTAATATTCAGGAAAAAAATCTGCGGGGTGAATATGCCATTGCACATGAGCATGAAAATAATAACCTTGCAGTCAGAAATTCATTAAATCAAAGAGGAATAAAACCCGAACTCTTACCTTCAGCAGAGGATATAAAAAAAATTCAGAGAAAACTAGAATCGGAAACCAAAAAACTACCAAAATTATCAGGCGATTTTTCTGAAATATCGGAAGAGAAAAAATAATCCGTAAGATGCGGTGCAACCGCATTATTTTTATAACAAAATAACCATTTGATTTTATTGTAATCTGCAGTTAAATTGCACCAATTTTCTAAAGAAATAGAGCATCTTACTTAACATCATTGATTCGGAACATGGAAACAAAGAAATATCCTTTTTTGGGATAACCTGTTTTAGGATAGATAATGACCTTCCAAACAGGAAGGTAGCTATGACATTGTCAGTCTTTACAAAAAAATATGAGGTATTTAAAGAATTATTAATTCAGTATCGTAAGGATGCTGGAATTACTCAGCAATCTCTCGCTGAAAGGCTTAACAAACCACAATCATTTGTGTCCAAATATGAAAGTGGTGAAAGACGGCTTGATGTAATTGAATTTCTTGATGTGGCAAAAGCACTCCAGTTTGATGTTTATAAATTCATTAAAAAACTGGAACAAGGTACTTCCGAATGACAATTCTTGAAGAATGGGATATTACGGTAGAACAACTAACGAATTTATTAAATGAAAATCCAAGTTTAAAAGGTATGTTGCTTGGTTACACTGCTGAGCTAAAGCTAAAGGAAATCATTACATTGCTTCCTGAAGTTTCATTTATAACAAAATTTGATGATCATAATCGCAAGAAAAAAGGTGATCTTTATATTGTTTATCACGGAAAGGCATTTAACATTGAGTCAAAATCATTGCAATCTAGCATGATTAAATATGACTCAGAAAATGATTTGTGGCAAGGAAAAGCACAAGTAGATGCAAGTGATAGAAGAACGGTACAACTTCCAAGCGGTCAAGAACTAGAAACAACATTGCTACTATATGGTGAATTTGATGTACTTGCAGTTAATTGTTACGCATTTGAAAATAAGTGGCAATTTGTTTTTGCAAGAAATTCAGACTTGCCACATTCTAGTTATAAAAAATATTCAGAGGAAGCAAGAAAGTCACTTATAGCGAGCTTAATACCAGTTTCTTTGCCTCCAGAACCACCTTTTTATTCGGACTTACAAATTCTTTTGAATGAAATGCTAGAAGAAGGCTTAGGTTCTGATCCAGATAAAGTATAAAAAATTATTTTTTAATAAAAACTAAAAAATAAGAATGGTTTTTCCTTGCATGGACTTGCTTTTTTAGCCTGCTAACAGAAGGTTTGTTTGTTCTAACTACAATAAACAAATCTTTTGAGTAAAAACCATATGATTCATATTTATTTATAATCTCAACATGAGTTAGCCACTGTTTCCCAGCACTAACTTCATCTTGGCATTTAACAATACAAATTCCCTTGTCCCTTAATACTCTATAAGCCTCTATTCCAGCTTTAAAATAAATATCCGTAACTGCGGCGTGCCATTTTTTTGTTCCAGTATTTTGGGTGTCAGCATTTACCTCATCTCCATTTGAGTATGCCGATGAAAACGCCGCGTGAGTTCCAGAACCAGCTTTATGGTCATCCTGCTCACGATAAAAGCCTTCCATGTAAGGAGGGTCTAGCACCACACAGTCAAACGATTCATCTGCGTAAGGTAAATTTCTACAATCAACCCCCATAGCTATATCAGTGCCGTGAATTTCGTAGTTTTCTTTTGGGACTTTTTTCCAGAAAACCCCATTTCCCCAAGTTACATCGGCTATTTTTGCACCCAGTGGAACATGTAATTCAAGAATGTGAGGAAATATATTTTCATTACAATCAATATAAGCTGACAGAATCAAATCTGAGGTTGAAATCCCCCCTTGGATTCTTTTACCCGTAATTAGACGAGAATCATCTTCAAATAATTTGGATTGTACGATACATTTATTCATGTGGATGATAGTATCCTATATTGGGATAATTTGCAAGAGTGGCAACCCGTAACATGAAGTGTAATCGTACTATTGTTTAATTAATCAAATAACTCCTTGATTAATAATGAGTTTTCTTGTATGGACAGTATTAAACAAAACCCTTTACAAACCGTTGGGGCGTTTCTCAACATTAATGGCGGCAACCTTGTTGATTGATGGTTTGAGCATTTTGGTATTAGATTTAGGTCGTCCCGATCGTTTGATTGTTGCAATGACTTCCTATAATTTCAAATCCATTTTTGCTTATAAAAAACCGTCACTTATTAATTCATACTGTAGATATAGCGATATGATATAAAATATTTCGCAGGTTAGACTATAAATTCAAAATTTTGTTGAGATTTTCATCCCAATCTATCTATAAATGATATAATAAGATTATATCTTGCGTTTTTATACCACTAGCAGAATGTCTGTTTTTTATGCTATTTATAAAACGATATATTTGATACTATGACTGCTTAAAAGTTACAAAATAGTGAAATAATTTTGTCTGAAAAAAATTATAAACTATACTTATGAGTGTGAAATTGCTTTAACAATTTAAGAAATAATGTTTGAGGAAATTACAATGAGTGCATTAGAAACAGCGGTTTCAAAAGATGGTTTGAAAAGAGTGGTGATTGAACCCGTTACACGAGTGGAAGGTCACGGTAAAGTTACGTTATTAGTTGATGAACAACATCAAATTCAACAAGCGCGTTTGCATATTGTAGAATTTAGAGGATTTGAAAAATTTATTCAAGGAAGACCCTATTGGGAAATTCCAGTTTTAGTACAACGTTTGTGCGGCATTTGTCCGGTAAGTCATCATTTAGCTGCTGCGAAAGCCGTTGATCAAATTGTTGGGGTAAAACAACTCACTGCAACTTCAAATAATTTACGGCGTTTGATGCACTTTGGACAAACATTACAATCTCATGCAGTGCATTTCTTTCATTTAGCGTCGCCAGATTTGTTATTTGGTTTTAATGATGATGTTTCTCATCGACATATTTTAAGTGTGATTGCAGAACACCCTGAAATTGGAATGCAAGGTATTCAATTACGCAAGTATGGTCAAGAGGTTATTAAAGCCATCGCTGGAAAAAGAGTGCATGGAAATGCTGCCGTTCCGGGTGGAATGAATAAAGCATTAAGTAAGGAAGATCATGCGTTTCTATTGAAAGATATTGATCAAATCATTGCGTGGTCACAAGGGGCTGTTGATTTGATTAAAAAAGTCCATTTGAATAATCGACAATTTCATTATGATTTTGCACGCATTGAAACGAATATGTTGAGCATGATTCGTGAAGATGGCGCATTAGAACTCTATCATGGTGGATTAAGAGCACGCAAACCGAACGGTGAAACCATTTTTGATCATTTGGATTATTGCAATTACTTTAATGTGATTCATGAAGAAGTGCGCCCTTGGTCATATATGAAATTTCCTTTTATTGTTTCAGAAGGAACAGAGAAAGGTTGGTATCGAGTGGGACCTTTAGCGCGAGTAAATAATTGCGATTTCATTTCCACGCCAAAAGCAGAACAAGAACGCCAAATATTTAAAGAACTTGAGCAAGGAAAACCCGTGCAAAGTTCTTTAGCATATCATTGGGCGAGAATGATTGAAGCATTGCATTCCGCTGAAAGCATTAAAGAATTATTACTTGATGAAAGAACTATGGGTAATGATTTGGTTACAACGGGTGAGAAACAATTTGAAGGAATTGGTGTTATTGAAGCACCGCGTGGAACGTTATTTCATCATTATCAAATTGACGACAATGATTTAATTACCAAAGCAAATTTAATTGTTTCTACGACCAATAATAATCAGGCAATGAATGAATCGATTCGTCAGGTTGCAAATCAGTATTTGAGTGGTAGAGAACTCACTGAAGGATTGCTGAATCATATTGAGGTTGCAATTCGAGCTTATGATCCGTGTTTATCTTGTGCAACTCATGCGTTAGGAAAAATGCCGTTATTAGTGGAAATAGTCGATGAACAAGGTGAGCAACTTGATTCACTTTATAAGAATAGTCAGGGCGATATAAGCCGTGCATGAATTAGCGATTTGTCAATCGATTATTTCACAAGTTGAAACGCTTGCACAACAACACCATGCAAAGCAAATTATTGAAATTACTTTAAAAATTGGATTGTTGGCAGGTGTGGAAAGTGAGCTTTTAAAACAAGCCTTTCCTCTCGCGGCAGCGGGAACTTGTGCAGAGAATACTGAATTAAAAATTGAGAGCATTCCTGTGAAAGTAAAATGTTCTCAATGTCATGCAGAAAGTGAAGTACAACCGAATCGTTTATTATGTCAAAGCTGTGGAGATTGGCGAACAAAAGTGATTTCTGGCGATGAAATGTTGCTTGCCAGAATCGAGTTTCTACAGTAAGAAAGATAGCGCTTAAAAAGATCGAAAAGTGTAACTTAATTTTATGGTTAAAGGATTCTTTTAATTATATTAAATAAACACTTTAAATTAAGCTAATTTTAGGCATACACTTATTTAAATCCTACCAAAGGAGAAACTTACAATGACTTTACAATTAACCCGTGCGGGATTTGCCTTTCCAGGAACGGCAACTAATTTTAAAACAGGGACTTGGCGTGTTCAAAAACCCGTTCACGTTCATCACGCCGCGCCTTGCCATCATGCCTGTCCAGCGGGTGAAGATGCGCAGGCTTACATTGCCCATTTGCAAGCTGGAAATCCTCGTGCTGCTTGGGAAACTTTAGTGGCGGTCAATCCAATGCCAGCGATTACGGGTCGAGTGTGCCCGCATCCGTGCGAATCAGCGTGCAACCGACAATTTATGGACGAATCGATTGCCATTCATGCGATTGAGCGTTTTTTGGGCGACGAAGCGATTGCGAAAAATTGGGCATATCCTGTCGAAGCTCCGCCCGTCGACGCGCCTGAAATTGCGATTATTGGCGCAGGTCCTGCGGGGATTTCAACGGCTTACCATTTGATTAAATTAGGGTTTCGAGCCACGATTTTTGATGATAACACCGAAGCAGGTGGGACATTGAGAACCGCATTGCCGCCGTATCGTTTGCCGCGAGAAGTCTTAGATGCTGAATTACAACGGATTTTAAGTTTAGAAGGGATCACGTTTAAACCACAAACTCGTTTGGGACGCGACGTGCGTTTGGATGAGCTAAAAGAGCAGTTTGCGGCGGTGTTTTTGGGGATCGGCGCGCAAAAAGCCCAAGAATGGAGCATCGACGGCGCAATCCCCAGCGATTTGTATGCGGGGCTGGATTTGATTAAAAAATGGATCAGCATCGGCAGCGTTCCGACTCCGCAAAGCGTGGCGATTGTCGGCGCGGGAAATACGGCAGTCGATATGGCGAGAATCATGAAACGGGCGGGCGTGGCGCAAGTTCATTTAATTTCACACAAACCCATTCCCAAAGCAGGAATCCCCGCATCCGAAGCAATGCCGGCGATTCCGCGTGAAGTTGAAGAAGCTCTCGAAGAAGGCGTTAATATTCATGAATATAGAGGGATTCGACGGTTAATTCTGCGCGGCGAAAAAGTGGTTGGAATTGAATTAGTCCACATGAAGAAACTTCCTCAAGCGAGCGGTCGTTTGAAACGCATTGCTTTCGCGGGCACAGAAACCATTTTAAATGTCGACATGGTCATTCCAGCGGTCGGGCAAGTGGTTGATTCTAGTGGATTTGAGAGCATTTTAAACGGACAAAGTTCCTTTAAAGTTGATCATTGGGGACATTTGGAAAATCATTTGTCGTTGTTTGCGGGCGGCGACGCGATTTATCACAGTCACGGAACGGTGACGGGTGCAATTGGTGACGGTCGACGCGCAGCATTGGGGATTATAGCTTCCCTTAATAATCAAACACTTAGCAATCCCAATCAGATCGAGCCGATTCCGTATAAGTCTTTGAATTTACACTATTATGAGCCGAATGCTGCTCGAGTTCATGAACCTACTTTACCTGTCGCGGAACGTCAAGGCGATGCTGAAATTACGGGTACTTTAAATATTCAACAAATTCAACGCGAAGCAATGCGTTGTTTTTCATGCGGAAATTGTTTAGCGTGCGATAATTGTTGGACATTTTGCCCCGATTCTGCCGTCCTCAAAACCGCCGAACTCGCCAGCGACGGCTCACATTACGTTTTTGATTACGATTATTGCAAAGGCTGCGGTTTGTGCGCCAAAGAATGCCCGTGCGGTTTTATCGAAATGATCGAAGATTGGTAGAAATTTTAATAAGATATTTTGATCTTAAAATACAGTCCACTTTCAAACTATTTGATTATTGAAAGTGGACTTTTTCATATAGTTTTATTACACCATTTATAGGTAACTTGAGGATAATGTTTTATGAGAAATAAAGGTCAGAAGAAGGAGAGTAATTCTCGTTCCCATGCTCGAGCGTGAAACGAGAAATATTAATAAAAAGCGGTTTTAGAAACGATGAGAATAAGTGATTTCCCAGTTGATTTGACTATGCGAAGTAGTTACACCGCTTGCACTGGTTTGTTCAACGGTAGGAGCATAAATGAACGCACCATTAATGCTTTGAGTTTTGCTCAAATCATAACCTGCGCCCACGCTGTAATGATTTTTAACCATCGCGGGAAATAAGAAGTTTAAGGTAGAACTTGGAATGGGATTGTTTGCCAAATTAGCCCCCGCTCGCACTGTCCATTGATCATTTAAACGATAGGACGCGCCTAAAGAATAAACGGTTTGATCATCCCAATTTTGATAGAGTTTTGCATCTAAAGTTTTGCCTGCAAATCCACCGTTTTCAGTAGTATTTGCCGCAGTGAAACTCATATTGAAACTATCCATCACTTTTGACCATTTGATACGTTTCACATCCGCTGCTAACATCAAACGATCCATCGGACGATAAGAAAGTCCAATGCCGTAAGTTTCGGGCCACTGGAAATTTCTAAGTTTCAAATCCCCTTTCAACGTTTGAACATTTCCACCCACATCCATGCTAACTTTTGCATTGCTGGTGCTCAAATCATTCATGTAACTTTTCAAATGATAAGTCGCGCCGACGCTTAATTCTTTGCTCACTTGATAAACTGCACCCAATTTACCCGTTAAACCCGCGCCTTTTGCTTCACCAAAGAAATCATTGCCATTTGAGAAATCAAATCGCGCCCAATTAGGATTAATCCCTGCCATGCCCATCGCTTGCGTTAAAGAACCCGTTGCTTCACCAGGTGCTTGAACATTCATACCCATCCCGCGTTGCATCATCGAGCCTAACATTTGACCCGTCATCG
This sequence comes from Thiomargarita sp., assembly GCA_020718845.1. Classification (GTDB taxonomy): domain Bacteria; phylum Pseudomonadota; class Gammaproteobacteria; order Beggiatoales; family Beggiatoaceae; genus DYRG01. Next base: position 8,247 of record DYRG01000065.1, read on the forward strand.
CCATTTGTAAATCCATCGTTGCCCAAATCACATCTAACGACGCGCCGAGTTTGAGTTGTGGATCAACGTCGACCGTTAAAGGGAAAATTAAACGCCCCACGCCGACTTCTGAACGGGTTGTGCCCGCGCCCAAACCTAATGGCATACTGTCGTATTCAGTGCCCATGCCGCCTTGCGCGAACATACCGACCCCATAAGTGTAAATGCCTGATTTTGCGCCCCAACCCATTCCCGCTGGCATGATCCAAAATTTGTCGGCGGACGATTTGCTGCTCATTCCTCCAATCGAACTTTTAACATTTGGCCCTAAAAAACCTAAACTTAAATCAATATGTTGCGATCCACTTTGGATAAAACCCAAGGTCGCGGGATTGTTCATCATTGCGGCTAAACCGTTATCGTAAGCCATTGATGCACCACCCATTCCGCGAGCGGTTGCACCATAGCCTTCTAAATTCATCCCGTTAGTTGCAAAAACCCACGTCGGGCTTGCACACATTGCTAAAACCAATATTTTCTTATGTAATGCTCTCATTTGAAATAATCTCCAAGGTGGATAAAAAGTCTGTTTTCAAATAATAGTATAGCGTTTTTCAAAAATACTAGTTAATAATAACGTATTTGAGGTTATCAAAAATAGTTATCAAATTTGTGCAACTGCATATAAGAAAACGCTTAATTATGATATAAGAAAATACTTAATTACTCCGCATTAAAAGTGGACGCATGGTATGTAATAAGCTCTTGAAAAGATTAGGATGATTACGTTCTTGTTGAGCTAAAAGAA
>DYRG01000066.1 GCA_020718845.1 Thiomargarita sp.
TTATTTCTGTTGCAAATGCAGAGGAAGTTGCGCCGTCTTCTGCATTGGAAAAAGTGCAAGCAACGATTAATGAATTGCAGCAACAAATGCAAGATAATCGTTCGCAAGTGGGTAAATTACAAATTGAACTCGAAACATCAGAAAAAACCATTGGACAACTTGCTAAAACTTTGAACAAATTAAATCAACAAGTCAAAGAAAAATCGCTTAATTTGCAACAGTTATTTGATTATCGAGAAGATGCAAAAAAACAATTGAAATTACAACGCGATCAATTAGCAAAACAAATTCGTACCATTTATGCAATTGGACGACAAGATTATTTAAAACTCCTTTTAAATCAAGAAAATACTGAAAGTGTAGGAAGAATTATTGCATATTATGAATTATTCAATCACGCCCGCGCAGATAAAATCAAAGATATTCATGAATTATTGAATCGATTGGATATTATTGAAACAGATATTCAACAAAATAATGTTCAAATGGAACAATTAGTCAAAGATCAAACTGAGCAAAAATCCGTTTTACAAATTAAAAATGAGGAACGCAAAAAACTCCTTAAAAATTTAAATGATGCGTACAAAACTCAAGCGCAAAAATTACAAGCGTTAAAAGACGATAAATATCGTTTAGAAAAATTGGTTGGAAAAGTTCATAAAGTATTAGTTGAAAATACGCCAAAACTCCCTGAAAATACGCCACCCAATAAAATAAAGAAAATTCAAACACCGCTATTAATCCCAGTTAAAGGAAAAACTGTGCGTAAATTTGGAGAAACTAAAGAAAGTGGTATTAAATCACAAGGTATTTTAATTAGCACTGAAGCGGGAGAAAAAGTGCAAGCAGTTGCTTCTGGAAGAGTAGTTTTTGCTGATTGGTTTCGGCATTTGGGACAATTAATTATTATAGAACATTCAGAAGGTTATATGAGTCTATATGGGCATAATCAAACGTTATTAACTCATATTGGCGCACAGGTAGAAAGTGGAGAAACTATTGCAACCGTTGGCGATAGTGGTGGACAAGAAAAAAGTGGTTTGTATTTTGAGTGGCGGCGACAAGGTTCAGCTATTGATCCTACTGAATGGTTTGTAAAAGCAAATTAAAATGTATTTTTGAAAATAACAAAAACTATCTTAATTATAACAATTTGAAATAAAATCTGATAGGTATTTAAAACCCATCAGATTATAAAAGATTAAAAAAAAATTAAAACATTCCACCAGAAGGCATTTTACCTTTCATTGCGCGCATCATTTTCATCATGCCGCCTTTTTTGTGCATTTGCTTCATCATTTTCTGCATTTGACCAAATTGCTTTAATAAACGATTCACATCTTGCACTTCCATTCCAGAGCCTTTTGCAATCCGAATTTTACGCGATGCTCTAATCACATCAGGGAATTTTCTTTCGTGCGGAGTCATGGAATTTATAATTGCTTCCATGTGAATAATCATTTTATCGTCGAGCTGATTTTTCACTTGATCTGGCACTTGCGACATACCAGGCATTTTATCCATAATTCCCGACAAACTTCCTACCTTGCGCATTTCTTGGAGTTGCATTCTGAAATCCTCTAAATCAAAGGATTTTCCTTTCTCAAGTTTCTTTGCTAGTTGCTCTGCTTTTTGTTTGTCAACTTTGCGTTCAACGTCCTCAATTAAACTTAAAACATCGCCATGACCAATAATTCTCGACGCAACCCGATCAGGATAAAAAGGTTCGAGCGCGGTGGTTTTTTCGCCAACCCCAAGAAATTTAATAGGTTTTCCCGTCAAATAACGCACCGACAACGCCGCACCGCCGCGTGCATCGCCGTCGGTTTTGGTTAAAATTACCCCCGTCAAAGGCAAGGCTTCATTAAACGCTTTGGCGGTGTTCGCAGCATCTTGACCTGTCATGCTATCGACGACAAATAAGGTTTCAATCGGTTGCACAACTTCATGCAATGCTTTGATTTCACTCATCATTTCATCATCAATGTGCAAACGACCCGCCGTATCGATCAATAACACATCAATTAAACGACGTTTCGCTTCGACAATCGCGGCTTGGGCAATGTCGACGGGTTTTTGTGACGGATCGCTGGGGAAAAATTCTGCATGAACTTCTTTTGCAAGGGTTTTTAACTGATCAATCGCCGCTGGACGATAAATGTCACAACTCACCACCATCACTCTTTTTTTGTGGCGTTCTTTGAGCAACCGCGCCAATTTCGCCACGCTGGTGGTTTTCCCAGACCCTTGCAAACCCGCCATCAAAATAATCGCAGGCGGCGCGGCGCGGAGATTTAATTCGTCGTTTTGCTCGCCCATCAACGTGGTCAATTCGTCACGCACAACCTTAATTAAGGCTTGTCCGGGTGTCAAACTGCCGACCACTTCTTGTCCAATCGCCCGCTCACGCACTTGATCCAAACAGGCTTTCACGACGGGAAGCGCAACATCCGCCTCCAACAACGCCATCCGCACTTCGCGCAGCGCGTCTTTGATGTTGTCCTCGCTCAAACGACCTTGCCCACGCAAGTTCTTCAACACATTACCTAAACGTTCCGTCAAATTTTCAAACATAACAACTCCTTTCAACTTAAAATAAATTAACGTCCTAATGTATAGGAAAAATCTAACCCTTGATCCTTATCTCCAATCGTAGTTTCTACCGCCCATTTCTCGTTTATATCATAACGCAAATTAAAGGCTTTTGATTCATCAAATAAACTAAATCCAAAACTCACATACAAATCGGGTCGTACATATCCTCCAACCGATAAAGAACTCTTGGTTGGATCAGAATTAAACGCTGCTCCCGTAATAATATACGCAAGGATTTGACTATCATCTACTTTGGGTTCTGAAAATAATTCAATCACTGGATTTTGTGCAGAACCCGTAATTAAAATCCCCGCTTCATTCACACGCGGAATATTTTTATCATTATGAATTTTACGCACTGCTCTAATATCTAAATTTGGATCATCAACTGGGCTATCAATAAACAAAATTAACCCTTGATTGATTTCTAAATCTTGCCCGTATGCTCGATATAATCCTTTATCAATTGAAAACGCGCCATTTCCTGAAATGCTCCCTTCAGATAATTCAAATTCTACCGCTCCGGCTAATTTACTTTCAAATCCCACAATATTTAATTTTATATCATCGCCTAAAGCAACTAATGTTTTTAAATGAATTTGAAATTTTGAATCAGATTCGCTTTCTTCTTCCTCATCACTGACAATTACTACATCGGGAGAAACGGGCGTGAGTTTTGTTTTAGGTTTTTCTTTGCTCGGATCATCAGATTTCTCTAAACTAATATTCGGTATAATGCTCGCGCTTGGGATTTCTATTTTTCCTGAAATATCGAGTTTTTCTTTCTCTAATTTAATATTCAAATCGGGAGAAACAAACGCGGTAAATTCAGTCGTATCTAATAATTTCAAACGTTCTCCAATAATATTAATGTCACCATTCATCGTTTGCCAATTGATTAATCCTTGTGTTTTTAATATTCCTTCACCTGCTTGTAATGATCCATCTAATTGTATTTGAGAATCGCTAACTGTTTGTAAATTAAGGTTAATTTCTTTTAAACGTGTCCCAATTTCAGGTACTTCCGCAGCACCATTTTCTAATTTTACAAATCCTTCAAAACGTGGTGTGGGTAAATTTCCGTTTATTTTCAACTGCATACCTATTTGACCTTTTATATTTTCGATAATTGGCACATAACCAGAAACAATATTTAAATCATTGAATTTAATATCAATTTGGCTATTAATAGGTAAATTATTAGGTGCAGGCAAATGATTCAAACCCGCAATTCGCCAATTTGCATCTAAGAAACTGTTTTCTAAGAAATGTAATTTTGCTTCACCATGCAAACCAGCATTATCGATTTGTGCAGAAATCACTCCTCCGTGATGTTGAAAACGTCGTAAATCTTCCGCTAAAATCAATTCAATTGAACCTTCACTCAATTCTAATTTTGCTTGACCTTTTAATTGACCAGATGGTGATAAAGTTGCATTTAAATTTGCTTGGATCGATCCTAGAATATTTGTATCACTAGGTAGAAATATATTTAAAATATCAAATTGAGTATTTATGGTTGCTTCAAGTTGCGCACCTTTTGTTTGATTCCAATCCGCTTTTGCACAAATCCCCGCTTTATCACGTTGCAAGCATAATTTGCTCAAATTTGCTTCAATTGTGGATGCTTGAATATTAACTGATTCTTTGAGTTTCCAATCGCCTAAATTGTTTTGTAAATTCAAATCCAATTTTTGTAATAATCCACTCCAGTGTTGTTTTTCAAGATTAAAATTTCCTTTTAGTTCACCCTTAATTTTTGCAAAGACTGATTCTAAGTCTAAAATAAAACGATGATTCTCTAATTTTCCTTCACTTTTTAGTTTTAAATCTTCTAATAAAGTTTCACCATTCTGTTGTAGATTATCAGCTTGTAATTCGATTAAAAAAGGAGCTTTAATATCCATTGCAGCTTGAATTTTTCCTTTCATATTTTCTAAAGCAAAATCTTCAAAATGCAAATTTTCTCCTTTCAAATCAACAAGCACTTTTTGAGGTTGAATTTGTCCTTTACTATAAAAACTTCCTTCCCCTTCTGGCAATAATTCTGCTAATTGAGGAATTTTAATTTCCCATTCTCCTCCAAAACTAAGCATATCTTTATAAAAACCCTTCGCTTTTAATAAGGCTTCGCCCGACATAAATTCAAATGTATTAACTTGATAATTTGAATTATCGATTTGTAATTGAAGCGTTGCAAATAAAGGATAATCGCGTAATGTTCCTTTTAATTCATTTAATTTAACGGTTGCTTGCAATTGATCCGTTTTTTTACCCGCTGTTTGTAAAGAAAAATCAATTGAACCTATCCACTCTTTCCATTGCGTAGAAGGATCAAAATTTGTTCCCGCCACATTTAAGTCCCAAGTGATTTCTGGAAGCCAACTCACTTCACCTTTTATGTTTAATTGTCCCTGTAAAGTTTCTATTAAAATTTCTTGAAGAGTTAAATTTTTATCTGTGCCATTTGCTACTAAATTTAATTGGCTTTCTGGAATGTTTTCACCACTCAAAGCAACTTTGGCTTTTAATTGATAATTTTTTAAATCACCTTCGCCTCGCAAATTGATGTTTTTAACTTTAATTTTAGAATGTTCACATTCAAATGGATAACACACTAATTCTGTTGCAATATCTGCTTTCCAATCAATATGTTGTGGTAATCCAGATATTTGTGCTTGAATTTGAGCAACAAGTGGTTTTTGCAAGTTATTTTTTAGTTTTAACTCACTAATATTTCCAGAAACCTCTAAAATACCTTTTAAAAGATTAGTATCCCAATCCGTTTTTAAATTAACTATATGCGGCTTTTGCAGTCCGATATTACCATTTGAAGAGATTTGAAATAATGGCGATTTGATTTGAAAATGATCGATATGAATTTGTGAATCAATAAAAGCCGATAATTCAAATAATGAAATATCAAAATTGGCAATTTTTATTTCTTTTAATCGAATCAAAGGTAAAGCAATTTGAAATGGTAATTTGATTTCTGGAATAGTTGGTGGTTCATTAGAAGGTTTGCTTTGAGTAGACAAATGAACGGTGATTTTATCAGCTTCTAAATAAGGTAAAGAAAGCGTATTTTTATCCCAAAACCATGCTAAACATAGTTGATTAATATCGACGTTTAATCCATCATCTTGTTTGTAATTCAAACCTTCAATACAAAGACCATCTAAAACCCGTCCTCTAATATTTTTTATTTCAAGTTGTGGAACAAAATGCTCAGTAATTTTTATAATGGTTTGTAAGCCATTATTTGAAATAATAAACCACATTATACAAATTAAAAATGCTGAACACAAAATAAAAGAACCTAACATGATCCGTTTTAACATTTTTAAAACTCCGGTCCAATCACCAAATGAAATCGCCAACCTTGATCATCTTTTGAAATCGGGAGAGCAATATCTGCTCTGACAATTCCTACGGGTGAATGCCAACGTAATCCAGCACCAATACTTTGTTTTAATTTGATATTTTGAAATTTATTAAATACATTTCCTACATCTAAAAATACGGCTGCACTTAATACATCCATAAAACTATGCTCATATTCTACGCTGCCTGTTAATAAATGTTTTCCTCCCACTAAACTATCTGAATCTCCATTAATTTTTTGATATTTAAAACCTCTGACTGTTCTATCTCCTCCTGTTCGAAATTGTAATTCTTTGGGCAGATCATTTGTATTAAAAGTATCAAAAATATTCAAGGTTTCTACATCCGTATAACCAACTTCACTTCTTAAAATCATTTTTCCTTTCTCAAATAAAGGACGAATAAAAATACCATTTAAATAAGCCTGCGTAAAAGTAACGGGAGAACCAAACCCTTTTTTAGCTCCTTTTAAATTTAAAGAAAGTTTCTCCCCATGTGTAATATTTAAAGCATTATCTGATCGACTAAATGTCCAACCTAATCCAAGATAGAAAACTTTATAATCTGGTGATAAAGGATTTAAATTATAACCTTCAATTTCTGCAAGTGTCTTTAAAATCTGCTGGTTTTCTTCAGTAAATAGTAGAGGTAATAACTCATATTTTTCCATTAAATAATTCAAACTCCATAGTTCATCAAAATTAAATATTCCTAGATTTCTAGGTTGATGATAATTTATTTTAAAATGCAAATCTGTAACCCGAGTTTTTCCTGATACAGTATTATTTTTTAAAGATAGATCAGAACTTGCTAAATCCTCGGCTTTAAAATTTAAAATACTTTCTATATATTCTTCTTCTGGTCTTCCAATTGGAGCAATATAACGCATATTTCCTAAGAAACGATTTTTATTTTGACTCCAACCAATACTTGGAATAAAACGATGACCATAACTATTCAAATAACGGATTGGTGTATCTAAAGCAACTCGCAAACCTGTATCTGTTCCATAACCTAATCTTCCACGATAACTAATTTGGCGTTGTGGAATAATATTTACTTCTAAATCAATAAGATATTCTTGATCTTGTTTTTTAGTATTGATTTGAACATTCTCAAAATAATCGGTACTCCTTAGTTCATTTTGAAAACTTAATAATTGTTTGTGTAAATAAGGATCGCCTGATTTGAAAGGTGTTAAATTTTCAATCACTTTTTCATCTAAAAAATCTTGTTTAATCGTTAATTTTCCAAAACGATAACGCACACCACTATTGAAATGTAAAATAAGCGTTGCTTGGTTTTCTTTTTCGTCGACTTGCACTTGATGAGTGATTAAATTTGCTTTAAAATAACCGCGTTCTTCAGCTAATTGTAACAGTTGCTTTTTAGCGGTTTCATATTCAGCGTGCAAAAAGGTTTCTCCAGAATTAAAAGGTAAGTCTTTTTGCCATTGCTGAAAAGCCTCATCTTCTAAAGCATCTCCCGTGATTTGAATATCGATGTGATCCCATAAGACTGGATCACCTTCTTTGATTTCAAAAGTGGCGTGCCAAGTGTTTTCTTTTTCTGGTATTTGAACGAGATTAGAAGTGATTTCTGGATTATAGAAACCAAAGGGTTGCAATACCGTTTGAATTTGTTGAGGAGCTTGTTTGTATAACAGTTTCAAACGAGTGGGCGACAAATGTTTCTGAGGTTGAGCAAGTGTCATGTTTCCACGCACATTATCTAATAATTCACCCTCAACTCCTTGAATATCAACGATAATTATTTGTTCTTCGCTCCAACAAACAGGAGAAATCCAATAAATTATCAAAATGCTCACTAATCGCAACATTGCAATCGCCCATCGCTACAAAAACTATGTATAATAATCAGGTATTTGACAACTGACAAGTTAATTTGTAATCCCATTGAAAAATAAGTGAGAAAATTTAATGAATTTCCCCGTTTCACAAATGCCAATTGAATGGTTATGGACTGCAAATATTTTTGTTTTTTTGATGATGATATGGGTAATTAAAAACACCCCTTGGTCACATTTGAAAAATCCGCAAGATGCTCACGTTTTCTTTGCTGCAACGGTGATTTTATGGTTAATGTGGCGAATGAGTGTAGGTATTTTAGCGGGATTTGAATTTCATTTATTATTAGTAACCACTTTAACGCTCATGTTTGGACGTGCAATGGCGAGTTGGGGCGTGTTAATTGCTCAAACTTTGCTCACATTAGAAGGTAAAGCAGATGTTTTATCTTTTGGATTAAATGTGATTTGTAACGGGATTTTACCGATTTGGTTCACTTGGTTAAGTTTTCATTTAATAAATCGTTATTTACCAAAGCATTTTTTTGTTTATATTTTTGTAGGAGCGTTCTTTACGGGTGCTTTAACAATGTTGGTAAGTCGAGTAGCTGGAATGTCGATTTTATGGTTTGCGGAAGTTTATACACAAATTCCTAATGATTACATAAATTTATTACCGATTATGATGTTTCCAGAAGCCTTTAGTAATGGTGGTTTAATGACGGTTTTGGTGGTATATCGTCCGCAATGGGTGAGTAGTTTTAGCGATGAGCTTTATCTACGAGGAAAATAATTAAAAATTCCTCTAAATTTTAATAAGAACTGGGGTTTTATTAGTGATATTAGTAGTGATGCAATATAGAGTGATAAAATGTGTTTAAAAAGCAGCAAAATAGGCATCGATAAAACAAAAAATAGCGTTGATAAGTTTCTTAAGCACTAATTGAATAAAGCGTTGTGTGTTGCTCCACCCCATCTTTTAGAAAATTTTGGCTTTGTGTAATTCTTACCAATGATATTTTATCTCACAATAATTTATCAATCATTTGTTTCGTTTCCTCTAAAATTTTATTGGATTTTTGGTTCAATAAATTGGCGATTACAACTTTTACATTTTGAAGGTAGCTTATTGCAAAGTGCTGCTTCATTTGCAATAAAAAAGGCTACAACTTTAAATATATTATCTTAAACAGTATGTTGATAGTGAATACTTCCTATCAATAAGCAACTTAGCATATTTT
>DYRG01000105.1 GCA_020718845.1 Thiomargarita sp.
ATAAAAACAGAAGAAGGCTTTAAAAAGGAACTATTTAAACTCTTGCAAGAGCAGAAAAATAAGCGAAATTAGAAGTTGTTTTTTGGATTTCTAAAAATAGGTATAATCATAATTGCCCTCCCACTCCTTTAAACTTCTCTACAAAAGATACTAGCTTTTGAAAAACACTTTGCTTTTTAATCAAATACTGAGGGTTTAATGGACTCATTTTGGGTAATAGAGCATTTAATTCTGTTCCGTTTTCACTTGCATATTCTCGCTTTAAAGAAGTTGTGATGTATCGCTTTGCTTCTTCTTCATTTAGATTTTCTTCTGTGATTAACTCCAATGCTTCCGCTTTCTGCTTGCTTTGAGCATAGGCAAAAAACGAATCAATTACATTTGCTTTATCTTGTAGCGTGTCAAGGTCAGTTTCGTTGATGAAATCAATAACTAAACTTTCTTTTGCTCTGTTCCCCACACTGGCACGAATGACTCTGCGTATTTCTTCAATTAGCGTTGCTTTGTCTTTCGTTTTTTTGTTATGCTCAAAAACGAGTTCGAGAATGTAATCGAGGTTTATTTCTTGCGATTTTAGTAAGTCAACCTCAAACACTACATCATCCCAATCAATTTTTGATTCCTCTGATTCTTTTCCAAATCTTTCACGTCTCAACCAATCACGTATGTCATTGTAGGTTGAACGGTAATCTTGAACTGTTCGTTCTTTGAGCAATTCAATTTTTTGCATTGTGGCAATATCCTCATCGGTTACAAAGTGAACTTTTTTAAATTCTTCTATTGCGTTAGCATCATTTATATCGATAAATTGAAGAGCTTTAAGATGGTTAAATTCATCGTAATTCCGGAGTATGTTTTCTACTCGCAAATATTCTCCGAATAGTTTTGCAAATTCTTTTTTATCTTTTTCAGTTACAATCGCATCCGGGTCGGGAAACTTTTCATTTAACTCTTTGACAACTTCCACATAACCCCTACGTGCTTCCCCTGTGGCAATGTCCGTAAAGCCTTCCAAATATTCTTTATAACTCTTTTCAAGAACCACATTTTTAGTATTGCTGTTACCGAAAAGAGTAATGGCATCAATAGTTGCTTTTTCTAAATCACGAAATGTTACTATGTTGCCAAAGGTCTTTGTGGCATCATAAATTCTATTTGTTCTTGAAAACGATTGAATTAAACCGTGATACCTCAAATTCTTGTCAACAAACAATGTATTAAGCGTAGGAGCATCAAAACCCGTTAGGAACATTCCGACTACAATAATTAGGTCAATATCTTTGTTCTTTACCCGTTTGGCAAGGTCACGATAGTAATTCTGAAACTCATTGCTATCAACTCCATAACTGGTTTTGAACATTGAATTGTAGTCATTGATTGCTTTGGTTAAAAACTCTTTGGCACTGCTATCCATTGCAGAAGGTTCAAAACTTTCATCTACTATTTCACCTATGGCACTCTGCTCTTCGTTGGCAGCAAAGGAGAAGATGGTCGCAATTTTTAATGGCTTGTCGCTGTCTTTTTGTAAGCTGTTTAATTCCTCATAATAACATTTGGCTGCATCAATGCTACTAACCGCAAACATGGCATTAAAGCCTTTGTTGCTGCCTTGATTCCTGTGTGTTTTTATCCTGAAATTTTGTAAAATGTATTGCGATATTTCTTTGATGCGTTCCGGGTGAAGCAACGCTTTTTTGTTTTCGGCTGCACTTAGCTTTTTCTCATCTATTTCTGTTTCTATACTCTTAAACTTTGGACGGACATCGTTATAATCCACCTTAAATTTCAGAACCTTTTCATCTCTAATGGCATCGGTAATTACATAAGA
>DYRG01000033.1:0-24550 GCA_020718845.1 Thiomargarita sp.
GTACCTTGCCGCTCTTTAAATATATCCTATCACTACATTTTGCATCACTACCAAATATTTCGCAGGTTGGACTGTAAGTTCAACATTTTATTGGAGTTTACACCCCGACCTACTATAAATGGTATAATAAAATTATAGTTGATTTATGGATAGCTAAATTGAAATGACATTGGGGAGGATTTGTGAAATATTATGTTTTATTAATAAGTATTTGTTTTAATTCGGTTTTTGCGAGCGAACCGATTATTTCTACGTTTGCGGGAACGGGAACAAGTGGTTTTAGTGGCGACGGCGGATCGGCAAAATTAGCGCAACTTTCAAATGGCATTTATGGTTTGGCGTTTGATTCGTTTGGGCAATTATTGATCGCCGATGGTGGAAATAAAAGATTGCGCAAAATTGATACGAATGGCGTGATAAATTCTCTTTTAAATCAAACGTCTATTTCTAGTATTGCTGTCGATCAACAAGGTAATGCGTACATTTCTGATAATGAGAAACATCAAATCATTAAATTAGATCAAAATGGCATTTCAACTGTATTTGCAGGCATTGGAACGGCGGGTTTTTCAGGCGACGGCGACGTGGCGACCAAAGCGCAGCTCAATTATCCGACCAAAGTGATCGTCGACAAAGCGGGGAATGTGTATGTTTCTGAAGGAAAAAATCATACCGTTCGCAAAATCGACGTGAGTGGAATCATTACAACTATTGCGGGAACTGGTGTGGCGGGATTTTCGGGCGACGGCGGATCGGCGAAAAAAGCCCAACTCAATGCCCCTTGGAGCTTAGTGCTTGATAATACTGGAAATTTATACATCGCCGATGCTGGAAACTATCGATTGCGCAAAGTCGATCCAAATGGCAATATTTCAACAATTTTAGGAACAGGAACAAAGGCTTATACAGGGGATGGCGGTTCGGCAAATCTCGCACAAACCGGTTGGATCGAGGATTTAGCGATTGATTCACAAAATGCCCTATATTTAGCAGATTTAGATCACAATTATATAAGAAAAATCAATAACTTATCAATGGTAAATGCGTTTGCAGGTCGAGGAACAACGGGTTATGCGGGCGACGGCGGCGCGGCAACTTTAGCAACATTAAATTCACCAGCGTCGTTAGCGGTTGATTTTGCTGATAATTTATATATCGGCGAAAACGGCAACGCAACCATCAGAAAAATTTCAACCAATTTAAGACAAGGTTTAACGATTCGCTTGGCGGGATCGGGCTCAGGCAAAATCACCGCACCGAGCGGCGGCGGCATCGGGATCGATTGTGGAAGTCATTGTATTGATTACTATTTAATCGGCGAAACGATCAATTTAACCGCGACCCCAAATTCAGGATCAACTTTTATGGGATGGGGGGGCGATTGTAGTGGATTGCGCAATCCTTTCACAATAACTTTAGATACTTCAAAGACTTGCACGGCAACTTTTGATATTCCCGCACAAACCGTCGCGCAAGGTCAAACTTACACAATTGCGGGAAATGGGACGAGCGGATTTTCAGGCGACGGCGGCGCGGCGATTCAAGCGCAATTGCGTTTTCCAGCGGGTTTGGCGATCGATGCGCAAAATCGTTTGTATGTGGCTGATTCGCTTAACAATCGGATTCGACGGCTCGAAAATGGGATTTTAACAACAGTTGCTGGATCAGGGACTTACGGATTTGGCGGCGATGGCGGTTCGGCGATCAATGCCCAATTTAAAAATCCGACCGCGCTAAGTATTTCAAATGATGGAAATATTTTTGTTTCTGATTCGAATAACCATCGAATCCGCAAAATTGATTCGAACGGCGTGATTTCGACGATTGCGGGAACGGGCGACTTTGGTTTTAGCGGCGACAACGGGTCGGCAAATGTGGCGCAACTCAATGTTCCACAAGGGATTTCTGTTGATCGAGCGGGCAATTTATACATCGCGGACACCAATAACCATCGGATTCGGCGGGTTGATACGTCGGGGCGAATCACGACTTTTGCGGGAATCGGGACGGCGGGATTTTCGGGCGACGGTGATTTTGCGGCATTATCTCAATTAAATCAACCCACTAGCGTGCGAATTAATAGCGTCGGCGAGATTTTCATTGCAGATTCGGGCAATCATCGAATTCGTAAAATTGACGCGAGCGGGATTATTCGAACGGTTGCGGGTTCAGGAAATAGTGGTTTTGCAGGCGATAATGCTTTAGCAATCAATGCGTTATTAAATTATCCGCGAGGAATTTCATTTGATCGAGATGGAAATATTTATTTTGCCGATTCAAATAATCATCGACTTCGTAAAGTGGATTTAGATAATAAAATCAGTACGATAGCGGGTTCGGGTTCGGCGGGTTTTGCGGGCGATGGAAACACTGCGTTGAGTGTGCTTTTTAATAATCCGACCGATATTTTGATCGATAATTCGGGGAATTTATTTGTTGCAGACTATGCAAATCAACGAGTTAGACGCATCGACGCGCATTTGCCACAATTAACCATTTCAAAATCAGGGACGGGAACGGGCGTGGTTTCTGCGACGATCGGTGTGGATAATGAAATTAATTGCGGAAATCAGTGTTCTGCCAATTACTTACGCAATTCGATTGTCACTTTAAGCGCGCAACCTGACGCAAATTCAACTTTTGACGGCTGGCAAGGTGATTGTTCAAATGCTTCAATTATTATGGATGCCGATAAAACGTGCACGGCGGTTTTTAATACTAATCAAATCATTAACTTACCCAACTGTCCAACTTCTGGCGTGATTTCTAGCGATTGTAATGCGGCGGGTTTAACTTTGCAAAATATTCAGATTTCAAATGCAGTGAAAGTTTATAATGGAATTTTTACAGGAAGCGTTTTTAATCAAGGACATATTATCAACGGACAATTTGCCGCAAATGCACTTTTAACGGGAGGAAATATGAGTGGAATTATTTCTGGCGTTCAAAATGCACCCGCCCAATTTCTTCAAGTTCAAATGAAAGCAAACACCCAATTAAATCATGTTGTAATCGGTCAAGATACTCGATTTGAAAGCAATGCAACGATTGGATTAGGGGTGCAATTTACTTCTTCTGCACAAATCCCAGTCGCAGGCATGGATTTAAGCGGTGTTCTTCCAAAAATTGAAAGCCCTTGTCCACAAATTACTGGATCACAATCTGTTGATTTAAATAACATTATTTATTCAAGCAGCGGCACAATTTTGAATAATTTAAATGCGATTCCTTTCATGTCACAAAACGCCTTTGCTTTAAGAAATGAACAAGGATTGCTCAAATTAGATATTGGAGATTCTCGTTTTATTCAACGTCCCGTTAAAGTGGTTCATGTTTTAAATGAAAGTGCGGTAGTTGTTCCCGATTATGTTAATAATTTCCAATTTCTCACCGCCGATCATTTGAATGTTAAAACGCATCCGCTGTTATTTGGAATTTGTCAATTATATCAACAGTTTAGCGATTGGACATGGACAGAATTAGAAAACGGGAATATTAGAATGGAGAAACCCAATGAAGCGGCGTGGATTTCCTTGCGTCCCGAATGGGTTTTAACGAAAGCGTCGGCGGATAGTCCGCGTGGCTTGCAAATTGCTAACTCGCCCAAACGCGCTGAAATTTTAGAACTTTCTTACATTGGAAACGACAGTGATGGGCAACTTTTCAAACAAAAAATCATTTCTGCCCCTGTTTCTCCCGATATGCTCTATTTAGCGAGCGACAGAAATCAATTACAATGGGATTCTGGCGTGCTAAATTTTGTTTATCAAGGTCAAAATTATCGCGGCGTATTGGACTTTGTGGTGACGAAAAGCCCCGCCAGTGGCGCATTTAGCCTCGAATTAGTGGGCGGATCGCAAGATGTCATTTTGATTTATCCCAGCGGAGATCGGCAACGCCTATTTGTTTTGCCGCCTTAAAACAACCAGAGGTTTGAAAAAGATTTCTCTTATGCAATATATTCTCTCAACTTACGCATTAGAAAAAAGCGACCGACTCTTTATGAAGTCCATGATTGAAATGGCGAACAAAAAATTTGGTCTTCAATGGCGTTTAGATGATGCAAATGGTCAAGTAACTGTCGTCGATATGGATACCCAAGAAGGTCGCACTTTTTGGGAAACCAACCGTGCTCAAAAAACCTTAATTGCGTATGCAGAAAAAGATACCTATCAAGCAACTTTTTTCTTAGAAAAACCACTTAAAGTTCAATTAGTTACACAATTACTTAAAAAACTTGCCGATCAAATTAATCCGATTTCTATATCTCCGATAATTCCTCAAATAGCTCCCGTTTCTCCTCCGCCAATTTCAAATGGCATTGCTGGTTATAAACCAGAGAAATATTTAGTTGGTTTGCTCAAAAAAATCATTGCAGATGGAAAGCCTTACACATTACAACTTGCTGGCACACCCGCATTACACGTTGTTCCAGAAGATCAAATGTGTTACACCGTTGATATGGATTTGTCAGAACCGAATCCAGTTCAAAAAGTGTGGTTCAAAAGCACAGCAAATCACTTTTCAAAGCAACCCATTGATTTATCTAAATTAAATCTTATTCGTGATGATTTCACAAGTTACGATATAAGTGCATTTCTTTGGTTGTCGACATTGCAATCTTCAAATGGCGTTTTATTAGCAGGGCATTCGTTGACAAATCCCATTCGTTTGAAAGAATATCCTAATTTTTCTATCTTGCCTTACGATCCTTTTCATTTACAAATGGCAGCATTTATGCTCAAAAATACGGCTTCAATTCCTCGTATTTCTGCTAATATTCGCCAACCTATGCCAACCGTCATTAATTTCTATAATGCTTGTGCAGTGCTAGATTTAGTCAATATTGAGAAAACTGCTAAAGAAACTCCTGAAGCAACAAAAACTATCTCACTAGAGAAAAAAGGCTTACTTCAAAACATTTTCCAACGGTTAATGAGATAGACTGGAGAACATGATTATGAAAGAAATTAAGTTAGTATTTACGGGTAGTATGGGTGCTGGAAAAACCACTGCAATCAGTGCGTTAAGTGAAATTCCTGTCATTAATACCGATGTGAATGCAACCGATGAAGTCATTGCAAGAAAAGCCACCACCACGGTTGCATTAGATTATGGAGAAATGACATTACCAGATGGTCAAAAATTGCGTTTGTACGGCACACCAGGACAAGAACGTTTTGCCTATATGTGGAAGATTTTAATGCAGGGAGCATTAGGATTAATTATTTTAGTGGATAATGCGGGAGAAAATCCGTTAGGTGATTTAGAAATTTATTTAAATCATTTTCGTGAAGATATTGAGAAAACAACTGCGGTAATTGGTGTCACAAGAATGGATTTGTCGAAGAAACCCAATTTAGCGGCGTATAATGATTTCTTGCGTAAGAAAAACTTACAATTACCCGTTTTCTCTGTCGATGTTCGCCGCAAACAAAACGTGGTGCTGATGGTACAAACTTTAGTTGCAATGCTTGAATATTAAAGGAACTTGAAATGCTTTCTTCACAACAAAAACAACTTTTAAATAACAAACTACAAACCCTTTTAGAAAACAGCGAAGAAATCACCGCCGCATTAGTCACCACAGTGGACGGTCATTTGTGCGCAATGCACCAACGTAAGGATTACCCTTTAGATCGTTTAGCAACAATGGGCAGTAGTTTAATGTCGTTAGGAGATACCATTACCGCAGAATTGAAAATGGGAAGTTGTAGAAATATTATTTCTGAGAACGAAAGCGGTATTGTAACTTTTATGCACATTAATAACTCGTTGGTTTTGATAACAATTACCTTACAAAAAAACGCTTTAGGTTTATTGTTAGCACATTCTCGAAAAGCCGCTGAAGAAATGGCAAAGTCGCTCTAAAAAATTAAGGTAGTGGTCAATAAAATTGAATAATTTACCACTACCAAAATGTTTAAAGAAACGAAAGGTTATAACGCTGGAATTCCGCTTAAATAACCGATTGGAGATTTGTAAGGATCGATTTTGCTAGAAATGCGTGCTTTCAAATCCGCATTGATATTACTGCTGAAATCCCCCAGATGTTGCGCATTGCTCATCAAATACGCATAGCCGTTTAAGTTTTCAATCATTTGTAATCCCGTACTTTCTCCACCCGCCGCTAAAGATAACAAACGAGTTAGTTGTTTTGTATCAACATTATATGCCCACAAATAATTATTGATGCGCGCTGTTGAACTATCTTCTCCAATAAATAATGTGCGGAGTTTCTCAGAGAATTTGATATTGTCGGGATTGCAGATTTTATCTAAATGACAGGTATTTCCAATACTATCTTTTGCAATATCTTCGCCTAATAAAGTTGCTTTGATCGTTGTTCCCACATAATCACTACTAATTGCAATGCCTGTGCTATCTTTTTGAGCATTTGTTAATGCAACCTCATAAATCCCACCTGCCGCTAATTTTGAAACCTGAATATGATTTGTCGGATCGGTAGCTTTGTTTTCCATTCCATCACGAATTCGCGTCATTGCCAAATAGACTTTCTTATCGGCAATATTCACCGTAACGCCTTCAAATTTCTCAAATTCGGTAGTTGCACCTACATACGCAGAATAACGGCGCGTTTCTAAGAATGCAGCGGCTTTTTCCATCCCAGCTTTTAATTTCAAATTCTCAACGTTTCCAGAACTATGACCCGCAATGATTTGTTTAAATCCAGCAGGAGCTGCTTGATAAGAACCATCGGTATTTTTTACAACGGGTGCGGTTTCAAAAATATCGCTGAATTTTAAAGTATTTGCTAAAGTGGTTAATTCCGCGTTGTTTGAAGAACCTAATTTGATCCAAGTTAAAGTTGCTTCGCCGCCGTTCTTATCGCTGGTTTGATTCCATTTTGCAGCATATAAAGTACCACTTGACAAATCTTTTTCTTTATCTGCAATAAACATCGTTAAAACATTATAAGTACCATCATCACCTTGATAAGCAGTACGATTATCAGGCATGAGTTGCACTAATTCACGAGAAACCCGTCCTAAAGTACGATGTTTTACAACGTTATAAGAACCATCGCTTTTCACAGTGATTTCTGGCGTTAAACCATAATTATAAACATTGGGATTTGAAATGCCGTATTTGGTGAGTGCTTCTAAACTATTTGTCGCATTAGTTGTAACATTACAAGCAGCACTATAAGAAGATTCGGTTTGACAACGTGCATCAGGTTCGTATTCTTCTGAACCCAAATGCGTATTCCAAGGGCTTAAAGAACCTGCACAAGGAATCCATAACCCACCCACTGATTTGAAACTAATATTTTTTAATTGCGTGGCGGTTAATTTTCCACTGGTTTTATCTTGTTCTAAAGAGGTTAAATTCATGGTCATTGGCATACGTCCGTACAAATCATTTTTGTCGGTATCAATCCAATCATATTCGAAATGCGTTACTAAGAACAACTTTCCATCAACTTGTATTAAACTATTTGCATCGGGGGTTTCTGCAATAGCTAAATTTCCTTTTGCATCTCTCAAAGGATTTCCTTCTTGATCATAGAGTTGTGCTGCTGCATAACTTGAACCGCCCACTTTATCGGTATTATAAAATAATGCGTTATAAGCTAAAGAACGTTCTTCAGAAGTATTGTCAGAATAGGTAACTTTTGCTTTCGCTTTGGTATAAGTAGAAGCGATTTCATCGTCGGTTTTTGGTGCATCAAAACCAACAAACTCAACCTTTTGAATTGCTTTAGTTGTAACGCTATCGTCACTGTCATTACAAGCTGTTAAGCCTAAGGCTAAACTGACTGCTATTGCAAGAGGGGCTAATTTATACAATTTCATTGTTTCATTCCTCAAAAAATAATGGATCACTTTTTAAAGAATAACAATATTTTATGACAAGATTAAGACAATCTAAAAAATCAAGGAATTTAAACGAGAAAGTGAGAATTTTTTAAGTTTTTGGTGGTATAACAGCGGAGAGATATTTTATGTTTCATCTTAAACTTTCCCACGCAACATCACGTGGGAAAAGAAAAATTAAAGAGATTTCAAACGTTGGCGAACCGACGCTAATTCCACTGCACAAATGAAGACTGGCATGGCTTTGTCGATTTCTGATACATTAGGAAAGGTCGGTGCAATTCTAATGTTGCAATCGTTCGGGTCTTTTTTGTACGGGAAAGTAGAACCAGCAGGCGTTAATTTCACGCCCATTTCATTAGTTAATTTGATGACTTCTTTTGCTAATCCATTCAACGTATCAAAAGAAATAAAATACCCGCCTTGAGGAACTGTCCAATTGCCCATTCCTTTGCCCGTCAAACCTTCTGACAAATGCTTTTGCACTAGATCAAATTTAGGTTTTATTAACGCCGCGTGTTTCTTCATGTGAGAGAGCAAATCTTCATACGTTGAAATAAAACGAGCATGACGTAATTGATTGATTTTGTCAGGTCCAATGGTCATCGAAGAAAGCCACGCGCAGAAATGTTTTAAATTGGTTTCAGACAAACCCACAAACGCCACGCCCGCGCCCGCCATCGTGATTTTGGAAGTTGAACCCGTAATACACACGCTGTCTTCTGTGCCATGTTTGCGGCAAGCGTCCATCAAATTCGCCAATTGTGGGGGATTGTCGATCAAATCGTGCACGGTATAAGCGTTATCCCACATAATTCTGAAATTAGCACCGGCGATTTTTCCTAATTGCGCCATGCGGTCGACGGTTTCGTCGCTGTAGATTTCGCCGCTCGGATTTGAATATTTGGGAACGCACCACATCCCTTTGATTTGCTTATCATTTTTGAGCATTGATTCGACTTGATCCATGTCGGGACCCGTCGCGGTCATTGGGACGTTTAACATTTCAATGCCGAGGGCTTCGCAAATCGTGAAATGGCGATCATATCCTGGAACAGGGCATAAAAATTTGATATTGCCTTCATTTTTCCAAGCAGAATCAGCCCCTTGTGCGCCAAATAATAAACAAAATTGGACGTATTGATACATTAAAGTTAAGGAACTATTGCCGGCGGCGAGGGTTTCGGAAGGTTTTACGCCGAGCAATTGTGCGCCGAAAGCCCGCATTTCGGGTAAGCCTTCCAAACCACCATAATTGCGCACATCAGTGCCGTCGGCGGCGCGGAAATTGCCGTTCAGCGCGTTTTCCATCGCGTTGGATAAATCTAATTGATCGGCGGCGGGTTTTCCGCGTGTCAAATCCAAATTCAGACCGGCTTTTTTGAAGTCGTCGTAACGTTGCGTAAGTGATTGTTCTAAGGCAACTAATTGATCTTTGCTGTAAGCATTGAGTTCCAAAGCGATTCTCCTAAAAAATTATACACAAAACGTTTTATTCTAACGGCTGACTATCTCTTTGACAACCTTACCTTTTTGCGCATCAAGCATCGGGTTTCATAAAATATTCAACAAGGTTTGCCAGACTTGTTTGGGAGAAATGGTTTCATAACAGGCGAGTTTCTTTGAGAAAGTGCAGTCACGTTTCAAACAAGGTGAGCATTTGAAATCGGTTTGTAAATGGATTTGATTTTCTCCGCAAGTGCCTGTTAATGTTGGATTTGTTGATCCGTAAATCGTCACACTCGGCACATTTAAAGCCGCTGCCAAATGTGCTAATCCGGTATCGACTCCAATAACGCCTCGAGCGGTGTTAATTTCAGCCGCTAACGTTTGCAAATTCATTGCGGGCATGACGGTCGCCAATTTGTGCGCATCGGCAAGTCGTTGAGCGCGGGCTTTTTCTTGTGAATTTCCCCAAGGTAATTTGACTTGAAATCCCGCCTCGCAAGCGATCATAACTAATTGAAACCAAAGGTTTTCTGGATAATGTTTCGATGTCCACGTTGTGCTGTGAAAAAAAATCAAAGTTGGATAATTTGAAATCGTCTCAAAACGGCGAATTCCGTAATCGAATGATGTTGAATTTAAAGGATAATTCAACGCCATCGCCATTAATCGTCTTAAACGCCAAATTGCGTGCTGATCTTTAGATATTTCAATGGGTTGCTGATAAAATAAACTCGCCAACGGTTCGCGTGCACTTTTTCGATCAAAACCGACTTTTGTTCCGTGTGCTAATCGAGCAACTAATGCACTTTTTAATAACCCTTGCGCATCGATCACTAAATCATAATATTTGTGTTGAATCAATTGCTTAAAACGTTTGAAATCGCCATTTTTCCATGCTTGAAATGGATGTTTTCTCCATTGCCTTAAATTAATGGGAAACACTTCTCGCACCGCCGGATGCAACGCTGGAATGTCCGCAAACGCCGCCTCGACCACCCAATCGCAGGCAAGTTTTGGATAAAGCTGCTGCGCATCGGTAAGTGCTGGAAATAAATGAATAATATCTCCCAAAGATGACATTTTTATGATGAGAATTTGCATTGTGGGTTAAATCGGCGTAAATAAATTCATTTTGATAATATTTTATTTTTGTTAATAAAGTCAATACTATAAAACTATTTTTTATAAAATATGGCGCATTTTTTAAAACAGATCGGAACAAAATTTGCGTTAAAGCTAGCAATCTTTTTATTTGACACAAGGAAAAAATCATGTTTCACAAAATTACTTTAATTTCAATAAGTTGTATAATATTAAATGGTTGCGTAGTCCCAAATAATCAAATGATGGGCGCGGGTTTGGGGGCGGGCGTGGGCGGAATGACCTGCGCAAGTTGGGGAAAAGGGTTTCGCCATAATCCAGCACTCATTTTAGGATGTTCGATGGTGGGAGCGGTGGTGGGCAGTTCAATTGGGCGTTCTATCGATGATGTCGACCGCATGAAAACTCAGCAGGCAATCATGCAATCCCCTACGAATCAAACAACTTCTTGGTACAATCCCAACAATGGCAATCAGTACGCCGTCACGCCCGTTAATAACCCCGTGAATTACAACAACGGGACGGTCTGTCGTGATTTTACGACGATGGCAACCATCGAAGGTCAACGTCAGCGCATCAACGGGCGGGCGTGTCGAATGTCTGATGGCTCTTGGCAAATGCAATAAAATACCTTTAAATTCAATCAGATAAAACTTGAGGATTTCAACGATTCTCAAGTTTTTTTGTTTTTTATCTAAGTGTGGATAACTTGTGCATAACTAGTGGATAACTTGTGCATAACTTGTGAAAAAAAGCCGTTCGTGGATAAATTTGAAAAGTTATCCACTTTTATGCAACCTTTTTTCACAAGTTATTAACAGCTTAACTTATTGGTTTAATTCATAAAAATGGACTTATCCACGTTATTCAACACCTCATTACTATAATCTTTTTAATTCTATTTAATGAAAAAATAGCTAAGTAAAATGGTTGAAAGTATCCCAAGAACTAACGTATTGAATAATAAAATAAAAAAATTAAGGCTAAAATTTAATGGATGTGTTAATATTTTTGAATTTAAAGAAAAACAAGCGTAATTTAGGGTGTTTCTCCATCCCTTCTTAAGAAAAATTTGGAAAAGTTAATAATGAATTTAAAGCATGAATAACTCGTTGAGTTGAACTCGAAAATATTAGAACAAAATATCCATAAAGTATTTTTTAAATATTTAATTTATTTTAGAAAATTAGGAGGAGAAAATGTTACAAGCATTGGAAGGTTCTCAAGCAATTGCGCAAACGGTGGCGTTATGTCGTCCGCAAGTGGTTTCTGCTTACCCGATTACCCCGCAAACGCATATCGTTGAAAATATTTCAAAATTAGTCGCTGATGGTTTATTTAAATGCGAGTTTGTGAGCGTTGAAAGCGAATTTTCAGCGGCTTCGGTTGCATTGGGCGCGGCAATGGCGGGTTCGAGAGCTTACACCGCCAGCGCGTCGCAAGGCATTCTTTTAATGGCAGAAGTTCTCTACAACATCGCGGGAATGCGCGTCCCATTGGTGATGACTTGTGCAAATCGAGCGGTTTCTGCGCCGTTGTCGATTTGGAATGATCAACAGGATTCAATGGCGGTGAGAGATGCGGGTTGGATTCAGTTGTATTGCGCGGATAATCAAGAGGCAATTGATACCACTATTCAAGCGTATAGAATCGCAGAGAAATGTGAAATACCAGTGATGGTTTGTGTCGATGGTTTTATTTTAACGCACACCTTAGAAACCGTCGATATTCCAACCCAAGAAGAAGTCGATGCGTTTTTACCTAAATATAGCTTTTCACGAACCCTTGATCCGAGAAATCCGATTAGCATAGGAACGTTGGTTTCTCCCGATTTCTTCACTGAAGCGCGTTATTCGCATCATCAAGCACTTATGAAAGCGCAAACCGAAATTATTGCCGCTGATGAAGATTGGGCAGCGATTTCTGGACGACGTAGTGGAGGCTTATTATCGATCATAGGAAATCCCGATGCAAAAATTGCGATTTTAGCTTTAGGATCGGTGTTAGGAACGTTAGAAACTGCTTTAGAAGAAACCCCTCCCGCAGAACCCGTTAAGTTGATCAAATTGCGTTCTTTTAGACCGTTTCCCATTCAAGCATTAAAAGAGGTTTGTAATGGGTTAGAAACGCTAATTGTTTTAGAGAAAGCGATTTCTCCGGGCAGTGGAAGTATTTTAGGAATGGAAGTGATGGCGGCATTAAGTGGTTTAGAAAATCCGCCTAAAATTTACAATTTCGCGGCGGGTTTGGGCGGGCGTGATATTCCTTTAGAAGTTTTATCGCAACTCCTTGAAGCTATTCAAAAAATTCCTTCTGGTGAATTTCATATTTTAGATGTGAATATTGAGAAACTTCCTCTCGAAGATCGTTGATTTTATCCATAAAATCCCTCTTGCCATTTGTAAGGGGGATTTTTTATTGTCTGAAATAATTTGCTTGAATTGATAATTATTATCATTTATAATCCATAAAAACCGTAGAAAAGGGAATTATTTATGGATCAGCCGTTGAGTTTGCGGGATTTGAAAAGTTATTTGATTCAATATCGACAAGTGACTTTAAATGATTTGAGTTATCATTTCAAAAAACCGCCTGAATTAATTCAAGCAATGTTACAACATTGGATTCAAAAAGGTAAAGTAGTGCGTATTCACATTTCAGCGTGTCAGAAAGGATGCTGCACGGGTGTGAAAGACATGGAAATTTATCGTTGGACAACAGAAGATATGCTTAATATTCCTTTTATAAACAATTGCCAAGCTCAACATAAACGTTTAAGTTTGGGCGATTTGAAAGTCGGAGAAAACGGTAAAGTATTGGGTTTCAATGATGGAGAGAAACCTTATCGCCGCAAATTGTTAGCAATGGGTTTGACACCCGGTACTTCTTTTAGAATAACTCGTTATGCGCCGTTGGGTGATCCCGTTGAAATAAAAGTGCGAGGATTTTCTTTAAGTTTGCGCCGTAATGAAGCCGATGCATTATTAGTAGAACGGGCATAACAAATGAGTGATTTTATTATTGGCGTAGTGGGAAATCCAAATTGCGGAAAAACCACTTTATTCAATGAGTTGACGGGTTCTAAACAAGAAGTAGGCAATTGGCCCGGCGTAACAGTTGAACGTAAGACGGGTCATTACAACTACGAAAACAAAACCATAGAAACGGTTGATTTGCCGGGCACCTATTCGCTCGATACCGCGCTCGGCTACACGTCAATGGACGAAGAAGTCGCGCAACGCTATGTTTTATCTAGCGAATCTGACTTAATCGTCAATATTGTCGACGCGACTAATTTAGAAAGAAACCTCTATTTGAGCACGCAATTATTAGAAATGAATGTCCCGATGTTAATGGCAATTAACATGATGGATATTGCAAAACAACAGAATATTCAGATAGATACGAAATTATTATCTCAACGTTTAAATATCCCCGTTATTTCATTAATTGCTTCGGATGGTCACGGAGTTGATCATTTAAAACATGAAATCAATCTCGCCGCTGAAAAACATCGTACACCTAATCAAGTTATTGTTTATCCAGACATTTTAGAACAATCTATTCATATTTTAGAACCGTTGCTTGAGAAAGAATTATCTTTAGTTCAACAAGCGCATTTGAGATGGTTCACGATTAAATTATTAGAAGAAGGTAGTTTAGTTCATATTGAATTAAGTGAAGAACTTAAAGAAAAATCAGAGCAACTTCGTGAGAAAATTGAAGAACAACTCGGTGAAGATATTGATATTATTATTGCGGAAGGACGTTATCATTTTATTGGAGAAACCGTGAAAGATGCGGTCATTCGTCCAGAACATTTAAATCAAAACATTTCTGATCGCATCGATAATATTGTTTTAAATCGAGTTTTAGGAATCCCAATCTTTTTATTAATCATGTACTTAATGTTTATGTTCACGATTAATGTGGGCGGCGCGTTTGTGGATTTCTTTGACATTTTTGCAAGCACTTTATTAGTGGATGGTTTAGATGTTCTTTTAAATACTTGGAATGTTCCTACATGGTTAATTACGATTTTTACAAATGGTGTAGGAGGTGGCGTTCAAACCGTTGCGACTTTTATTCCCATTATTGGATTTTTATTTCTGTTTCTCTCCCTATTAGAAGACTCTGGCTATATGGCTCGAGCGGCATTTGTAATGGATAGATTTATGCGATTTATTGGTTTGCCGGGTAAATCATTTGTTCCAATGATTGTGGGTTTTGGTTGTAATGTTCCAGCAATGATGGCGACACGCACTTTAGAAAACGAACGAGATCGTTATTTAACGATGTTAATGAACCCTTTTATGTCGTGTGGTGCGCGTTTGCCGATTTATGCGTTATTTGCTGCGGCGTTCTTTCCTGAAAATGGAGGAACTATTGTGTTTAGTTTGTATTTGATTGGGATTGGTGTTGCTATCTTGACGGGCTTAATTATGAAATACACTTTGTTACGTGGTGAAGCGGGGCATTTTGTAATGGAATTACCGCCTTATCATATCCCAACTTTAAAAGGCGTTGTTCTTCGCACTTGGGAACGTTTGAAAGGCTTTATTATTCGTGCGGGTCAAATCATTATTCCAATGGTGATTGTGATCAATTTCTTAAATTCTTATGGAACAGATGGTTCTTTTGGAAATAACGATAGCAACAAATCCGTTTTAAGCGAAATTGGACAAACTTTAACGCCCGTTTTCAAACCAATGGGGATTACCGAAGATAATTGGGGAGCAACCGTAGGAATTTTTACAGGCATATTAGCAAAAGAAGTGATTGTCGGAACATTAGATGCAATTTATTCGCAAACCCCTGAAAATAAAGATAAATCTGATAAAAAAGAAACTGAATTTGATTTAACAGGCGGCATTCAAAAAGCCTTTGCAACCATTCCAGAAAATTTGAGCAAATTAGGCACAGCTTTATTTGATCCATTAAATGTAGAAACCACCACTTTAAAAACCCAAGAAATCAATTCACAAACCTTTAGTGAAATGGTCAAACGCTTTGGAAGCCAAGCCGCTGCCTTTGCGTATTTGTTATTTATTTTGATGTATTTTCCTTGCACAGCAACTATTGCGGCAATTTATCGTGAAGCGGGTTGGAAATGGGCATTGTTTGTAGTGGCTTGGACAACGGGTTTAGCATATATGTCCGCAGTTATTTATTATCAAACGTCACAATTTGTCGTTCATCCAGAGCAATCTTTAATGTGGATGCTCAGTTTTCTAATAGTATTTTGTTTTGTATTGATGGGATTGTTTTGGGCAGGTCGTAGAAATATTTTCAAATAATAAAAATAAAAAAATGGCGTGAGCAATTCAACTCTCACACCATTTGAAAAATTACTTAGCGATTTTATTAACTAATGCAACAAACTCTTCAAAACTTACTTTGCCGTCGCCATTTGTATCTGCATCAGCAATTAATTGATCAATTTCCTCCGCCATTAAACCGCCTTTGAAATTATTAAAAGCATTTGCAAGTTCATTTCTATCGAGAAAACCACTTCCATCCGTATCAAATGTATTAAAAACTACTCGCATTTCGTCGCTCATAAATACTACTTCCCGTTTGGTTAAAAGTATTAACAGTCTAGCATATTTTGAGATTTTTAATTGCGATCAAATATTTCATTGATCGCGAAAGAAAAACGATTAGTTGCTCACGATTTTGATGGAGGGGAAACGTGCGCTGAAATCTTTTGCTTGTTGAGAAAGTTTGGCGACGGTTCTTAAAGCAATGTCGCGGTAAAGTTGGCTAATTCGACCGTTTGGATCGGCGGCAACGGTAGGTTTTCCGCCGTCTGCGTCTTCACGAATTTGTTTGTCGAGCGGTAAAGAACCAAGAAAATCAACATCTTGCTCGTCTGCTAAACGTCCGCCGCCTCCTGTTCCGAAAATGTGTTCTTCGTGACCGCATTTGCTGCAAATGTGAATGCTCATGTTTTCAATGACTCCCAACACGGGAACTTGAACTTTTTCAAACATTTTCAAGCCTTTACGCGCATCAATCAATGAAATATCTTGCGGAGTCGTGACAATTACCGCGCCACTGACAGGGATTTTTTGCGCTAAGGTTAATTGCGTATCGCCCGTTCCTGGTGGTAAGTCTATGATTAAATAGTCTAATTCACGCCATTGGGTGTCGCGTAAAAGTTGTTCGAGGGCTTGCGTAACCATCGGACCGCGCCAAATCATCGGGGTTTCTTCGTCGATCAAAAAGCCAATCGACATTGCTTGCAAGCCGTGACTCATGATGGGTTCGAAGGTTTTGCCGTCGGCGGATTCGGGTTTTTCGAGGCGCACGCCGAGCATCCGAGGTTGGCTAGGTCCGTAAATGTCCGCGTCTAAAATCCCGACGGTTGCGCCTTCTGCCACGAGTGCGAGTGCCAAATTGACCGCAACAGTGGATTTCCCCACGCCGCCTTTGCCCGATGCGACCGCGACAATATTTTTCACGCCTTTGATGTGTTCAACGCCGCGTTGAGCCGCATGAGAAGCGATTCGATGATGCAACGTTACGCTCACATCAGCAGCACTGTCTAACGCATTGATTTTGCTTTTAATTGTATCGATGAGGGAAGTTTGATGGCTTTGACAGGGAAAACCGAGTTCGATGTCGATGGTGACTTTGTTATCGGCGATGGCGATATTTTTGATGCACTTCGCGGACACTAAATCTTTTTGTAAATAAGGGTCTATGTAATCTTTTAAGGCATTTTGAATGGTTTCTTGGGTCAAGGCTGTCATGCGTTCCTCACGTTTCGATTTAAGAATGTAAAATCCAAAAGTGAAGGCTTACATTTCAAAATTCAAGTCTATGACCTTCCCATAGTTTTTTTCTATGACGTAATTAACATTAATGAGAAACCTCGTTCCCGCGATCGATCGTGGAAACGAGAAACAGGTTTATAAGATTAACCGTCGATGGTTTTATCGAGGGTTTTCTCAGTCCACACGGTCATTGCGCTTTGAAGAGAACCGAGCAATTGAGCATTATCTGCCGCGCCTGCTTTCAATGCCGCCCCTAAATCCTCTGCAAATTTCATTTGTAAGCCCGTTAAGTCTTCTGGGTTTTTTACTTCTGATAATTTGGTTAAGAACTCAGTGAAAGGTTTCATACAATCTGTCGCCAATTTGGTTTGTTGTTGAATGGCGTTGTTAGTTAAAGAACCCATGATTTCAGTTAATTTCTGAATGGCTTCCGCAGAAACATTTAACTTTAAGGAAGTTGCTTGATTGCTGATTAAATTATTAAATGCAGCGGTGTTGTTGTTAGTTAATTGTTGAAATGATTGCATGGATGCTTTCATCATTTCAGCCATGCTGGTGACATTTAGAGGTTGTTGTTGCCCTAAGTTGCTTAACACAGCGGATTGCGTTTCAGTGAATTTCTTCAACGCTTCTTGACTCATTTCAACCCATTGGGTAAATAATGCATTCGACATAAAAAACTCCAGAAAAATTATTAGTTACGAGCTTCGCCTAACCGTTTGATCATGCCCATAATGGCTTGCATTTGTGGCGCGTCTTTGGTGTAGAAATGATCCGCATCAGAATAGCCCCAGAAATCCCAGCAACCTTTTGGATTAAAAGGAATATCTTTAGAGGGTTGCGCTTGCGGATATAACACGATGATCTTATTAGCATCTGCGATTTGATTATAACCTGTTTTGGTGTAGTAATTATCATTAATTACGCCTTCTTGATTATAACCTTGGTGACAACCGTGAATTGCAACGTGAACACGACAGCTTTCGGTTTCACAAGTTTTAGGAACATACGCAAATGCGTCGTCGCTCATGCTCGAACGATTTCCTTTAATGAATTCTTTTTGGTTGAAACGAACAATGTTTCCAGTTAAGGTTTCAACAGGGGGTTTCAACTCACCATAAATTTGTTGCAAAATTTCTTTTGCTTCACTAATGCCGCAACTATTAATGTAAGGCGATTGGCTTAACTCACATTGTGTAGCGTCTTGATTATCAACGGTAATGGCATGACCAGCATTTGAAATCTCTTGATATTTAACGGTATCTTTTGCTTTCAATCCAGCAGCTTCGTAGTATTTCACGACTTGCTCAACGACCATCGGTTTGACGGTGCTATCTTTTCCACCACTAAATACCATTACACGTTGTTTGCTTAAATTCTCAATTGGATCGATTTTACCTTCGTGAGCAAGTTTCTTTGCTTCATTAAAGAGTTTCTTTCCATCGGGTGCAACGTATTCATTTAAAGGATTCATGCAAGTATTCATTGCATTGGTCATGTTGGCGTTGAATTTGTACATTTTTGAGCACAAATAAGGACCGCCCGCCATCACGCCCGCGCCAATAAATGAACCAGAATAAGCCGAATGAATTTGCGCCGTCATAAACGCGCCCGACGATAAACCAGACACCGACGTTTGAGTTAAATCCGCGCCCATTGGGGATAAATTGGAGGATTCATCTGCAAAAACAGGAACTTGTAAAGTACCATAAATGGCTAATACACAAGCTAATTTCTTCATCATAAAGGTTCTCAGGAATAAAAAGAGAATTATACCAAAAAACATAAGTAAGTTTTATGACTCATAAGAAGATTCTGCTTCACGGCGAGCGTGGGTTAAATTAAAGCCGCGTAAAGAAATTGAAATTAAACCTTGTGAAATAATCACAATAAATTCAGAGAGTTGCATAATTAATGAATAAGCAACCGCGTCAGTCGTTGAAATGTGATAAAAACCTAATGCCATTACGCACGCGACTTGGTAAATCCCCACATAACCCGGGGCAGACGGCAATAATGACCCCGCAATTACGAAGACAATCACCGTAAAAGCCGCATCCAAAGGCAAATCCCAGCCCATCGCGTGCATCATTTGAAGGCGAATAAACGCATCTAATCCATACACTGCAAAGGTGATTAATAAAATTAACGACAATTGCCCAGGGCGTTTTAAAGTGGTTAATCCATCAATCGCTTGATATAAAAGACGTTGGAATTTTTGTCGCCAGTTGCCTTGCCAAGTTCGAGTGTCGATCCAATCCGCAATCGGTTGGGCAAAATGCACCATAATTCCGATACTTAGCACTCCTCCCGCCACAAAATACGGCAACCATTGCATTAATGTGGGATTCAGCAAATGTCCGCCGTGAATCGTGACGACCAACATCGCCAACAATCCCAAAATCAAAATATCCAACAATCGATCAATAAACGAACTGCTCAACGCATGACCAAAAGGCAATTTTACAAAATGATGTATCGCTATGATTCTCAAGGCTTCTCCAGCTCGAGCGGGATAAATCGTGTTGCCCAAATAACCCACATTTCCCGCTTCCCAAAATGCTGAAAATTCATTGAGCGGTCGCCCCGTAATAATTAACCAACGAAATGATCGAACTGCAATATTAATTGCCAACAATCCCCACACAAATAAAATAATAGTGAAATCAACATTTTGCAAGGTTTTCCAAAAAGCAACCCAATCCAATTTTGCAAAAACAGTGATTAACAATCCAACGCTCAGCGCAATGCCCGCCAACGCCATCCAGTATTTTATTCGCATGGTTGCCTTAAATGAATTTAAAGAAAAAGTTGCTATTATAATCGTTATTTGAATTTGAAATAAATGAATAAATAACTCTTTGTTTTTGTTAGATTTTTATTACAACCGACAATTTAACAATATTCAAACGTATTAAGATATAAATTCCAATCAGTGCATAAAACCTCTAAAATAAGCCTTGAGAAAACACTCTATGCCCTTAAATTCTTAGAGTTTAACGTTCTTTCAATTTATTTAATAACAGGAGCAAATATGCCTATTTACGAATATAGTTGTACCGCGTGCGGACATGAATTAGAAGCATTACAAAAAATGAGCGATGATCCTTTAATTACCTGCCCCGCTTGCTCACAAGAAACTTTAAAGAAACTCATTTCTGCGGCGGGCTTTCATTTGAAAGGAAGTGGTTGGTATGCCACTGATTTTAAAGGCGGTCAAAGCAAACCAGAACCTCCCGCTTGCGGCACGGGGCAATGCGGCGCGTGTACGGGTACGCCAGACGTTTGAAAATATTAAACGCTAGGGATTTCAAACCTAGCGATTTTTTTGGAGGAATGTATAATGAAAAATCTCTTTTTTATCTCATTTCTATTTTTAATGGGTTGCTCTATTTCGCAGCCAGTTAAAGAAACCTCTCCAATGGTCGGCGGCGCAATTTCCTCAACGCAATCAGATGATTATGCACCCGCTCCTAAAATTGAAAAACAACGTCAAGGTTTAGGCACTGCTTGGGGAGAAACTCGTCATTCTGACATTACAAAAACGCCTTTCATTCGTGCGAGCAACTCTCCTTTAATTCAAAGCGCGATTTATTATAATGATTCGGTTGGAATCCGTAATGTAATCGGCAATCATGTTCCTTATAAAAACCAGTTAATTAATTTGGGAGGAAATTACCTTTCTGTGGGTTTAGTCAACGAAAATAATACCATTTTAACTCATGCAACAGTTTCTAATCGTCATTATGTAATGGGAAATATTAACTCACGTTATAGCATCTTATTACAAAATCATTCAGCCGCACGATTAGAAGTTATTTTATCAGTTGATGGTTTAGATGTGATGGATGGCAAATCAGCTTCTTTAAACAAACGTGGTTATTTAATTGATCCATTTGGTAGTTTAAAAGTCGATGGTTTTCGTCAAAGCGACAATACCGTTGCAGCGTTTCGTTTTAGTTCAGTTCCTCAAAGTTATACGCAACAAAAATACGGCGACAGCAATAATGTAGGCGTGATTGGAATTGCTGCATTTGAAGAACAAGGAACTAATTGGCAACAATTAGAAGAAGTTCAACGTCGAAAACAAGCAAATCCATTTCCAAATAATGGCTATGCAACTCCCCCTTAATTTTTATTTCAAGGAAGAAATACTTTATGCGTAAATTGTTATTACTAATAATCCTCATTGGAATTGGAGGAACGAGTTTTTGGTGGATGGATAACAACGGAGAACGTCCACAACAAAAATATCGTACTCAAAAGATTGCCTACGGATCAATTATACAAAGTATTTCTGCCAATGGAACATTAAACCCCGTAACATTGGTTTTAGTGGGTAGCCAAATTTCAGGCACAGTTCAAAAAATTCATATTAATTACAATGATATAGTTAAAGAAGGTCAAATACTTGCAGAATTAGACCCTGCGTTATTAAAAGCGCAAGTTAAACAAAGCGAAGCAAAATTATTAAACGCCCAAGCAACTTTAAAATTAGCACAAAGCACTCTTAAAAGAACTAAAAACTTATTTGAAAAGAAATTGATTTCAGAAGTGGATTTAGAAACTGCTCAAGAAAAATTAAGCATTGCCGAAGCAGATGTTCGATCTGCCGCCGCACTTTTAGAGAAAGATAAAACCAGTTTGCAATATATGACTATTCGCTCGCCTATTTCTGGAACGGTGATTTCAAAAAGTGTGGAAGTGGGACAAACTGTTGCCGCAAGTTTGCAAGCCCCCACTTTATTTCAAATTGCTCAAGATTTAAAAAATATGCAGATAGAAACTAGCGTTTCTGAAGCGGATGTGGGACTTTTAAAATTAGGTCAAGAAATTAAGTTTAGAGTCGATGCGTTTCCCGATAAAAATATCAAAGGAATTATTCATCAAATTCGTTTAAATCCCACCATTCAACAAAACGTAGTTACTTATAATGTAATTGTTATGGTTAAGAATGAAGATGGTTTGTTATTACCTGGTATGACCGCGCACGTTACCATTACTGTTAATGAAAAAGAAAATATTTTAAGAATTCCAAATGCTGCGTTGAATTTCAAACCCAAAAAAGGTGAGGATGAAAAAGAAGAAAAATCCGCCAAAAATACTGAGAAAAAACCGACCGTTTATATTTTAAAAGATGAACAATTAGTTCCGATTAAATTAGTCACGGGAATTACAGATAATATGATGACAGAAGTGGTTTCTGGAGATTTAAAAGAGGGTGATTTAGTGGTTACAAAAGAACTTAAAGATCGTAAATCAAGTAGCAGTTCTTTTAAATTTAGGATGATGTAATGCAATCGCTCATTAAATTAGAGAATATTCAGAAATCTTATTTTATAGAAAATACGCCAATTCCAGTATTGCACGGCATTGATTTGAGTATTTCTCAAGGTGAGTTTGTAGCGATTATGGGACATTCGGGTTCTGGCAAATCAACTTTGATGAATATTTTAGGATGTTTGGATACTTCAACGAGTGGAAATTATTATTTGAACGGAGAGAATGTTTCTCAACTTTCTCCAAATCAAGTTGCAAATTTGCGAAATAGATTAATTGGATTTGTCTTTCAGGGTTTTAACTTATTGAAACGCATGACCGCTTTAGAAAACGTTACATTGCCGATGTTGTACGCAGGTATTTCTAAAACAGAACAAAAGAAACGTGGATTAGAAATTTTAAAGCAAATGGGGTTAGAAAAGCACGCGAATTCATTACCAAATCAAATGTCGGGCGGGCAGCAACAACGTATTGCAATTGCTCGATCATTGGCAAATCATCCACCATTAATTTTAGCCGATGAACCGACAGGAAATTTGGATACTAAAACGAGTGATGATATTATGACACTTTTTACAGAACTCAATAAAAATCAAGGAATTACAGTTATCTTAGTTACCCATGAACCCGACATTGCTCGTTATGCGCAACGAATGATTCGTGTTATGGATGGACGCATTACTTATGATGGTGCAACGACTTAAATTAGCTCTTACAAAGTCGTTCAAATTCATCAGTAGTAATCATTGCTAAAACGGGTAATTTCAAATGACGTTTAACGTCTTCGTTTGTTTTCATTGAATCATCAAAATAATCTAAGAAAAACGCCAACCCAATTCCTCCAAGCAAACCTAATACAATTGCTAAAATAATATTCTTAGGTTTATCTGGTTTCACTGCTTCGTCAGAAAATGTGGGGGGTTCAATGATTTCAACACTTACGATTTTACTTTCATTTAAGGCTTTATAACTTTCTGCTTTTTGCAATATTTCTAATTGCGCCTGATATTCTTTAAGAAGAATTTCTCTTTCTCTTTCTAAACGTTTTAAAGTCAATTCAAAAGATAAAAGTCGATCGAGTTTCTCTTGATAATCAGTTAACGCTTTTTTCATAGTTTCTAAACTAATTTCGCTAGAATTTAGATCAATTTTTGTATCTTCTAATTGACGAGAAAAATACTCATAATTCTGATTAACAGTTTCGGTTAATTCTGCCAAACTTTCTGGTTCATTAGAAATCATTTGTTCAACCAGTTCAATTTGTTTTTTAACTTCCACTACTCTTCTTGAATCATCTGGATAACGAGAAGTTAATTCAATTTCTTGAGTTTGTAATTTTATCAAAAGATTTTTCAAAGCATCTAATAAGTTATTGGTTTTTCCTTTGACTGTTTGACTAATAATCAATTTTTTATAATTAGGCAAAATCTCTTCTAAATCAGCAATTTTTGTTTTCAAACCAATAATTTTAGATTCTCCACCAACAATTTGTCCCATTAATTCTCCAACTCGAGAAATCAACATTCCAATTTGTCCATCTAATGAAACAATATTGTTTTCAACTTTAAACTTATACAACGCATCTTCTTTTTCACGCAATTTCTTTTCATATTCATCATATCTTCTTTTAAAAACACCCACTGACTTTGGCTCGTTTAATTCAATATAATGCTTTAAATATTCATCGAGCAATGTTTTTAAGACTTTTTGGGCTAAAACGGGATCGCGCAATGTTATTGTCAACCCCACCACAAAACTCAACGCTTTGAGTTCTACAATTAACCCTCCCATAACTTGATCGACAGCACTTTCAGTCATATTTTTAATTCGGATTTCTCTTTGCTTTGGGGTTTCTGTTTCTCCAGTTTTTTTAGTGGATTGATCAATATTTTTGGGTGCATTTTCAGCAGTTTTTTGATCGCTTAGTTGCTCAGGCTTTTGTTCTGATTTTGATTCAGACTTTTGTTCTGATTTTAATTCAGGCTTTTGTTCTGATTTTAATTCAGGCTTTTGTTCTGATTTTAATTCAGGCTTTTGTTCTGATTTTGATTCAGGCTTTTGTTCTGATTTTGATTCAGGCTTTTGTTCTGATTTTGATTCAGG
>DYRG01000033.1:24650-28279 GCA_020718845.1 Thiomargarita sp.
CTTTTGTTCAGGAGCTTTGGGAGGTTTTTTAAAGAAATTTTCATATCCGACCGTGTGAACAACTTTCTCTGCAAGGACACGACTTTTTAAAATAAGAACTTCATTATTAACCCGTTCTTGTTGGTTTTGATTCAAATATTGTGAAGGTCCTAAAATGGGTGCAATGGTATTAGGGTCTCTTCCTGAATTAATTACAATTTTAGCTTCTGAAGAAAAGAAATACGGCATTCGATAGGTTGAAACCGAAATAGCTGAAACAATTGTGCAGAAAAATAAAATAATTTTCCATTTGTGACAAAACAGCACATTAAGAGCATCTCTTAAAGAAAACCCTGGTTCAAAATTGATCATTAATTTTTTAGGGTCTATATGCTCTGTTTGAGAGGAAGATGAATGATGTGATGACATAATTTTTAATTAGAATATCCGTAACGAAAACTTTGATCACCGATGGTTTTAATCGTTTCAACTGCAAAACCTGTTTTAGGTATCAATTTAGCAATATGTTGTTCTACCCATTGATTAACTTCAACGATGTGCGTTCTTGGAACATAAATAATATCTTGAGCGGCAAGAAAAAGGGGGTCTGATTGAGGATTATGCAAATAGTTTTCTAAATCAACTGAGGTTGCATAATATTTGTCATCAATAAAACGAACTACTACGACATTTTTGATTTCAGCAGTGGTTTTATTAAATCCTCCAGCAGCCATAACAGCGGTAAGAACTGTCATTTTATCTTTTAGTTCAACTTCACCCGAAGTAAAGACTTCTCCACCTACATAAATTGTTCTCGTGGATAAACTTCGAACGATAACAGTAATTTCAGGATTTTTGATTTTATCTGCGTAAAGTTGTTTTAATTTCTCAGCGAGTTGAACAGGGGTTAAATTATCTGCTTTCACTTCGCCCACTAATTGCAAAGAAATATAACCATCTGGGCGAATAACCTGAGAATCATCTAAATCTCCCCAATATGCAAATTTAATATCAATGCTATCCCCTTTTCTCAATACATCCGTACGAGTCACTGGAGGGATTGGAAATTCTTTAATAGAAAGATATTGTTTTGGGGTTTCTGCGCATGAGATTAACAAAACAATATTGAATAGAAATACTAGTAACTTTAACCAGTTCATAATACAATATAATCCTCAATGATATTTTGGAGAATACAAATGTTTTTTGCGTATTTGCTTACATTCTTGATGGTAATGACCTCTGCTATTGCAGAAATCGATCCAGAATCTTATGAGTGGAAACGAGGCTTAGTCCAAATTATTGATCGGGGTATTAGTGCTTGCACTCGTACACATGAATTAGTTACCCGTTACAAAACCTTTGCAACTCAAAGCATTGGTGCAAGTAAAAATCAATATCGTGACACCTCATTTCAAGCAGAGAAAAAAATTGAGCATTTCAGGATTGCTCAAAGTAGTTATACGGAAGCAGAGAAACGTTACAAAGAAGCCCTAGATTTATTAACGCAAGCAAAGAAAATGTACGAAACGGCTAAAAGTAGTTCAACTCGCTCTCAAGATGAACAATTACCTACCTATCGAGTGCTTGCCAGTAATCAAATAAAATCTGCTGATAAAACTTATAAGAAAGCATTGAAAGCAATTTTAGAAGGAAATCGAGCATTTAATCAAGGTATTCGCTATTTTAATACGGGTGTTGATGATTTTGAATTAGAAACCAACGAACCTTTACCAAAACGTTACAAATTTCATCGTTGGCCCGTTGAGAAACTACAGTAGTAACATC
This sequence comes from Thiomargarita sp., assembly GCA_020718845.1. Classification (GTDB taxonomy): domain Bacteria; phylum Pseudomonadota; class Gammaproteobacteria; order Beggiatoales; family Beggiatoaceae; genus DYRG01. The sequence continues at coordinate 26,418 of DYRG01000033.1, forward strand.
GCAGCAAATTTCAAGGTGGTGCCTGCATATTGAGCAACTTGCTTTCCATTTTGATAATCAGTAATGGATTTTTGTAAGTTCCGCATTGCAATATCTGCTTCTCGTTCAGAAATGGATGTTTCCTCAACAGAAGAAGAAGATGTGCTTTGTAACGCTTCCAATAACGCATTAGAAGAAGATTCTTGAGCATCCATATAACTTTCTAATTGCGCTTGTAATTCTAAAATACATTGGGATTGCACAGTTGCTAATTTTAAAAGTTGTTTTGTAATATTCCAATTGGGATCATAAGCGGGTGCTGGACCTTGTAAGGCTTTTTGAAACTTTGCAATTTGTTGATCAGAAAATGCGGTCATGTTTTAATTTCCTAGAAGGTTATTAGTAAGAGCATCAGCGCCTTTCATTAATAGACTAACAGCGGCTTTTTTTATGAGAGGATTTTCTATAAATTTATCCGCCAAACCATTCATAACTTCATTTAATGTATTGCTTGCAAAATGGCGTAATGTACTTTGAGGATCAACCTCAGCTTGTGCGTAATGAACAAACGCTTGACTGTGAGAAAAAGCTAAATCGAGTTCTTTAAGTAATTCTTGTTTTAATGCGTTCAATAAAGTATGCGCTGCTTTGATGGTATTTTCTAAATGTTCTAATCGGGGATCAAAGGTTTTTAAACGCCGCGTGGCTTCCTCATAAAAAATACTATCTTTTCCCGTTTCATTTGTTCGCCGCAAATCCGATAAAATCTTTAATGTATCGTGCGCTTTTTGAGGTGTAAATTCTTTATTTTGTAAAGCCGTGAATAACCAGCCTTCTTTAATACTTAATTGTTGAAGTTTCTCTGGTGGAATATTTGCCGCTAATACAGATTCGATATATTGAAACCGTTCTAAAAATTTTGATTTTTTTCCAATAAAAGTATTAGATGATCGAGTAATAGCTTCTTTCCAATTTGTTGATTTTAAAGGTAATTGTGGCGTACCTACGACAGCAATTAATTCCGCTTCTGTTTTTGCAAGCTGTTGAAATATAAGCGTATCTGAGGCGGCTTTCAACAATGTTTCATGAATCCCCAACAACAAATGAATATTTCGTGCCATTACAGCGAGATTTTGCTGACTTTGAGTCGCCACAGGTTTAAGCGCGCCGCCTGCAGGTCCACATCCCGCTAAAATCAACACCCACACGCCAAATAAATATTTTAACTTCATCTCATCACCCCCTTATTTTGTTGATAAGCTACTAAGATTATAGTTATAAGTCAATGACTTAATTTCGTAAGCATTCATAAGTTGGATTATTTTATCAGATAGGGGTTGCATTCGGTTAAAAAATTTTATATAATTTGCGCTTTCAGTAATTCCCCGATAGCTCAGTCGGTAGAGCAAGTGACTGTTAATCACTGGGTCGATGGTTCGAGTCCGTCTCGGGGAGCCAATTTTTCAATGACTTATCTTATTTTTCCTCGCTGTCTTCTAGTGTTTTCCAAAATTTTTCCAAAATCTCCTTATTTACCTCTTTCCAAATTATCTCATGTCTTTCTTGATAGTGCTTGGTCATTTTCTCGCTTGTATGCCCTAATAAAGTTTGTGTTTCGTGGGTAGCAATACCAGCTTTTTCTTGAAGATGTGAGCTTAAAGCACGGATTTCATGAAAGCTCGGTGGATTCTCCATTTCTGAGAAATAATTGCTCTTATTTCTTGCTGTTTCAAATGCTTTGGTTAAATAGTCTGCATTAATGGGTTTGTTGTTATTGCTAATAATAAATTTTGTTGGATTCTCACATTTTATTAGCAATGCTTTTAGATTTTTGGGTAGTGGTGCAAAATAGGGTGATAAGGTCTATTTAAAGAGCGGCAAGA
>DYRG01000034.1:0-14689 GCA_020718845.1 Thiomargarita sp.
TGCCATTAAAACGCTCAAAAAAGCTAACTGGATGATTTTCTTCATAATTACCTCTGAATGATTTTAAAAATAGAAAGCTATTATGGAGTATTTATTACAACATTATCAATATTTATTCACCCAATTTTGGAAATTAATCGGGAAACATTCATTTTTGAGTAGTGATCAAATTGAGATGCTAATTAAATCTATAATTTACTGAAAATAAACACAAAATATGTAAAATTATCTCTTGTTTTTGATCACTGCCCATTTTTTACTTTACCCGATAGTTAAATAACGCATTATTCGTGTGTGATTAAACATAAGAAAATTTATAAAACAGGTATGCAAGCATATTAAAAACGAAAGATTTGGCATATAATAATCGTTTTTGATGACCTATTTTAAGGAATCTATACGATGAAAGCACCTGTTCGTGTTGCGATTACTGGCGCAGCTGGTCAAATCTCTTACTCATTGATTTTCCGCGTGGCTTCGGGTGAGATGCTTGGCGCAGATCAGCCTGTTATTTTGCATTTATTGGAAATCCCCGCCGCCATGAACGCGCTCAAAGGCGTGGCGATGGAACTCGAAGATTGCGCTTATCCGACGTTGCAAGGGTTGGTGCTCGCGGACGACCCCAAAGTCGCTTTTCAAGACATCAACTATGCGATGCTCGTCGGCGCAAAACCTCGCGGACCCGGCATGGAACGCAAAGATTTACTCCAAGAAAACGCTAACATTTTCACCGCGCAAGGTCGTGCATTAAACGAAAAAGCCTCGCGTGACGTGAGAATTTTAGTGGTAGGAAATCCAGCCAATACCAACGCTCACATTGCAATGAAATCTGCTCCAGATTTACCTTCTAAAAACTTCACCGCGATGATGCGTTTAGACCATAACCGTGCGTTAAGCCAAATTGCTGGCAAAACGGGCTGTAAAGTCACTGAAATCAATAACATGGTCGTGTGGGGCAATCACTCCGCAACCCAATACCCTGACGTTAGCTATGCGAATATCAATGGCGAAGTGGTCACCAGCAAAATCGACCAAGATTGGAACGTCAACACCTTTATCCCCACCGTTCAACAACGTGGCGCAGCAATCATCAAAGCACGCGGCGCGTCGAGTGCGGCTTCGGCGGGTTATGCAGCATTAGAACACATCCGCGATTGGGTGAACGGCAGCAACGGCAAATGGGTGAGTATGGGCGTTCCTTCTGATGGCAGTTACGGCATTCCAGAAGGTTTGGTGTATTCATTCCCAATCACGACGGCAAATGGCGAATACAGCATTGTTCAAGGTTTAGAAATTAGCGATTTCAGCCGTGAACGCATGAACGCCACTCAAAAAGAACTCGAAGAAGAACGCGACGCAATTAAACATTTGCTCTAATTTTTCTTTTAGATCAAAAAACAGCCGAGTCATTTTAAATGGTTCGGCTTTTTTCTTTTCTTCAAATCAAAGAAACCTAACACACTAGAAAACCCTTTTAACCAAAACTTCAGCTAAAAGGGTTTTCTTTTTTTGGGTAATGCAGATAAAAACTTATTCCATCACGTTAATTTCTTCGCTGTAAATGACGAAATGAGAAATAAATTATACCGCTATCTTTAAACAATTTAAAAATATTTTGGTGAGAAACAATTTGAGGAAATTATTTCCGAAGGGTTAGGAATTTATCTTGATCATCAGCTACCGCGCCGCCCATAATTTTAGCCATCTCGCCGCCAAACATCTGCCCTATCATGCGAGCATTGACATAGCCGACATAAACTTTGCCATTCGCTTTTTGATAGACCGAAATCGTACAAGGCATCATCACCGACGCATAACGATCCGCATCGCTTTTTAAAATCGCCCCAGCATGATGTGGGTTGCAAGCATCAATTAAGGTGACGGGGAGGATTTCAGGTCCACCTAACTCTTTGATTTTTTTGTCCATCGGTTTAATACCATTGATGACCCATCCTTCGCTGGCTTCGATATTTTTCTTAATTGCCGCCACCGTTTCCTCAACGCTAGCAAAGGGACTTTCTTTTTCTTGGATCATTTGTTTCGGATCGGGCATGGCTTGCTCGGCACAAACGAGGCTAGACCAACCCAACACAACTGCACTAGCGATATTCCACAAAACAAAACGTTTCATTTCATTACTCCTCTCTCCTCAAGGGAGATTATTGATGGCAAATTGAACGATATAAAACAGAGCATATTTTCTATGCCCTTTCAAAGAAAAACTCTAGCCTTTCATGAGATAAATGTCAATATTTTAGTGTTAAATTAAAAAGTTAGCATTTATTAATATAATAATAGACCTGTTGCAACGTAGAAAATTAAAGGTTGCACAGTTGATTGAAATTCCATTTCCTAAAAATCACATTCTAAAAAAAACGGTTATAATAATGGTTTAAGTGGGAGTTTGAGAATTTTTATGTCTTTTACGTTGCTTGTGACAGGTGGTGCGGGGTTTATTGGCTCGGCGGTGATTCGCCATCTTATTGATAATACTGATGTTTCTATCGTTAATGTGGATAAATTAACTTACGCGGGAAATTTGGATTCGTTGGAAAGTGTGGCGAACAATCCGCGCTATCATTTTGAAAAAATTGATATTTTAAATCGTGCGGGTTTGGATAAAATTTTCCAACACTATCAACCAGATGCGGTAATGCACTTAGCCGCCGAATCGCACGTTGATCGCTCGATTGACGGTCCTGCGGAATTTATTCAAACGAATATTGTCGGCACTTATATTTTATTAGAAGCGGCGCGTTCGTATTGGCAAGCCCTTGATTTACCTAAAAAAAATGCGTTTCGATTTCACCATGTTTCCACTGACGAAGTGTACGGAAGTTTAGGCAAAGAAGATTTATTTTTAGAAACAACCGCTTACGCGCCAAATTCGCCGTATTCTGCAAGCAAAGCGTCGTCAGATCATTTGGTTCGCGCATGGCATCACACGTTTAAATTGCCAGTTGTTACCACGAATTGCTCAAATAATTACGGCGCATTTCAATTTCCAGAGAAACTTATTCCTTTAATGATTCACAATGCTCAAGTTGGAAAACCATTACCAATTTATGGTGACGGTTTAAATATTCGGGATTGGTTATTTGTTGATGATCATGCGAAAGCATTATGGTTAGTTTTACGCGAAGGAAAAGTTGGAGAAACTTATAACATTGGTGGACATAATGAAAAAACAAATCTCTATGTAGTCAATCAGTTATGTAAAATTTTAGATGAATTATTGCCAAATTCACCCTATTTTCCTCATAATTCATTGATTACATTTGTAAAAGATCGCCCTGGACATGATCAACGTTATGCGATTGATGCGAGCAAAATTCAACGTGAATTAGGTTGGAAACCTGAAGAAACTTTTGAAACAGGTTTAAAGAAAACCGTCCAATGGTATTTAGAGAATCAGAAATGGTGTCAGCGTGTCATGGATGGTAGTTATCGAGGCGAAAGACTCGGTTTGAATGAAGATTAAATTTTAGTTCATGAAAATTGAATTTGACCAAGAAAAAGCGGCAGCAAATCCAATTAAACACGATGGTGTTACTTTTGAAGAAGCAAAAGCCGTTTTGCTTGATCCTTTTGTGCTTACTCACGAAGACAAAAATATTGTGCATGAACAACGTTTTATTAGCTTGGGAATGGGTGCAAAAGGACGCATTTTAATTGTGGTGTGGACATTACGCGAAGAAACAGTCCGCATTATTTCTGCATGGAAAGCAAATCAACCCCAAAAGAAACGTTATGAACAACAATTTTGATGATTCTTTGTTTGAACATTATCAAGACTTGAGTTTTGAGGACGCTAAGCCAGTTGCTCAAATTCCAGCTTTAGCAAAATTACAAACACAATATGCTGGAAAATCTCAAATTACGCTTCAAGTTGATAATGAAACTTTAGCGATTTTTAAAGCACGAGCAGAAAGCATCGGAAGTAATTATCAAACCCTAATTAATGACGCATTACGTCAATTTTCTCAAGGTTTGATATTAAGTGATGGAAAAAACTGATTAAAATAATTTGGAGGATTTTATGGCGCGGTATTTTAGTTTATTTCTAATAAGTTTGCTGAGTTTAAATTGTTATGCAACTGAGGCAAATAGCGATGACGACAAAAACGAAGGAATCCGTAAGTTATTAGCAATGGATTTGGATCAACTGTTAGAAGTGACGATTGAAACTGCGTCGGGAATTGAGGAAACGTTGCGTGATGCGCCCGCAGCAATGGTGGTGATTACGGAGGAGGACATTCGGCGGCGAGGTTATTCGAATTTAACGGAAATATTTGCGGATTTGCCCGGATTTGATGCGATGCAAACGGGTTCGCCGCTGCCCGTGTTGGGACATCAACGTGGGTATCGCACCTCATTTATGCAACGTACCTTATTGATGATCAACGGAATTGTCGATAATCATTTGTGGAGTCACGGTGCGCAAATTTCACGCCAATACCCGATCAGCGGCTTAAAACGGATCGAAGTTTTATACGGTCCGACCAGCGCAGTGTACGGTCCAAATGCGTTTTTGGGGATTATCAACTTAATTACCGAAGACGGCGGATCGTTGAAAAATGGCGAAACTCGCGTAAATATTTCAACACAATTAGGGAGTTACCAATCTCGCGGCGCAGAAGCCAGTATTCAAGGCAAACACGGCGATTGGCGATTTAATTTATCCGCAAAAACTTTTCGCAGCAAAGAAGCGGGATTAAATGATCTTGCGTCATGGGGATTCCTTACAAATGAACAACTTAACAATAAAAATACTTGGGGCGCAATATTGGGTTTGGGAAATGAAGGCGTAAAATATGGCGAATATTCCGATCCAACCAAAGATTGGGGCGTTTTGGGCGAAGTGCGTTTTCGTGATTTTACGCTCGGCGTGATTGCGTGGGATGCCCGCGAAGGATATGGGGCTTATTATGCGGGCGACCGTGTTCAACCCAATGTGTATTGGAAACATGACGCACAACAGTTTTATCTCAAACACGATTATCAAGCAAATAACAAATTAACTGTGAAAAGCCAAGTGTTATATCACGCCAATCGAATTTGGGGTGGTTGGGTTGAAGCAATTCCCGATTGGAACGAAAACAAATCCGCCTATTCTTATGTGAGCATTTCGGATTGGAATTCATTGAATCACAGTTGGTTACTCAAACAAGATTATGATTACCAATTTTCAAAAGAACTACGTTTCACAGGCGGTTTGAAATACGAAGCAAAAACGCTCACCAAAGCCTACGATATTTGCTCTTATTGGAGTGGTACATTTTGTTCCTCTGGTGATATGGGTGAAGGTCAATATGGACAAGGGGCGGGTGTTTTCCATAGTACTGATCCAACAGCCGTTATTATGCCATCAACGACGGGTTCAATTCCAGAAGAAAACCTTGCTCATACTCGTGATGTCGGAACATATCTACAAGTTTTATGGATGCAGAACAAATGGCATTGGTTAGCGGGTGTACGTTATGATAGAAACAGTGTGTATGGAAGTAGTATTAATCCACGTTTGTCGGCGATTTATCATTGGACTCCCGAAACAACTTTTAAATTCCTCTACGGAAAGGCATTTCAAGAACCTTCACCTGTTCAATTGTGGGGCGGTTGGCTTGGACGAACTGGAAATCCTAATTTAAAACCCGAAAAAGCAGAGAATTTAGAACTCATTATTATGCACAAACAGAAACATTGGTTGCATGATTTGTCTTTATTTGCCGCACATTACAAAGATGTTATCAAAGAAGAAGCTGAAAACGCAGGAACTAGAAATATTTGGGGAGTAGAATATCGAGGACGCTTTAATTACCCCAATCCTCTGTTTAAAAATGCAGCAAATATGACAGGTAATTTATATTACACTTACACTAAATCTTTAAGCAGTATTACTTACAATCAAACCACTAAAACTTGGCTTGATCAAACCTCTGAATTAGGTGATATTGCTCCTCATAAAATTAATCTTGGAATTGATATTCCTTTTGATCAACATTGGCATCTTAATTGGCGAACTAATTATGTCAGCAATCGAATTTTATATTCTCGTAACCCATTGAGAGAAGAAGGAAAAATCGCTAAATCCTTTACAGTTTCAAATCTCACTTTAGGTTATCGCCAAAAGATATTTGATCTAAGTTTTACTGTCAAAAATCTTTTTGATAAAGAATATTATTTCCCAGGTGGTGAACAAGCCGATTCTGGAGATGATTTTTTTCAACGTAGTTTAGGTTTTCGTAATTCCTTAATTCCCGCCGAAAAACGTAGCTTTTGGTTAAATTTCCGCGCCACTTTAAATTAAGGAAAAATGATTGTCACAGTTAAGCCCGCATTGCTTTCAAAATTTAATTTTAGATGATGTAATTGGGTAATGCGCTTAACGATTGATAAACCTAAGCCACTTCCTTTAATATGTTGATGTTCTCCGCGATAGAAACGCTCAAAAAGTTTCTCTATTTTATCTTGAGAAACTCCAATCCCATTATCTTTAACTTTCAAACATAATTGCTTCGTTTCTAAACGCTCAATTGAAATGGTAATTTCTCCATTTTCTGGGGTATAACGTAATGCATTATCAACTAAGTTTCTTAATAAAATTTCTAATGCTTCTGGATTTCCTTGAATTTGGGTTTGACTGGTAAGAATTAATAAACCTAAATCTTGTTGTTTATCAATAGCTTGTGAAATTAACATTTTAATAATTTTTTCTGAAATTTCTTTTAAATCCACCGTTTTCATTTCTAAGGTTTGATTACCGTCAATGCGAGCTAAAGTAAGCAGTTGCTCAACTAAATGATGCGCTTGATCCACACCTGTTAAAATATTTTGTAATGCCTGAGAACGCAATTCATTGTTTTGATTTTGTAATGCCAATTGGGCTTGAATTTTCAAACCCGCTAAAGGTGTGCGTAATTCATGTGCGGCATCGGCGGTGAAACGTCGTTCGTTCTCAAAAGTTTGATTTAAACGTTGAAATAAATTATTTAAAGTATCCACTAAACTTTTTATTTCTAAAGGAATATCTTTATTGTCGAGATGATGTAATTGTTCAGAATTTCTTTGTGAAATATCATTTGCAACTCGTTGTAATGGTTTTAAACCATGTCGAATGCTTACATAAATTAAAATTGCTAGAAATGGCAAACTCCATAATAAAGTTTTTAACATTTGCCAGACAATTTCTTTAATTAATTCTTCACGAACATCTTTACGTTCAGCGGTTTGTAGAATACCATATTGTGCTTTTAAAGTGAAAACTCGCCACCAATATTTATCGATTTGAATATCTTCATAATGTGTTGATTGTGAAAGGGAAGAAATTAAAAAGGATGGTGCATGATTAGATTTTGCAATGAGATTTCCGTGTATGTCATAAATTAAAAATGCTACTTTACGATCATAATGTATTTTGTAATGAAGATCGGGTTTTGATTCTGAAAGGATTTTTAAATGATTATGCTCGATCATTTCATGAGCTAAGAGTTGATAAATAACATTTGCACTTTGAGAAAGGTTTGCATCAAATAATTCTGAGATTTCGTGCTCTGTTTCTTGATAAACTTCTAAAACCATCACAATCCACACTAAAAAAATAGTGCTTAATAACATAATTAATAACCGAGATTTTAAGGAAGTTGTTTTCATCTTATTTGGGGATCATGTAACCCATTCCGCGAATGGTTTTGATTAAATTTTTGCCAAGTTTTTTTCTCAAATAATGGATATGAACTTCTACAGCATTGCTTTCAACCATGCTATCCCACGCATAAATGCTTTCTTCTAAACGTTGGCGAGAAATAATGTGTCCAATATTTTCAAGTAAAGTTTGTAAAATTGCAAATTCTTTATTGGACATTGCGATGGTTTCTTCATTAAAAGTGACAATAAAATTATTAGGATCAAGGCGGAGTTCTTTATATTCTAAATAAGTCGTTGCTCGACCTTTTGAACGGCGCAATAAAGCTCTTAAACGGGCTAAAAGTTCATTTAATTCAAAGGGTTTGATCATATAATCATCAGCCCCTAAATCTAATCCACGAATTTTATCTTGTAAGGTATCTTTAGCGGTTAAAATTAAAATGGGCAAAGTGTGTCCAGATTCACGGAGTTGTTTTAAGATTTCTAATCCACTTTTGCGGGGTAAATTCAAATCTAAAATTACCCCATCAAAGGTTTCTACATTTAACGCATGAATAGCCGCTTCGCCGTCGGTCAACCAATCCACCGCATAACCGATTTGTTGCAAAGCAACTTGAATTCCATTTCCTAACAAAAGATCATCTTCAACTACTAATAAACGCATAATGTTTTTCTCATTTGTGAATGGTGCTTTATTAAAACATTTTCAACTTAAGATTAACTTAATCATTTTCCCTTATAATGGAAACCTCATATCAAATAAAAGGATGTAAAAAATGAAACTCAAGTATTTTCTGATAGTTAGCGTATTTTTATTAAATGCGTGCGGGGGCAGCGGAAGCAGCTCCTCAACGTCGGAGTCCGATTCCGACACTCAAAACAACGTCGCGCCAAGTGTGACGGGAACTTTAAAAGTTTTAGCATTCAATGATTTAGGAATGCACTGCATCGACAAAGAATATTCGATCTTTTCGATGTTGCCGCCGTATAACGTGTTGAATGCACAGGTAATTCAGCAAGGAAACCCGCCTAAATTGCTCGATGCAACCACTGTAAATGTGGGATATTCTGCCGTTGCCGATGCAAAAGGCTCGATCAACAGCACCAGCGCACAAAAAACCAATTTTTGGCAATATTCTAACGCTTTGTTTGGATTGGATTTAAAGGCGGGCGAAGGCTTAAAACGCATTTATATGCCAGCGGACGATCCTCAAAAACGTTTATCGCAACCGATGGATTTTTCTAGTAAATTCAATTGGTTCAACGCAGAAGGCATTCCGATCACGCCGTTCGACGATATTATGCGCGAAAATTCTTATCCGTTGTTGAAAGTCGCCGCTTACGATAAAAATACTGGAAATACATTGACTTCCGTCGATGTGGTCGTGCCCGTATCGAAAGAAACCGATTGCCAAACTTGCCATTCGAGCGGACAAATCGCCGCAAATTCAACAGCTTTAACATGGGCAAATGATGCGGATATGGAAATTCAAGCGAAGAAAAATATCCTTATTTTACATGACTTTAAACACGCGACTAATTTGAAAAACAGCACGCCGATTTTATGTGCGAGTTGCCATTATTCGGCGGCTCTCGATTTGGCGGGAACGGGCGCGCAAGGCAATCAAATCGGCAAATCTACGATGTCGCAGGCAATGCACCGCTTTCACAGCGCTACCAAAAACGCGCAGGGACAGCCTGTATTTCCCGACAACGGCTCGCCAGAGCAAACTTGCTATCAATGTCACCCGGGCAAAATTACGCAATGTCAGCGCGGCGCAATGAAAACGGGCGGCATGACCTGTCAAAATTGTCACGGAAACATGGAGGCGGTCGGTGGAAAATATCCTTTGAAAACAGGCGGGAGTTTGAACGGGCAAAACGACGGTAAATCGCGGGCGGCTTGGTTTGATGTGCCGCGTTGTCAATCTTGTCACACGGGCGACGCGGTGAATCATTTGACAGGCACGGATTTGGCGTTTCATTCGGATGGGATTCGTTTAAAACAAGCCTTTAAAATCAATGATTTATCCGCATCGGCGATTTCAGCCCCAACGTCGAGATTTGCAGAAAATTCAAGCACTTTGTATCGTCACAGCAAAGGTCACGGCAATGTCGCGTGCGAAGGTTGTCACGGCAGCACCCACGCGGAATTTCCCAACGCCGATCCCGCCTCGAATGATAACGTTATTTCTCAACAAATTCAAGGGCATAGCGGCGTAATTACTGAATGCAATGCGTGTCACACGAGTTTGGCTTTAACAACCAACGGACCGCATGGAATGCACAATGTTGGCGATCAAAATTGGGTGAATAAACACGAGGATTTTTATCGTCAAAACCCCGACAATTGTCGCGCTTGTCACGGAAAAACTTTAGACGGTTCTCCACTTTCTAAAATGGCAATCACTCGATCTTTTAACGTTGAAAATCGCACGGTTGTTCTAAACAAAGATGAGCAAGTTGCTTGCAATCGTTGCCACAAAAAACCGTAAATTAGAAATAAAAAACCTTCTAAGTTTTTTAAGGCTTAGAAGGTTTTTATTTTGGATCATTTTTAAATCAAATCATCTGTAGAACAAGTTGGTGAACATTTAAATTGTGGTTCTTGTTTTCCAGAAATCAGATCGTTGCTCACTGCTCAGAAATAAGAGGTTGCTCTATTTTTTTCTCTTCTAAATGCAGCATATTACGAAACGCATTTGTTAGATGTTGCGCATCGTTTTCATCATTCACAACATACGGCACAATTAACATAATTAATTCACGGCGTTCGGTACTTTTTCCTGAACTACGAAACAAATGTCCAAGCACCGGAATATCTTTCAAAATTGGCACGCCGCTATTATCATCGCTGTAAGTATTTTCAATTAAACCACCCAAAAGAACTGAACCACCGTCGGTTAAAGTTAATTTGGTGCTAATTGTGCGATCATTAATGGTTGGAGATAAACCATTTGAACCTGGCAATGCACGGCTAACTGATTGACTTACATCAATATCTACGCGATTTCCCGCATAAACTACTGGGGTAATCGATAATTGCGTCCCCGTTGTACGATATTGAATATTCTGCAAAACATTCGATGTGCCCGCCGTTTGACCCGTTGTGGCATCGACTGCCCGACTCGTGACGACTGGGACTTGATCACCCACGTTTATTGAGGCTGATTCGCCACTTTTTACCATTACTCGCGGTGAGGATAAAACGTTCACCCGATTGTTCGATGCCAACGCTTTCAAAGTCGCCCGAGTTTCACCTAAACTATTGATTAATGAGTAACTTAATCCACCCGATCCGCCGCTAATTCCAGACAATGCGCCCGTGCTTTTACCCAAATTACTTCCGCCAAATGCCCAATTGATCCCTAAACTTTCACTATCACTAAGGGTAATTTCTGCGATCATGACTTCGATTAACACTTGTTTGGTCGGACGATCAATCATTTTTAAAATCGGTAACAAACGCGCCCATTCTTCAGATTTTCCTCTAAATAACAATTGGTTTCTTTGTTTGTCGACAACGATTTTCTTACCTAACATTGTTGCTTGTTGAGTTTGGTTTTTAGCGGGCGAAGTTGCTGGCGTAGGAGGCGGTGCGTTCTTATCCGCTGGATTAGGGGCTGGATTAGGCGTTGAAATAGGTTGAGAAACCCCAGTTCCTTCAAGCGTTGATAACAAAGGTCCTAACAAACTTTCGATGTCTTTTGATTGAACGTGTTGCACTTGATAAATAAACAAACCATCTTGTGAAGAACGTTTGAAATGATCTAATTTATCTATCCATTGTTTAACGTGTTCTAATGTTGCTTGATCAGAAGAAAAAATAACCAGACTTGCATTAGAACGTACGGGTAATAAAACAATACTGGTTGCGGGGGCAGCCGCTCCCGTTGCAACTGCGTAACCCTCTGTTTTTAATACATCTTCTAAAGATTTTGCTAATTCATCGGCGGTAATGAAAAAAGGTTGGACGGTTAAAGTATAACGTCCTTTCATTGCGGTTTGATCAAGAAAATTAATATAATCAAGCGCTTGACTTACAATTGCTGGCGGTCCTGAAAGAAATAAGGCGTTCTTTTGCGCTTCTTCGTGGATTTGTAATTGTGGAGAAATCTGCAATCCTTTAAGAAAAGGGGCAATTTGATTTACGGCAACAATTTTCAATGGAACATATTGAAAAACAGGGCGATGAGAAATCGGAACATCGGGCAAAGTTCTTCCACTTACTAATAAGGGAGGTTCTCCCGCTTGACTTTGAGCAACGGGAACAACTTTTAAAACATCACCTTCTTGATTTAAACCAATTCCATAACTGGTTAAAACCCGTTTAACAATATCATATAATTCAGTGGGTGCTTTTAACTCATTGATTCTTAAAGTAACTAAATCAGGGCGTTTTTGTAAATCAGGATGAAGTTGAAATGATAATCCTAAAATATTTCCAAAGACTTCATTAATAAACGCAGGCAATGGAATATTATCCACATTCAAACCACTAGGTTGATTTTTTTTGAAAGCGGGATAGTTTGTTTTTTGACCACTTGATTGAGTGAATTTTTGCTCGATTACTTTTGGAGAATCCGTGTAGCGATTTGAAATCTTTTGCGCTTGCTGATCCTCAATTAATGTTCCAGTCGAATCAGAAACCGTTAATGGAGAACGCAAAGGGGTTGGTAATTCAAGTTTCTTATCGTTTGAAATGCTACACGCAGTAATTAGGTTTATTGCTACGAAGCCCAAAAAATACTTTTTTAATTGTACTCTTTGGTTGAGTTTGAGGAAGTTGCTCAATAGGTTGTTCAGATATTTGCTCATGTTGATTGGATTGATTCTCACACCAGTTATTCCATGCACGTTGATAAAGTTCTTCTAATTCACGAGTAAAAGTTTTCGCATCCATAACGGGTGATTTTTGCATTTTTTCTCGAATAGTTTGACGAAAATTTTGAATATACTTTACGTCTTTTGCTAAAGTTTGACAAAGGGTCACAAACTCATCGGCGGTATTTGCAATTAAATTATCAAAACCTAAGGTTGCTAAAATACTTTTTCCTACCCGAGAAACGTGCGCATTTCCTACCAAAGTTACGACGGGAACACCCATCCACAATGCTTCAAAAGTCGTTGTTGCACCATTATAAGGAAAGCTATCTAATGCAATATCCACTTTTTGATAAACTCTCAAATGATCTTGGGTAGATTTTTCGAATTTTGAATAATGCAAACGATGTGGATCAATGCCTCGTTCTACCATGCGTCCTTTAAAATGTTGCCAAGTATCTGGGTCTTTTAAGGCTTGGTTTTTTAAGAGAAATTTTGAAGTTGGAATCGCTTTTAAAACCGCTGCCCACACATCGACAATTGTATCACTTACTTTCGCGTAATTATTGAAAGAACCAAAGGTAATGTAACCGTTTTTCAAAGCAGGTGTATCGCCGGTTATTGGACATTTTTCTATCGGCGTATAACAAAAATAGCTATGTGGAACTCTCAAAGGTTTCTCTGTGGTGTACAAACCATCTTCTTCTGGTGGTTCTACATATTGATCGACAATCCGATAATCTACCGTAGAAAGCCCCGTTGTATCTGGATAACCTAAATAAGTCATTTGAATAGGCGCGGGTTTGTGCGCAAATAATGGCAAACGATTATTTCCCGTATGTCCCGATAAATCAATTAAAATGTCAATTTTATCTTCATAAATTCTTTGCGCTAAATAAGGGGTACTCCAGTTTGAACAAGGTATCCATTTATCCATTAGTTCTTTAAAACGTGCCGTAAAACGGTCTTCTCCTTTGATTAAATGATAACCATAAATTTCAAATTTCTCATGATCATGGTTTTCAATGATAGGTTCAAAAAAAAACGCGACTGAATGTCTTTTAAAATCAGGAGAAACATATCCAATTCTTAATTTTCGTTTCTCACAGGTATTTGAATAACTTTTAGGTAATTCTGCTTGACAAATAGTTGCATATTTTTTATGTACTTCAAATACTTCTTTTCTATCATAGGGAGCGTAGTGATAACAGAGCAACAGATTACTAAAAGCTTGTACATGATTGGGATCGATTTCTAATACTTTTTGATAACAACGTATAGATTCATCAATTTTAGTTTGATTCTTATAAAGGTTCGCCAAATTGTTATAGGATTTTACATCTTGGGGATCGATTTCAATAGCTTTTAAAGCATGTTCAATAGATTTTTGGTGTTTTGAAAGCATTTCATAGCAAATACCTAGATTAATATGCGGAGAAATAAAATTGGGATTTAATTTAGCTGATTGTAAGAAAGCATTTTCAGCATCAGAAAGCAAGTTCTTAAACAGACAAGCCAACCCTAATTGATTATATAATTCTGCGGTTTTAATACCTAATTTTGGTAATTTTTTGTAATATTCAATTGCTTTGTCTAAATTAAAAGATTTGTGATACATTAAAGCCAATTCAATATTGACATATTTTGCCTGAGGTACCTTTTTTAAGACATTTGCCACTTTTTGGATGAAATTGGGTAATAAATCAGCTAAACCATCGCCATGTTGTGTTAAAAAATTGCAAAAGTTTTCATGATTTTGTAAATGTTCGGGAGCAAGTTCAACCGCTTTGACATAATTCTCTAAAGCGAGAGGAAAATTATTACCTTGAACTAACGCATTTGCAAAGTTCATGAAAGCATCGCCCGAAGGTGCAAGTTCGGTGATTTTTGCAAATTGTTGAATGCCTAACTCTAATCGACCTAAATGAATCAAAGAAACCGCTAAATTACTTAAGGCACTAACGTTATCAGGAACAACATTTAAGATTTGCTCATAAATAGCGGCAGCTTTTTCGTGATTATTTTCTTGTTGGAATTTAACGCCTAATTTGATGGCATCATCGAGAGTTAAATTAACGATTTCGTCTCGACCTAAATGAATCAAAGAAACCGCTAAATTGCTCAGAGCACTAATACTATCTGGAACAACATTTAAGATATGCTCATAAACGGCGGCAGCTTTTTCGTGATTATTTTCTTGTTGGAATTTAACGCCTAATTT
>DYRG01000034.1:14789-28221 GCA_020718845.1 Thiomargarita sp.
AAACGGCGGCAGCTTTTTCGTGATTATTTTCTTGTTGGAATTTAACGCCTAATTTAATGGCATCATCGAGAGTTAAATTAACGATTTCATCGCTCATGGTTTAATCATTTCCTTTATCAATTCAAATCAAACTAAAATAGAAAGCCGCACTTTTTTCAACAGACAGTGCGGCTCGATTGGTGAGTTGAAACTACATTTTGTTTGGTGTTGGAGTAACGGGTTTCTTCTCTTCTACTTTAGCGGGTGCTTTATCCGCAGGTTTAGCTTCAGCAGGTTTCTTTTCTTCTGCTTTAGCGGGTGCTTTATCTGCGGGTTTAGCTTCAGCAGGTTTCTTTTCTTCAGGCTTTGGAACAGCACCACCACCAACGGTTACATCGTTTTTAATGGCTTCTAATACTTTCGCACCAATTCCTTTCACGTTTTTGAGATCGTCAACACTTTTGAAAGGACCTTTCTCTGTACGATATTTAATAATTTCTTCTGCTTTAGCAGGACCGATGCCTTTTATAGTTTGTAAAGTAGCTTGATCGGCGGTATTAATATCGACGGCGGCATTTGCAAAACCAACAAATCCAACCAATAAAAATGAGCAAAGTAATGTTTTTAACGAGTTCATACAATTTCCTTGAAAGTTGAAATAAAAAAGTGATTACATTTTGGGCATCAAACCATTTGCTGTGCTTGGTGCGGAGGGTTTGTTGTCAACGGGTTTAGCGACATTAGAATCGGCGGGTTTTACAACTGTTTTTACCTCACCCACCGTTAAGCGGGCACGATTAGTTTCAAGAGTTTTCTTACCAATGCCGTGTATATTACCGAGTTCATCGATAGTTTTGAAACCTTTATTTGCTTCACGATATTTAATAATATCTTCGGCTTTTCTAATATTAATACCTGTCAAAGTCGCTAAAGTAGCGGCATCTGCGGTGTTAATGTTAATTAGCGCGGGAGAAGTCGCAGATGGCTCTGACGCATTCGCAAACCCAGCAAAGACCAGTGAATAGAGTAACACCTTTAGTAAATTCATAAAATCTCCTTCAAAAGTTAGACGGTAATGGGCGAGTATTCTAAACATCCTGACAGATTTAAGCAAATAGGCTGCTTAAAATAATCCCCGCTCTCCGTAGGGTACTGACATTAGGTTAGGGGAAAAAAATATATAATATGAATAAAAATTAATGAAATATAAAAATGCTAGCAATCGTATTTAAAAAATCATATAAAATGTTGTTGAACAATTTATTGGATAAGCATAAAATTTTTTTAAAAAACTCCTTCATTTATATTAGTAGAGTGAAACAACTCCCCAAATTGTAAAACCGTTTATTAGATATTAAAAATCCGTCTTTGTTTTAGTGAAAAAAATAGTTGAATTAAAATTTTTATTCAACAGTATTTTTAATCAGATTGGAAAATGTTTTAATTAAAGATAATAAGATTGAATTTTTACAAAAATAAATAATCTATCAATAAGTTAATTATTAAATATTGTGCGAGTCCACCCCTAACACGATTAAAGATCATACATTGGATTTATTTTATAGTGAAAAATATCGGTAATCTCATTAATAAATGAGAGAAATTTTTTCTAATAAATCTAACTCATTATTATGATAAACTACCTTCTCCTAGAATAAACTTTTTAAATTCTTTTAAACAACTACGCAAAATCTTTTTTAAATTTCTTTAATCTAATACCAGCAATACTGCTGCCAGCACTTAGAAATTAGGAGAGCTAGAAACAGACTTTTTTTGAAAATACTAAATCTTTTCAAAATATTAATTAATATCAATAAGTTATTCATTATATAATGAAAAATTTTAAAACTCAAAAACTTTAATAAATACTAAGATAGTTGAAATAATTGGATTCTTTTTTTAACTTGTTCAAAAATCTCTTTCCAATTACCTGTTATGTTTTGTCTAAACAAACGCAAACTCGGATACCAAGGCGAATCTTTTCTTTCAAGCAACCAACGCCAATCGGGAGCAAATGGTAAAAGAACCCAAGTATTACAACCCAATGCACCTGCCAAATGAATAATCGATGTATCGACTGAAAGAACTAAATCTAAATTTTTGAGAACTGCCGCAGTTTCTGAGAAATCACTTAATTCATTTTCTAAAGAGATAATATTCATTTCTGGCGTTAATTGTTTGGCTTGAGAACCTTTTTGCAAACTATACCATTCAATCTCTGGTAATTCTTTTGCTAAATTTGAGAAAAAATGAATTGGACATGAACGATTTCGATCATTAGGATGTTTTGGATTTCCCGCCCACGCAATGCCAATTTTTAATTTATTAGTCGACAAACGATTTTTCCACTTTTTAATTTTTTCTGGATCAGCAAATAAATAAGGAACTTTGTGTGGAATATTGCTCAAATTTGTTTTAAAAATACGCGGCAAACTTAACAAAGGAATCCACATATCAAATTCTTGAGAAACGGGAATAATATCAGGTTGAGGAATTAAAGTTTGAACGTTTGGAAAGTCCTTTAATAATGGTTCAAGATTTTTTTGACAAGTTAATAAAATTTCAGCATTTTCAATGAGTTGCACATAACGAACAAATTGAATCGTATCGCCAAGTCCTTGTTCCCATTGAATTAAAAGTTTCTTTCCCTTTAGTTCCTCCCCATTCCAACGGGGTTTCTTATGCACATTGTATTTAGTTTTTTCAAATAAACACCTCCATTCATATTCTTCCCAACCCGTTGAAAATTCACCATTTTTTAACAAAGTTAAACTCAAATTCAAATGCGCTAATGCATCCTGTTCTTTATTTGAAATAATCGCTTGACGAAACGCCGCTTGCGATTCAGGCATTTTATTTAAGTCATTGAATGATAAGCCTAAATTATTATAAGCCCCGCTATAATTTTCATCAAAACCCAACGCGACGCGACAAGTTGCAATCGCTTCGTGCGGTTTTCCCGCATTTTGCAAAATAAACCCACGATTACTGTAGGCTTGCACTGAAAACGGATTTAATTTTAAAACTTCTCCGTTACAAATCAATGCGTTATGAAAGTCTTTGCTCGAACGATACGCCCCACCCAAATTATTCCATGCCGCCTCGTCTTCTGGTCGATAAATCAATGACTTACGATACAAATCAATCGCCGCAGGATATTGTTCCAATGCCAAATAACTCGACGCAAGTTTAAAGTTTGTAATGAAATGATCGGGGGTTTGTGAATGCGCTTGTTTATAAAAATCAATCGCTTGCAAATGGTTCTTTTGATCGACAAACGCATCACCTTGTTGCAAATATTGCACTGTTTGTTGAGAAAGCGGAGATTGAGAACTATTTTTCTTAATAACTAATTGTTTTAACTCATTTTTTATGATTTCAATAACCGTTTTCCAATCCCCTTCACGCGATTGCCGAAATAATTTTGCGTTCGGATACCACACTGAATCTGGGCGATCCATCAACCACCGCCAATCGGGTGCAAAAGGTAATAAAATCCAAGTGTTACGTCCTAAAGCCCCCGCCAAATGTGCCGTCGACGTGTCCACAGAAATGATCAAATCCATATTTAACATTGCCGCCGCGGTATCGCTAAAATCATTTAATTCTTTTCCACACGCCACGATTTGCACTGGACAATTTATTTCATATAATTGTTTCTCAGCCTCACCTTTTTGCAAACTAAACCATTGAATCCAAGAAACCTCAAATAACGGGGCAAGTTGTTTTAAATGAATCGACCGATGATGATCGTTTTTATGACGAGGATTTCCTGCCCAAATTAAACCAACTTTCAAACCTGTTGTTTTAATACTATGTTGCCAAATTAAGGCTTTTCTTGGATTAGCATATAAATAAGGTGTATATCGAGGAAGATTCTCTAAGGTTGTTTGAAAAATTCTTCCCAAACTCAATAATGGAATCCACACATCATAATTAACATTTGGTTCTCGATTCAAACCATTGACAATTAATTCATCAATTCCAGCAACATTTTCTAAGAGATTTTTCAATAAAGTTGGACACGCAAAAATAATCGCTCCTTTTTGGCTTTGTTTCAGCATTGGCAAATAACGAAGAAATTGTAAAATATCGCCAAAACCTTGTTCAAAATGCACTAATAATCGCTTTCCATTCAAGGGACTACCATCCCATTGTGGTTTCTGCAAATGCGGCATACTTTGCGAAATTGCTGCACTCCGATGCTCATATAAAGCCCATGCTTTTTCCCAATCTCCTAGTTTGAATAAAAGTAAGGCTGAATTAAATAAAATTTGTGAATAATCTGATTTGAATGAAAGGGCTTGTTGATAGAAATCTGCGGCTTTTTTCAAATCATTATTTTGATCATAAAGTCGCCCTAAATTATTTAATGCCTCTGGAAAGTCTTTTTTAACTTCAATGGCTTTTTCATAACATAATTTTGCTTGATTAGTTTGATGTTTTTTTTCTAAAATTGCACCCAGATTTAACCAACCATGCGGATAATTTGGACGAGTTTCAATTGCTTTCTGATACCATTGCAAAGCCTCTTCTAATTTGTTTTGTTTTTCTAATAACGTTCCTAAGTTATTCATTGCTTCTGCATAATCTGGTTTTAATTGCAGTGCATAACGATAACAAGCCGTCGCTTGTTTTAATTTTTCTTGGCGTTGCAATGCCGAACCTAGATTTGTAAAGCATTCCAC
This sequence comes from Thiomargarita sp., assembly GCA_020718845.1. GTDB lineage: Bacteria > Pseudomonadota > Gammaproteobacteria > Beggiatoales > Beggiatoaceae > DYRG01. The sequence goes on from DYRG01000034.1 coordinate 19,457, forward strand.
GTTCAAAGGTTGAAGTTGCAATGCTTTCAAATAATGTTGCATTGCTTCTTTGATATTTCCACTTTCAAATAAACTCACGCCGCGATTGTGCCACGCGTCGACATTTTTATTATCAAAATCAATCGCTTGCTGGTATAAAGTTAAAGATTCGGCGTAGTTTTTGGAAATATGGGCTTGATTGGCTTGTTTTATCAAGTTTTGTGATTTTTCGACTTGGCGAGTTTCTCTCTGTTTTAAAAAGGTTTTCAAATCATTTTTTACATTATCGAAAACACTGTTCCAATCTTGAATTGCGGATTGACGATAGAGCTTAATTGTTGAATACCAAGGTGTTTCTGCGCCACCCATTAACCATCGCCAATCGGGAGAAAACGGCAATAATAACCAAACTTTTCTTCCCAATGCACCCGCTAAATGCGTTAAAGCCGTATCGACACAAATGATTAAATCTAAATTCGCCAACACAGCAGCAGTATCGCTAAAGTCTTGTAATTCTTGATCTAAATCGATAATCCAATCGGGTTTTGGATCGGTTTGATTCTTTTGGAGGCTATAAACCTGAATATCGGGAAAATCTGCCAAAAAAACAAACTTTTCTAATGGACAAGAACGATTTTGATCATTTGGATGTTGAGGATTGCCCGCCCACACAATTCCCACATTAAATTTATTTTTATTTATTTTTGATCCCCACGTTTTTATTTTGTTTGGATCAAAAAAAAGATAAGGAATATCAGCAACTAACGGCGGATTAATTTGTTTCGACAATAATAGTGGCAAACTCAATAAGGGAATCCACAGATCAAATTCGGTTTGCTTCCAACCCTGCTCTTTGGGTGCTGGAATTACCTGATCTGCACCTGCAACCCCTTGTAAAATAACGCCTAATGCGGGTTGACACACCAAAATAACCGTGCCGCCAGAAACATACGGCAAATAACGCACAAACTGAATGGTATCTCCATAACCTTGCTCCCAATACACCAATAAACGCCGCCCATTTAAAGGCTCACCATTCCAACGCGGTTTGGGTAATTGTGGATAACGATCTGCGTATTTCTGGATTCTCGATTCATAGTGTTCCCAACCCGCATACCATTGACCGCCTTTTAAGAGCGTCAACGACCGATTCCAGTGCCCTGTCAAATAAGTAGGGTCTAATTGAAGGGCTTTCTGATAGGCTTGATCCGCGTGAGCAATTTGATTTAATCCAGCGAGAGCATTTCCTAAATTACAATACGCATCAATAATCATACTCGATGGGATATTTGATGGGTATTTCTGTCCTAAAACAACTGATTGTTGATAATATTTCACCGCTTCTTGAGGTTTATTATGACTTAAATAGAGGTTTCCAATGTTATTATAAGTCATTGGATTATTGGGGTCTAAATCTAAGGTTTTTTGATAACAAAAAAGTGCATCATCAAAGCGTTTTTGCTCTTGATAAACATTTCCCAAATTGCCCCATGCGGGTAAAGATTTTGGATCAAGTTCAATGATGTTTTGATAACATTTAATTGCTTCTTCTAAATTATTATTTGCTTTATAGGTAATGCCTAAATTTCCTATTATTTCCAAATGGTTAGGTTCTAATTTTAATATTTGTTGATAGGTTTGAATTGCATCATTCCAACGCTCTTGTTGTCGATACAAATCACCTAATCTTCCTAAATTCACAACCGTTGGAGAACGAAATACAATTTGCTCAAAACAATCACTGGTTGCTGAGAGTTTCTGTTGTTTAAATAAAGCCTTAGATAATTGCTCAAAAAGAGGAGTTTGAATATTTAAAGAAAGTTGAGGTTGTGAAATTCGATCAAGTTGTTGTACAACCATTTCTAAATCGAGGTTATCCCAGAGTTTTTGAACGGTTTCAACGGGCAAATTATTTTCCATGCGATGTTTGCGGAAATAGGGCGATTCTTTCGCGCCCGCCAATAAAACCCCAATTACCGTCGGATAATAACGAATTCTTAACGGCGGTTCGATGCTGCTAAAGAGAGCAACTGTGGGAATATTAAACGCATCTGCTAAATGGTAAACTGCTGTATCTGCACATAAAATTGCATCACAATGCGACACAATGCTACATAATTCGTGAAATGATTTTGAAATGTTTGAAATATCTTGAAAACGGGGATGTTCAAAAGAAATCGGAATCACAGAAATAATAAAATAATCGGTTTTCTCAATTAAATGTTTTAAAAAACGTGCATAATGTTCGGGAGGAATGCTTCGAGTGGGACTACTGGTTTGAGGATGAAAAAGCAGCAATTTTCCTTTATTTCTCAAGTCAGCCAAAGTTGGAATAACTGCTTGATCTGCTTGCTTATTTAATTGTAATAAATTACGTTTTTGTAAGGGAGGAACTTTCGCTGGATCAATGCCTAATTTCGCAAAGTAGAAATCAATCATTGCCCAATGTGAAGCCCATTGATCATAACGACTAATAATGCCTGAGAAATCCACAAACGCATCATATTTTAAAAGCGTACTTACATTGACGGGCATTCCACTAATGTTATCAATAATGTTATGCTGTTGATAAACCAATTTCAAACGTTCAACTGCATCGAATCTCAAATAAACATCTAATTGAACTTTCTCAAAATGTTCGCTTAAAATTTGATAGAAAGTTCTTAATGCGGTTAAACCGATCACTGAATCGCCCATTGCCGATCCAAAACCATTCATCACCGCGATTTTAATGTGCTTTTTAGGGATTTGAGTAAGTTGTTCTAATAATTGAGGTTTCCACGCTGTTCCGACGGGTGGCGGTGGATTTTCAGAAATACCTAATTCAAAAGGAAAGTTTGGGATATTTTTAATTGATAATGCGGTCAATAAACGCGTTTTTACATTTGCCTGTTGAAATGCACGTTGAATGACTTCTTGATATTCACCAATCGAGGTCGCATAAATGAAATCTGAATGCAAGGCGTTGCTTTCAAAATCAGGGCACGCACGAAAAGAATGTTGATGCGTTCCTAATTGTAATTGTATTGACTTTTCAACCGTAAAAAAGATCATTTTTCTTTTTCTTTAAAGTGTGTGAGAAATAAAAAAAGAGAGTATAACAAATCATTACAAAGAAAGGCTTGAAAGTGGCTTAAAATAACCCAATTAGATTAACAGTTTTTCTAAAAAAGAAAGGTTTGCAATGGCTGATCATGAATTTATCGTCAACGTGACGCAAGAAAATTTCGAAGAAACCGTTTTAATTCAATCACAAAGCGTCCCTGTTTTAATAGATTTTTGGGCGGAATGGTGCGCGCCGTGCAAAATGTTAATGCCGATCGTGACTACGTTAGCCACTGAATTTGCTGGACAATTTGTGCTCGCTAAATTAAACATCGACGAACAACCTCAATTAGCAAAAGAATTTGGCGTGCGCAGCGTCCCGACGTTGAAATTGGTTTATCGCGGCGACATCGTTGAAGAATTGGTCGGCGCGCAACCCGACGGCGTAATTCGAGAAATGCTCTCAAGATATGTGGCGAGAAAATCCGATCCATTTCGCGCACAAGCCTTTGATTTTAGCGGAAAAAATCTTCACGACGAGGCAATTGCGGCAATTCAACAAGCGATTGAAGTTGATCCCAATTATTATCCGATTCAACTAGATTTAGTGCAGTTATTGATCGCGGCGAATCGTTTTCAAGAGGCTGAAAAGGTGGTTAAAAACCTTCCCGCGCCCGCGCAAGCCGATGACAGTATGCCGAGAATTTTCGCTAGACTCGAATTTGGGCGAACTGTCGATGAAGCGCCTGAAATAAATATTTTAGAACAGCAACTCATTGAAAATCCTGATAATTTATTAGCGCGTTATCAATTAAGTGCGTATCAAGTTTTAATGGGCGAACCTCAACTTGCAATGGATAATTTATTGATTATTATGCAAAAAGATCGTAAATTCAAAGAAGACGGGGCGCGAAAGGGTTTATTGGCAATCTTTGCTTTATTGGGCAGTGATCCCCTTGTCAGCCAATATCGCGGTAAAATGTCACGATTACTATATTAAAAAGGGTTGATTATGCTGGTCAAAGAAATTGAAGTATCTGAATTAGCTAAACTTTTTTCAGAAAAACAAGAGTTCGAACTCATCGACGTGCGCACGCCAAATGAAATTATCGCGGGCATTATCCCGGGTACAACGGTGGCAATGCCGTTGTCGGTTTTAACGTTGCGGATTAATGAAATTCCCCGCGACAAACAAGTAGTTTTTTATTGTCGAAGCGGCGCACGTTCGGCGCAAGCCTGTATGTATTTGTCGCAACAACACGGTTTCAAAAATGTGTATAACTTACGCGGCGGAATCATTACTTGGGCGCACAACGGTTTCTCTATCGTTTCTGGTCAAGAATTAATGCAATAAAAAGTAAGGCTAGAAAACATCACTCAAATGATTATATTCTAGCCTTAAAACTTTCCTAAATTTTTCGAACAAAAAAACCCTTTAAGTTTATTTAAAAAAAATAAAGAGTTTCTTTGTTTAAGTAATGAAATTAGCGGGCGTGATGTAAATCCTGACCTAACATATCAGGAGTCACTAAAACAACGCCTTTGGGACTAATGTGAAAGCCTCGTTTTAAATCTTCTTCGTGATTAACGCCGATCATTGTATTATCTGGGATTTCACAGCCTTTATCCAATACAACTTTATTTAATACACAATTACAACCAATTCTCACATCAGGTAAAATAACGCAGTCTTCAACGGTTGATCTTTTTTCAACGCGCACATTTGAAAATAATAAAGAATGACGCACTAAAGCTCCAGAAATAATACAAGCCCCAGAAACCATTGAATCAACCGCCATTCCACGTTTGTCATTGTCATCAAAAATAAATTTAGCGGGAGGAAGTTGTTCTTGATAAGTCCAGATGGGCCACTCACGATCATATAAATTTAATTGTGGTTCAACGCTGACTAACTCCATATTAGCTTCCCAAAACGCATCGACCGTCCCGACATCCCGCCAATATTTTTGAGTACCCGCACGCACGCCGACAAACGGATACGCAAATGCACGATATTTACTAATGATGCTTGGAATAATGTCATTTCCAAAGTCATGCGAAGACGCTGAAGTATCGGCATCTTTGCGCAATTGTTCATAAAGGAACTTCGCGTTAAAAACGTAAATCCCCATCGATGCCAACGCTAAATCGGGCTTTCCTGGGATCGCTTCAGGAGTCGAAGGTTTTTCACTAAAACGGCGAATGCGTCTATCGTCGTCGATGCTCATGATCCCAAAACTTTTCGCGGTTTCGAGATCGACTTCAAGGCAGCCAATCGTTAAATCTGCTTGATTATTAACATGATACGACAACATCGGACCATAATCCATTTTGTAAATGTGATCACCCGCCAAAATTAAAACATATTCAGGGTTATGTGTCCGAATAATATCAAGATTTTGGTACACCGCATCGGCAGTGCCTCGATACCACGAATCCCCTTGCAAACGTTGTTGAGCGGGAATAATTTCAACAAATTCATTACGTTCCGCACGCAAGAAATTCCAGCCTTTTTGAATGTGCAAAATCAGCGAATGCGCTTTGTATTGCGTCATCACCGATACGCGGCGAATTTCTGAATTAATACAATTAGATAGCGGAAAATCGATAATTCGAAATTTACCGCCAAATTGCACCGCGGGCTTGGCGCGCCAATCCGTCAACGCATTTAAACGCGATCCCCGTCCGCCCGCCAACACCAACGCTAATGTGTGCTTGGTTAAATTACTTACGTTACGCTCTGATTTTTCTGCTATTTCCATAATTTTCTCCTAACTGTTGTATAATCTAATCGCACCCATTTTATCCAATCCAACATGACAAAATGCAGTAAATTGTTTAAATTATAGGTATTTTATACGTTCTTTGTTTTAAAAGTTTATCATTAATTTCAATGTTAGTTTTTTCGTAGGGCGATTTTCTATATACTAAATCTTTGCACAGATAAATGAGGAGCATGAAATGCCGCAATTATTAAGTCTTTCCAGAGCAGCCCGTTTGGTCGGCACAACCCGCGCTACTTTACAAACTCAAATTCGTAACAGTGCATTAACGACCTTTGAAGGTAAAATCGCTGTCACGGATTTGCTGCGTTTGTATCCTCATGCAAAATTAGAGAACGATGAAATGCTCGAAAGGGTAGAAAATATTAAAGCAAAAACCTCCCCCAAAAACCGAGAAAAACCTTGTTTGCCATCGCCTGAAATCTTAGCCGAACGTTTAACCAGTTTAAGTTATGAATTAGCCGATGCAAAACAGCATTTACGACATTATCATCAATGCGGTGAACAACTCCTAGAGAAAATTAAACACTTTTCAAATCAAGATCACATTTCAAAAGAATCATTACAAGACTTATTATGTTGGGTTCAACAAGAAATGCAACAAAGCCTCGATAAATCCGACGCAAAAACTCGTTTATTAGCTAAAGATACTTTTTTAAGAATGATCGCCGCACACGTTAAAATCATTCCAAGCGGTCGAGAATTCTTTATTGAAGGAAACGCTTCACTCTTAGAATCTGCTTTAAAATCAGGCATTCACGCAAACTTTGGATGTAGCAGTGGGAATTGTGGATCGTGTAAAGCACGAGTGGTTTCGGGTGAAGTTCACAAATTACAAAATTATGAATATGATTTAACTGAAAGTGAGAAAAACCTTGGCTATATTCTCATGTGTTCTTATACTGCAATCACTGATTTAGTCTTAGAAATGTCCGAAGCAACTTGTGTGGAGGATTTACCTCGTCACACCATTTCAACAAAAGTCGAGAAAACTGAAGTTTTAAATGATGAATTCGTTATTTTACATTTGAGAACCCCGAGAACCAAAATATTGCGTTTTATGGCGGGTCAATTTGTAACATTACAACTTAATGATTTAAAAGGAAATTTCTACATTGCAAGCTGCCCTTGTGATGGTCATAATTTACAATTTCATATTCATCGTAATCAAACGGAATTAGTAAAACAAATTTTTGAAGGATTACCCGCTAAACATTTGGTGAACATCGATGGACCTAAAGGTCATTTCACGATGAGAGAAGCGACAAACCCCGTTTTATTTCTCGCGTGGGAACAAGGCTTTGCACCGATTAAAAGTATGTTAGAACACGCCATTTCAATTGATACCATCGAATCCTTTAATTTAGAATGGTTTAGCGCAACGCCAAATGGACATTATTTAGAGAAACTTTGTCGTTCGTGGTCGGATGCGTTGGATAATTTCAATTATCATTTAACTCAAACCTCAGAAATTGATTTAAAATATCATTTAAAAAATCGTTTAAAATCAATGAGTTACAATGCAAAAGATTTCTACGTTTATATTGTTGCTCCACCCTTTTTCATTGAAACCGTGAAACCATTACTTTCAGAGCATGGCTTTACTTTAGAAAACATTTTATCGGCGGAAATTTAATTTTTCCATCAACTTGATTTTTATTTATTATTTAATTTAAAAAAACAATTTTCTATGAAGTTATTACATACGTCGGATTGGCATTTAGGGCATCGGTTGTTAAATCAAGCTGAACGTGATTTGGAACATCAAGTTGCATTGGATTGGTTATTAACTGTTTTAGATCAAGAACATATTGATATATTGTTGATTGCGGGGGATATTTTTGATAATTCAAATCCGCCGCACAGCGCGTTGAAACGTTATTATGAATTTTTAACCGCTGTCAAAAAAACGCAATGCAATCATGTAGTTATTATTGGTGGCAATCACGATTCGCCCGCGTTATTAAATGCGCCAAAACACCTTTTAGAACAATTAGATATTCATGTGATCGGGTGTGTGCAATGGAATGGGGCAAAATCAGATTTATCACAAGAGATTGTTTTTATTGAAGATTTAGCGACCATTGCTGCTGTGCCATTTTTGCGAGATCGAGATGTTCGACAAAAAGGTTTGAGCGAAGAAATGCTCGAACGTCAATCTCAAATTCAAAACGGAATTATTGAACATTATGCGCAACTTGCTGATTTAATTGAAAAAAATGAATATAAAAATATCCCTATTATTAGTATGGGACATTTATTTGCTGCGGGTTCGACGTTAAGTGATTCGGAAAAATCGATTCACGTTGGGAATTTAGGGCAAATTAGCGCGGCAACTTTTCCTAAATTATTCAATTATATAGCATTAGGACATTTGCATCGTCCTCAAAAAGTTGCTTCTCAAAATCACATTCGTTATTCTGGATCGTTGATTCCATTGAGTTTTAATGAAGCGGCGTATTCGAAACAGGTTTTAATTGCGGAATTTAACGGGTGTGAATTAGTAAAAGTTAAATCTTTAGAAGTCCCACAAGCGCGTAAATTCGTGACTTTTAGAGGAACATGGGCGGAAGTTTATTCACAAATTAACCATTATAAAGATGAACAACCTGCGTGGGGTGAAGTTGTTTTATTAGAAACCCCAAACTTATCACATTTGCACGCCGAGTTGCAACAACAAGTTAAAACCTCACCATTAGATATATTAAGAGTTAGTTTTGAAATCCCTCAAACAGAGGAAAATGCTCTCGTTATTATCCCTTCTCAACAATTAGAAGAATTAACACCCTTAGATATTTTTCGTCATCGTTGTCAAACCGCCCAGAAATCCACTGATAAAACAACTGAATTAGAGTTTCTTTTTCAAAGCGTTTTAGATGATATTAGCTCATCAGAAAAGATGCTTTCATAAGCAATAGTTACACTATTACAGAAACGTTCAATGAGGCGTTTATCTAA
>DYRG01000106.1 GCA_020718845.1 Thiomargarita sp.
TCCATACATCTCCCGCAAACCCTCATTCTTATCGGTATGGATCAAGATTTCTGAAGTTATTGATTTTCAAATCCTGTATACTGGCTCCTGAATGCTCTTTTTAGTTTATAGTTTATTTTAAATACATTGCGTAATGCCTAAACACTGGATAGCGATAGCCGCAATGGCAGAAAACCGTGTCATCGGCAACGATAACCGCCTACCATGGCATTTACCGGAGGACTTTAAATTTTTCAAACAACAAACGATGGGGCATGTCCTCGTTATGGGGCGTAAAACGTTTGCATCCATCGGTAAGCCCTTGCCGGGTAGGGACACGATCGTGTTGAGTCGCAATTCTCAACCGATAAACGGTGTTCGTATCATGCGTAGTATTGAAGAATTAATTACGTTCCAATCCGATAAAACTCTCTACATCTGCGGGGGAGCGAATATTTACGAGCAACTGCTTCCGTATTGTTCCGAACTGCTTCTCACGCGAGTAAAACTGCGTCCGCAGGGCGATGCTTTTTTTCCTGAGTTTGAAAGTTTGTTCAGTTTGGATACCGTTGTTCTTGAGACCGATGCGTTTACTATCGAACGTCACAAACGGATGAAATCCTGATAGTGTAGTTAAACCTTAAAACCGAAATAATTAGCCTTCAGAATTGATGACTTGAATTAGTTTTTTCAAGGTGATTTCCCACGCATCGTTTTCGATTTGGCATGTGCCTGCATTTTCATGACCACCACCGCCATGTTGTAGCATAAGTTCGCCGATATTGGTTTTGGAACTACGGTTGAGAATAGATTTACCTGTGGCAAGCACGGTGTTTTGTTTTTTAACGCCCCATAACAGGTGTATTGAAATATTGGTTTCAGGAAAAAGTGCATAAATCATAAAGCGATTACCTGCATAAATGACTTCTTCATTACGTAAATCTAACACCACTAAATTGCCGTAAACTTTACTACAGCGCAACAACTGTTCTTTAAATAAATCGGCATGCTCGGTATATAAATCTACGCGTTCTTTAATATCCGGCAGTAGCATAATTTCATCAATGGTGTGATTTCTGCAATAATCAATTAAATCCATCATCAGTTGATAATTTGAAATTCTAAAATTGCGAAATCTACCTAAGCCCGTGCGTGAATCCATTAAGTAATTGAGCAATACCCAGCTATGAGGTGTTAGAATTTCATCTCTAGTGAATTGAGCAGAGTCCGCTTTATCTACCGCCGCCATCATGTCTCCCCAGTTTGCAGGAAATGCAGTGCTACCACCGTAATAATTATAAACGACTCGTGCGGCAGACGGTGCTTCAGGATCAATAATGTAATTGCTGTTTTGTTCTTTATTGCGAAGGATTTCAGATGAGTGGTGGTCAAATACTAAATGAGCTCCCGCTACATAAGGCAAGTTCGTGGTGATGTCATTAGAACCGATTTCTATTTTTCCATCTTGCATGTCTTTAGGATGCACAAACAGAATATCGCCAAGAATGTTTAAATGCTTTAATAGCACCGCACACACTAAACCATCAAAATCACTACGCGTTACCAACCGGAACTTATTATTTGACATAATATTAACTATTAGAAATTAGCATTTTCGTAAAAATGCCGAAGTTGCCACAACATCACCCGCTTGTCAATGGGAAATTCGAATGATCCTTAGTTTTTTCACATATCCACATGCCTTAAAACGGCAGTTAGCTACAGTGAAGCTACGCAATCTATTAGGCTACAAATGCTTGTTAGTCCCTCAGTATTGAAATCCTGACATGTTTTGCAAGGATTTTAAAACCATT
>DYRG01000015.1:0-13502 GCA_020718845.1 Thiomargarita sp.
GCGTACCTTGCCGCTCTTTAAATATATCCTATCACTACATTTTGCATCACTACCCCGAATTTGACTATTATAGTGTGATGAGTGGATTTGTGTGAAGATGAATTATGAAAATTTATTGAAAATCAATGCAATAAAAATATTCCTATTCATCATTTTAGAGAAATTACTCTATATTATACCATTTGGTGTGTCGACTTGTTCTCGATATTCATGATCGATCTGCAAATCCGACGCTTGCAATTCTAATTGTCGCTGAATGTGTGCCAAAAGTGCCGCAGGATGAGGCACAATCGACGATACTGGTCTTTCTTCAGGATCAATGACTTGCACTAATGTCGGCAATCCTACAAAACCACACACCCCACCATGCGCAAACCGAAAAAACCGCGTCCGACCGCTCGTCGATTGTTTGTGATACAAAATAAACCGCACATCATTCATGGATTATTCCCAAAATTCACTGGGCATTTTTAATGCGGCAACTACTTGATTCCCAAGTAAATATTCATCAATAATTTGTGTAACATCGGCTTTGGTGACTTTGGCATACATCACGCCGTCGGGATACACCAACACGGTTGCACCCTGTCCGCATGGACCTAAACAACCCGTCGCAGTGATTTGTAACTGATTGAATAGATTGCGTTGTTGTAAATGCCACAAAAATTCATCAAACACTTCCCCGCCATTGTGCGCAGCGCAACAACCGCGAGGATGACTGGGTGGACGCATTTGTGTACAAACAAAAACGTGTTTCTGAGGTCTAGGCATTTCAAATCATTCCACTGTTTCGTGAGAAAGGCATTTCTTCGGACAAACTTTTGAGCAAGCCATACACCCAATGCAATCCATTGTATCAATCAATTTCATCACCATTGAAGTATCGTCGGAGAAACCATCATCCATATCGTCATCATAATCATCCTCTACGTCATTATCCTCAAAATCTTCATCATCACGATCAACTAATTCAAATACATTTCTTGGACAAACTTTATAACAACGTCCACATCCAATACATTTACGTTCATCTAATGCAACGATAAATTCTGGTGTCCAAGTTTTTCCACCTCGCGTTACACCCGTAATGCTTGCCATGTTCTTTTATCTCCTTTTAATCTTGATTTGCTAAAGCTGTTTGATAACGTTGATTAGCTTCTTCCCATGCTTTGCACGCATCATAAGTGGTTTGTGCAACTAATGGGATTTGTTCATAACCTGCGGGCAATTTATCTTCAACTAAATCATGCAATTCACCCGCTTTTTCACTCGCGATTCGTTTTGCAACTTTAACCGCTTTTTCTAATGCTTTTAAATCTTCAGAAGTCACTTCAAAACTCCTTATAAACCAGCTACTTCACTATGTTTTCCAATCAATTCCATTGCAACTGATAAAATCTTATCAGATTCAGTTTTCATTTTCGCTAAACTAGGAAAACCAAACCGATGAACGTCACGCAAAGTTCTATCCATGACAATTAATTTTCCAACGCTAATTAACGCTCGTCCAAACCCTTCATGCGTCAAATTAATTAAAGGAACTGCCATTAAATTGCATTCTTTTTCAATCATCGATGCAATCGCATTATAAAACACTTTTACACGCGCCATAATTTCTTCATCAGGATCACCAATAATGGGGATTTCTTGTTTGCGTTCTTTAGTTAAAATGAAAGGATCAAGAATGCGATTTACTCCCCATTTATCATACGTTCCATACGAATCAATTGCTCGCATTTGACGAACCATTTCTTTAGCAAAATCAGATTCTAAAATGGGATCGTCCGCAGCAATCACTAAATTATTACTCGGAATGCTCGCTTTTAATCTATCCATAGAAATCGCTGTACTAGCTGCCATGATAAAACTCCTTTTCAAATAAAATTACAACTGGTTAGAAAGGCGCAACGGCGTGGGTGTTAAAACACTCAATCGCGGTGCTAAAAAGATATAAGAAATTAATCCCCCAATTCCTAAACCTATTAATGCTGTTAAAATAACGCCAAGATCATTAAAGTTTAAAGCACTTCCTATAATCGCAGAAATCACCATTAAAACCACTGGTAACAAATAAATCAATGCAACCGATTGCAATAACGCATTTTCATGAATACCTAACACAATCCAATCGCCTGTTTCCGCAGAAATAAGATTAGGTAATTGCAACGGTTTTCTTTGGGAAATAAAAGCATTTTCAAAGGTATTTGCACTACATTGATTACGTTGGTTGCAACTTCCGCATGCAGATTGCGGAGAAGTGTCCACCCAAATATTATTTTCTTCTACTTTCAAAACCTTAGCGCGTTGCTCAATCATTATTCCTCCCAGCTTTCTGCTGCAAGTTTCTCAAATCGTCCCGCATTTTGTTGCTTTGTGAAGCGACTTATCAATGGATCAGTAGGATCAATTAACTGTTTTTGTAATGATTTAATTAAATTTGAAATATCAAGTTGCTCATCAATTCGCATCGGTTGAACGCCCCGTTTCATTAGTTGTGCAACCGCCGATGCTCCTATCGCATTGCAATACACCATTTGACAACTTTCTAAGGCATTTAATTTCGCCATTAATTTACTTTCATTTCCATCTTGGGCTTCGTCGGCGAATTGTAGATTTTCTAACAATTGACTGGAATCCTTAGTTATTTCATAGACTAAAAACATATTTGCCGATCCAAAGTGCTGATTGACTTGTTTGCGATTACTGCTCGCAAAGGCGACTTTTAACGTGGGTTCATTTGAATTTGCTTTATCATTCAATACTTTAAGATGCCGTTCTAACCGCATGATGCACCTCCCGTTTTTGGCTGTAAATCGCATGATAGGGTTCAATGTCGCCTTTGTGACAAGTGAGCATTAAATTCGCTAAATCAAACAAAGTTTGTCGAATGCCGCGATAACCCACCCAATTGCGTTGAAAACCACCCACTAAATCATACTGTGGAAAACCCGCCCGTAAAATCGGAACGCCCAATCTATCGGCACTTTGAACTGCATGAGAATTACCAATCAGGATTTCTGCGTGATTTCTCCGTGCAATATTTTCTAAATCTTCCAAATCCCCAATTTTGATTTCTAGGGTCGGCGTTTTCTTCAAAATAGCCGCATTTGACGGCGCAACGGCAGCCACAATTTCACCGCCCATACTCGTCGCTAACTCACTGAATGCAAACAATAAATCCGCTTCACTTGCAATCGCCACACGCATTTGACCCAACATAAAATGAGTATCGAGCATCGCGTCTTGTAATTGCGCCCGTTGACGTTCAAATTTTGGAGGAACTGCTTTACCTGACAAACGTTGTAAAGTTAAAATAAATTCATCGACTTGCTCTAAGGTCATCAAATGTGAAAAGAAATGATTTTCTACTCCAGTTTTTTCTTTTAAAACTTCCGCCGCATCATTTAAGGAACTTCCAATCACCAACGTTGCAATGGATTCGCCTAATTTTTGAAGATTTGAAACCGCTGTTCCTCCAATTGTTAAAGGAGAAAAATCTTGTTCGGTGACATGACCATCTAATGAATCACTCAAATCAGGCAACACAATCGCTTCTAATTGAAAACCTTCGACCATTTCTTTAATGGTTTCAATGTCTGTGGGCGTTAAAAATGATCCACATAAGATATTGATTTGTTTGTTATTTTTAGTATATATTTTTGAATCTGGTAATAATTGTTGAAAGATACTTTTCACTGCTAAAGCAAAACCACTTTCAAAACAACCCACATAATCTGGCGTATTCACAGTGACGATAGGAATTTGATCAAATTGAGGGTATTTGTCACGAAAGGTTTTTAAACCCATCACAATATCGCTTCCTTGCGTTTCAGAAAGCCCTGTTGAACACAATCCCAATATATCTGGTTTGCTCTTTTCACAAATGGTTTTCAAACCGTCGACAATGTTTTCTAATGCACCCATGACGGTGCTAATTTGATCCATTGCGGTGGTTTGTAAAGGAATGGGTTCTCTGAAATGTCTTACAAAGAACACTTTGCCAAATGCCGTGCAACCTTGTGAGCCGTGCAACATGGGGATTGCGCGTCGAAAGCCTAGAAATGCCAATGCCGCGCCGATGGTTTGGCTGGATTTAAGTGGTAAAACCGACAAGGCTTTGTTGCGTTTGATAATGTTAGCCATGATAACCTCGCACAATGTTTTTTTATAAACAAGGCAATGGTTATTCCAAGTGACTAATTATTTGATTTTAAAGGAGATTTTTAGAAAAGAATTTGTCGCAAAAGCATCAAATGTTTAACGTTATGTAGTTTTTACGACAAAATAAACAACATTTCAAAGATGCGATAAATATTCAGGTTTTTTGAAAATTTTATCGTAATCACTCATGCTGTTTTCATTGGTGGGATTGGATTGTTTTATTAAATTCAAACCCTCGTTGAAATCATTTCGATGTTTCTCGTTCTTACACGCCATTTGATAGGCTTGTGCAGGAAAAAGAGCCGCCGTTTTTATTTGATAATGAGTGAAAGTTTCGGGTGATTTTTTTGTTTCAATTTCCTCACGTTTCTTTCGTTCAAGTTCTACGATTTTGTGGAGCATTTTCTTACGATAAAAACCAAACATTCGAATATCCATAATCAGCACATCGATGCTTCTATGATAAAGCATTAAAACTTGGCTTGCTTTGCTCGAATGTTCACGATAATTTTTATCCAATTTTAAATCCTGTAATTCCAAAATTTTCTTAGCATCTTTAAATGCCTCGATCTTTCGATCTTTCAAATCATCGAGTGAATTAATAGTAAAGGTAGGATTTTCCAAATAAATAACTTGATCTTGATAAGGAACAATACCATAAGTATAGAAAGCAGGATATTTAGGATTTTCTACTACAGTTGTAATACAATCAAATTTGCCTTCATGAAACATTTTTTTACGATCATTCACAAATTCAAAAGAAACCCGATAACC
Organism: Thiomargarita sp.; assembly: GCA_020718845.1. Classification (GTDB taxonomy): domain Bacteria; phylum Pseudomonadota; class Gammaproteobacteria; order Beggiatoales; family Beggiatoaceae; genus DYRG01. The sequence continues at coordinate 4,936 of DYRG01000015.1, forward strand.
TTTCTTTAGAAACGCCGCTTCAATAATGTCTTTTTCTAAGCCCGTATTTTCTGTTGTAATGAAGTAAGGCGGCATATTTAGGGAAGATGCGCCAATTCGAACGAGGGGTTTTTCAGGTTCGATGATTGGAACTTGTACTGAACATTGTGGGCAGTTGCTCGTTGGCAAACATGAGTTTAAATAAAGCAACGAGATAAGACTTAAAATCATATAACGTAACATAATGTTCTCCAAAAATTAGGGCGCACCCGGATACATAAAATTACGCATATAATTTATCGGAGAGGTAAAAGAACTTGAACCTCAATGAATGTCATGTGTCATTTGTCCCATTTGAGCATTCATACCCGTTACATTTGCTGACATTAAATGAACATCATTGGTTAAAATTACCATGTTGCTCGCCATAGATGCTAAGGTTTGATTCATATCTTTTTGAATCGCAGCAATTTCACGATTCATTTCTGTCATGCTCGCATTCATATCAACGATATTAAGGTTCATTTCTTTCATATCGCCCGCCATTTGTTTCATATCAACGGACATACTTTTCATATCGGTTGCCATATTTCTCATGTAATCGCGCATATAACCCATTGAACATTGCATATCCATCATCGATAGCATCATTTGATACATAACACCGCACATTAATGCACCACCAATCCCGCCAAAAATGAGCAACATGATTTTTCCAATCCCCATTTTATTTGAAGAATTATTAGAAGTTGTCGACATATTTTGTTCCCCTTTATTTGGACAGATTGTTAAATTAACGTTTTGCAAGTTGAGCGCGGATATTTTTCTCTAATTCGTCGACGAGGTTTTCACTGGTGAGTTTGTGGTGGGGTTTGCCATTTAAATAGAGCAAATGTTGAGGCGTTCCTCCCGTTAATCCTACCGCGACTTCTTTAGCTTCACCAGGTCCATTTACAATGCAACCAATTACCGCCACATCTAATGGTTCTAAGATGTCTTCTAAGCGATTTTCTAATTCATTAACGGTTTTAATAACATCAAAATTTTGACGCGAACACGAAGGACAGGCAATTAAATTGATACCTTTTTTTCTCAAATGCAAACTTTTAAGAATATCAAATCCCACGCGGATTTCTTCAACGGGATCAGCAGCTAAAGAAACTCTTAATGTATCACCAATGCCTTCTGCTAATAACAAACCTAATCCAATTGCTGATTTCACTGCACCACTGCGAAAACTACCCGCTTCAGTAATTCCTAAATGCAAAGGTTGCTCGATTTGTTTTGCTAACAAACGATAGGCTGCAACGGTTGTGAAAACATCAGAGGATTTTAAACTAATTTTGAAATCAGGAAAGTTTAGACGATCTAAGATTTCAATGTGTCGCATTGCCGATTCAACCATTGCTTCGGGGGTCGGTTCGCCGTATTTTTTTTGTAAATCTTTCTCTAAAGAACCAGCGTTCACGCCGATTCGAATTGAAATACCTTTTTCTTTTGCACAATCGACGACATTTCTAACTCGATCTTCACGTCCGATGTTACCAGGGTTAATTCGCAAACAATCAACCCCTAAGTCGGCAACTTTTAGCGCAATTTTGTAATCAAAATGAATGTCTGCAATCAGAGGTAAATTTGGAACAAGTTGGCGGATTTTTCCAAAGGCTTCCGCCGCGTTCATATCAGGAATTGAAATGCGCACGATGTCCGCGCCAGCCTTTTGTAAGGCTTGAAGTTGTTTTACCGTTGCTTCAACGTCACAAGTGTTGGTATTGGTCATACTTTGCACTGAAATTGGCGCATCGCCACCAACTTTTACAGAACCAACATGAATTTGACGAGAAAGGCGGCGTGGAATCGTGGGGTAACGCATTTTATTCTTCTTCCTCTTCTTCTTGAGCAGAAGCATTTTCTTTAGGAGCATTTCCTACCGTAAATGTTGCAGTTTTTTGATCTTTAAAGGGGGTTAAATCCATTAATTGATTTTTATAAAAAACATCAACGGTTGTTACTTTATTTAAAGAAATTTCATACGGAGGAACGCCTTCTTTAAGGGTGATGTTTTGCCCTGGTTTAGAAGTACCGTCATATAATTTTTTCTTTTTACTATCAACGACTCGTCCCCAAGATACGTCTTTAAATTTCAAAACTAACACGCTTGCCTCTTCAGAAGGGGCAGCAACGGGAGGCGTTGGCGTTGTTCCCGCATTAGGAGGAGACGAGTTGGGGGTTGTTGTGGGAGGAGTGCCAGCGGCTGTTGGCGGTGAACCTGAACCCGCAACGGTCATCAAAGGGGTCATCCCAACGGGCGAAGGGGTCATCGCGGGCGGAGAAATCGGGGTTGTTGCGAGCGGAGGAGTTGTAATGGGAGGATTTATAGGGGGTTTTGTGCCACCACCTTCAAAAGGAGGCGTATAAGGTGTTGAATTTATTGGAGTATTTGGTGATACAACGGTATTATTTGTTGAGGTATTTTCGACCGACGGTGTATCGGTGTGAGGCGTGGGAGTTTGCATTGCATAACGCCAAGCGATCAATGCCGTCAAACCCAATAACAACAATCCCGTCATGTAATACCACCACCGACCAGAATCATGACCGATCCCAACTTTGGGCATTTGTGCAGTATTTTCAGAGGCTAACGCGGGAGGATTATTCGAATTAGGATTATATTTCAAATACGCGGCTAATAAAGGTTCTTCTGAAACACTAAAGAGTTTTGCAAACGCTCGCAAATAACCTTGCACGAAAATAGGCGGCGGCAGATGCGCATAATTATCGGCTTCGAGATTTTTAACCATTTGAACATCCAAATAAAGTCGTTTAGCAACTTCATCGATGCTCACTTTTTGGGCTTCACGAATGGCTTTAATTTGCGCACCCAAGGTTTCCGAAGCAAACGGACGATGAGGATTGGAAACAGGCACTTCTTGAGGCGCTTTCTCAGTGAGGAAAAACTCCTCATCAGAAGGTAAATCGTCGGAAAGGCGGCGTGATGCTTGTGTATTCATAAAAAATTGACCGTCACTGTGTTTTAAAAAAGTAAAATTTCTTTATTTTACCACGCCTTCTAAGTTACGCGGTATTTTTACATTTTCGATTATGTAACTTGTTGAAATAAAATGTAAAAAAGATTATTTTGTACTGCCTTCCAAATTACGAAACATTTTAGCTTCTTCGGATTCGGGGAATTTTGAACGGAGCACTAAACTATAACTTGCTTCGGCGTTTTTATCATTTGTTCGACGCGCCAAACGAATCCCCAACCACAAACTCGCGGGCGTTTGCATTGAAACCGCCACAAATCGTTTGTAATAAGCCTGTGCTTCGGTAATATCGTCGCGTTGCTCACTTAAATCCGCTAAATGAAACAGAGCAACGGGAAACTCTGGACGGGTTTCTAATGCCTTTCTAAAAAACTCCATTGCTTTATTTCTATCTTGAGTTTTTAAAGCACACAAACCCGCATTTGTATAAGCTAATTCAGGGGTTTTATAAAGTGGATTTTCAAGCGCACGTTTGAAATGGGTTTGGGCTTCTTCTCCACGATTGAAACGACAGAGAAAACTCCCATAATTATTATGCGTAGAGGAATTATTAGGCTCAATTGCTAAAGCTGTTTCATAATATTTACTCACGCTTTCATTTTGATTCAAACGTTCATACAATAATGCAAGTCCCGTATTTGCTTCAACATTTCTATCGTCAATTTCTAAGGCTTTTTGCAGTTTTTGTAATGCGACTTCGTGTTGTCCCAAACGCATATATTCAATGCCCAAACGGGTATTAATCATGCTCGGACTTTCATTATCAAGTTTTTGAGACTGATCCTCAAAAGAAGAAGGTAAATCTCCTCCACTTTTGCTCGCACAGCCTTGTAAGAAAATCAAACCTAACAAAATTAAATAACGATACATTTTATCCTCCAGTAATTCATTGAAAAGATTGAATTTTAATCGTTCGCCGTGATTTATCTTGCACTTGTCCCGCTAACTGTCCACACGCCGCCGCAATATCATCACCGCGTGTTTTGCGTGTAATCGTAATTAAACCTGAATTTATTAAAATTGTTTTAAAATTTTCTACCGTTTCTGAATTTGAACGTTGAAACCCACTTTGCTCAAAGGGATTGAAAGGAATTAAATTCACTTTTGAGGGCACTTTTTCCAATAAACGAACTAATGCTTTCGCGTGCTTTGGTGTGTCGTTAATTCCTTTTAACAAAACATATTCAAACGTTACTTTTTTCCGCGAATCTTCTTCACCAACATAACGTTTGCACGCCGCCAGAAGTTCTTTAATTGGATATTTCTTATTTAAAGGAACTAATTCATTTCTCAAATCATCATCGGGCGCGTGCAGAGAAACGGCTAAACTTACGGGGCATTTCTCGCGTAATTGATCAATCATTGGAACAATGCCCGCCGTGCTTAATGTAATTCTTCGTTTCGACAAACCATATCCAAAATCGTCCATCATGAGTTGTAATGAATTAATGACATTCTCAAAATTAAGCAACGGTTCACCCATTCCCATCATAACAACATTGCTAATAATTCTTCCATTTGAATGTTCACTTTTCAAACCTTGTTTTCTCAAACCGTGTTCGGCAATCCATAATTGTCCAATGATTTCTGAAGTAAGCAAATTTCTATTAAAACCTTGTTTCGCCGTTGCACAAAAACTGCAATTCAACGTGCACCCCACTTGTGAGGAAATACATAAGGTTGCTCGATCATCTTCGGGAATATAAACGGTTTCAATTCCATTGGTTTCATCGACTTTCAACAACCATTTTCTTGTACCATCATTTGCGGTTTGTGCGAGCATTTGAATTGGGGGTTGAATTGTTAAACGATCTGACAATTTCTGGCGTAATGTTTTGCTCAAATTGATCATTAAATCAAAATCAATAACGCCTTGTTGATGAATCCATTGCAACACTTGCGTTGCTCGAAAGGATTTTTCACCCATTTCTGAAAACAATTTTCCCAATTGCTCCTGATTAAAACCTAAAATATTTATCTTATCTAACATTCTGTTTTTCCTTACTTTATTAAATCTATTTCATAATAATCAAAACAATCATCATTTGTTATAACGCTTAATTTTTCTACAATTGCTTGAGCAATGATAATTCGATCAAACGGATCACGATGATGAAAGGGTAATTTCTCTAAATAACTAATGTGACTTATTTCTAAAGGTAAAATAGTTATTTCTGTTGGAGTTAATATTTCAATTGGTTGTAGGATTTCTAATTTTCCAAGAGACCTTTTAATTGCAACTTCCCATAAACTTGCAATACTTATAAATTTCTTATGTTGAGGATTTTCAATGGTTCGACTTATTTCTCGACTTAATTTGGGATTATCCGTTAAATGCCAAAGCAAAATATGTGTATCTAATAATAAATTCATTTACATATAATCCTTAAAATCCTCAATCGGTGCATTAAAATCATCCGCAATAAACGTAATAAGGTGTTTAGCTGAACCACGTTTTATGCTCACCGCTGGAATATCTTCATTTGATTTTAAAGCAGATATTTTCTCTTTAAAATCATACACATATTGCTGCACAATGTTCATTGGCAAATCATCTGGAATATCAATAACAAGTTGCATAATTTTACTCCTTTAATTGTTTTTGGCTTTCGATAAAAAGATAATTGATTGCTGAAAATAAATCATCTAAATTTTCGATTTGAAAACCATTGATATTTTTAGTAAAAATAGTGTGTTGTAATTTAGCAAATTCCCAACGTTCTGCATTGGTAACAATTCCAAACAAAGGTTGATGTGAATTGTTATTAAGTTTTTGAATTGCAACTAATTCAGCGGCACATTGTCCCCAACCTTCACTAAAATTATCTTTTTTGGCTTCAATTACAATGAAATAAGGATGCTCAAAAACTATCTTTCCCAAAGCAGAACGTTTTGCAATTAAATAGTCGGGCGTTCCAGACAATTCTCCATTGCTTTCTAATGGATGATGACTCCATAACATGAAATCATTTTTATAGGCTTTCCAAATTTCTCTTAAAATTGGGTAAATAATGTTTTCACACAACGCATATTCTGAACTATCAATCACTAATTCTTTTAAATTAAATTGTAATTCACCACGAATATAATCATTTATTTCAAAAGCAATAGGTTGAATGAAATTTTCTTCTTGATAAGATAATTGAAATTCTTGAACAACTTGGCTTAACGTTTTATAGCTTGTAAATGACATAATTTTATTTGAAGTTTTGAAATAAAGGGTGCAAAAAATAACACCCCATATTAAAAAAAAATTAGCGAGTGCGAGCGCAAAGTTCTTCGGGTTTGAAGAAATAAGCGATTTCAACGGCAGCGGTTTCAGCAGCGTCCGAACCATGAACCGCATTTTCGTCGATATTTGCGGCAAAATCAGCGCGGATCGTGCCCGCCGCAGCGTTTTTAGGGTTGGTTGCGCCCATGATGTCACGGTTTTTAGCGACTGCGCCTTCGCCTTCGAGGGCTTGCACCATCACGGGTCCAGAGATCATGAAATCGACTAAATCTTTGAAAAAAGGACGTTCTTTGTGAACCGCGTAAAAACCTTCGGCTTGTTCGCGGCTCAAATGCAGCATTTTGGCTGCGACGATGCGTAAGCCCCCTTTTTCAAACCGGCTGTAAATTTCACCAATCACGTTTTTTGCGACCGCGTCGGGTTTGATGATTGAGAGGGTACGTTCGATAGCCATGCAATTGTTCTCCTAAGAAAAAGTGTAAAACGTTAATTATACATACTTTTCTCTGCAACTTAAACCCATTGCAATCGCTTATATTTCTTTTGAAATCGATAATTTTGATTAATTAAAGCAATATTTGCTCAATATTTTGACTAAGATTTTCAACGGCAGTTGATTGCCAAGTTTCTCCAAATTTTTCTTTTGCAAGTTCTACCACAATGTAATCTACAGAAATCCCTGTATCTTCTTCGTAGCGAATTAAGCCTTGTTTGCAAGCTGGACAAGAAGTTAGCATTTTTATTTGTTGAGTATTTCCTCCCAATTCTAAAATGTTTTTTTCGATCTCGTGTTGTTTGCGAAATCTAACTTGCGTTGCAATGTCTGGACGTGCCGTTGCAAATGTCCCTGCTTCTCCGCAACATCGATCTGATAAAATCACTTTCTTTCCAACCAATTCACTCGCCACTTGTAATGGTTGATATTTTTTAATCGGGGAATGACAAGGATCGTGATACAAATATTCCGCCGCGTTAGGTTGCTCTAATTTAATTCCTTTCTCAAGCAAAAACTCATGAATATCTAATAAACGGCAATCAGGAAAGATTTGTTGAAACTCGTATTTTAAAAGTTGATCCATACAAGTTCCACACGATACTAATACGGTTTTAATATCTAAATAATTTAACGTATTTGCAACCCGATGAAATAATACTCGATTGGCAGTAGAAATGCTTTTTCCTTTCTCCAGATCACCGCTTGCATTTTGAGGATAACCACAACATAAATACCCAGGTGGCAATACCGTTTGTACCCCACTTTCAAATAGCATTGCTAAGGTTGCTAAACCAATTTCACTAAATAATCTTTCTGATCCACATCCAGGGAAATAAAATACCGCTTCAGATTGTTCAGTGGTTTTATTTTTATCACGAATAATCGGAACTTTGGTTGGATTATCTAATTGTAATAAACGACGCAAGGGTTGCGCAGGCAATTGATTTGGAAGCGGTTTTCTTAAAAAATGTACCACTTGTTCATGCAAGGGTGTTTTGCCTGTCGTATTTCTCGGCGTGGTATTTTTTAATAAACCAATTTTCTTTGAAACTTGATGAGCTAAACGTTGACTATTGTAACCCATTTGAATAAATCCTTTACGCATCCATTCAACGGTCGTTTTATTTGTCACATTTAAGAACTGCATTCCAGCCCATGCACCAATATTGAAATGGCGTTTCTTCATGCGTTTAAGGATTTCTCGCATTTTAACGGTTACATCACCAAAATCAATATTGACTGGACAAGGTTTGAAACAACGATGACAAATCGTACAATGATCCGCTAAATCATTGAGTTGTTTAAAATGTTGTGCAGAAATTCCTCGACGAGTTTGTTCTTCATATAAAACCGCCTCGACAATTAAACCTGACGCTAAGATTTTATTACGCGGAGAATAGAGCAAATTTGCACGCGGAACATGAGTTGTGCAATGGGGCTTACATTTGCCACAACGCAAGCAATGTTTCACCATGTTATTTAGTTCGCCTAAATCTGTTGCTTCTAAAATGAGGGCTTCTTGTTGCACTAAACTGAGCGACGGCGTATAAGCTCGATTTAAATCCGCACCTTCTAATAATTTTCCTCGATTAAAAATATGCGCGGGATCAACTTTCTTTTTATATTCTACAAAGGCTTCTTTTTTAGATTGTTCTAAGAAGTTTAATTTCGTTAAACCAATTCCATGCTCACCCGTAATTACGCCACCTAAAGAAACCGCCAAATGCATGATTCTTTCAACTAAATGCTCTGCTTCTCGCAACATTTTGTAATCATGTGAATTTACTGGAATATTGGTATGTACATTACCATC
>DYRG01000015.1:13602-60954 GCA_020718845.1 Thiomargarita sp.
GCAACATTTTGTAATCATGTGAATTTACTGGAATATTGGTATGTACATTACCATCGCCCGCGTGCATATGTAATGCAATAAATAACCGACTTGCTCTCAATTTCTTATGCGTATTTTCAAGTTCTTTGCGAGTATTTTCAAATTCACGTCCACTAAAGATTTCATTTAAAGGAAATGCAATCGCTTGACGATAAGAAATTCTCAATTCACGACTTTGTAATCGCTGAAAAACATCTAAATTTATTTTAGAATCCGCTAAAATAGTTTGCCAATCTTCTTTAACGTCTTGTAAAAGTTGTAATGCACGTTCTCGTTTGTAATCTAAGAGCTTTTGTTCTTCAGTATCATTATTTTTTAATTCAGTAATATCGCCTTTTAAAAATAATTCAATTGCATCGATAATGCTTAACTTATTGCTTATCGATTGCTCAATATTCATGCGTTCAATTTCATCACTATAATCGCCAAGTTTCTCAGGTGGAATGACTACGTCTTCATTCACTTTAAACGCATTAGTATGAGCGGCAATTGCGGCGGTGCGTTTTCTTTCAGCCCAGAAACGATGCTGCATTTCTGACGTGCGAGCAATAAAACCTTCTCCTTGACGATCTTTCGTATGTTTAATGATTTGTTGCGCGGCTTGTTCAACGGCTTCTTCACTATCACCAGCGACATCTGCTAACAACAACATTTTAGGCAATTCTAAGCGCGTTGATTTAGTGCTGTAATTCACCGCTTTGATATATCTTTCATCTAAATGTTCTAATCCCGCCAAACGAACATTTTTTTTATCTTTGAAATAGGCAATGGTTTCTACAATTGCAGGGACAGCTTCTCTGACTGAACCAAAGAATTCTAAGCATAACGTATATAAGCAACGAGGTTTGGGATGTAATATGAAAACTGCCGAGGTAATTAAGCCATCACAGCCTTCTTTTTGAACACCTGATAAACCAAATAAAACTTTATCCGTGACATCTTTTCCTAAACCTTGCTTACGAAAGGCTGATCCAGAAATATTTAAAATCTCTGGTTCTTTTAAAGTTGTTTTATGATCGGCAGAGAAAGTTGAAATCTTAAATTGCACGGTTTCTTGATCGTGGATTTTGCCTAAATTATGATTTAAGCGTTCGATATCAATCCATGCAACGCCTTGATTATACGGGGTAATCATTGTCCAACTGGCTAAATTATCTAACGTTGTTCCCCATAACACGGCTTTTTTGCCACCCGCATTCATCGCAATATTTCCACCAATTGTCGACGCTTCTTGCGAAGTCGGATCAACCGCGAAAATCAATTGGTTAGCCGCTGCCGCATTTGAAACTTGCTGGGTAATTGCACCCGCGCCGACTCGAATTGTGGGGACTTTTTCCTCTAAACCCGCTAATTGTCGATATTCAATTTTATCAATAAAATCAAGTTTTTCCGTATTGATAACAACCGCATTGTTATGCAAAGGAACGGCGCTACCCGTATAACCCGTTCCGCCGCCGCGAGGAATAATCGGCACATCCAATTTAATGCAAGCCGCTAATAAATTAGGCAATTCTTCTTCAGAATCAGGGACTAACACCGCAATCGGATGTTCGACCCGCCAATCGGTCGCGTCGGTCGAATGAGAAACCCTCGACAAACCATCTAAACAAATATTATCAGAATGCGTAAATTTGCTTAAAGTTCTTTTAATGGTTTCTCGAAGTTGTTGTTGAGAAATGAGTGTAGATTCAAAGGTTTGAACGGCAGATTTTGCTAATTCATGCAAGCGAGTTGCTTTATCATTTTGATTAATGCGTTCTTCAAATTGCGCAAGCCGATGATGTAATGCGTCAATTAAGGCTTTTCTACGTTGTTGATTTGTAAGTAAATCTTCTTGAATAAACGGATTACGTTCGATGACCCACATATCGCCGAGAATTTCAAAGAGCATTCGCGCAGATCGACTGGTACGTCGTTGATTTCTAAGGGATTCATTTAATTGCCAACCGTCTTCACCCAAATAACGGAGAAAAATTTCGCGGTCAGAAAAAGATGTATAATTATAAGGAATTTCTCGAATGCGGGGAGTATCAGTCATAATTGTAGGTGAATTTGAATTTCAATGCTTGATTATACAATGTTGCAATGCAAAATTCACCCTTCTTCATGAGCTAATTGCATTTAATATTTTCAATTTTAACTCGTTATTATCCATTTCTTCAGTGAAAAAAGTAGTTATAGTTGATGAGCAGATTTATATGAAATAATAATGATTTCCCTCTTTATAAAAGAAGAGGGATTTACATAACATTTTCCTTTATTAAAATGCTCAAAAAATTGGTTTGAAATGTCATGTTTAAGAAATTCTTTAAGTATGTGAGTGGTTATGATGTATGGGATACCAATAATAGTGCAAAATAATCCCAACAAATAAAGAACAAAACATAAGAACTAATAGAGGAATATTTCCCGATAAAGAAAACGGTGTGCCCCCATCAAAGGTTTGAACTGTGCCTTTAACAACGCTCACATCAAACTGGGGAGATTGTAGAGCAATTTTTCCTTTTTGATCGATAATTGCAGAAATCCCCGTATTGGTTGCTCTCAACATATAACGACCCATTTCTAATGCCCGCATTCTTGCGATTTGTAAATGTTGATGCGGGGCAATTGAATCTCCAAACCATCCATCATTGCTTAAATTAACCAACAATGTCGCGCTTGGCATTGCACGGCGAATTTCCCAAGTGAAAACATCTTCGTAACAAATTGAAATACCTAAAATATTTGATTTTACCTGTAATTGAGGTTGTTCAATTGCACCATTACTAAAATCAGACATTGGAATATCAATCTCACCCAAAATTGCTTTAACTAAACCACGAAAAGGAATAAATTCACCGAAAGGAACTAAATGACGTTTTTGATAGAAACCCCCTTTCTCTCCAGCAACCCACACGCCATTATAATATTGATCATTTTCTTTTAATGGAATGCCAATAATAAAGTTAATATTTTTGTCTTGAGAGATTGTATTTATTTCATCGATAACGGGTTGAACGTCATGATAATATTTAGGGATTGCCGTTTCGGGCCACACAATCACATCAACATCTAAATGTTCATTCGTTAAAGCTAAGTATTCACCAATAATTTGGGGTGCAAAATTATCGACAAATTTGGTTTCATTGGAAGTGTTGCCTTGAATTAAAGCAACTTTAAGCGATTTGTGTAAAGGACGAGTCCAGTCTGCGAAAGAAAGTAAGATGCTACTTACCCAAAGAAAAATTAAAGAAATCCACACAACTTTGGCTTTTCTGCCGCGAAGAATACCGTAAAGCAACAAACCCGCCGTCATTGACACCGCCCAACTCACTGCGTACACGCCGCCGATGGGAGCAAGTCCTGCTAAAGGTGCGTCGATTTGACTGTAACCTAATAATAACCAAGGAAATCCTGTTAAAAACCAACTCCGCGTCCATTCCAATAAAACCCATCCCGCAGGTAAGGCTAAAAGCACCCGCACTCGATTGCACGTTGGGAAAACTTTTAAAATAAATGCCCCTAAAATCGCGGGGTAAAGTGCCATCCCCATGATGAATAACCCATTGATTATTATAGCAGTTGGGGTGTCGATGCCGCCAAATTGGGCTAAACTAATGTACAACCAATGCACGCCGCTGCCAAACATTCCTAACCCGTACAACCAACCCCGCCAAAAGCCTCTTCCTATCGATATTCCTCGCCACAATAAAAACAAAATCATTTGAGATAAAATAGCGAGTGGAAATAAATTAAAAGGTGCAAATGCAAACACTAACATTCCACCCGCAAATAATGCTAAAACATCTCCTACCCATTTGTAGTTATTGAGAAATACCAAGAATTTTTGCATCCGAAACTCCTTTTTTGTACGCTTCTGTTATGGTTAATGTCAAACATTGTAACCGCCGACCTTATCATAAAACAATAACACTTTTTTAATACTTGAGCACCACATCATGCAATTAATCTAAATAACGTTTGGTTAAATCCTGATAATAATCAATGCGTCGATCCCTCAAAAAGGGCCAAATTCTTCTCACATCCTCCGATCGTTTCTTATCAATTTCTGCAATTAAAATTTCGGGGTTTTCTATGCTTGCCTGCGCTAAAAATTCTCCTTGCGCACCTACTACAAAACTATTTCCCCAAAATTGAATCCCAGACGTATGTCCACTTGGATCAATTTCTAACCCACAACGATTACAACTTAAAACGGGAATTCCATTGGCAATTGCATGAGCTCGTTGAATGGTAATCCACGCCTCTTTTTGACGATTTTTTTCATGCTGTTCATCATCGGGATTCCAACCAATTGCAGTCGGATATAATAAGATTTCTGCACCCGCTAATGCCATTAAACGTGCGGCTTCGGGATACCATTGATCCCAACACACTAAAACGCCTAATTTACCCACTGATGTTTGAATGGGTTGAAATCCTAAATCTCCCATCGTAAAATAAAATTTCTCATAAAAATTAGGATCATCAGGAATGTGCATCTTGCGATATTTACCAGCGATTGTTCCATCTTTTTCAAATACCACAGCAGTATTGTGATACAAACCAGCCGCTCGTTTTTCAAATAAAGAACTGACAATCACTATTTTTAGTTGTTTTGCTAAACCAGATAACCAATCAGTTTCTTCACTGGGAATGGGTTTTGCCAAATCAAATTGATTCACGTCTTCAGTTTGACAAAAATATAAGCTGGCGTGTAACTCTTGTAATAAAACTAATTCTACGCCTTGTTGAGCAGCAGTTAAAATACCTTGTTCAGTGCGTTGGCGATTAATTTTCAAATCTGGATTGCAAGCGTGTTGAATGAGAGCAACTTTCATAAAATCTTCTTGTTTAAAATGTTGATGAAACGGGTTTTCATATCAACGGGTTCTTCCTCTTTTTCTACTATTTGAGAAACCGTTGGAGGTTTAGGTTTAGAAACGGTTTGTGCAGCTAATTTTGCTTGTGCTTTCTTTTTTGCCGCGAGTTCTGCCAAAATTTGTGCACGAATTTTATCTTTTTCAGACGTGCCTATTTTGCCACGATTTTGAGTTACAACATATTCTTGCAAGATATTTTCCTCTAAATGTCGCGTAATGTACATTGCTAATTGATCGAGGAATTTGTTATCAATAGCTTGAGGAGGAATCAAATAATCTACTTTACCAAATTCTTCAAAATTTCTCACATTTAAATGGATATTAGCAGTTTCTAGTTCAGCGCGAAAAGCAAATTCAATAAAGATTTCACCTTCTAAATTAAAAAGCGCACGGAGAAATTTTTGTTGTTTATCATTATCCTGCAACCATTTGAAACGAATATTATGCCCCCACAAATACTCCCGCATTTTAGCAACTTCATTTATATCTCTGATTTCAAAGATATTTTTACGACGAGTATGACAAGCAATTCGTAGAAAGAATGTCATATTTTGTTCATCAAATCCACCCAAAATATATTCATCTTGTTTTAAGTCTTTATATTCACCTAAAACAGGGATTGAATATTTAACAGGTGGATTGGGTTGAATAAGTTTTAATTGCTCGACCATTTCATACAAATAAGAATAGACTTGACGCATTTTAGGTTTGGTTAATTTTTCAAACTGTTCCGCGATATGTTTTTTCTTTTGATCGGCGACGGATTCTTGGGCTTTGACTTGCTCTGCTTGTTTTTTTAATTGATCGAGAAAACTACTCATGGGCGAACCTCCGTTAAATTTTTACACATCTGCTTATTGTACCTATAAAAAATAGCAGGGCAACTTTCCTTAGAATCTCTATTTTAACTTTAACTCAAAGAGTATCTAAAATACCTTTATTTTCAGTGAAATACCAACACATCGATGAATTAAAAAATCTAAAAATCAAGCCCTGATCCTCAAAGGACTGATTGTTCTTACGGCTTAATGAGAATGACACTATAAAAACTTATTAGGTGTTTAATTTTGTTTATAATGCTGCTGTTATTTGGTCAAAAATGATATATAATATTAGCATTTGATAATTTACTACAATTGAGGTAACGAAAATGAAAATGTTGCGTACTTTGCTGTGGACGAGTTTAGCAGCCGCCAGCGTGACTGCACACGCAATGAATGGAGTGGACGGCGCAGTGAAGGGAATGGGTAGCACAAATGTCAATTGGCAACCGTTGCCCGAAATGCCTCCGATTCCAGCCGATAATCCTGTCACCGAACCTAAGGTCTTGTTAGGTAAAACGTTATGGTTCGATAAACGTTTGTCGAAAGATGGATCGTTATCTTGCAATTCTTGCCACAACGTGATGGCGGGCGGCGACGATAATCGTCCAAATTCCATTGGGTTAGGCGATAAACATACCGATCGCAGTTCGCCGACCATTTGGAACGTGGGCTATCAATCTGTGCAATTTTGGGATGGTCGAGCAAAAACTTTAGAGGAACAAGCTAAAGAACCTTTCATTAGTCCCGCACAAATGGCAATGTCAAGTTGGGACGCGCTTTTAGAACGTTTAAATAAAATGCCAACTTATGTAGAGATGTTTAAAGCGTCGTTTCCAAATGAAGAAAACCCCGTCACGCCCGATAACATTGCAAAAGCATTAGCAACTTATCAACGGGTTTTAAATACGCCAAATAGTGCTTATGATCGTTATGTGAAAGGCGATATGATGGCTTTAACTGAACAACAAGTGCGGGGTATGAAAACCTTTGCAGAAGCAGGTTGCACAACTTGCCATAATGGCGCTAATTTCAGCGGTCAACAAAAAGAAGGTGGGTTCTTTATGAAGTTCCCATTATTCTCGGGCAGCGACTACGATAAGAAATATAAATTGCTAGATGATTATGGTCGTTATGACATTACAAAAAATGAGCAAGACAAACATGTTTGGCGCGTTCCAACTTTGAGAAACATTGCTCTAACTGCGCCTTATTTGCACAATGGAACAGCGATTACTTTATTTGAAGCAATTAAAGTCATGGCAAAAACCCAATCCAATATCGAATTAACCAACGATCAAATTACCGATATTGCAATGTTTTTGGATTCTTTGACGGGTGAATTTCCTGTGCAAACCATGCCGAGAATGCCCGCCGCCCTTGGTATGACTTTTACTTCCAAAAAGAAATAAGTTTCATTAATTCTCAAGCCTAACAATTTGTTGGGCTTTTTTTTAGTTTCATGATTCATGATTATCGTGTTGAATTGCTTTTTAAAAGGGAGTTTTTATAATGAGCAGCACTGTTTTTAGAGATAATGTTTTTCCGCATCAACTATCTGATATTATGAGCTTAATGCACTTGGCTACATTTGAAGGATCAGATGGCGAAGAGCATTGGCAAACGTATTTAACGCATAAGCAAAAAGAATGTATTGCACTTAGTTTGGGAATGTATTATCAATGTGAGCATTGTATTGATTATCACATGAAAGTTTTAAACCGTTTGGGGCATATCAAAAAAGACATTTTTATGAAGAACATGACTTCAATGGTTCTCTTTCTAAGAGTTGACGTTTCTCGCATTAGTGAACGTGAGAAAATACGTTGGATGGAAGCGTGGCAAGAATTCGCCACCAAAGTCGCGTTGAAATCGGGCGATCCTTCCGTTCCTTATTTGATTGGTTTAGCAATTGGCATTGCACGCGACGATGATTTTCTTATCCAATTTTGTGGCGCAGAAGTTAAAAAAATCTTTGATACACAACAAGTTAACTCAAGTTTAGTGATTGGTGAATTAGAAGCC
Organism: Thiomargarita sp.; assembly: GCA_020718845.1. Classification (GTDB taxonomy): domain Bacteria; phylum Pseudomonadota; class Gammaproteobacteria; order Beggiatoales; family Beggiatoaceae; genus DYRG01. The sequence continues at coordinate 21,353 of DYRG01000015.1, forward strand.
GTTGTGGTATTTATGAAAGCCGCCACTTCTAAAAATCGCATCGCCCACAAAATCGCCCAGTTAATTCATCAGGATTAAATCGTTTTGCATTACAGCACAAAACACGGCATACTAAATAAAAAACCGTAAGGGAGTTTATTGTATGTTGTGGCTACGTTTCTTCTTAATTATCAATCTCTTAGCATCACCCGCTCATGCCGCGTTTGATTCCGCTAAAGCTAATCAAAACAAAGACTTAGAGCTTTTACGCATTACGCCCGATGGTCGTGATGTCGCGGCGGGCAATGAAATTGTTTTCCAATTCAATCGCCCCGTTGTTCCATTAGGCAAAATGGACAGAAATGAAAATGAAATCCCGATTACGATTTCTCCAAAACCCGCTTGTGAATGGCGTTGGTTAGAAAGAAGTGCTCTCGCGTGTCGTTTGACAGATAAGAACAAATTAAAACCCGCAACTCGTTATCGTATTTTAGTTTCAAATACCTTAAAAACAGAGGACGGCACGGCTCTTTCTCAACCCGTTCAACATTCATTTATTACCGAACGTCCAAAAATAAGTTTTACGAGCTTTAAAGAGTGGAAAGCCCCCGCCATGCCTTATGTTCGCTTAACTTTTAATCATCCTGTTCACAAATCTTCTGTTGAGAAAACCGTCTTTTTTGAATCTCAAAAACAACGTTTTAAAGCTATTGTTGAATTACCTCCAGTTGCTCAAAAAAACAAACAAGCTGATCCAGAAGAAGAAACCGGAGAAAATGACGAAGTTGAAAGCACTCAACCCGAAACAAAACCTCAAGCAGATTTTAGTCGTTTTTGGATTATTCATCCCGAAAAAATGCTCCCTGAAAATGCCGATGTTACATTACAAATTGAACCCGGGTTAAAATCCCAATTAGGCGAAGAATACGGCAATGAACAGCGCGTTGTCGAAAGTTTTGCAACATTTCCTAAGTTTGAGTTTCTCGGATTTTCTTGCGTCGATAATCAAGAAAAACCGCTTGATTTCAAACCCGATCAAAAACCTTCAAAACGTTGCAATCCATTACGCACCCCACAATTAGTTTTCTCTGCGCCTGTTCCTATTGAATCCATTAAAAGCGGTTTGAAATTAACACCTGATTTAGCCGGCGGTAGAAAAGATTATGATCCTTGGGAAAAATCATACCGTTCTAGCCAATTAAATCGCCCACATCGTAAAAATGAAAAATACACCGTTCATTTACCTGAATTGCTCAAGGCATACCATAATTATTCTTTAGAATTAAATGGTCAAATTGCTGATTCATTTGGAAGAACTTTAAATAAACCTGTTTCTCTACAATTTCTCACCGATAACCGTTTGCCAACGTATCATTTTGAACATTACAAAATTGTTCTGGAAAGCGGTTTAGATAGCCAAGCACCCATTTACACAACGAATTTTCAAAAATTGGATTTAATTTATAGCTTATTAACTCCTCAAGGTTTTCAAAGAGATTTAAAAGCGGAACAAATCTTACCAAAAGTTAAAAATCTTTCAGTTAAAACACCGCTTGATATTCGACGTTTGATTTCAAGTTCTTCAGGAATTATTGATGGTGTTTTCTATCCATTTCCAGATTCAAATAAAAAGCGTTCAGAAACCACGCATTTCTTTGGACAAATTACGCCATTTCATTTAGAAGTGAAAGTCGGTCATCAAAACACTTTAGTTTGGGTAACGGATTTAAAAACGGGGCAACCTGTTCCTCAAGTTGAATTAAGCGCATACGTTGGTAATTATTCAGATTTGGGAAATCAAGCTGAAATCAAAGCAAAAGCAACCACTGATGAAAACGGCATTGCTTTATTACCCGGTACAACTGAACTTGATCCCGATTTAACCTTGCAAAATAATTACGAAAAAAATCATCCGCGTTTATTTGTGCGTGCTCAAAAAGACGATGAACTTGCTTTAATTGCTTTAGATAGTTCTTTTATGGTAAATGATTTGTCGAGTAATTATTCTGTGTATAGTTCACAAAAGAAAAAATACGGACATATTCATACATGGGGAACAACTGCACAAGGCGTTTATAAAGTGGGTGATACCATTCAATATAAATTCTTTGTTCGAGATCAAAGTAATACGGGCTTTGTTTTACCTCCAAAAGAAGGTTACAACTTAGAAGTCAAAGACCCAACAGGTAAAGTTATCTTTGAACAAAAAGAGTTGAAACTCTCTGAATTTGGAACATCTTCAGGAGAAATCAAATTACCCAAAACCGCCGCAGTGGGTTGGTATGATTTTGAATTAAAAGCAGATTTTGATAAAGATGCTTTCTGGACTCCTTTAAGAGTTTTAGTAAGCGATTTCACGCCCGCACCTTTCAAAGTTCAAAGTGTTGTTCACGGTGAATTATTTCAAGCAGGCGAGAATGTTAAAATAAATACCAATGCAACTTTGCACGCGGGTGGAGCTTATGTAGATGCTCGCGCAGAAATCCATGCAAAATTAGCTGAAGAAACCCTCGAACCAATAGAACCCGCTGCGCAAAATTTTGCATTTGATATATACGATCAGAAAGCCTCAGAAAGCCAAAAGGCAATTCATCAAAGTGAAGGAACTTTAAATGAAAAAGGCGAATGGTTAGCCGAGTTTAAATTACCCGTTGAACCACGCATTTTATATGGCAAATTAAACATAGAAAGCACCGTGCGCGACGACCGAGGCAAAGACGTAGCTGCACGCAGCTCGGTGAAATTCGTAGCGCGAGACCGATTTGTGGGCGTTAAAACCACCGATTGGGTATGGAACGAAGGCAAAAATGCAGATATTTTATTCATCGTTTTAAATGAGCAAGGTAAAATCGCACCAAATACCCCTGTTGAAATCAAAATTCAACGCGAAGAAACCAAAGCTGCTCGAGTGAAAGGGGCTGGAAATGCTTATTTAACTGAATACCATAATGAATGGGTTGATGAAACCACTTTGCAAGCAACTTCTGGATTAGAAGGCACAAAGGTTTCTTTTATGCCTACAAAAGCGGGGCGTTATAAAGCAATTCTAACCGTTACAGATACCAAAGGACGCAAACAAAGTTCTACCTTAGATCAATGGGTGAGTGGTAAAGGTGAAATGGTGGTTCAAAACCAACAAAATAACCTTTTAGAAATCACGCCAGAAAAGCCTACTTATCATATTGGCGACACTGCACGTTATTTGGTTAAAAATCCGTTTCCTAATGCTAAGGCATTGATTACAATAGAAAGATTTGGAGTTCTTAAAAGTTGGGTTACGACTTTTGAAAAGAACATTGAAACCGTTGAATTCAAAGTTGAACCCGATTATTTACCCGGTTATTTTGTTTCTGTGATGGTAACTTCTCCTCGCGTTGACAAACCACTTGATGAAAACCAAGTTGATTTGGGCAAACCCTCGTTTAGAATTGGTTATGCAAAAGCGGAGATTAAAGACCCTTACAAAGAATTAGTGGTGAATGTCAAATCTTCTAAAGAAACCTATAAACCTCGTGAAGAAGTGACGCTTGATTTACAAGTTTCTCCGCGTCAAAAAGAGGAAAAACCTCGTCAAGTTGAATTAGCAGTTGCAGTCCTCGATGAATCAGTTTTTGATTTAATTTCAAGCGGTCGTGATTACTTTGATCCGTACAAAGGTTTCTATACCTTAGATGATTTGGATGTGAAGAATTACAATTTGCTCTTGAAATTAGTCGGACGACAAAAATTTGAGAAAAAAGGCGCAAACCCAGGCGGCGACGGTAGCCGCGGAAAAATGGATATGCGGTCGTTGTTTAAGTTTGTAAGCTATTGGAATCCCTCACTTTTAACCGACAAAGACGGCAAAGCGTGGGCGAAATTCCCAATTCCTGACAATTTAACGGGTTGGAAAGTGTTGGTGATGGCAGTCACCCCCGAAGATCGTATGGGTTTAGGCGAAAGCAAATTCGCGGTCAATTTGCCGCTCGAAACCCGACCCGTGTTGCCCAACCAAGTGACGGTCGGCGATCAATTCCAAGCAGGCTTCAGCGTCATGAATCGCACCACGCAACCCCGTGAAATTACTGTAAATATTACCGCCAAACAAGGCACTCAACCGCCGCAAACCATTTCCCAAAAAGTGATGGCAGAACCTTATAAACGTCAAATGGTGTGGTTGCCTTTACAAGCAAAAATCGCAGAACCCTTTGATTTTAAAGTGGTTTCAGATAATGGCGAATATAAAGATGGGTTGGAAAGCAAATTAACCGTAAATTTACGACGGTCTTTGGAAACGGCAGCGACTTTTGGGACGACGACTCAGAAGGAAGTGACTGAAAACATTAGCATTCCCGCCGATATTTATCCCGATGCGGGCGCACTCAAAATCACCGCCACGCCGTCTTTAATTAGCAATGTCGACGGGGCGTTTGAATATATGCGCAAATACCCTTACGTTTGCTGGGAACAACGGCTCACCAAAGGCGTAATGGCTTCACATTTCAATAACTTACATGATTGGTTATCGGTGCAATGGGATAATAGTCAAACCTTGCCGCAGCAAACCCTTGATATAGCTGGACAATTTCAAGCACCGAATGGTGGGATGGCGTTTTTTGTCGCGGAAGATCAACGGGTTAATCCTTATTTGAGCGCGTACACAGCATTGGCGTTTAATTGGTTGAGAGAAAGTAAATTAACCGTTCCTCAAAATGTAGAAACCAAATTGCATGACTATTTGCTTAATATGTTGCGAAAGAACGTAATGCCAGACTTTTATAGCAAAGGCATGGCTTCAACGGTGAGAGCAGTTGCTTTGGCTGCGTTATCAAAACATGGCAAAATTACTGCAGCAGATATTCAACGTTATCAACCACATATTCCAGAAATGAGTTTGTTTGGAAAAGCGCAATTTTTAGAAGCAGCGTTAAATGTGGAGAAAACAAATACCGCGAGAGAAACCGTTGCAAAAGCGATTTTAGGACAATCGAGCGAAACGGGAGGAAAAATCAGTTTCAATGAAAAACTCGACGATGGTTTCACTCGTATTTTAGCAACCCCCTTACGCGATAATTGTGCGGTTTTAAGTGCGTTAGTACATTTAGAGGAAAAAGGAAATAAAATGGCGATTGGATTACCTATCAAATTAGCGCGTCAAATCATTGAATCTCGCAAATCTCGCACGCATTGGGAAAATACTCAAGAAAATATGTTTTGCATGAATGCGTTAATTGATTATGCAAGAGTCTATGAAAACACCACGCCCGCGATGCAAGTTCGGAGTTGGTTAGATACCGAGAAACTTGGAGAAACTTCTTTTAATAGCGTGAAAGATAAACCGATTTCTTTTGAACGTGCTTTACAACCTGCGGATGTGGGTAGAAAAGCGGTTTTAAAAATAGAGAAAGAGGGCGAAGGTCGGGTTTATTATCGTGCGCAATTAAGTTATGCACCGAAGGTAGAAAAAGCCGACGCAATTAATGCGGGTTTTGAAGTAGCACGCGAATACAGCATTCAAAGAAAAGGTGAATGGGTTCTTTTAAATAGTCCGTTAGAATTTAAAACAGGTGATCGCGTAAGAGTTGATTTATACGTCACAATTCCGACCGCAAGAAATTTTGTGGTGGTTAATGATCCTGTTCCCGGTGGATTTGAACCCGTGAATACACAATTAGCAACGGCTTCTCAAAATGACGCAGAGGAAGCGAAATCTCATTTTGCAGGCGGTTCTTTGTGGTTCACCAATAAAGATTGGCACGAATACGGATTAGAACTGTGGAGTTTCTACCATAAAGAACTTCGTCATGATTCAGCGCAATTCTACGCAGATTCTTTAGCGGCTGGAAAATACCATTTGGCGTATATGGTTCAAGTGGTTGCACCGGGTGAGTTTTATATTCCTCCCACTCATGTTGAGGAAATGTATAATCCCGATATATTTGGAAAATCCGTTCCAGCGTTATTAAAAACCGCGAGAAACTAAATTCTTTTCTTTAAACATTTCAAATGCTCTTCCATTACAATTGGGAGAGCATTTTTGTTTTGTCATTATTGCAAAAAGAGGTTAAATCGCATGGAAGGGCAAAAATACAAATGCAAGGCTTAGTTTGATAGGTTATAAAAAAATGTTATGATAGAAAATTAGATGGGCAAATTTCCCATTTCCTTATTTTTTAGGAGCATTGCATGACCACACCACAATACAAAACCCCGCAAGAATTACTCGCTGCGATGAGCAAAGAATCCGAAAATTTCTTAAATAGTTTCGCGTTCGAGCAAGGTCAAGAAATGATGACCGAATTTAGCAAAGCATGGCAATCTATCTTCTCGCAAACCTTTGATCAACCTCAAAAATGGACGGAGTTCTTCCAAAATTACCAACAGCAACAAATGAATTTATGGATGACTTTTCTTAACCCTCAAAACGCAACTCAAACCAGTGGAGAAACCAAAGCAACAAAAGTCACGGATCGTCGTTTTTCAGGAAAAGCATGGGAAGAAAATCCCGTTTTTAATTATTTGAAACAATCCTATTTGTTAGCTTCTGATGTATTGGTGAAAGCCGCCGAAGCCGCTAATTTGGATGAAGAAAATCAAAAACGTTTGAATTTCTATACTCGTTATTTTGTCGATGCAATGTCGCCAACTAATTTTGTTTCAACTAATCCCGAAGTCATGCAGTTAGCCATTGAAACTAAAGGACAAAGTTTATTAGATGGTTTGAAAAATATGCTCGGCGACATGGAGAAAGGTCGCATTAGTATGACTGATGAATCGGCTTTCAAAGTCGGAGAAAATATCGCAGTCACAGCGGGTTCAGTGGTATTTCAAAATGAACTAATTCAACTCATTCAATACAAACCCACCACCGAGAAAGTAAATAGTCAACCCGTGATTGTCGTTCCGCCGTGCATTAATAAGTTTTATATTATGGATTTACAACCGTCGAATTCATTAGTAAAATTCATTGTAGATCAAGGATATACGGTATTTTTAATTTCATGGATCAACCCCGACGAAAGCCTTGCAAACACGCAATGGGATGATTACATCGAGAGAGGAAGTATTACCGCCTTTGAAAAGGTTCTTGAAATCACCGGTTCTCCAAAATTAAATGCAGTTTCTTGGTGCGTGGGCGGAACGATTTTAGCAACCACCTTGGCAATATTACACGCGAGAAATCAAGGGGATATGGTTGCCTCTGCCACTTATTTGACAACCATGTTGGATTTTTCTGATCCGGGTGACATTGGGGTGTTTTTAAGCGAAACCGCCGTTGCGCAACGTGAAGCACATTTGAAAATTACCAAAGTGCTTTCTGGTCGTGATTTAGCGACTGCATTCAATATGTTACGCGCCAACGATTTGATTTGGTCTTATGTGGTGAATAACTATTTGAAAGGTCAATCTCCTCAACCTTTTGACATTTTGTATTGGAATAGCGACTCGACAAATATGCCCGCCGCAATGTACATTTTTTACTTAAAAAATATGTACTTAGAAAACAACTTAGTCAAACCCAACAAATTAACTATTTGTGGTGAGAAGATTGATTTGGGCAATATCAAAACGCCCAGTTATTTTTTATCAACGATTGAAGATCACATCGCGCCTTGGAAAAGCACTTTTCTTGGCACAGAAAAAGTCAGTGGAAACATTGAGTTTGTGTTGGGCGCGAGCGGTCACATTGCGGGCGTTATTAATCCCGCGAACAAAAATCGTCGTAATTATTGGGTCGGCGGCGAATTGGGCAAAGGTGCTGATCATTGGTTGCAAACCGCTGAATCTAAAGCAGGAAGTTGGTGGAAACACTGGGCGGAATGGGCTGCAAAACAAGGCGGTGAAATTATCGACGCTCGCCATACCTTAGGCAATGATTTTTATAAAGAAATTGAAGCGGCACCGGGTAGTTACGTTAAAAGACGCATCGATCGGGTTGTGTAAAGTTTTGATGATGAACTAAAAAACAAAAAAAGAGGCGCATCGAGTGAACCCAAGCATCGATGCGCCTTAATTGTCCGTCCGAGCGCAGGTAGGAATTGCGCAAGGCGGTTGGCAAGTACAGGACATTCAAGAGAACCCAACGCTTAAATGCCACTGTGGCAATCTAGTCGCCAAGAGCAAAACCAGATTGCACTTTTAATATAGCAATCGTTGTGCCAATATCCTAAAAGTTGAATCTTTGCATTAAACGTTGAATAATACTCCCATACAAAGGAGAATCAAATATAATGGCGGCGGCATTTCAAATTCTAATCGTGGACGATAATAAAAATAACCTCTTCACGTTACGAACCTTAATTAACGAACACATTGAAGCAAATATCATTGAAGCCGATTCTGGACAAGGCGCGTTAGATATTTTATTGGTTAAACTCGTTGATTTGATTATTTTAGATGTTCAAATGCCAGAAATGGATGGTTTTGAAACCGCTAAATTAATTCGTTCTTTTAAGAAAACTCGTCATATCCCCATCGTTTTTCTCACGGCGGCGTACAAATCGGCTGAATTTCAACAAAAAGGCTTTGCGGCGGGTGCGGCGGATTATTTGACCAAACCCATTGATGCACCTCAATTAATTAGTCGAATCAATACTTATCTGCGTTTTATCGAACAAGATCGTCGCCATCATGCTGAATTAGAACAAAAAGTTCAAGAACGTACCGCCGAATTATTAGCGATGCGTAATAAATTAGAAGAACGTGTTAATGAAAGAACCGCTGAATTGAATGAAATAAATCTTCAATTAAAAGAAGAAATTGAAATTAGAAAAAAAACCGAACTCGCTTTTAAAAAAGCCAAAGAAGTTGCCGAACAAGCTAACCTTGCAAAAAGCCAATTTCTCGCCAATATGAGTCACGAATTACGCACGCCTTTAAATGCAATTATTGGTTATAGCGAAATTTTATTTGAAGAAGCAAAAGATCAAGAAAATCAAGAAGATAGCGATTATACTAACGATTTATTAAAAATAATGCAAGCTGCTCGACATTTATTAGCAATGATTAATGATGTATTGGATTTGTCGAAGATTGAAGCGGGTAAAATGCAAATTCATACGGAAACCTTTGATTTAGCTGAAATTGTTTCTGAAATAACCAATACGATTTCTCCGCTCACAACTAAGAACAAAAATGTATTACAAGTCATTTGGCAAGGACGAGAAGGTTTAGTGCATAGTGATGTAACAAAAATTCGCCAGATTCTAATCAATTTGCTCGGAAATGCCTCTAAATTTACCGATCAAGGGATTATTCAATTAAGGGTAGGAATTGAAGAAGATAATAAAGGCATTTCTTGGGTGCGTTTTCAAGTTAAAGACAGTGGAATTGGTATTTCACCTGAACAACAAGCCAAGTTATTTCAACCCTTTATTCAAGCCGACGCATCGACCACTCGCAAATATGGAGGAACGGGCTTAGGTTTAACGATTAGTCAGCATTTTACCGAAATGTTAGGTGGCTATTTAACATTAGATAGCAAAATGGGTGAAGGCAGCACTTTCACAGTCCTCATTCCTGCCCATTTCTCAGAAAATGGTCTTTTGTAAAATATCTTTAAAAAACAAAAAGATATTTTAAATATGCTACAAATTAATAAATATCATGAAACGCAATTGGTTAATATGTTTAATGTTATTGGAAAATCGATTGATGAATTTCTTGATATATTGTTTGAAATTTACCAAAATGAAATCGATGTTAAAGAAGCAGAACAAACGTTAAAAAACAAGGTGGCATTTCTCTAATTAAACTAAAGATAAAATATGACTTATGAAATATTTATTTCAAATGGAAATTTCTTCCCTAACGAGAGCAAAAATTAACAATGTTACTTGATTTGACAAACTTAGAAAAAGCCTTATTGAATTTAAAGAAAGCCATTTGTCGAACTCAACAAGAACCCAACGATGAAGAGTTAAGAGATAGTGTGATTCAACGATTTGAATACAGTTATGAACTTTCATGGAAAATGCTCAAACGTCGTTTAGAAATAGATTTACCTACGCCTTCTAATATTGATTTGATGGGATTCAAAGAATTAATCAGAGAAGGGGCAGAACGGGGATTTATTGAAAACCCTGAATCTTGGTTTGAATATCGGCATCAAAGAAACATTACTGCACATACCTATCATGAATTAAAGGCAAAACAAGTTTATCAAACCGCACTTCTTTTTATTGAAGATGCTAATAATTTATTGCAACAATTAAAGCAACGTAACCAATGATTTTAGAAGAAACCTATTTAAAACAAATTAAAGACATTCTTTATAAATATATTCCAAATGAACGAGTTTTGGCGTTCCGATCACAAGTGCATCAACATAATTTAAAACCCTTTTCAGATATAGATTTAGCGATTATCACCACTCAACCTTTGGATAACAAATTATATATGCAACTTAAAGAAACTTTTGAAGAATCTGATTTACCTTTTCGAATAGATTTAGTCGATTGGTCATTAATCAGCGATTCATTTCGCAACATTATTTTAAAACACCACGAACAAATCCAATAGGATAACCATGTTATGAATAAAAACAAAATTATCATTTTAGGTGCATACGGAGAAAATGATGCGATTAATGAAATAATTAACGCATATTGTAATCTTCTTGAGACGAGAAAATTTGAAATTTTTTATTATAATTTATCCGATCAAAATTGGAACAAACAACAGTTGTTTGAATTATTAAAATCACAAGAAGTCTTATTTGCTTTAACTTATTTAGGCTTTGGACAGGCACTTTCAGTTATAACAGAGGAAAATGGTCAATCAAAAAATATTTGGGAATTCTTTAATATCCCTTTGTTAAAATGGCAGGGTGATATTCCAGCACATTTTCCTGAAAGACATATTGCAATTCCTAAAAATGCAGTAAATCTTTATCCTTCTGATGAGTTTTTTCAGTATTGGAAAAATTGGATTATTCCAGCAGATTATTCATTAGCTAGAGTCATTCAACCATATGCTTTTTATCCTATTCCTCTTTCATCGGTAAATAAAAAACAACGAATACAAGGAAAGCTGGTTTTTTTTAAAACAGGAGGAAACCCCAATGACAAATTTGAACAATGGAAACAAGGATTTTCTCATACCATTTATAAATTGATAAGAAATATGTGTGAAAACATAACGCCAAAACTTTTAAATGATTCTAATCTTTTTATTGGAGATTTTGTTGCAAATTTTTTAAAATCTCAAGGGATTTGCGAACGTATCCCTCAAAAATTATTTCATTATTTGGTTGGACAATTAGATGATTATTCAAGAAGAGTTAAATTTAACTTAATTACAAATAGTTTGTTGGATTTTCCTGTTATTATTCAAGGACGAGGTTGGGATCACATCGATTTTTCAAACAAAAAAGCTATTTGTACATCTGCAAGAAATTATGATGATTCTACAGATATTTTCCTCAGTCAATTTGGAATAATAGATATGTCGCCAAACACAAATAGTTTGCCACATGTTCGAGTTTATAGGGCGGCAGGTAGTTATTCTCTTTGTATAACAAATAAGCAATCGTGGTTCACGAATAAATTTGCTGGATTTGAACGATTTACTTATGAATTTAATAAGGAATCAATTCAAGAAACAGTAAATAATATTTTAAAAAATCCAGAAGAATCTCAAGACATGGCAATCGCATTTGGAGAGCATTTTAGAAGAGTGTGGACTGAAGAAAAAGCCGTTGATCAACTCATCGAAATCGCTGAATTAGCAAAGTTTTAATTAATGAACAGTTAAGCAACATAGAATAATAGATAATTTATGTAAATTTTGATTATTCTAATTTAATTACATAAAAATTTAACATCTTTTTTTGATTATTACTCCAAACTTTTAATTACTATTGCAGGATTACCACCTGCTATGCAATTGGCAGGTATATGTTTAGTAACTAAACTATTTGCTTGGATAACACTGTTATCTCCAATTTGCACCCCTTTAAGAATTGTAACCATAGAACCTATCCAAACGTTATTACCTATTGTAATTGGAGACTTCTTTCCTTCCGACTTACGTCTTGTTGCGGGGCTTGTTTCATGAGCATCACAATCCATCATTGTTACCCTATCTCCAATTAGACAATAAGAACCAATAGTAATTTGCTCAAAAGCTACAATAGATATATCATTACTGAAATGAGTGAACTCTCCAATAAATATTTTCGCTGTATTCGTTCTTGCTTGAATTAATTCATGGAAACCGTGAAAATGCGGAGCAAGGTGATAGCCAAACTTAGCCTCACTTCCAATAAACACTTCACCTTGCCCATTAAATATAGTTTGTTGATAAAAATGGACATTACTACCAATTCGAACATTATTTGGAGTAGACGCAACAAAATTATTATATATACTTATATTATTCATTCTTTTATCCAGAAAAATCTCAAAAAGATATTCAACCCTAACAAATACGTTATTATACAACAGTTAAAATTCTTAACCATAGATATAGTGTAATTTCTCTAAAATGATGAATAGAAATATTTTTATTGCATTGATTTTAAATAAATTTTTATTCACACAAATCCACTCATCGCACTATAAAAGGGCTTAATTATGAAATACGTCACAGATCAAACAAATCCTCATTTAGGGGGAAATATTCATTATGGTGATCCGTCAACTTTCTGTCCTCAAGTATGGGACTATATAATTCAACGATTTGCAATTAAATCAGTTTTAGATTTGGGTAGTGGAGAAGGATATAGCGCAGCCTATTTTCATAGTAAAGGATTAATTACTATTGCAACAGATGGTTTATTACAAAATTATCAAAATAGTGTGTATCCAACTGTTTTATTTGATTTAACAAAAGGCGCATTTGTATGTAATGTAGATTTGGTTCATTGCCAAGAAGTGGTTGAACATATTGAAGAAATATATATAGAAAATTTACTTTTATCTTTAACTTGTGGAAAAATTTTATTAATGACCCACGCTTTACCTGGACAAGGCGGATATCATCATGTGAATGAACAACCATATGAATATTGGGCACAGAAATTGGCAGAAAAAGGTTTTGAACTTTTTGTCGAAGAAACAAATCATATAAGAAAAATTTCCAGTTTGGCAGGCTATCCATTTTTTGCAAGAAGTGGTTTGTTATTTGTAAAGAAAAGATTTTAAATAGGAGTAATAATGATGCAAATGTTACTAGAAATACCTAATAATTTAGCGTATCAGATAAAGCAATTAGAAAATCCTGAACAATTTATTGTTCAAACTTTGTGTCGAGCATTGAACCTAACTTCTCAGCAAAGAGAATTAGACAGTTTAATTGGAACTTGGACGGAAAAAGATGCCCAAGATTTTTTTGAATATACTCAAGACTTTTCTAAAATTGATACTCATCTATGGGATTAAATATATTATTAGATACAAATGCTTATATAGCAATTAAAAAAGGAAATAGTTCTGCTATTTCTTTAATTTATCAAGCATATACTATAGCAGTCAATACTGTTGTTATGGCTGAGTTATTGGCAGGTTTCACATTAGGTAATAAAGAAAAGCAAAATATTGAAGAGTTTAATCAATTTTTAGAATTACCTCAATGCAAATTTCTTTCTATCAATCAAGAAACAGCAAAATATTATGCGCAAATCTTTAAACAACTTAAGTTATCTGGAAATCCAATTCCAACTAACGATATTTGTATTGCTGCGTCTGCACTTCAACATGATTTAGCTTTATTCACTTATGATAAACATTTTAAAAATATACGAAACCTGAAACTTATGGAGTTTTAAAATAATGAAAAAAGCAATTTATACGATAATGTTGGGCGACAATCTTATGTTTCAATTTACTCGGCGAGCAATGCAAATATATGCAGAGAAAGTGGATGCGGATTTGATTGTGAGAACGTCAAGATTAACGCCTATTTTAAAACATGAAAATAATTTGTCTATTGTTACCGCTTGTGTAGAAAAACTCTTTATTGAAGATTTATTACAAATTTATGATCGAGTTTTATATTTAGATGCGGATGTATTAATTACCCCTTTTGCACCCAATATCTTTGAAGTTTATCCTGATTTAAATACCGTTTATCTTTATAATGAAGGACAATATATAGATCGTTCATCTTGTGTACATAATATTTATCAACTATTTGATTATAAACAAAAATGGACTAAACAAAACGAAAGATTTATTTATTATAATGCCGGTATTATGTTGTGTTCAAAAAATGCTAATTTCTTTCAATACAAATCATTAGAAGAATTTGAATCAAGTTATCAAAAATTGCCTTTTCATGATCAAACTTATTTTAATTATTTAATTCAAAAAAGTGGGATTTCTCATCAATCAATTGATGTAAGGTTTAATCGTATGGATTCTTTAGGAAAACCACAAGAAAGACTACAAGCCTTTTTCATTCATTATGCAGGTTACGGTTATAGTGATCATCCACAAAATAAACATCAAACAGTTGCTCAAGATTTCCAACAATTATATGAGAATAAAACACCAATTCAGCAAGCCTTTAATTTTGTTTTATCTCAGCAATCTATTTTACAAATGTTACAAAATAAACAAGTCGAAAATGCAATTCAATATTTGCAACAACAAATCCAATTAACACCACAACAAGCTAATTTATATAATGATTTGGGAGTTGTATTAATGTTAAATCCTCAATACCATACGCAAGGATTACAATTATTTCATCACGCACTCAAACTTGCTCCTCAAAATCTCGCATTTCAAACCAATCTAAAACTTGCTGAAACCATTACTTCTTTACAGAAAAAATTATGAACAAAATCCAATTACATTATTTAAAATTATGGAAAGGAGTTGGGTGTTTATTGGTAGGGATTGTTGTTATATTGTCGGTGATTTCTCCGTCTTCAAATGTAGAACTATTTAGAATTAATGATAAAATCGGGCATTTTTTGGCTTATGGAACGTTAATGGGATGGTTTGCACAATGGCATGATTCTAAACAATATAAATATTTAGCGACAATCTTTATTGCGCAAGGAATTGGATTAGAAATTGTTCAAACTTTCTTACCCGAAAGAATAGGAAGTTTCTTAGATATTGCAGCAAATTCATTAGGTGTTTTAATTGCGTGGGGATTAGCAAATACTTTTTTAGGAAGAATTTTATTTCGTTTTGAAAATACTATTTTGAGGAAACCATAATGAAAGAACCAAAAGAAATCCAATTAATGCGATTTGATTGGGCAATGAAAACGGTATTAAGAAATAAAGCAAATTTTGATGTGTTAGAAGGTTTTTTAACGGCTTTATTGAGAGAAGATGTATTTGTTGAAGAAATCTTAGAAAGTGAATCTAATCAACAAGAAAAAGATAATAAATTTAATCGCGTAGATTTGTTGGTCAAAGATAAAATGGGACGACGTTTTATTATTGAAATCCAAAATCAACGTCAAGCTGATTTTTTAGAACGTTTATTATTTGGTACTTCTAAAGTCATTGTAGAAAATTTAGGTTTAGGTGAGAAATACTCAGACATTTTAAAAGTGGTTTCTGTGAGCATTTTATATTTTAATCTAGGGGTTGGTGAAGATTATGTTTATCATGGTAAAACTGAGTTTTTAGGTGTGCATAATCATCTTCCCCTAATTATTAAAAGAAAAGAAAAAGATATTTTAACGCAATCTATTGTTTTTAAAGATAAAAATATCTTTCCAGAATATTATTTGATTAACGTTGAACGTTTTGAGGATTTGATTGAAGGTGCTTTAGATGAATGGATTTATTTTTTAAAACATAATGCAATAAAACCAGAGTTTCATGCAAAGAACATCGACAAAGCCCGTCAGAAACTCACTTTATTAAATATGACTGAGAAAGAACGCAAACGTTATGAGAAATATATCGATGCTATGTTAGTTGAACGTGATGTTATGGAAACGGCTTTAAAAGAGGGTATTGCAAAGGGAAAAGCTGAAGGAATATCTGAAGGCATTGCAAAAGGTGAATTACAAAAAGCGTTAGAAATCGCCCAACGATTAAAACAACAAGGTTTAAGTATTGATTTGATTTCGGTAACAACGGGATTAAATTTTGAGCAAATAGAATCATTGTAAATTATTTCAATTTTAGAGAAGAAAATGAAACAAACCACGATTCGCCATGATTGGCAATTAAATGAAGTTGTAGCTTTATTTGAAACCCCGCTTAACGATTTGATTTTTCAAGCACAAACGTTACATCGTCAGCATTTCAATCCACAAGAAGTTCAATTAAGCACGCTTTTAAATATTAAAACGGGTAAATGCCCTGAAGATTGTGCGTATTGCCCACAAAGTGCGCATTATGATACGGGTTTGGTGACGGAAAAACTTCTTCCAGTTCAAGAGGTTATTGAAGCTGCTCAACAAGCAAAACAACAAGGCGCAACGCGATTTTGCATGGGGGCGGCGTGGCGACAACCTAAAGATCGGGATTTTCCTCAATTATTAGAAATTATCAATGAAATCAAAGCGTTAGAAATGGAATGTTGCATGACATTAGGTATGTTATCAGAGCAACAAGCTATGCAGTTGAAATCCGCTGGATTGGATTATTACAACCATAATTTAGATACCTCTGAACGTTTCTATACTCAAATCATTTCTACCCGAGATTATCAAGAACGATTAACGACTTTAGAAAACGTTAGAAAAGCAAGTTTGAAAGTGTGTTGCGGGGGAATTATTGGCATGGGAGAAACCATCGAAGATCGAGCAAGTTTATTAGTAACATTAGCCAATTTACCTCAACATCCAGACTCAGTTCCTATCAATCAATTGATTAAAATTGCAGGCACGCCATTAGAGAATGTAGAAACCCTTGATTCATTTGAGATTGTTAAAGCAATTGCAATCGCTAGAATTATGATGCCAGCTTCGAGAGTTCGTTTGTCGGCAGGGCGTGTAGAAATGAATGATGAATTACAGGCTTTGTGTTTTCTGGCGGGAGCAAATTCAATCTTTTATGGAGAGAAACTTCTCACCGCTGAAAACACCGATACCAATCACGATCAAAATCTCTTAAAACGCTTGGGTTTGAAACCTTGTTAGTTTAGTTTTTTTTATCCATTGTTTGCCCGACAGCTTTAATGTCTTTATGCGGAATAAAAATCCCAAAACCGATTTTTTTATTATTTCCCAACCCGTTGTTTTGTAACAATAAAGAATCTTCTGGAACTAAATTCGCTAACATTAAACTGCGGGTAAATAAAACTCCATTTGGGGTTTGAAATTCATGGGTTAAACCCGCCAACATTTTACGACATTGCACACCTAAGTTTTTCAATTCTTGTGAGGCTGTTGTTATGAAATCTTCCTCACTTTGTTCTCGATCTGCTAATACATAACGGGCAAACAAAACAGATGATGGCAAAAGCGGTTTTAGGCGACTTTCTTTAACGATTATGCAATGTCCATTTATATCAAATTGTTGACCGCATAAGATTTGCGCTTTTGAAATATAATCAAAGGGCAATCTTAACATTAATCGGGTACGTTTCGACAAATACAAAATATCGTCAGGACGATGCCAACCATTTCCCGATTCTGCAACATGAATTAAATGTAATCCAGTATTTTCTAATTCATTAAACCAAGATAAGGTATTTGAAATCGCTTGTGACAATGCCCACGCATGATCCAAAGGTAAGGTTTTGCAATCCAATGAAAAAGATAAATCTACCATTTGTCCCGCATTAGAAATAATTTGTTCTTCTTCCTCTTCCCACATAACAAAATTCCTCAAGGCAAACGTGCGCGTAATTCATCGCGGTCAAACCACCAATTATTTTGAGAAACTACCTCTAAAATTTGCGCCAAACGAGGTAAGAATTTGCTTGGTTCATCTAATTCTAAACGTTGCACCCATTCTTGAAATGCGGTTTGATTATCAATCTGGCTATGTCGCATAGCAACTCTCCCTAACAATTGATCCGCAAAGAAACTTAATGCTTGATGTTTTTCTTTAGAAGCGCGTAAGTCTATGATATAACAAGTAGTTGCAGCCGCAACCGCTGCACCATCGGCATTGCTAGTTGTTTCATCAACCAAATGTTCTAGCAATACGGCGGTGATTTCTGGATCAATAGGAAATGTAACCCCCAACCAAATACCATTTGCTAAAGCAATTAAAGCATTTTCCAAATGTGTATTGTAAAGAATATCACAGGCTTGTGCCGCGCCTTCCCAATCTTCAACTTTTAAAAATAACACAAAAGCACTTTCAGCATTTTCCCAAGCCGCTTCGGGGTGTTCAAGTTCTAATTCAGCGTGCCCCATTTCTAAGAGCAAATAAGCGCGTTCGACATTTAAATTTGGAGGTAAAGTTTGTAACCGTACGGTGAGCAATTCTAATCGACTTAACCAATCAATATTGCTCTGTGGTTCTTCACTGTTTTTGAAATCTTGAAAAGACATTTTTTTCTCCGTTTAATAAAAGGTAGCTTCTAAACGATCTTCCCAATTATCGGGGGTATCTTTGAAAGGCGGTTTGACATCCATTCTAAAGAAACGTTCAGTTTTTTTGGCTTCCTTGAGAACTTTTAGCAATTCCTCAAAAGATTGTAATTCATGGTGTTTAATTAATAACTCACTCAAATATAACATTTTTTTCTCCAGATTCTTGGTATGATTGACTAAATAATATTATAATGCCAATTTTTCTAAAAAGAAGGGGGCATCCGAAATTGCTACCCTAATTTTCAAATATAAGTCAAAAGATGTTGATTGAAATTAATAAAATAATATTTTATCTCATGGAGAATTAGCAAATAGAGAATTATGAACAACTTTGAACTTAACTACTTGAAAGAACAAGAGATTTTGTCGAATTTGGATGTGCATTTTGCGCGTTTTATGGTGAAACTTTCTCAAAACAATGATCCGTTATTTGCGTGGAGTGCGGCATTAGTGAGCAATTGGACTTCGCGTGGGCATATTTGTGTGGATTTGCCGCAATTAGCTGACAAACCGTTACCTATTGATATAGAAAAATCTCCGATTTGTCCAGCCTTAGATCGTTGGAAAGCCGCATTAACAGGGCTTATGATTGGAAAAGAAGGCGATTTTGCTCCATTAATTTTAGATCAAAAAAATCGTTTGTATTTATATCGTTATTGGGAATATCAACATAAACTTGCTCAAGCGTTGAAATATCGTTTGCGAGAACCTGTTCAAATCGATTTTCCTCATGATTTAAAAGAACAATTAGAAAGCCTTTTTCCTCACAGTCCAGAAAACCCAGATTGGCAGAAAATTGCAGCATTAGTTGCAATTTTGAAATCCTTTTGTGTAATAGCGGGCGGTCCAGGAACGGGTAAAACTTCCACTGTCGTTAAAATACTCGCGTTATTACAAATGCAATCAAAAAAAGAATTACAGATTGCATTAGTTGCTCCCACAGGAAAAGCGGCGATGCGTTTGCGTCAGTCGATTATTTCTGCGAAAAAACAATTACCTAGCGCGCAAAACGTTCCCGAAGAAACCTCAACTATTCATCGTTTTTTGCGTCCATTAAATGAAGATTCTCCGTATTTTTATTTCAATGAATCGAGGAAAATTCCAGTCGATGTGGTGGTGGTCGATGAAGCGTCGATGGTCGATTTGGCGTTGATGAGCAAATTAGTGCAAGCGTTGAAATCCGATAGTCGATTGATTTTATTAGGAGATAAGGATCAGCTTGCATCGGTCGAGGCGGGCGCGGTGCTCGGCGATTTGTGTGAAAATGCGCAACGGGGTTTTTCGGCGGATTTTCAATCACAATTAACTAAATTTATTCCTGAAATCAATGAGTTATCAACTTTAGATCAGATTTCGAATTTACAAGACGCGGTAGTTTTATTAAAACATAGCTATCGTTTTGATTCTAAAAATAAAATTGGACGTTTAGCGCAAGCGGTGAATAATGGTAATGCAGATCAAGCGATTGAAATTCTTAAAGAAACTGGCGATGAAATGATTTGGTTAGAAAATCCTGAAGAATGGAAAAAATACGCAAAACAAGGTTATGAATCTTATTTGCAACCTCTTGATAATCCTCAACAAATTTTAGAGGCATTTCAAAAATTTCGAGTATTATGTGCGCATCGGCAAGGACAGTGGGGTGTTTCTTATTTGAATCGGCAAATCGAGGAACTTTTGGGATTTTCTAAACAAAATCAACATTATGCGCATTGTCCCGTAATGATTACTCAAAACTCATACGGGTTGCGATTATTTAATGGGGATATTGGAATCTTACTCTATGAAAATAAACGACTTTTTGCGTATTTTGAAAATACGGATGGCGGTTATCGACAATTACCCGCCGCACGTTTGCCGGTTCACGAAACGGCGTTTGCGATGACCATTCATAAAAGCCAAGGCTCTGAATTTGAAAGCGTTTTATTATTATTACCTGATAAAGAATCACCGATTTTAACTCGAGAATTACTTTACACTGGAATAACCCGTACAAAACAACGACTTATCTTAGTTGGAAATGAAAAAATTATCCGATCCGCCATTTCAACTCAAATCCAACGTTCTTCGGGTTTGCTCGATGCGTTGTTTTGAGATTTATTTCAAAAAAAAACCCTAGCAAATTTAAAATTTACTAGGGTTTTATTGTAGTAATTAAACTACTTTACTACTAAGATTTAGGTGTCAATGCTGCAAGAATCTTGTCGAGTTTTTCTTCAAGTTTCTTATTATTAGTTTCTAATGAAGCAATTTTATCCAAAAGTTGCTGTTGCTCAGAAGTTTCTGCAGCTGCTCGTAAAGTCCGGGCATCTCGTCCAAATCCCATTAATGCTGGGCGTTCTACATAAGTCACGCGATGTAAAACCCGCCATGTTTTATTAGGTTTGCCTGCTTGAGTTTGACGCAATGCACGCGCTTCTTCATCGTTGCTTGCAAGCCATTCTGGATCAACCACATAGTTAAAGAAATCTTGGAAATTTTGAGTGCTTCCATCTAAGTAGAAACTCATAAAACGATAACGATCGACTTTCTCTCCGGGTAAAATCGGATTATCTTTGAAATCGGTTACACCACGAAACTCTACGCCACTTAAATCAACACTTAGTTCAAATCCTTTACTGCGTGCTTCAGTTTTACTCATGGTTTGGGTTAAATTAACCGTTGCTTGAGCGGTCAATTCTGCCGTCGCCATTGCGCCAAATTTTGCTTCTGCACCTAATGCAGCATTCATTGTGAAAGAACCGCCAATCGTATGTTCTACCGTATTTGCAAAACTTTGCGCTTCGGTTCTTAAACCGCCGTCCGCGTCCCAAACGTAAGTATTTACAATATTACGTTTTCCAGCGCGAATCTGGAGTGCTTCCATGCGTTTTTGCCAACCCGCAAAACTATCAGTTGCTTGAACACGTTTCTCTTGATCACCAATTTTGTTCTGAATCTCAGATTGTTTAGCTTTACTCGCCGCGCTTTGTGTTTCAACTTTCGCGTTCGCATCTGCTTTGATGTTTTTCAATCTTTCTTCGTCAGCCTTTTTCTTTTCGGCTTCGGTCATGGTTGTGCTTGGTTTATCTTCCTCTCGTTGTACGCCAATAGTTGTTGGTGCAGCCCCACTGTCGATATTACGATCTAAAGAAGCTTCATCAACCAAATGAACATTAAAGCCAGCAAAATAAGATTCTCGACGTTTGTCTTCTGCTTCGATAGCTTCTTTGAGCGCGTAGGCTTCTTGTAAGCGATAATAGCTTGCGGGATATAAAGCACCATACTGCGCTCGCATTTCAGGCACGTGTCTAAAGAAACGCTCGGAAGTTGCTTGGCTTCCTGTCAAACCATCTAAACTACCATTCATGGTATAAGCGGGGTTCATTAAAAAAGTAATGGTATTTACATCTGGTGGAATACCCTCAACCGGTTGAACTTGATACCCTATCATTCTTTTAGTGCGAGATAAGCGCGTGACAAAAACATCCGCTAAAGCAGAAATGACTAACGCATAACCAATATTTTTTGGCACAAAACGTTTGCCAAGATGAGGAAATTTAGCAGTTTCTTCTTGCATTCCTCTAAGTTCTAGCTTATCCGTCATGCTTAATGATGAACTAGAGGTAATATTGCTTTCATTTTGGAATTGATAGCTAAATTCAAAGTTGCCTTTAAAACCTGCTCGCATCGTTGCAACTTTTGTAGTAAAACCAAGCCCCGCTTCGTTTTCTGTTTCAGCACCAATAAACGCTTCTACATTTGCGCCTAAACCAGTATCTTGTGACCGATTCCAACTAAATTCTACATCTTCAGACATGGTAAGTTCTACTGAAGTTGCCCCATTATAATCATCTGATACTGTTAGATTTTCACTAGGAACAGGAGGCGCACCTTCAATATAACCTAATAAAGTCGGTGCAAATTGAGCATTACCAATCCATTTCATTTCCAATGTTTCAATGCGTTTGTCTTGGAATAAGGTTGCAGTATTTGTAGTTGGATATGCAAAAAAACGTCGCATAATTGCAACTTTACAATTATTTTCAATGCTGACAGTGCTATATTCATTAGAAACCAAAGCATCAGGAATATTTTGCTTATCAACGTAGCCAATAGGTGCTGTACAACCCCACCAATTTGCACCAGACATAGTGCCACTATATCCATTACCAGAATGGTCGCGTATTTCCACTCCTGTGGCTTCACTCATGGGGTAATAAGCCAATAAACCAGATTCGTTCCCACTGAGAAGTATTTTGCTATTGACAGCAATTTCATCATCACTGAGGGCAACTCCCCAAACACGCACCTCTGCCAATTTACCGAACTGCTCACCTCGGATGAGGGGGGTAATAGATAAGGGGGCAATAGATAGGCTTTGATCCTTCACGGTGTTCGCTCCGACCACAGTGCCATGATTATTCCCCACTAGGTCTAGAACTTTATCCCCTTCGAGCTTATTCAGGGGGTAGTAAGCCACTAAATTTGCTTCTTTTCCACTAAGGCGTTGAGACATATTCGCCTTAATTTTTGCTTGGGTGCGGGCGACTTTCCAGATACGGACATCGGCAAGTTGACCATTGAAATGATTATTACCTGCGCCATTGTCGAGGTTACCAGCGATGTACAGAGGTGTTTTATCCATAACGAGGCTTCCACCTGTAGCTCCTTCTGCCTTTAGTTCCCCGTTAATATAGGTTTTGGCAGTAGTACCATCATTCGTAATCGCGATATGATTCCATTGATTCCAAATAATCGAACCACTCGGCGTATTAGGAGTCCCGATTGATGATGGGGTATAGAAGCGTTGGTGGATGTACCCACTACTATGTAACACGATATGAAAATTTCGACCCGATCTACCGATAATAGTTTTCCATTCCTCATTAGGAGTTCCATTAGGTTTAATCCAAACTTCTACCGTGTAGCTAGTAATCTGCAAATTCGGATTATCAACAACACTAATCCGATCGTTGACCCCATCAAAATTCATAGACCAATAATCAGCAGACTGATTAGCTGGGACGGGTGGCTGGTTAGCTAAGAGATGATTATTACCGATCGCAGAAACATGGCTATTAGATTTCAGACTCGCTTTCTTAATGTCTTCAACTTTTTTCTTCGCGGCGGCATCGTTGGGGTTTTTATTCAGATTCTCTTCCGCATTTTTTAGGGCTTTTGCTTTCACATCACCCACTTTTTTGCCATCAACATAAAATAGCGTGGTATCCCTCCGACCGACAGCAGCAAGATGATGCCATCCCTTGGTCAACAACTCCATATTGAAGCCGCTATCGTAAAAGTTCTGCCCTAAGGAATCATTGGTCAGATAAATCCCTAACTGTTGACGATTTCTAACCAGAATGTGATGATCGACATCTTTGCCTCGGATTAAAGTATTCCATTCTCCCGTTTCTGGTAATGGATAAAAGAACCAAGCTTCAATACTCCAGTCTGTGGGAAGATAGAAGGGTTGATTTAACTTAACGACACTATCGCTGTTGCTAAAGTTTAAACAGGCACGTTGAGCATCAGGAATCCACTGTTCAAAGGCGGTATTTTTTCCATCGGCTGTAGCGTCATAGTTTGTTTGTCGCATCCGTCCTTCGCTGTCCAAATAACTCAACTGGACATTACCTTCACAAGTTTCAATGGCATTGAGGCGGCTGGCAGATTGCACAAACCCAAGTAACGCTCCTTGAGTTACTAACCCTTTACCATCTTTAGCAACTTGGGGCATAGCTTGGGGAGTTTGTTGGGTGGTGCATAATACCTTGAGTATTTCGTTGTTTAAGGTATTTATCATTTTTTGAACTTGTTTCAGTTGTTCGACGACTTCGGCGAGACGCTGTTGAAGTTTTATTTTTTCGCTGCTATCGGTACTAACTGACTGTAAAAGTCTTAACTCTTCCTCCAGTTTTTGCAGTGTTATCACCGCTATTTTCAATCTGGCTGAAGTTGCCTCGTAGAGATTGCGGGCATTAGTGATCTTTTGGTTGCTCTGTTGATCGGAGCGAACTAACTTAAATCCCCCTGTCGTATTGTTATGCGAATTAGGAAAGCAAGCTACATCCATCCCTTCGCCGTAGGGCAGAACTACGCAGAGACGATGAGTAGTTTCATAGGATTGCGGAATAATGTGATAATATCCATTTCCTAATGAGGAAATTTTAAATGTACCAGGTCCACTCAAAGTGTTACCATGCGAATTAGGAAAGCAAGCAACGTTCATCCCTTGATCTAAAGGATTGACTACACAGATACGATGGCTATTTTCGTAGTATTGATTGATAATTTGATAATATCCACCTTCGACCAAAGAAAATTTAAACAAACCACAGGTTTTAGTATTACCATGCGAATTAGGAAAGCAAGCAACGTTCATCCCTTGATCGTAATTGTTGACCACACAGAGACGATGGCTGTCTTCAAATCCTTTGCCTAATATGTAACAGTAGTAATTTAAAGGGTTGTTGAGTTCACTGTCATATATTGATTTATAGTTTTGCTCTTCCTGTTGAAGTGTTTGAACAAAATTTCGCTGCCGATTGACTTCAGCTTGTTTGGCTGCTATGGTTTGTTGTTTCTCTGTTGAGGAGAGCTTTTCCTGAGCTTCTAACAAAGCAATTCTCGTTTCAAGAGATTTTTTCTCGATTAAAAGACTTGCTTCTTCCTGTTCTTTCTGGGCAAGCTGCTGTAACTGTGCTGGTAAATTGGCATACTGACCCGCCAAAGTTGCCAAAGTCGCACCATCTATGTATTTAGCTTCTGTAATACTATCTGATAATAAACGGACTCGATGCTTGCGGATTTCTATAGATTTCCAAGTTCCTCTCACATTTGTAAGTTCAAATGAACGCAACATACTTACATTATCTGGAATGGTAATGTTACACGAAGCCTTAAACCAGCCATTATCTAAACTCTCAAATTTATTTTGTACCGTAGAAATCATAGTTTTCTGATCAGAGCTTCGGCTACTTTTACCCCAATGAGAAAAGGTAAAAATTTTATTTCCTTTACCATCTGCGTTATCTAAAGAGTTAAGATCAACAGAAGTTAAGCCGTTCACCTTAAACTCAAAACTTTCTTCATAAGTTGCTCGTTCACTAACTGCAAATAGGTCTGGATTACTATATTTGACGGCATCTAATCCACTGTTTAGTTTGCGATTTAAAGTAGCCGCACTGACATACACATCTCCATAAACAGTAGCATCATTACCGTTAGTAGAGAAATCAATAACTTTTCCTTCAGAAATAGCTCCTAATTTCCAATAGCCGACTAATCCTAGTTCTTTACCAGTTAGTTGTAAGTGCATATCGCTTTTAATATCTTCAGCAGAACGCGCTATTTTCCAAACACGAACATCTGCAATTTGACCGGGGAAGAAGTATTGAGGCGCACCTTCTGTCACCCCAGCACCAATTCGTAAAGGATGAGTTGTATTAGGAACATAAGCGGTTTTTATGCTACCTGCTTGTACGCCATTGATGTAGAGCGTTAGGGTTTCTCCATCATAGCTACCAGAAATATGTATCCAAGTGTCGAGTGCAATAGCTGAACTGATAACACTTTGCCAACTTTCACCATAACCAACCCAAAATTCTAATTTGTTTTCAGGATTGACATAAATGAAATAGCCTTTTAATCCGCCATTGGCACTGCGGCTTGTGATGGGGGAACGATGTCCTTGCCCTCCAGTTACTTTCATCCAGCAAGAAACTGTAAAAAGTTTAGGATTTAATTCAGCTAACTGAGATATTTCTAAATAATCATCAACTCCATCAAATACAATTCCTCTCCGTTTTTGAGAGAGTAATTTAATATTCAACATTTCTGCTGATGACCATTTTTGCTCAATAGCAAAGTGAGTATCATCTATCTTTTGAACAGGATAAGTATCATTGTAAGATTCTGTTCCAATGATTTGAATTTGATCACCTTGTTCTAATCCATGATTAGGGCAAGTAATTCGTAATTTACCATCAGGCGTTTTCTCATAGGCAGTAATCATATTATCAAAGATTAAACCACCTTCTTCTTCCTCAATTTTTTCCCAATAACCTAAGCCTTCACCTAGAGAAAGATCAATATCAAAAGTGTTTTCGTCGACACACTTAGCTTGATATAAACCTTGATAGTCTTGAGTATTGGTTATTTTAATCAAATCTCCATTAGCAAGTTCAGCAGCTTTATTATCGGTGGTAATGGTTACTAAATCTTCAACATCTTCTTCACCCACACCTAACCCACTAATAATGCCTTGAGGAGGGGGAGTTTTATCACCAAATGATTTAATTTCATCTAAGGTATTTAGAGGAAGTAGAATTTCACGTTTTTGACTACGCAATAAGGTATTTTCTGGCGTTTCATCAATTTGAGCTAATGTTCCATCCGCAGCAATGCCAAAACTAAAGGCAGCCGTACCTTTATCGGTAGGAATAGCTAACATTAAGCGAGTTGAAGTCTTTAAAAGTTGTTCTTCACCAGATTGAGTTTGTTGGGCTTGTTGTAAATCATATTTAGTTGCCGCCAAACCATTGGTAATAGTTACATTATTTATTTCTAAAGAGCGTTTGATAACACCCTGAATACTACGAGGAACAAGGGTTTCATTGGATTCTTCAAAAACGGTGTAATCTTTAACATCAAATAAGCCATCAGAAGAAGCCCGAATAGTCGTTAATTCAACTTTTTGCGTTTGACTATTGTAAGCAAAAATATGCCAACGATAGACATCATTCTCAATGGTAGGCACGAACACAACAGAAAACCAGCCTTTTTGTAAATTATTGATTGTATTGAGTTCTGTCGTGGGTTCATAAAAGAAATTACCGTTCGCATCTCGAAAATCTAAAGAGTCAATATTGTTTAACCCTTTATCGGTTTTCTTCATGTTTTTGGTAGGCGTATATCTTTGTTTGCTACGTTTGAAACGAACTTCTAATTTTCGATTCAATTTATTTGTCATACCGTCTAAAATAAAACGATCTACCAATAACGTATTTGATTTAGATTGGCGAAAGACATACAAATGTCCCAAAGCAGAAATAAGTTGAACAGGTGCAACAGCAGATTCTGCATGAGTTTGATAACGCGACCGTAAAATATATTTTGAGGTATCTTGCTGATAAGTTAATTCGGCTTTTTCTCTATCAAGAACAGATTGATCATTGGGTTCATTTGGAAGCTCTAAAGTTTGCCAATTCTCCCAACCCGTTCTTTGATCAGGCGGAGTATTTAAATAACTGTCTTCAAATCCATCTTGTTTGATTGTATAAAAAATCTTTCCATTTGAATCGGTTGCTACAACAATCACTTTACCTTCATGGGTAATGCTATTGATATGTTGAAGTTTATCTTGCTTGAGTACGATGCTCATGATGTGCTCCTTTGTGCGGGGTAATTAATTTTTAGTAAAAGCAACCGCTTTCAATGATCATTTTTTTGACATGAAAAATGAATTGCGCAATAACTTTATCATGGCAATTTGACTGTTGTAAATAGTTTTGGAGAAAAAATTTAGAGTTCCCACTTTGGTGTGGGAACATGAGGAAAATCTAAGAGTTATCGTTTGAAGAGGGAGGAGAATTATCGTCGGTGCGAGGACGACGGCGACGACGAAACGGGGGACGACGCAATGAATTATGAGGTTTCTTTGCAGGTTTTGGCATTTCCTCAATTATTTCAGTTACCGAACTCTCATTTAAAACAAATCTTGTTTCAATGATTTCTTCTGTTTTTTCAACAGGTTTTTCAACGGGAATTTCAACAGGTTTCTCAAAAGTTTTCTCAATTTTTGAAATCGGTTTTCTAATGATTCTTGAGGCGGGTTTGGGAATTGGTGGTGGAACAGGCACTTCAATTAATAAACTCGCAACAGGTTGAATGCAATTGAATTTTTGACCGGTCAACGCTTCGATTTCTGGAACGTGAAACGCATCATCTTCGGTCGCAAAACTAATTGATGTTCCCAACGCGCCCGCTCGTCCCGTTCTTCCAATTCGATGCACATAATCTTCGGGATCGTCGGGCAACGTGAAATTAATCACATGACTAATCGCATCGATATGCAATCCGCGTCCCGCCACGTCCGTCGCCACTAAAACCCGAATTTTGCCGTTTCGAAACGATTCTAAGGTCTTGATTCGCTTATCTTGTGCGACATCGCCCGACAACATTGCGCATTGAATCCCATCGCGGGTGAGCTTTTCGCTTAAAAAACGGGTTTCATCGCGGCGATTCGCAAAAATCAACACGCGCTGTAAATCTTGCTGAATGATCAAGTTGTAAAGCAAACGGTATTTTTGATCATTTGTAATAATATACATAATCTGATCAACGGTTTGCGCGGTGAGTTGTTTGGGTTCGATGGAAATGGTGATCGGATTAGTTGTCCAACCTTCGGCGGCGCGACGGATTTCATCGGGAAAAGTCGCACTGAATAAAAGGGTTTGACGTTTGTCTTTGTAAGGCGTTGAGCGCACGATTTGACGCACGTCGGGCAAAAATCCCATGTCCAACATCCGATCCGCTTCATCGAGCACCAATACTTCGACTTTGCTCAAATCGATCAAGTTTTGCTTTTGAAAATCTAATAAACGCCCTGGCGTTGCCACTAAAATATCAACAATTTCAGTAAGTTGCGATTGTTGTTTGCGATAATCCGTTCCACCAAACGCTTGTGCTGTTTTCAAATGCAAATATCTGGTTAAAACGTGGGTATCTTTGATGATTTGGATCACCAATTCGCGGGTCGGGGCTAAAATCAACGCTCTTGGCGTGCCGTTGGGACGTTTGCCCATCGGACGCGATTTCACCAAACGTTGAATGATCGTAATCATAAACGCCGCCGTTTTTCCCGTGCCCGTTTGGGCTTGTCCGATCATGTCTTTACCTTGCAAAGTGTGCGGTAAAGTTTCCGCTTGGATCGGCGTGCAATATCGAAAATCCGCGTCCGCAATCGCGTGCATCAACGCATACGACAAATCAAAATCATGAAAGCGCGTCTTACCGTCGACGGGTTCGACAAGGAATTGATCGGGCTTCCAAAGCGGTTGTTTAGGACGCAGCGGAGGCGGTGATTTGGCTCTCACAATTGGCGGAGGCGGCGGGGCTTGAGGGGGAAGATGAGGCGCGGCAGGGGCTTTTTTGAATCCCACTAAAGTGTGCAGTTTGTCACGAATTAAACGAAAAATGTGGCGAATCAAGTTCTTATAATCCTTCTTAAAATAATTTAAGTAAATCAATAGGTTGGGTTAATAAAATATCTGCACCCCAAGTATCGGGCGAATCGTGGGAATCCAGATAACCAAACAGGGCGACGGCGGTACGCATTCCTGCGCGTTTGCCCGCTTCGATGTCGCGTTGAGCATCGCCCACATACAAAACATTGGCGGGATCGACGGCAAGTTGTTGACAAGCAAACAATAATGGCGCGGGATCGGGTTTTTTGACCGCCAACGTATCGCCACTAATCACGCATTTGCAATTTAAATCAAGGGCTTGCACTAACGGATCGGTTAAAAACGCGGGTTTATTAGTGACGATCCCCCATTTTAGCTGACGTTTTTCAAGTGTGCGCAAAATCTGATCCATGCCCTCAAACAAACGGGTATGCGTGGCGATATTGTGTTGATAGAAGTCGACTAATTGCGACCACAGTTCGTCGATGTGCGGAGGTTCTTCTTTAAATCCTTGACGAATCATATATTTAGCTCCATGCGAAACCCAAGGACGAATCTCGTCAAATGGCAACGGATCGCGGTTTTCGGATCGCAAAACGTGGTTCAACGCCGCCGCCAAATCGGGCGCAGTATCCGCCAACGTCCCATCCAAATCAAACAGTACCGCTTCCAGCATTTTCGACTTCCTATCAACACAAAAACGCGAAATTTTAGCTGGTTTTCTTTATTTTAGCTACGATTCAAATGACTTTAATTGCATTTCTCAGAAATCGGTTTATAGATAAAGAAGGGTTTTATAATATAATGTCCTATAATAAATGAACGAAGAGATTGAATATATAGAAATTAAAAATCCCTTCTCGTTTCATTTCAACGACAATATGATATTTTTTTGAAAACACACAGGAATTTAAACATGAAAGCACGGATTAAATTAATCGAGGGCATGACTTGGTTGGGCGAAGCAGACAGCGGGCACGGCGTGATCATGGACGCATCTCCAGAAGTTGGCGGACGCAATTTGGGCGCACGTCCAATGGAATTATTGTTAATGGGATTAGGCGGTTGCACGGGCATCGACGTGAAAATGATCCTCGAAAAAAGTCGCCAAAACCTCATCGACTGCCAAATCGAAATCTCCGCCGATCGCGCCCCCGAAGACCCCAAAGTTTTCACGAAAATTAACGTGCATTACATTGTCATCGGCACAAATCTCGACGAAACCAAAGTCAAACGCGCCATTGATTTGTCCGCAGAAAAATATTGCTCGGTCTCTAAAATGCTCGACAAAACCGCTGAAATCACCCATTCTTTTGAAATCAAAAACCTATAATTGATTCTAGGCTATTTTTGTTAAAATAGCCTCTTTCACCTTTGGAGCTAATGATCAATGAAAAAATTAATTTTTTTGGTGCTTATTGTTATATCTATTTGGCAATATAACAAATATAAATCAAATAGTTATTATTCACCACCTGCTAATAATACAATTTCTTCTACACCAATAATATCTAATGAAAATAATATTACGCCACCTTCAATTTCTTCTTCATTTAAATGTGATGGTCGAACGCATTGTTCACAAATGACTTCATGTGAAGAAGCTACTTTTTTCTTAAAAAATTGTCCGAATGTTAAAATGGACGGCGATGGAAATGGTATTCCTTGTGAAAAACAATGGTGTAAAAGATAATTAACAATTTTTGGAGAAACTCTTATGAATACTACGATTCCCAATGATCCCGCGCCCACCTTAGAAGATATTTGGCGTTTATTCAGAGAAACTGATTTAAAAATGCAAGAAACAGATCGACAACTTAAAGAAAATGCTCAGCAACAAAAAGAAACCGATCGACAAATCAAAGCGATGAGCAAAAAAATTGGAGAATTGGGTAATCGATTGGGTGAATTTGTGGAAGCATTTGTCGAACCTTCTATTGTGAGGTTATTTCAAGAAAGGGGAGTTGATATTACCGCCGTAATGCGCGATGTAAAAGCAAAGAATCCTAAATTAAATTTGGCAATGGAAATTGATTTGTTTGCGATTAATGGTGATAATTGTGTGTTAGTGGAAGTAAAAAGTAATTTAAGCATCGATGACGTGAATGAACATTTGGAAAGAATGGACAAATTTAAAACCTTATTTCCGATTTATAAGGATTACAGAGTATTAGGTGCAATTACGGGAATGGTGATTCCAGAAAATGTTGCACGTTATGCGTATAAAAAAGGCTTTTTTGTGATTGCGCAAAAAGGCGATTCAGCCGTTATTTTAAATGATAACAAATTTCAACCCACAACTTGGTAAAATATCTTAATAATCATGAAATTACATAAAAATCTTGTTCTCGCAGTGATTGACACTTTATCTTCAATTTTTGAACAACAACAATATGCGGATAAAGTTATTGAAAGACAACTTAAAGCAAATCCACGTTGGGGAGCGCGTGATCGAGCCTTTGTTGCCGAGTATAGTTATGAAATTGTACGTTGGAAACGTTTGTTAGAATACTTAATTCATAATAGACCTAATTTGTGGGATTTGTTTGGTGCGTATCTTTTGTGGAAAGGAGAAACATTGCCCGATTGGGAAGAATTTAAAGGCGTTTCAATTGATAAAGAACGTTTAGAAGAAATCCAACACAATCGTGCATTAAGAGAATCGATCCCAGAATGGTTAGATCAAGTCGGAGAAAGTGAACTAAAAGAAGAGTGGGATACGATTTTATCTTCTTTAAATAAAACTGCACCCTTAGTAATTCGAGTCAATACTTTAAAAACTACTCGTGAAGCATTACAAATTAGATTTCAAGAAGATAAGATTGAAACTTCTGTGGTGGGTGATGCTGCGTTGCAATTAAAAGTCAGAAGAAATTTATTTCTACATCCCGCTTTTAAAGAAGGATTGTTTGAAATTCAAGACGCGAATTCTCAACGGATTGCGCCCGCGTTGCAATTAAAAGCAGGTTTGACGGTGATCGATGCGTGTGCGGGTGGTGGCGGGAAAACCTTGCAAATGGCAGCGTTGATGGAAAATAAGGGCAAAATCATCGCCTTAGATACTGAAGCGTGGAAACTCGCCAATTTAAAACAGCGAGCGCGTCGAGCAGGAGCTTTTAATATTGAACCGCGCCATATTGAAAATAATAAAATAATCAAGCGGTTACATAATTATGCGGATCGAGTCTTATTAGATGTGCCGTGCACGGGGTTGGGCGTGTTGCGACGCAATCCTGATGCGAAGTGGAAACTCAGTTTGCAAAGTTTGGAAGATGTGCGGCAACGTCAGCGTGACATTTTGCAAAATTATTCGGCGATGTGTAAGGTCGGCGGACTGGTCGTATATGCGACGTGTAGCATTCTGCCGTCCGAAAATCAGTTTCAAGTTGCGCAATTTCTCGAGGCAAATCCGCGTTTTGTGTTGCAAAATGAGGAAAATTTATATCCTCACCAATCGGGTTTTGATGGGTTTTATTATGCAATTTTACAGAAAACCAGTTAAATCAATAGGTTAAGAGAGAAATCTCAAAAAAAGGTTGCAATTTTCCCAACTACTTGAAATAATTGGCTTCAATACTTTTTGGAGAAGCATGAGACCACAATGATGATTAATACCAACTACACTAAGACGTTGTTTATATGTGCATTATTGGGATTGGGCGGCTGTGCCGTGACTCCTGACGACAACGAAGTCGATCCTAATGCCACCGCAGAATCCACGACAGATTCTGCCCCTTTGACAAACGCTTCAATTAACAAAAAAACCGGTAAGCATTACGAAAGTTTATGGGGACGCATCGCCGCCGGTTACGAATTGCAACCCTCCGTAGAACCCGAACGCTACGCAAAATCTTTAGCTTTTTACCAACGCAATCACAAACATTTCTACCGCCTCAGCTACAACGCCGCACCTTATCTCCATTACATTGCAGAAGCCGTCGAACAACGCGGTATGCCAATGGAAATCGCTCTCCTCCCCGCCATTGAAAGCGCGTACAAACCCACCGCTCGTTCCCCTAAAAGCGCCGCTGGCATTTGGCAATTTATCCCTGGCACAGGTAAAATCTTCGGTTTGCAACAAAACAAATCCTATGATGGTCGCCAAGACATCGCTGCTTCCACCGAAGCCGCTTTGAATTATTTACAATTATTACACGACAAAATGGGTGGCGATTGGTTAAATGCAATTGCAGCCTATAATTGTGGCGAAGGGCGCGTTCTCAAAGAAATTAGAAAGAACAAAGCGCAAGGCAAACCTACCGATTATTGGTCATTAAATCTCCCCAAAGAAACACGCGGTTACATTCCAAGTTTATTAGCGGTTTCTGCCATCATCAAATACTCTGATCAATACGGCATTGCTCTCCCAGATATTCCAAATCAACCTTACGTTGCAATGGTTGAAACTAACGAACAAGTTGATTTAGAAACCGTTGCTTCTTTAATTAATATGCCATTGCCAGAATTACGTTATTTGAACCCCGGCTTTAAGAAAGTTTATGTGGGCGCGCCTTATGTATTAGTTCCCGTCGACAAAGCAGAAATGTTACAACAAAAATTAGCAAATGCGGGTATTTCTCAAAGCACCGACACTGTTCCAATTGCTCAAGTTGAATCGCCTTTTGATGCGGGAGAATCTCCTTTCACACAATTAGTTGCCGCACAAACCCATGAAGTTCAAGATGGTGAAACCTTACGCGATATTGCTCGCCAATATCAAACCAGCACCCAATCCTTAGCCGTTTTAAACAAAATAGACCGTAAAGCAGCGATTTCTGCGGGCACAGTTCTTCAAATTCCAGCGGTTCAAGCGGCAACCAACCAATAAGATTTCATATTACTCCTTTGACGCTGTTCAAATGTAAAAATTTGGCAGCGTTTTTTATTGTCTTCTAATTACGCCACTTTGAATAAAATTCATTTGAACCCGCAAATAATATCCCAAAGAAAAACCGAAGCAAATGCCTCGGTTTTTTTGTGAACAAATGGACTTAAAAGTAAAATTAACGACTAAGGTCTAAACCAGCACGCTTGCTTGCAACAGTGACGGTAAAACCAGCCATCACATCAAGAAGTTGGATAATCATTAACATTAAGAAAGTGGTTGTACCCGCCGCCTGAACAAGAAGAAACTCCACTAAGAACACCACAAATAAACCCATTGAGAAAGTTTGTTCAAGCATTTGTTCTTGAGTTGCACGAGTGGATTTGAGGATTTCAATGTATAACAAAATCAACCCAATCGTGACCATTAAAGCCCCACCCGTAAAGGGGACTTTTGCGCCCGACATCATAGAAATCGTGAACAATGGGCTAGTATCCAAAGAACCCGCCACACCAATTAACGCTAACAGATTGTAAATAATAAATAAAACTGCCATCATTGGCACGTCCCGTAAGTTCATAAATCCTCCGAAAAAGTAAATAAAAAATTTCAAGATAGCATTCTACCTCAAAAGCATTATATTATGTCATTGTTATGAATTTATGAACACCAGAGGAGAAAATTAAATGCACTCTTTTATTATTTTATTGTTTTTATTGTGTTTTTCTGAAAGTTATGCGGGAGACATTGCCCAACTTTCTGTGTTAGGTTTTTCTAAAAACGCGAAATTCTTTGCGTTTGAACAATTTGGTTCGCATGAAAGTTCCAATGAAAATTACGCCGATTTATTTCTTTTAGAAGTTGAAAAAAATGATTTTGCAATAAAACCCTTTCAACAAAACTCAATGCAGAAATCCATCGAAGAACTCCGTGAAATCAATAAACATAAAGCAAAACTAAAACTAAAAGAACTACAATTGCTTAAACCAGAAATCGGTAATCATTTGTTAAGTCGTCCTCTCACAGATTTAAGCGGTTCTCCCTATCAAGTTGAGTTTTCTTTGCAACCTACTTTAGCGGGTTCAAGCAGTGATATTTATATTTTAAACTTAGAAACGAAAGAAACCGATCAAGAGTGCTTTGGATTAGGAAAAGCCAAAATTTTTACCTTAACTTTAAAAGGAAAAAATGATAATCAAATCCAAATCTTACAAAAAGATACTCAACTACCTATCAGTCGAGGTTGTCCATTAGATTATCGACTGGCAGAAATCATTTCTTATCAAAATAAAATCGTCGTTTTTATCAATATGTTCTTCGCAGGATCGGAAGGTCATAATATGCGTTATTTAGCAGTCACTGCGCATATTAAGGATAGTTACAAAAAGAAAACACTTGAGGGTTTAAAATGAGCAGTCAGTTTCAACAAAAATATAATGGACGTTTCTACAACACATTACATTGGGAGCAATTAGATAAATTATGGGGAGTTTTAAAAGAAAATAACTCAGATTGGTATGTGTATTTTATTAATCATGAAGAAGTTCCGCTTGTACCTTTAGAAACCAATGAATTTCAAATCTTTTTAGAGGAAATAAATGTGCTGTTAAAAGAAGATCATGAATATGATTATTGTGGAATTGTGTACGCGGATTCTTTTGAACATCCAACGATGGTTAAAATCTACGATCCTCACAATTTGGGAGCATCATGTGGTTCTAGCGGTCGTAAAATTCATCCGCGTTGGTTGTTGAGCAAAATTCCTCCCGAACCCATTGAAGATGATGCGCTAGTTCCTAACGTTCGCAAACGTTGGTGGCAACGCATTTTTGAAACCACTTAAATTACAATAATCTTTTGATTTATAAGGAATTTTACAATGGGGCTTATCGATGAATTTAATGAAAAGTTGAAAGCATTAGTCGATGAGGATAGTTTTGATTGGCAACGAATAGTTTTCTCTACACCAGAAATCGAAGAAAGCATTTCAAAGTTGCGAGAAAAAGTGATTATTCCAGAAGAATTAGCCGCGTTTTTCTTGAAATATGGTGCTTTCAAATCAAACGGGTTTGGGGATGCTTGGCAAACCGTGCAACTTTTCTCAGTTCAAGAATTAATCGACATCCCCTTAGGAATTGTTGATTTTATTGATTATTATTGGGGAGGACGACCAGAATTTGCGGACTATTTTTCTTCTGAAGAAATTACCCAATTAAATCAACACTATAAAATTTTTGGTTTAAAATATGTTGATGATAATGTTCATGATTATTGGTTTTTTGATCGATATGAAAAGTTTGGAAATTTACCTTTTGATCAAGATGATTGTGAACCCGCAATGGATATTTTAAAAGAACTCCTCATTTCAAGTAACTTAACGCTTTCTTTAGAAGAATTGCTCAACGCTCAATTTGAATCTATTTTAGAAGAGCTTTAAAAATAGCGCCTTTTATATCCTACATAAATCATTTGTAGGGTGCAATGCAATTGCACCTGTTTTTTTTTAAATGATGCGATTACACCCCATCTTACGGTTGCTTGAAAAGATCAAAATATTCCCGAATCCCTTTATTTGAACACTTTTTGTTTTTATTAAAACCATTTAAATCAATGTATTAAAATTTAATCCAAAAACTGTTTGAACACTTTTGAACACTTTTGAACACTTTGTTAATAATCAAATGGTTAGCACGTTTTTAAGTAAATTTAATCATTAAAATCAATAAGTTGGGTTTGAACACTTTTGAACACTTTTGATTTTGCTAATATAGATTAAAATCAAAGAGTTATATTGTGGCATAATAAATGCGGTTATAGGTTATATGCACCGTCTACCGCTTCAGCTTGCGGCAATGTGGCAGACCGTGCGCGGTATTTTTTTGAGTTCAATTTTGGTAGGGGATATTTTATGTTTGCTAAGCATTGTAGTGCCAAACGTGCTGATGACCAATCGGTACAACAACGGGAGAAGTTTCCCGTGCAATGGGCAAGCGGTGGCGGGCTTGCGAAGAGATCGATGGCGGGGTTGCTGTTTGTAATCATGACGTTGTTTATTCCGTCTGTGCAAGCAGAAAGCTATTCTCTTGCTAAAGAGTGGGGTACATTGCCTTATTCAGACAATGACCAATTCGGTTTCCCTACAAGCGTCGCAGTGGATGCAAGTGGTAATGTCTATGTGACGGATACTGGCAATTTGCGTATCCAAAAGTTTAATAACAACGGGACTTATCTCGCAACATGGAATAATGTCAACAATAATTCAGTAATGAATGATTCACTAGATTGTTGTGGGCTTGAGATGGATTTTAGCACCTACTTAAAAATGACGGTGAATGGGAATAATGTCTATGCAGTGGACGCTTCCTTTATCATGAAACTTGATATTGCAGGTTACCTTCAAGATGCGTGGTCGAAATATAATCCCCTCTGGAGCATAGGATACCCAGTATCTATAGGTTACTCATTTGCAACCCCATCTGAAGGTCCTGGCACAGGATACGCGCTATCCGGCGGAACCTCGTTGTACCAGTTTAAGTGCCTTTATGAAGTCACCAAGACTGATAATTATTGTGTTCTCGACCTCGCCGCAGACAACACGAACATTTATATGATTGCCACAACTGAAACTGAAGGAGGATACCTCACGATTCTAAAATATGATTTAGCAATGAATCTTATCAAATCTGTCCCTACCAATATTGAGGCAGAATTCAGAGCGGGTGTTGCTGTGTCTAATGGTCATGTGTATGTCGCTGGTTATAATACTGTCCAAAAGTTTGACAGCAACTTGTTGACCTATAAATCGACAATTACTACTTTGAAAGACGGGGGAGGAGATGTTGCCGTAGATAGTAGTGGTAATGTCTATGTTGTAGATACAGGTAATAACCGCATCCAAAAATTTACCAATGGCGGTACCATTGTTAGTACTTGGGGTTCTAAAGGCAGTAATGATGGACAATTTAGCCAACCTTGGAGTATTGCTGTAGATAATAATAGCAATGTCTATGTTGCAGATACAGATAATAACCGTATCCAAAAATTTAACAGCAACGGGGTGTTTCTCAAAAAGTGGGGAGAGCCATTGAAGAGTGAGCAGTCCCTTAGTCTTGAGGATGTCTTTAAGTATGACGTAGGTGATCATCGCTATAAAAGTTTAAATGTAGATGGCACGGTAACATTCACACGAACTGTCTTTAATGGTTCAACATGGGAGACAGACGATTCATTCAGCTTATCCTATCCTCGGAGTGGTAATCAAACTGACTATTGGGGGGCTAAAACAAGTCGAGACGGTTGGTATGCTTATCGCGTTGTAGATATTGCTGAAAGTAGCAATGGCAATATCTATATATTAAATCGAGTTGACATCGCATACCAAGGTGAGACAAATTATCATAATGTTGATTTTGTTAGCGTGTTTGATAGCAATGGCATCCGTCAAGGAAGTTTTGAAGTAGCTGACAGCATCTCCAATGGAAGTATTGCAGTTGATAGTGTTGGAAACGTCTATGTGGCAATTATTCAGAACGATGAAGTTGATGAGATCAAAAAGTTTAATAGCACGGGGACTTATCTTTCTTCGCTACCGTTGCCCCAGTTTATCCATCCAATAAGTATCACTGTAGATAATAAGGACAACGTCTATGTAGTGAATGCGAATGAGCTGTTTGGTATCCTAAAATTTGACAGCACGGGGAATCTTGTTACCACGATAGGAGGGATTGAGTATTCTGGATATGATAGCAAAGGGAGACTTATTACTAAGATAGGAGATGTTGAGTTTCCTAGAGATGTTGCGGTTGATAGTGATGGAAACGTCTATGTGACAAGTGTAACTAGCCCTTATGTACAGACGCATTCCAGTACAAAGAAATATCTCATCCACAAGTTCACTCCACTCACTATTGATAACATTGATAACCGCGCTTGTATAACGGGAAGAGGTGAAGGAAAGCCATACTCATGGATGCTAAAAAACACCATGAACACCTACAACAATACAAATATTACTACACCAGTAGGTAGTAATGCGGATGTTGCCACCCAACTTTCCAACGATATGAGAGTATATGATGTCGCTATTCAAAACGAAGGTGGTGGTTGCATTAGCATTGGTAACTACACGCTTTGGTAGTGATCAAATTAGGATGCCAATGAAAGAGAAGAATTATAATGTTGAA
>DYRG01000035.1 GCA_020718845.1 Thiomargarita sp.
TAATTATAATCGAGTGCAGATAATTTGGAAAATAAACAAAAAAACTTCTTTCTTATTCCCACGCTTGAGCATGGGAACAAGGTTTCAAATTGAAATCAAGTTGTTAAAATGTTTTTTAAGAAAGTTGGTAAGGCTAAACTTCCTTTGTGCAAATCAGCGTTGTAATATAACGTTTCAAAGGTTTTTTCACGCGCATCGGTTTCACGAAAGGGAGGAATTGCAGTGGTTTTTCTCGCCATTGTTGCACTCCACCAACCCGACGGATAAACAGGTTGGGGAAATGGAATAGTTTGCGTATCGACAAATCCCGCTTCTTTCATGGTCAAATGCAAGTTTTTAATGATTGTTTCTCCATGTAATAATGGTGATTCACTTTGTTGCACGATCATGCCGCCGTCTTTTAAAACTCTCAAACAATCTTTAAAGAACGGCACTTGAAATAATCCTTCCGCAAATCCAACGGGATCGGTGCTATCGACAATGATTAAATCAACGCTTTCTTCGGGCGAATCTTTCATCCATTGCACGCCGTCGACAAATAACAATTTTGCTCTCGGATCGCCATTTGAAGTGCATAATTCGGGAAAATGGATTTCTGATAATTTCGTCACGCGCTCGTCGATGTCGACTTGAGTTGCGCTTGTAACGCTTTGATGTTTAAGGACTTCTCGTAATGTTCCACAATCGCCGCCACCAATTATCACTACATTTTGTGGGTTTGGATGCGAAAATAATGCGGGGTGCGACATCATTTCGTGGTATAAAAAGTTGTCGCGGGTGGTCAACATCACGCAGCCGTCGATGGTCATTAATTTGCCAAAAGTTTCGGTGTCGTAAATGGCAATTTTTTGGTATGGGCTTTGTTCTTCGTGGAGTTTCGCTTTGATTTTTAAGGAAAAAGCTGTTCCACAGGATTCAAAAGGTTCGCTAAACCAACTATTATCTAAACTCATGAAAGTTTCTCTCAATTCAAAAAACGCATATCATAGCAAGTTATGATGAAAATCTTATTACTTTGTTGCATTTTTCTTAGCGCGTGCGCCCATTCGCCTGATAATGCGTGGACATTAGAACGCAAAGCGGTTTTTTATCTCCCAGAAATGACCCGATCATTTCAAATTTCTTTTAACAGAAATGCGGAAATTTTAGGATTTTTTGAAACGCTCGTTATTTCAAAAGTTCAAATTGCCCCTATTTTAGAAAAACTCTTGATCGAAGGCGCATTAAAAACACAATTCACCCGAGTTGAAATGGCAAATAACTTTCTCAAAAATGAGGATAGTTTTTTAGTGCAATTTGATTTGAAAGAATATCAATGTGATGAGAATTATCAAATAACTTTAGCGTTGAGCATTAATGTAAGTTTGGGTGAAGAAATCTTATATCGACGATTGTATTATGCTCAAAATCACAGCCCGCATCTTGCTGAGTTTCTCAAAGCACCTTATTATGGTAGAGAAAACGCGCTCATCGAAGCCACCGATCGTGCATTACAAGAGGTGTTGAAACAATTTGAGAAAGATTTTCAACTCGCACGGCGTTTGTTAGGTTTGCCGATTCGCCAATTTGGAACTCATTAAATTGTAAAAAAGGACTGTATTCGACTAAAATTTAAATAATTTGTGAAATGAACGATATTTTGCCAGAAAAAACCATTTTTTGGTGATTCATTGAACAAAAATTATTAGATATTTTAATAGATTACAGCTATCAAAAACCTTAATATTCAACCATCGCAATCGAAGGTTGGAATGAGAAAAGAAGATACAATTTGAGTATTTTTTAATATATAATAAAGCTATTTGAACTAAAATTAAAGGATTTTAAAATGCGAGCAACGCAATTATTGATTTCAACTTTGAAAGAAACTCCCGCCGATGCAGAGGTAATCAGCCACCAACTTTTATTAAGAGCGGGGATGATTCGTAAATTAGAAGCAAATGGTTTGTATAATTGGTTGCCATTGGGTTTGAAAGTGTTGAGAAAAGTTGAGAAAATTATCCGTGAAGAAATGGATAAATCGGGTGCGCAAGAAGTGTTAATGCCAGTTGTGCAACCTGCTGATTTATGGATAGAATCTAAACGTTGGGAATATTACGGGGCGGAATTATTGCGTTTCAAAGATCGTCATGATCGTGAGTTTTGTTTAGGCCCAACCCATGAAGAAGTTATTACAGATATTGCGCGTCGTGAATTAAGAAGTTATAAACAACTTCCTATCAATTTCTATCAAATTCAAACTAAGTTTCGTGATGAAGTACGTCCTCGTTTTGGCATTATGCGGGCGAGAGAATTTATTATGAAAGATGCGTATTCATTTCATTTGACGCAAGAGTCATTACAACAAACCTACGATGTAATGTACGAAACTTATTCTAGTATTTTCAGTCGGTTAGGTTTGCAATTTCGTGCGGTATTAGCCGATACAGGTTCGATTGGTGGAAATAAATCTCATGAATTTCATGTAATTGCATTATCAGGCGAAGATGCAATTGCTTACAGCGATCAAAGCAATTATGCAGCAAATGTTGAATTAGCCGAAGCGATTTCTCCCGTTATTTCTCGCTCTCAAGCAACTCAAGAACTAAAAAAGGTTTCAACGCCAAATCAACATAGCATTGAAGATGTGAGCAATTTTTTAAACGTTTCTCCCGAACAATGTTTAAAAACCTTAATTGTGTATGGCAAAGAAGACGGCTTAGTTGCTTTAATTTTACGCGGCGATCATCAATTAAATGTCATTAAAGCAGCAAAACATGAATTGATTGCATCTCCAGTTGTTTTTGCAAGCAATGAAGAAATCAAAGAAACGATTGGTTGTGAAATTGGATCGATTGGAATTATTGATTTAAAAATCCCGATGATTGTTGATCGTAGTGCATTGCAAGTATCTGATTTTGTGTGTGGTGCAAATGAAGATGGCTTTCATTTAACGGGCGTAAATTGGGGAAGAGATTTACCTGAACCTACCAATATTTTTGATTTGAGAAACGTTGTAGAAAATGATCCAAGCCCAGACGGAAGTGGTCATTTAAAAATTGCGCGAGGAATTGAAGTTGGACATATTTTCCAATTGGGAGAAAAATATAGTTCTGCGATGCAAGCAAAAGTCTTAGATGAAACGGGTCGAGCTGTTACCATGACAATGGGTTGTTATGGGATTGGTGTAACGAGAGTTGTCGCGGCAGCAATTGAGCAAAATCATGATGAAAAAGGCATTATTTGGCACGATAGCATTGCGCCTTATCAAATTGTTTTAACGCCTATGAATATGCACAAATCAAAACGCTTAGAAATTGCGAGTGAAGAACTTTACAAAAAACTCATTGCAGCGGGATTTGAAGTGTTATTTGATGATCGTAAAGAACGGGCGGGCGTGATGTTTGCCGATTGGGAGTTAATTGGGATTCCTCATCGATTGGTAATTAGTGACAAAGGTTTAGATGAACAAACCTTTGAATATAAAGGTCGTCGTGATAAAGATGCTCAAAAAATATCCGCCGATCAACTCATTGATTTCTTAAAATCTAAAATCGGTAATAATGCAATGTAAAGTGGTAATGTCTAATTAACAGAGAAGTATCGCATTATTCTTGCTTTTATCAGCGAAAATGCGATATTCTCAGAAATAAAAGAAGTCTTTGTAATTACTGGTTTCTCTGATTCTTAAATCCTTTCTCCATTTTCTAACGTTCTTTCTCATCTTTTTCTTCTCTTTTAATATTAAAGCAAAAACTCAGTTAATGTGAGTTCACCTTCTTCTAAGAGTACAAGCAAGGGCATTTCTTGATAAGAAGAAATATCGATATTAGATTGAGAGGAAAGCGGAGAAGCGGGCATATTCAACCAAATCGTTAAAGCAATTAAACAAGGGATTGCAAATGTGGTTGCAAGTTTTAACGGTTGTTTAAAAGAAAACCATTCAAAAATACTTTGAAAAACAGAGGGTTGGGTTGCTTTAAGAATCCGTTTTTGTAATGCCTCAGATAATTGTGGCATCGGCGCAGCATTTAGTAATTGATCTAATTGCAACGCCTGTTGTTGCAAGCGTTGTGCTTCTAAAGAATTGTTCAAAAATTGTAATGCCGCTTCTCGTTCATGAAGTGACCAACGTTGTGGATTTCCTCCGTAAGCCATTAATATTTCTGAAAATCTTTGCATATTCATGCTTATTATTCTCCTGTCACATAATTATGTAATTGTGTTCTTAAACTTCTTCTTCCCCGTGCTAATAATGATTCTAATGCTGCAACACTTATATTTAAGATTTCTGCGGCTTCAATGTTGCTCAACCCTTGATAATAACATAATGCAATCGCTGTTCTCTGACGTTCAGGTAACTTTTGCAATGCGATTTCTACCTGAAAACTAAGCTCTTCTTTTAATAAATTATCTGGGGCAGCGGGGATTTCTGAAGATTCATCGTCTTCCATTGAATTATCAAAAGAAACTGTGACTAACTTGTTCTTACGATGATTATCAACGCACAAATGATAGACGATGCTATGCAACCACGTCGACAATTTTGCTCGACCTGATTGCCATTGTTCTGCATGATTCCAAGCACGCAGAAAGGCTTCTTGCACTATATCTTCGGCTTCATGGGAATTATTCATGATACGTCGTGCAAACCCATGTAAAGCCGACAGATATTTTTTAACTAAATACTGAAATGCTTGTTGATCGCCTTTCTGAACTCGGTACATCAGCGTTTCATCGGTGAGTTCACCTAAACTATTCACGCTATGCTCACTTTTTATTGCATCGACCAATCTTTTCCTCGACCGCGATGCTGCATTTTGTTCTGTAATTGTTGAGCAATTTCTTCACGAGTTATAATGCCGTCATTGTTTGTATCAAATTTAGTAAATAAGGGCAAATTATGAACAAATTCAGTGCGAGAAAGTTTG
Source organism: Thiomargarita sp. (assembly GCA_020718845.1). GTDB lineage: Bacteria > Pseudomonadota > Gammaproteobacteria > Beggiatoales > Beggiatoaceae > DYRG01. The sequence continues at coordinate 4,911 of DYRG01000035.1, forward strand.
CTGTCTTTATCTGCATCTAACATATTAAAACGTGCTTGCAAACAACTTTGTGGATCATTACATTTTTCTTTCATACCGTACAAATGTCCCATGAAACGACCTTCTTTACCGAGTTTTCCTTGTTGAAATTCCTCAAAACTCACTATGTTATCTTGATTGGTGTCCATTTTTAAAAAATGAGCTTTTTTGCGTTCGGGATTTCCAAAAGGTTGTTGCAATAATTCATCTAAAGAAATGTTACCATCTTTATTTGCATCTAAATTATTGAATACTTCTTTTAAATGAGTTTGACGTTGTTCTTCAGCAGTTGCAGTAAATTCTTCTGGATTTAAAAAGCCATCACCATTCACATCTGCTTTCGTAAAAACGCCATCACGCATTACTTGAACTTCATCTAAAGTAATCACATTATCTTTATTAGTATCAAAGCGTTGCATAATTTTATCAATCATGGCTTGTTGACGTTCTGGAGAAAATTGTTTATACGCAAAAGCATTTGAAGTTATTCCTAAATTTAAAGCAATTGCAATCGATAAAGTGGTTAAAGTTTTCATGATTCTGTCCTCAAAAAATTAAATGAAATTGAAATACCCGTGCAGTGGTTTTTCTACCCTGTTATACGCCCTCCAAAAACTTTCCTGTCGCATAAATCAAAAATTTCATTTAAACTTTAAACATTACAATTTATTGGAGAAAGTGAGATGTTGCAAGCGATTGAAGCTATTATTGACCCAAATGGGACAGTCCGCTGGTCAGAACCCTTACAGATTGCCCATCCGATGCGAGCGGTAATTACTTTAATGCAACCAATTGAAAATAAAGGAAATTATCAATCTATAATAGATTTATTAAATTCACCTTTATTTGCGAATGCCCCTGTGGGCGATCCAGTGGCAATGGAAAAAACGATTCGATCAAATCGCAATGCGTGGGATTAATTAAAAGAAATGATTTATTTAGATAGTTGTATGATCATTTATTTAGTAGAACGTCATCCTTTATTTGCCGAGCAAATTGAAAGGAAACTTGTTTTATTAGATAAAGAAGTTAAATTAGTTATTTCACCTTTAGTCCGCTTGGAAGTCTTAGTAAAACCACGTCGAGAAGAAAATCATGCGTTATTATTTCGATATGAGCAATTTTTGACTGCATTACAGTCTTTATCGATGCCGACCGAGGTTTATGAAATAGCGTTATCTTTAAGGGTAGAATATAATTTGAAAACCCCTGATGCTTTACATTTAGCAACCGCACAATTTCATCATTGTTCTCAATTTTGGACGAATGACGAACGGTTAAGTGGGGCAAGTTCTCTTTCAATAAATATCTTTAAAAATCATTAGGTTATAAAATGGATAATTCAGAAAAATTACAAAAAGTGCTGGCGCGAGCGGGGTTGGGTTCGCGGCGAGAAATTGAAGGTTGGATTACCGCGCAACGTCTTATTGTAAATGGAAAAACTGCACAATTAGGCGACCGCGTCACAACAAAAGATGAAATTCGCCTCGATGGGCGAGTGATTCGATACGTTGTAGAAACCCCGCCTGCGCAAGTGCTTTGTTATCACAAACCGCTTGGCGAAGTCACGTCGCGTCGTGATCCTGAAGGTCGTAAAACGGTGTTTGATCGTTTGCCAACCGTCAAAGGTGCGCGATGGATTGCGATTGGACGGCTCGATTTAAATACCTCGGGGTTGCTGTTGTTCACGACCGACGGCGAATTGGCGAATCGTTTGATGCACCCATCGCACGAAATTGAACGTGAATATGCGGTGCGAGTGCTGGGCAAAGTCGATGAAGAAATGCTTACTCGTTTGCGAGAAGGCGTGATGTTGGACGATGGGATGGCGAAATTTGATCAAATTATCGAAGCAGGCGGCGACGGTGCAAACCATTGGTATCATGTGGTTTTACACGAAGGACGCAATCGAGAAGTGCGGCGTTTGTGGGAATCGCAAGGCATTCAGGTCAGCCGTTTGATGCGGATTCGGTTTGGACCGATAATGTTGCCAAAAGGCTTGCGAATGGGGCATTCCGCGCTTGTAACGGGCGAAGATTTAACGAATTTATATCAACTTGCAAAATTACCTGAACCCAAAATTTCTCCAACAACCACGCCAATCGTGAGAAATCCACCGCAACGATTTCGCACTAAAAAACCCTTTTAAGATCATAAAATTATAGGCTGGGGGTATTAATCCCAACCTATTTTTACTTGATTTTAAAATTTCTCAAAATCCTTTTTCTCATGTGAGGATAACAAATGGGCTTTTGGAGATTTAGCTGAAGAAACCATTTTTTCTTTCACTTTGTTTGTAACAAAATGCGGATTTTGTTTAGCAAATTCATTGTCTTCAATAATCACATTATCTGTCACTTTGAAATAATTAATCATTTGCTGTAACATGGCAGCCTGAGCCGCAATTTCTTCACTTGCCGATGCCAATTCTTCAGCCGAACTTGCGTTTTGTTGAGTAACGGTATCAAGTTGAATAATTGCTTGATTTACTTGATTAATTCCGTTATTTTGTTCTGCGCTGGCAGCGGCAATTTCTTGAACTAACATCGACGTTTTTCTAATGTTAGGAACGATTTGACTTAATAAAACGCCCGCGTGTTCAGAAACATCTAAACTTCCTAATGCCATTGAACCAATTTCTTTAGCAGCTTTCTCGCTATGTTCTGCAAGTTTTCTCACTTCAATTGCAACCACTGCAAAACCGCGTCCTTGATCGCCTGCGTGCGCCGCTTCAATTGCAGCATTTAAAGCCAATAAATTAGTTTGATAAGCAATATCTTCAATAACTTTTACTTTCTCAGCAATTTGACGCATTGCATTCACGGTATCTTTAACAGCTTGACCGCCTTCTTCTGACATTTGAGCGGTTTGTCCAGCGATTTCATTTGTACTTGCGGCGTGTTGAGCATTTTGAGAAACACTTGCACTCATTTCTTCAACGGATGCACTAGTTTCTTCAACGCTTGCAGCTTGCTCACTGCTGCTTTGAGAAATGTTTTGAGCAGTTATACTTAGTTGCTCTGATGCTTCGGTAATTTGACCCGTTGCAGATTGCACGCGACGCATCACTTGTTGTAATTTCTCCGCGCTTTCATTGACTGCTCGTTTAATTTCAGCAAAATCACCGACAAAATCACCCGTGATTCTCACTCTCAAATCACCATTTGCAAATTCGCCTAACGTATGACTAATTTCCTCAATCATAGTTTGAAGTTTCTCTGCGGTTTTATTGGTAGAACGTTTAATCTCTAACAAATCTCCAGAGAAATCTTTAGAAATCCGTGCTTGCATATTTCCTTGCGCTAATTGACCGAGAGTTTCTCTCGTTTCTAAAACCACACTTTGAATTTTTTCCGCCATTTCATTTGCAGAACGTTTAATCTCAATGAAATCACCAGGGAAGTTTGGTTCAATGCGCGTGCTCATATCGCCACCCGCAAATTTTTCAACTGCTTTGCTCGTCGTATCGATAATGATTTGGAGTTTCTCCGCCATTTCATTTGTCGACCGTTTGATTTCTGATAAATCACCCGAAAATTCTTTAGTGATTCGTGCTTTAAGATTTCCTTCCGCTAATTGACCCAAAGTTTGACGAGTTTCTATCACAACGGTTTGGAGTTTCTCTGCCATATCATTTGCAGAACGTTTAATCTCGATGAAATCACCAGGGAAGTTTGGTTCAATGCGCGTGCTCATATCCCCGCCCGCAAATTTTCCTATGGCTTTGCTGGTAGTTTCAATAATGTCTTGAAGTTTCGCCGCCATATCATTGGTAGAACGTTTAATTTCTAATAAATCGCCCGTAAAATCTTTGGTGATTCGTGCTTTAAGATTTCCTTCGGCTAATTGACCCAAAGTTTGACGAGTTTCTATCACAACTGATTGGAATCTTTCTGCCATGCTATTTGCAGAACGTTTAATTTCAATGAAATCACCCGGGAAGTCTGTTTCAATACGCGCACTCATATCACCGCCCGCAAACTGTCCAACTGCTTTGCTAGAGGCACTAATGACGGTTTGAAGTTTCTCCGCCATGTCATTGGTAGAATGTTTTATATCCGCGAAATCATTAGGAAAATCAGAAGTGATCCGCACTTTTAAATTACCTGCGCTCAAATCACTCATGATGGTTCGAATATCTTTAACAATACTTTGTTGTTTCTCTGCCATTTGATTCATTGCAGATAACAATAATGAAATCTCATCTTTTGCACCTTGAGGAACGTCGGCGCGAGTGGATAATTTACCAGAAGCTAATTGTCCCGACAAATCAACTGCTTTCGCCAACGGTACAATAACGCTGCGGCTGGTGAAATACGCCAAAACAATCCCAATTACAATCGCAATTCCAATAAACCAATAACTAAACATTAACGTATGCTGTTTAATAGTTTGAGCGTTTTCCATAAAGGAAGTTGCTTTTTCTACGGCAAAACCGTTAATTGCATTAATTAATTGTGTTAACGTCGCGTATTTTTCTTTTGATTTTTTATCCAGATTGATGAGATTTTGTTTTCTGGAAAAATCTTTATATAATTCGATACGTTTATCGACTGTTTCTTTCCATGCTTGTAATGCTTCTTGAAATTCTTTAAGTTTTTCCTGTCCACCTAAAAATAGTTGAAAAACGATTGCAAAATTTTTAGTAATTTCTTCACGATAATCTGTGATGATTTTAGTACTATTATTGATGATTTCTAAATCGGTGGTTTGAGCAATGTTTTTCATTTCAATCCGCAAACGGTGTAAATCACCATCAATTTTCAAAGCAGCTTTACTAACAGTAAATGGGTGACGATAAAGAACTTCAAATAATTTAGCAATTTTTTCTACGTCATCTCCAGCAGCAGATTTTTCCTCGATGATTTGTTTAACATTATTATCGGCGGCTGAACCATCGACTATTTCTTTTTGATCACGTTGAGCAAGCATTTGTACTTTTGAAAACAAGCCATCTGCATCATTATTGGCGAAATCAACTATGTATTTGATCTGTTCTCTTATTTTTAAATGATTTTGAGTGGCTTGTTGCTCAAGTTCTTCAATGGCTTTTTTGCGGCTTTCATCTTGTAAAATAATGACTTGTTGATTTGCAATATCAAACCATTCATGAAACTCTGATCGAAGCGTTTCAACCTCTTTTTTATCGCCCAAATATCGATCAAGCAACATATCAATTTCATTGTAAGAAATTTTAAAAAGTTCATTGAGTTTAATTGCCGTTTCATTATTTGCCTCAAGACTATTTTCGGCAGATAATCCAGAAACAATTTTTTGATTAATATCATCAATCCGCGCAGAAAGACTCAGCGCAGTTGTTCTGACAGTAAAAGGATGGTTGTAGAGTTTTTCAGTTAATCCCGCCAAATTTCCCATATCATAGGTTGTCACCGCGCCTAATATCGCAATAAAAACAAGGAGAAGCCCAAATCCTCCCCCCAAACGCCCGCCAATGCGCATTTTGTCAATTAACTTACTTACGATGTTCATGAAAAGTTCTCCAAATTTATACATTAATCTTACTATCATATATATTTTTGATGATTAGACAACCATTTTTTGAAAAATTCACGCAAAAAAAAAGGCAACTTCGCAGTCGCCTTGAAATTAGGATGAGGATTTATGAAAAGATTTTATTATGAACTAAATAATGCTTTACGACGTTTATCCATCATTTCTTCCATAATGCTTGTGAAGATTAATTGAATGGCAAAACCCATTTTTCCACCAGGTACAACTAAGGTATTCGGGCGTGACATAAATGAATCATGAATCATCGATAACAAATACGGAAAGTCTTGGTTTCTATAACGGTTGAAACGAATTACCACCATACTTTCTGCTAAAGTTGGAATATCGCGTGCAATAAACGGATTAGAAGTATCTGTTAAAGGAACGCGTTGAAAGTTGATATGTGAATGCGTGAATTGTGGAACAATATAATGCACATAGTCTGGCATTCTGCGTAAAATGGTTTCTACCACAGCTTCTTGAGAATAACCCCGTTCGCCCACATCGCGGTGAATCTTTTGAATCCACTCTAAATTAACGGTCGGAACAACCCCCACCAACAAATCAACATATCGAGCAACATCAACCCCAGTTTTAGGGTCTTGTACGCCACCGTGTAATCCTTCGTAGAATAACAAATCGGTATCATTGGGGATTTTTTCCCAAGGCGTAAATGTTCCTGGTTCTTGATTATATGGCGCGGCTTCTTCTTCGTTGTGTAAATACAAACGACGCTTTCCTGTGCCGTTATCTGAGTATTCACGAAACAATTCTTGTAATTCAAAAAACAAATTTGCTTCCGCCCCAAAATGGCTAACATAACGATTTTCTTTCTCGGCTTGTGCATTAGCGGCTTTCATTTCTTTACGGTCGTAACGGTGAAAGCTATCACCTTCAATCACCGCCGATCTCAAACGCGCCCGACGAAAAATATCTTCAAACGCTTTTTTAACCGTCGTTGTTCCCGCCCCAGATGAACCCGTAATTGCAATAATAGGGTGTTTGACTGACATAGATAAAGTCTCCTTTTAATTAAAGTTGTGTAATGTAATTCTCTCTATTTTACAAATCAAAAAGTTGCTCTAATTTGTTCACTTCAAAGATTTGCAAACTCCAGTGTTCTAGTTCTTGTGAGGTCGCTTGCGTTAATCGATTAATCGTCCATTGAGGCAATTCTCCAAAACGCTTTTCTAATTGACGACGTAAAAGCATCGATTCACCCCGTTGTTCTCCGATTTTAATACCACGTTGTTCTCCGCGTTGTTCTCCACGCTGCTCTCCGCGTTTGGTATAACGATCAAAGATTTCTGCAAAAATGGGGTTTTCTTCTAAATTGATAGAAATAGCCATGTTTTTCTCCTTTTCAATTAAGGGAGGTAATTCTGTTGGACGCAAGCCCGCTAAAATTGCAAGTTTCTCTAACATATCTGCCCGTTTTTTAGTGGGCAATTGAGCAATTCTAAACATAACCTGTTGCATTGCCGTTTCTTTATTTTTTAATTTACCTAATAATGCTAGTAAATTATCGCTTAATGATTGACTTTCAAGCAATGCCGTGCAATCCAATTCTTTAATATCAATTAAATGATAACAGTATTTCAAATCAGTGGTGTTTATTTCGGTTTCAAAACGCGCTTGATTCGCACCTACATATAAAACAATTTGCAATGGCACTTGTTGATAACGTTGAGAAATCAACCCGCAATATTCCAGTTCTCGCCATAACATTTTGTCGTCATTATCGCTTTGTAATTCTAAATGTAATAAGCCTTGATTTGCTAATCGAGCAACCAAATCTGCACGACGTTGTTTAACGCTCGCATATTCAATATTTTCTATGCTAATTACGTCGCTATTTGTTAAGAGTTTGAAAAGCACTTTTACATCTGGAAACAAATCTTTAAACGTCGTGTCGTACTTCATTTTACCCTTATTCTGCTATATTTTGCAATGCCGCACTTTTTTTGAAAACTCTTTAATATCAATATATTGCGAATTATAGTAGCGTAATTGAATATAATAATTTGTTAATACAAAAAAGTCCTCTTTTACGTCTGGGAAAGTGTTTTTAACCCGTTGAGCAAAATCCTGCGCGCCTTCGTGTGGCAATCTTATGATCCCATAACGTTTAGTGATTTTTACGCATAACTTGTTGTAATTATTCAATATTTTATCATGATGTCGAATCGGGCGATGCCACCACAACCAACCCATCACCGCCGCCACGCACAATCCACCGAACCCCATCAATAACCATACAAGTGCTTGATAACCATGCTTTTCTAAACCCAACCACGCTAAAAGTTGTTGTTGCTGCGCTTGATTATAGCCGATAACCCAATGATTCCATTGATTATTTAGCATATCCCAACGATAGCGAAATTGCTGTAAAAGATCAGCGGCGAAACTTTCACGATTCAATCCCAATGGCTCAAAAAACTCAGGCAAACTATCGGGCACACCATCACGAATACGGTCGGGCGCGACGGCAGCAGTCGGGTCTAAACGCACCCAGCCGTCCTCTTTCAGCCACACCTCAACCCACGCATGGGCATCGCGTTGGCGAATCACCCAATAATCCCCAAAAGGGTTGCGCGTACCCCCTTGATAACCCACAACAATTCGCGTGGGAACTTGCGCGGCTCGCATCAATGTCGCAAAGGCTGCTGCATAGTGTTCACAAAAACCAGCTCTAGTGTCAAATAAAAACTCATCAATAGGGTCATTAATTAAAGGCGGGGGTGCTAACGTGTAGAAAAATTGCTCTTGATTGAAATACGCCATTGCTTTTTGAATTAAGGCTTTTGGATTAGGATTTTCATCAACCCATTGTTGAGCAAGTGCTCGAGTTTTTGGGTGTTTATTGGGAGGAAGTTGCAATGCCGCTTTCAAATGTCTTTCTAATTGCGGACTTTCTTGTAATCCAATATAAGCATCTGAATAAGAACGCATTTTATAAATAACCGACATACCTACTTTTGAACGGGTTTGTAATTGATAATCCGCTAACAAAAAAGGTTTCAAATGATCCGCACCAGAAATCGGCGTAGAAGTCGGTAAATCTAAACTAAATAACCAAGGTTGCGGATGTGGTTCTAAAGTAATGGTGTAATCAATCGGATCGCCGCGCCATTCTCGCCCGACTTTGGTTGGCGTGCCATCGCCTCTTGAACCACGCCATGTTTTCCCGTCAGTATTCCAAAATACCGCGCCGCGCCAATAACGTTGATTTGAGGACGGCGTTTTACCTTCAAATGTCACTCGAAACGCCACATTATCTAAAGAACTTAAATTCGCAATTCCTCCTAATTCTAATTTATCACTTAAACCCGTTACATTAGAATTAAACGCATCAGGTGGCAATCCCCAAAATGGTCCTTGAATGCGTGGAAAAAAGATAAAGAAAACAATCGCTAACGGAATCGCTTGAAATAATAATTTTGCGGATAATTTGAAAGCATCTTGTTGAGAAAATTGCGTGGTTTGAAATCCAATCAAAGTGGCAGTGCTTAAAATCGCCGCAGAAATCAAATACAATACCGTGAACATATTTTGAGAATAGAGGAAATGTGTGAGCATCAAGAAATAACTTAGAAATACTAATAACAGAGCTTCTCTTAAACTTTTCATTTCTAAAACTTTCAAACCAATTAGACTCACCAAAAAAGCAATGCCCGCTTCTTTCCCGCTAACTCTTTGAAAAGTAACATAAATTAAAATAATTAATAGAAAAGCAATTGCGTTTCTCAAATAACGCGGCGGCAATAACCAGCCTTTTTGAACCGACAAATAACGCCAACTCAATGAAATCCCAAAGAGAATCGATGTCCACAACGGCAAGCGAAACAAATGCGGCAATACAATCCACGTCAACGTCGCTAACAATTCATACCACGACCGTTGAGAAAGTTGAAAAGTTTTCTCTATTTTAAGCACTCACACACCTAGCCAGTCGTTATTAAATCAGAAAAAAGAAATTTCAGTATAAATTAATTTAGATAAAAGAATCAATATTCATTTCTGACAGTTTGTACAAAAATAAAATGTTTGTAACAAAATCAATTGGAGATTTGTTTATGTTGGTTTGCTAAACGTACATAATGATTTGCAGAATAACGCAAATATTCCATATCTTCATCGGTTAAAGCGCGAACTTTTTTAGCAGGATTTCCTAACCACAAATAACCACTTTCTAATACTTTATTTGGAGGAACTAAACTCCCCGCGCCTAACAAAGTATAAGGCTTTAAAATCGCCCCATCTAAGACAATTGCTCCAATCCCAATTAAACAATAATCCTCAACTGTACAAGCGTGCAAAGTGACTTGATGTCCTACCGTCACACCTTCCCCAATAATTAAAGGACGACCTCCCAAACAATATTTGCTATCATGTGTGACGTGCAAGGTTGCATTATCTTGAATATTTGAACGCGCACCAATATAGATTCTATGCACATCTCCTCGAGCAACTGCCATCGACCAAATCGACGCTTCCTCACAAATTTCTACCTGCCCAATCACCACCGATTCGGGAGAAACATAAGCGGAAGTTGCAATCTTTGGGGAATGTTCAAGATAATTACGAATCGGCATAATTTTTTTCCTATTAAAATCGAGATGAATTAAAATGTATTCAGAAATCAAATTACTTCACATTATTTGTGTTATTTCTACTCTAACGTTGTTTTCAATTCGGGTAATTTGGAAATTCTTTTTTCCTCACTTACTTCAACAACGTTGGGTTAAAATCCTTCCTCACACCATTGACACTATTCTTTTTATAAGTGGAATTGCTTTAGTTGTTTTACTTCAACAATATCCATTTGTTCACGATTGGATCACAGTTAAATTCTTTGCTGTTTTAGTGTACATTATCTGCGGTGCTTTAGTTCTAAAATATGCGAAGACTTTACAAGTCGTTTAATCGCTTTATTTATTGGAATATTAAGTGCTATCTATATCATTTTATTAGCTTTTTATCATCAGCCAAATCCTTTTAGCTGATGATTTTCCTTAACGAAGTTTTAAAGTCGCTAAACCTATCATCACTAAAATAACTGTAATAATCCAGAAACGCACAATTACACGAGGTTCGGGCCACCCTTTTAATTCAAAATGATGGTGCAAAGGTGCCATTCTAAAAATGCGTCGTCCCGTTAATTTAAAAGAAGCAACTTGTAATATTACAGAAATGGTTTCCATTACAAACACACCACCCATAATAAATAAAACAAGTTCTTGACGTACAATTACCGCAATTACACCCAAAGCAGCACCCAAAGCTAACGCACCAACATCTCCCATAAAAACCTGCGCTGGATAGGTATTAAACCAAAGAAAACCTAACCCCGCACCAACCATTGCACCACAGAAAACGACTAATTCACCTGCTCCAATAATATGCGGTATATTCAAATAGTTAGAAAAACTTGCATGACCACTCGCATAAGCAAAAATACCTAACGCTCCTCCCACTAAAACCGTCGGCATAATTGCTAATCCATCTAATCCATCCGTTAAATTAACTGCATTGCTAGTTCCTACAACCACGAAATAAGTTAAAACAATAAACATCAAACCCAAATCATAATGAACATTTTTAAAGATTGGAACAATGAGTTGTAATTCAGCAGGAGATTTCGCTGTATAAAACAAAACAAATGCCGCTCCTAACCCAAAAACCGATTGCCAGAAATATTTGTAACGAGCAGGTAATCCTTTAGGATTTTTGTAAATGACTTTTCTATAATCATCCACCCAACCCACCAAACCAAAAGAAAGTAATACCGCTAAAACAATCCACACAAACCGATTCGACAAATCAGACCATAACAAAGTTGTAATCGCAATTGCAATAATAATTAATGCCCCACCCATCGTTGGTGTTCCCGCTTTCGACAAATGACTTTGAGGTCCATCATCTCTTACACTTTGTCCAATTTGGTGATGGGTTAATTTTTGGATCATGTAAGGACCTAACCATAAAGAAAGAAATAAAGAAGTTAAAACCCCTAAAACCCCTCTTAATGTTAAATATTGAAATACATTGAAACCACTATAAAATTTTGAAAGATATTCTGCTAATTCAAATAACATGATTTATCCTTTTTGTTATAAAGTTAATGCGGAAACTACCCGCTCCATTTTTGAGCCACGCGAGCCTTTTACTAATAACGTTGCATTGGTTGGTAAGTTTCCTTTGAGAAATAAAATTAAACCCTCTTGTTCCTCAAAATAGAAACCGTTTTTACCAAAGCCTTCTACTGCATTTTTGCTCAATTCACCAGTTGCAACTAAGCAATCAATCTCCATTTGTTTTGCAAATTGCCCCGCTTCTCGATGAAATAACGCAGCATTTTCTCCCAACTCTAACATATTTCCCAATGCAACCCAACGTGGTTTTTGACAATTTTCTAATACTTGTAATGCTGCTTTCAATGACGCTGGATTAGCATTATAAGTATCATTTAAAATCGTTGCATTTCTTATTCCAGAAACACTTTGCAAACGCCCATTTACTGCTTGCATTTTCTCTAAACCTTGCTTAATCATTTGTAAATCAAGTTTTAAAGCAATTGCACAACTACTTGCTGCTAACGCATTCATTAAATTATGTTTTCCAGCTACATTTAATTTTATTTCAATTTCTTCCGTTTGCGTTGATAAAATAAAATGCATCTTTAATCCTTGATATTGAATGTTTTTTGCAGTAACGTTGGCTGGCTTTTCTAAACCAAATGTTAAAATAGCCCGTTCACTATTTAAACCTTTCCAATAATCTGCAAAAGAATCATCAGCATTTATAATCGCAATTCCTTCATTTGATAAACCTTGATAAATTTCACCTTTGGTTTGAGCAACACCTTCAATACTTCCAAAGCCTTCCAAATGCGCTGGAGAACAATTTGTAATCACTGCAACTTGCGGTTTTGCTATATTTGTTAAATAACCAATTTCTTTTGGATGATTTGCACCCATTTCAATCACCGCATATTGATGTTTTTCATTCAATTGAAATAAGGTTAAAGGCACACCAATATCATTATTTAAATTGCCTTGGGTTGCTAAAATATTGAACTGTTCTTTTAATATACTTGCTAACATTTCTTTGGTGGTAGTTTTTCCATTGCTTCCTGTAATTGCTACAATTTTAGTTTGTGATTGATTTCTCCAAAAATTAGCTAATTCACCCAATGCTATTTTTGCATTTAAAACAACAAGTTGTGCGATATTTAAATCTAATTTTTTTTCGGTAATTATTCCCACTGCACCTTTTTGAATTGCCTGATCCACAAAATCATGACCATCAAAATTGTCACCTTTTAAGGCAATGTACAAATTATTTTCTTTTAATGTTCGAGTGTCTGTACTGCAACCTTTAAAAGTAACATTTTTTCCAATTAAAGTTGCATTGCTTAAATGCTTTGATATTTCTAATAAATTTGACGTTATCATAAAATCATAATCCTAATAAGTGTTTAACAGTTTCTCGATCACTATAATGAAGAAAATCATCACCAATTTGTTGATAGGTTTCATGTCCTTTTCCAGCCAATAAAATCAAATCATTTTTTCCAGCATTTTCTAAAGCATGAGAAATTGCTTTTTTGCGATCTAAAATTGTTAAAAAAGATTGATTTTTTAAACCCATTTTAATATCTGAAATGATTTGTTCTGGGATTTCATGACGGGGATTATCATTAGTTAAAATGATTTGATCCGCATATTTCTCAGCTATTTCACCCATTAAAGGACGTTTTCCTTGATCACGATCTCCTCCACAACCAAAAATACACCATAGATTTCCACTACAATGTTTTCTCGCTGCTTGCAAGGCTTTTTCTAAGGCATCTGGGGTATGTGCATAATCGATAATAACTGGTGCATAATTTGGCGATTGAAACAACTCCATTCTACCCGCAACGGCTTGTGTTTGAAATAATTTTTTTTCAATATCTTTCAACGGCATTTCTAAAGCAATAAAAGTTGCAATCGCCGCTAAAATATTGCTCACATTGAAATCACCAATTAATTTTATTTTTGTTTTAATAATTCCCAAAGGCGTAGAAATATCTAATTCATAACCATTTGATAATAGGTTGATTTTATTACAAAAAATACTTGCTTTCGAATTATTTAAACTATAAGTTAAAACATTGATTTGAGGAACGATTTGCAAAAGATGCTGAGAAAACGGATCATCGAGATTAAAAATTGCAGTTTTTAAAGGATAATCTTGAAACAATTTAGCTTTTGCTGCGCCGTAATTTTCCATTGTTCCATGATAATCTAAATGATCACGGGTTAAATTCGTAAAAATTCCGATTTCAAAATTAATTCCCGCCGTTCGATGTTGCTCTAACGCATGAGAAGAAACTTCCATTACAACCTGTTGAACATTCTTGGATTTTAAATCATAAAAAATATTTTGCAATTCAATACCAAACGGCGTGGTAAATTTTCCAGAAACTAATTCACCATAAATTCCATTTCCTAACGTTCCTAACAAACCACAAGGTTGAGGTAAATATTGCGCAATGAAATGACTAATCGATGTTTTCCCATTTGTACCAGTTACCCCAATTACTCGCATTTCTTGGGTAGGAAAATCATAGAATTTTGCCGCTAAAATACCTAATTCTTTAGTTAAATTTGGATAAGGAATACAAGGGATATTATTTTTGAGGAAAATGTCGCCTTCTTCCTCTAAAAAAACCGCCGCAATAGGCTTTTGCAATGCCATTTCTAAGTAGGTTTTTGCATGACTTTGTGTGCCACGACACGCACAAAAAATATTATTTTCCGCTAAATGTCGACTATCAAGCGATAAACCGCTGATTTGTCGATCATAGCGCGGATCAATGTTAATTAAATCACTGATTTTTTTAATCATTTTCTATTTTGCATCCGGTGGAATATTCAATAAATGTAATGCATCAGCCATGATTTGTGAAAAGACAGGAGCGGCAACTTTTCCTCCATAATATTCATCGTTGGGTTCATCAATTAAAACCGCAACAACTAAACGAGGTTTGCTCAAGGGTGCAATGCCTACAAATAAAGAAAAATAACGGTTATTTGCATAGCTTCCATGAATCGTTTTTCTTGCCGTTCCTGTTTTACCACCCACTCGATAACCTTCAACGGTTGCTTCGTTGCCAGTTCCTTCGGGAGAAATGACTTTTTCTAACATATTTAAAACATTTTTTGCGGTTTGTGGTTTCATGACTTTTATAACAGATAAAGGCTGAGCATCTTTCTCAATAATGAAACGAACTGTGGGTAATAATCCTTCATTTGCAAATGCAGAATAAGCGTGAGCAAGTTGCAATAAAGTGACGTTTAAACCATAACCAAATCCGATACTTGCGTGAAGTGTAGGTCGCCAATCACTAAAATAAGGGACAAATCCACTTACTTCTCCTAAAAACACATTTTGGCTTTTTACACCAAAACCCGCATAATATAACAAATTCCATAATTGTTCTGATTTGAGTGACAAAGCAATTTTTGCAGCCCCAATATTGCTTGATTTTTGAATGATTTTGCTCAAATCAAGTTGTCCATAACCATGACTATCACGAATGGTAAATTCATCTAATTCTAATTCACCATTTCCAGTGTCAACCATGCTATGCGGTGAATATTTACCGCTTTCTAAGGCTGCTGCAATCGTAAAAGGTTTCATGGTTGAACCTGGTTCAAATACATCAGTCATTGCACGATTACGATAAAAACTAGTCGGACGATGCTCTCGATTATTAGGATTATAATCGGGTTGATTGACCATTGCCAAAATATCGCCGTTTTTTGCATCTAAAATCACCACCGACCCTGATTTTGCGCGATGTTCACGCACCGCAGATTTCAAAATTCGATGCGCCGAATCACTTAAACGCCGATCAATGGTTAATTGCAAAGTTTCTCCCGCTTTTGCTTCGTGAAATTTCCCCGCTAAACCAATCGGGCGAGCTTGTCGATCTTGAATAATTGCTCGATGTCCAGAAATCCCTTTCAAACGATTTTCTAATCCTTTTTCCAATCCTTCCAAACCATGATCATCAATATCAGTGAAACCTAAAACGTGCGCAGTGGTTTCGGAAGCCGGATAATAACGCCGATATTCACGCTGAAGAAATACACCAGACATTTTTAAATTTCTAATATTTTCAGCAATTTGTGGCGATAGATGACGTTTTAAATAAATGAATTCTTTAGTGATTTTATCATTTATAAACTCTTTTAAATTCTCAGCAGGTTTGTTCAAAAGTTGTAATAATTTTTGCCATTGTTGTTCATCTTCTAATAATTGAGGATTCACCCACACAGATTCGGTCGGAACACTAATCGCCAAAGGTTGATTATTTCTATCTAAAAGCATTCCTCGATGTGCAGCAATCGGGATATTTCTAATCACTCGCGCATTGCCTTGACTTTGTAAGAATTCTTGATTACTAATATGTAATTGCACTGCACGATAAATTAAAATTCCTATTAAAAACAACAAAATAGCCATCATCCAATAATGGCGACTAATTGTGAAAAGCGGAGGAATTTTCGTGGCTTTCATTTAGGTATTTTGATAAACATTACTTGATCATTTTCGGGAATGTGCATTTGAAGTTTTTCTTTCGCAAGTTGCTCGATGCGTTGAGGTTGCAACCAAGTGCTTTGTTCTAATAAAAGTTGTTCCCAATCGTGTTCTAATTTATCGCGTTGTTGCTCAGTTTTTTGTAATGCAATAAAGGTTAATCGATGTTCGTGACGCATCCAAATCACCGATAAAGCACTTAAAAAACAAAGACTTATTAAAACGATTTTCATAACTTTTCAGCGATTCTCAACACTGCACTTCGAGCACGCGGATTTTGGCGAATTTCGTCATCGGAAGGATAAATCGCTTTGCCAATCGCTTTTAATGTCGGCTGATGTTCCGAAGGCAAAAACGGCAAATCCAACTCCGTCGCACTGCCCCGCGCTTGATCTCGAATAAAACGTTTCACCAATCGATCTTCCAATGAATGAAAACTAATCGCCGCTAAACGTCCATTTTTATCAAGTAAATCAATGGTTTGCGATAAGACATTTTTTAAAACATCCATTTCTTGATTGATAAAAATTCTCAACGCTTGAAAACTTCGAGTCGCTGGATGTTTGTGTTTTTCCCATGCGGGGTGCGCTTTTTTAATAATTTCAGCAAGTTGCAACGTTCGCGTAATTGGTTCAATTTCCCGCGCTTGGACAATCGCCCTCGCCAATCGCCACGAATACCTTTCTTCGCCATACATAAAAAGCACGTCCGCAATTTCGTCCATCTTCGCTCGATGCAGCCACTTCGCAATCGGTTCGCCCGTCGTCGGATTCATGCGCATATCCAAATCGCCGTCGTTTTGAAAGCTAAACCCCCGATTTGCTTGATCTAATTGCGGTGACGACACCCCTAAATCAAATAAAATCCCGTTAATTTGTTTTTTTAAATTGGGTAATGTTTTTTGTAACTCATTGAAAGATTTATGATAAATCTGAAAACGGTTATCTTTAATCGCGTTGGCTTGGGCGACCGCTTGAGGGTCTTGATCAAAGGCAATCAAGCGTCCGTTTGCCCCTAATTGAGCCAAAATCGCCCGCGAATGCCCGCCGCCGCCAAAAGTGCAATCTATATATGTGCCGTTCGGTTGGATGTTCAAAGCATCGACCGCTTCGCGCAACAGCACGCTGGTATGGGAAAAATCATTTGTCATAATCATTTCATATTCTATAATTTGTGGGCTTAAGTGGCAATGTATATCAATAAAATCAAACATAATTACTTTTTTTTTGAACCTAATAAATTAAATTGTCATAATTTTTTAATATAATGCAAAATACCATTTTAATTTTCTCAAAGGCGTTAAAGAAAATGTTTAAGAAAACGGTTATCTTTTATGTAATGATAGTGTGTAATTTTGCGTTATCATTGTCATTTGCTCAAGCAGAAACCCAAGAACCTAAAATATGCCGTTTTGGTGTTCCTCCTTGGCAGAAAGGACGATCATTTGATGATGTGCGTAATGCTTATCAACCTATGTTAAATTGGTTGACAGAGCAAACAGGTTGTCAATTTGTTGCTGTAGGCGGCGTAACTTATGATGATTTAGTTGAGAAACTCGTGACAGGAAAAGTGCATTTAGCGGAATTAGGTCCCGTCACTTATGTACTTGCAACTCAAAAGAATCCTCAAATTAATTTGTTATTAACTAATTTGATTTGGAATCCAGACAAAACAGAGCTAGTTGATGGCTATTTTGGTTATATTATAACTTTAAAAAAACACAATGAAATCAATTTATTAAGCGATCTTAAAAATAAACCATTTGGGTTTGTTGATTTGGAATCTTCGAGTGGCTATGTTTATCCAAATGCACTCTTGAAAGATAATGGTATTGATTATAAAACATTCTTTAGTAAAACCTATTTCTTAAAAAATCATCTCAACGTAACAGATGCAATCGCATCAGAAAGCATTATTGCGGGAGCAACTTGGCAATATAATTTAGCCGAATCAATTAAGAAACATGGTGATATTTTTAAAGTAATTCACGCCACCATTCCAATACCTAATAATTGTCTTGCAGCTCATCCCTCTTTACCTCAAAAACTTCAAATAAAAATAAAGCAACTGCTTCCATCTATTAATCAAACTGCGTTAGAAAAAATAGGTACGAAAGGATTTGTCGAACGTCCCGATAGTTTTTATAATTCGGTGCGCCATGTCATGAAACAACAAGCTGAGCCATAATTTTTTATGCAAATAAGCCTTCGTTTTAAACTTTTAATTCCTACACTTTTAACCACGTTGTTAATGGTGGGAGGAATTATTTATATTGCAGAACTAGAAAACGAGCGATTTCAACAAGAAGAAATCACTGAATATAAATTTCGCCAGTTAAAATTTTACAATATTTTCAAAGAGTTAGTAACAAAATTAAAAGAACTAACTCATTTCTTAGAAAACGATTGGCGTTTTAAAGATCATTTGATTACTGAAAACAAAGATCAACTACTTGATTTGATTACGCCATTTCATAAAGGATTTGGTTTTGATTTAATTAATATTTACGATGAATTAGGTAACATTATTATTCGAGCAGATAAGCCAAATGTATTTGGAAAAGGTGATGAATTTCAACCAAAAGTGCTTAAATTTATTAAAGAACCACCTATCAAACCAGAAATAACTTTCTTTGAAGGTCAGTTAATATTAGTAGATTGGAAAGTGTTACAACAACAAACGCATGGCATTAATGCTGTGATGATGGTTGGGTTTTATTTAAATGAAGCCCAATTAGAACAAATCGCAAATTATATTGGGGGACGTTTCTTATTTAAATATGGAGAACAACTTGTTTTCAATATCGGTGATGTCAAAAAAGTAGAACAACCTCAAGAACAAGTTAATTTAGAAATGCACCTCAATAATTTAGTTGCCTCGGAACAACCTTTAACGGTTATTATTTTAAAGCAACTTTTAAATGGTAAGAAAACAAATATTTTAGAGAAACTTTTTAAAATTATTTTAATATTAAGTGGTATTAGTATTATAGTTATTTTTATTTCACACTATTTTACAACTAATACTGCAAAACAATTAGAAATTGCTCGAAAAAGTGCAGAAGAAAGCGCCCATTATCTCGAACAAGCTAAGATTGCTGCTGAATCTGCAAATCAAGCAAAAAGTGCTTTCTTAGCTAATATGAGCCATGAATTAAGAACACCTTTGAATGGTATTTTAGGTTATACCCAAATTTTAACTTATGATCACGATTTATCTATTAAACAACAAGACGGTATCAACATCATTAAACAAAGTGGAGAATATTTGCTGACTTTAATTAATGATGTGCTTGATTTATCTAAAATCGAAGCGGGAAAAATTGAGCTTTTTACGACTGATTTTAATTTTGAGGATTTTATTCAAGGTATTAATGATTTATTTAAAATGCGTGCAAAACAAAAAGGTATCTTTTTTAATTATCAACCATACGATAAACTTCCGAGAGGAATTCATGCTGATGAGAAACGTTTGCGACAGATTTTAATTAATTTATTGGGAAATGCAGTTAAATTTACTGAACAAGGCGGTGTAACCTTTAAAATTTCAAAACAAAACAATAAACTTCGTTTTGAAATTCAAGATACTGGCTTTGGAATTGCCCAAGAAGATTTTGATAAAATTTTTGAACCTTTTCAACAGGTTGGCGATCAAAAATATAAATATGAAGGCTCTGGATTGGGTTTGCCTCTCACAAAACGTTTAATCGATATGATGGGAGGAACTTTACACGTTGAAAGTCAATTAAACAAAGGGAGCATCTTTTCATTTGAACTTGAGCTAATTGAAATACCTATTTTTCAAGAAGAACAAATAAAGAAACCCGTTATTGTTGGTTTTGAAGGCACACCTTATCGTATTTTTGTGGTTGATGATAGACAAGAAAATCGTTTAATCATTAAAGAGTTATTAACACCACTAGGATTTCAAATTTTTGAAGCAAAAAATGGTCAACGAGCATTAGAAAAATTATATCGAATAAATCCTCATTTAATTATTACTGATTTACTAATGCCTGAAGTAAGTGGATTTGAGTTTGTATGCTATTTACGGACTATTTCAGCTTTTAAAAATATTCCCGTCATTGCTTTATCTGCAAGTGTATTTGAAAAGTCCCGAGAAAAAAGTATTGAAGTCGGTTGTAATGATTTTCTCGCTATTCCCTTTCAAAGAGATGTTTTATTAGAGATTTTCTCTAAACATTTAAAGATTAAATGGGTTTATGAAAATCCATTAACGCCAATATTAGAGGAAACTAGCGAAAAACCTCCAATCAATATTCAAGAAAATACGTTACGAATTTTAGTGGCGGAGGATAATTTAGTTAATCAAAAAATTGCGCTGCTTTTATTAAAACAACTTGGATATGACGCTGATATAGCAAATGATGGATTAGAAGTTTTAACTAAATTAGAGAAACAGTCGTATAATGTTATTTTAATGGACATCGAAATGCCAAATATGAATGGTTTAGAAACAACCCATCATATTTTAGAAAACATTTCTTCCCCTCCTTATATTATTGCAATGAGTGCAAATAGTGCAGAAGAAGATTGCCAGAAATATTTACAAGCAGGAATGCACGCTTGCATTGCAAAACCCATTCAACGTGAAGCATTAGAACGCATTTTAATTACACTTTTGGATTAGAATTGCGCGATTTAATTGAATATTATTTATTTGTCATGATTTTGTCATAAAATCGCAATAAAAAGCCTTTAAGATAAAATAATGAAAGAAAATCAAAATGATAACAATATTGCAACGCTAAATATCAATGTTCCCGCGATTCCATCGACTTGTTCGGTGCATGATGCGGGCGAATTGCTGTTTTTGAGCGATAAATATCGAGGTTGTTTGTCGTTGCCAATTGTGGAAAACAATAAACCTGTTGGCGTGGTAAGTCGTTATGAATTAACGAAAATTTACGTTAAACAGTTTGGACGCGAATTATACGGCAAACAACCCATTCGTAATTTTATGAACGCTAACCCATTGATTGTTGATGCAAATTTATCAATGGAAGAGGCAAGTCAATACATTACCAAACACATTAGCCACCCCATTACAGAAGATTTCATTATTACAAATAACGGCGACTATTTGGGCGTGGGAATTGTGCTTGATTTGTTGAGTGCAATGGAAGCGCAGGTCGCCAAAAGAAATAAATTATTAGCGAAGACCTTAGCAGATTTGAAATCCTCGCAAGCACAATTAATCCAATCGGAAAAAATGGCTTCTTTAGGACAAATGGTGGCGGGTGTTGCTCACGAAATTAATACGCCATTAGGTTATATCAGAAATAATCTTGAAACCGTTCAAGGCTTATTTGAACAAGCACAAGAATTAATCAAAAATTACCACCATTTAGTGCAACTTTTAATCTCAGAAGAAACCAACGAAAATGAATTAAACTCACAATTGGGAATCGTTGAAGAACTTAGTGCACCTTTTTCTGAATCAGAAATGTTTAATGAAATCAATCAATTATTTCATGATTCATTATTTGGCGTCGATCAAGTCGCTGAATTAGTAATGAATTTAAAAGATTTTAGCCGTTTAGATCGTGCTCGGATTGAAAACATCAATATTCACGATTGCATTGAAAGCAGTTTGAATATTGGAAAAAATGCTCTCAAATATAAAGTGACAATTAAAAAAGAATTTAGCGAACTCCCTAAAATTGCTTGTTCACCTTCTCAAATTAATCAAGTCTTTCTTAATCTATTTACAAATGCTGCCCAAGCCATCGAAGACAAAGGTATTTTGCATATTAAAACCTATACAGATAACAACTTTGTTTATATTTCAATTCAAGACACGGGTAAAGGCATTCCAAAAGATGTTCTTCCTAAAATATTTGATCCTTTTTTTACCACCAAACCTATTGGACAAGGCACAGGTTTGGGTTTGTCGATTTGTTTTCAAATCATTAAATCACACGGTGGAAAAATTCAAGTTGCTTCAGAAGTAGGTAAGGGAACACGCTTTTTAATTAGTTTGCCACACATTTCACAAAACTCTTAATAGGTTTCAAACGTATGAGCACAAAAGCAACTATTTTATTTGTAGATGATGAAGAACGTATTTTAAGATCATTAAAAATGTTATTTCTTGGTAAATACAATATTAAAACCACCACCGATGCTAATGAAGCATTAGAAATACTTAAAAATGAAAAGGTTCATGTAGTAATTAGTGATCAAAGAATGCCAATTATGATGGGCGTGGATTTTTTACGTCAAGCCAGTCAAATCGCACCTCATGCAATGCGTTTATTATTAACAGGTTATTCTGATTTAGCGGCAATTGTCGGATCAGTAAATGAGGGAGAAATTTATCGTTATGTTAATAAACCTTGGAAAGCAGATGAACTAAAAACATTGGTAGCTGAAGCTGCTGATATTGCCATACGTTTATTAGATAAACCTATTGAAATACCAGAGAAAAAAGTTAAGAAAAACCCACAGGAACTTTTTGGCGTGCTAGTATTAGATTCTGATACAACAATTCATCATACAGTAAAGAAAATCTGCGTAAATAATTCTGCGGCTGTATATTGCTCTTCAAATATTGAACACGCTTTTCAAATTCTAAGTGAAAAAGAAATTGCAGTGATGATTTCTGAAATTGTGATTGATGGGCAAGATGTGAGTGCCGCCATTAAAACCTTAAAACAATACAATCCTAATATTTTAACTATTGTTTTAACGTCATTTCAAGATACTAAATCATTGATTGAATTGATAAATCAAGGACAAATATATCGTTTTTTACCTAAACCCGCTCACGATGGTTTATTAGGAAAAAGTTTGCAAGCCGCTTTGCAACGTTACCAATTACTATGCAATGCCCCGCAACTATTGATGCGCCACAAAGTTGAACAGTCCGCACAACCAGTTACGAACACTATTTCTGATAAAGTCATGAATTATCTCAAAAAAATCCGTGATCGTAATACCTCTTTGTTTAATTTTACTTCCTAAATGTGCGTTCAAAAAGCGGACGCACCTCTTTTTTTGCACACATATAATGAGTCGGGATAATTTAAAAATTTTTTGAAAAAAAGGTTGACAGTGGTT
>DYRG01000067.1 GCA_020718845.1 Thiomargarita sp.
TAACTTTAACTTTAACTTTAACTTTAACTTTAACTTTAACTTTAACTTTAACTTTAACTTTAACTTTAACTTTAACTTTTCTTTTATATTTATTTAAGGAATGAGAAATGTTGCATTATTTGAATCCTTACACGGATTTTGGTTTCAAAAAATTAAAAGAAAGGAATTTAACGCGCAAATTATCCACTGCCAAAATTATTTTTTTTAGGGCGAGATGTGTACAATAACGGTTATGAATACTCAATATCAAGCCTCAGCGATTGAAGTTTTAAGCGGTTTAACGCCCGTTCAGCGGCGACCCGGGATGTACACCGATACTTCCCGACCCAACCATTTGGCGCAGGAAGTCATCGATAATAGCGTCGATGAAGCGTTGGCGGGTTTTGCGAACCGAATTGATGTGATTTTACATTCAAATCAATCAGTTACCGTCACCGACAACGGACGCGGAATGCCGGTCGACATCCACCCCGACGAAGGAGTCAGCGGTGTCGAATTGATTCTCACCCGTTTGCACGCGGGCGCAAAATTCTCCCAAAAAAACTACAAATTCTCCGGCGGATTACACGGCGTGGGCGTTTCTGTGGTGAATGCGTTATCTAAGCAATTGATTGTAAAGATAAAACGTAATTCTAAAATCTACGAAATGCGCTTTGAAAATGGTGAGAAAAAAAGCGAATTAACCGTCATTGGAAAAGCCAATTCTAAAAAAGAAACTGGAACAACGGTCACTTTTCAACCCGATCCAAAGTATTTTGATTCGCCGACTTTCTCGGTTCTCAAATTAATGCAAATCCTTCGAGCAAAAGCGGTACTTTGTTCTGGATTAGAAATCACTTTGCTCGATGAAAATACTAAAGAAAATCATCGTTGGTATTATGAGAACGGACTCACTGCTTATTTGCAAAGACAACTCTTTGATCGTTCTTATCTTCCAGAAATCCCTTTTGTCGGACATTTTGAAGGACAACATGAAACCGTCGATTGGGCATTGGTGTGGTTAGAAGAATCTCTCGATTTAGTGAATGAAAGTTACGTTAATTTGATCCCCACGCCGCAAGGAGGAACGCACGTTAATGGATTGCGAGCGGGGCTTTTGGAAGCGTTTCGAGAGTTTTGTGATTATCGTAACTTATTGCCGCGTGGGGTAAAACTCGCTCCAGAAGACGTGTGGGCGGGTTGCGCGTATGTGTTGTCGGTGAAATTGCCCGATCCCCAATTCGCCGGTCAAACCAAAGAACGTTTATCGTCGAGAGAATGTGCAGCATTTGTGAGCGGAGTGGTGCGTGATGCGTTGAGTTTGTGGTTAAACCAACACGTTGAAAATGGTGAGAAAATCGCCGAATGGGTGATCGCTCGCGCTCAAAAACGTTTAAAAGCGGATCGCCAAGTCGTTCGTAAAAAAATCGGGGCTGGTCCCGCATTACCAGGAAAATTAGCGGATTGCACGTTGCAAGATGTTAAAAGAACTGAACTTTTTTTAGTCGAAGGCGATTCAGCGGGCGGTTCGGCGAAACAAGCGCGTGACAAAACCTTTCAAGCGATCATGCCTTTGCGCGGAAAAATCTTGAACACTTGGGAAGTCGAATCGCACGAAGTCTTAGGATCGCAAGAAATTCATGATATTGCAGTGGCGATTGGGGTTGATCCTGGCAGCGATGACATTAAAAATCTGCGTTATGGAAAGATTTGTGTGTTAGCAGATGCAGATTCGGATGGTGCGCACATTGCGACGTTATTGTGTGCGTTATTTGTTAAGCATTTCAAAGCGTTAGTTGAAACGGGTCATATTTATATTGCAATGCCGCCGTTATATCGAATCGATGTAGGAAATGAGGTTTTTTATGCGTTAAATGATGATGAGAAAAATGCACGCTTAGAAATCATTAATGCAGAGAAAAAGCGCAGCAAAATTTCTATTCAACGTTTCAAAGGATTGGGAGAAATGAATCCATTGCAACTTCGAGAAACCACCATGAATCCAGATACTCGTCGATTAGTGCAACTCACCTTAGAAAAACCCGAAGAAACCAATCAATTGCTCGATATGTTGCTTGCAAAGAAACGTTCTTCTGATCGCAAATCATGGCTTGAATCAAAAGGCGATTTGGCTATTGTTTGATATTTTGGTAGTGACGCAAAAAGATGTTAAACTTTTCATATTTATATGTAACTAATATTTTTTACGTTGCTACCAAAATTTTTGCAATTTTCCAATCCTTCTCTGCAATCAAATAATTTCTTAAATCCAAAATCTGTAAATGGACTTATTAATTTTCATATTTTTCTCAAAATTGGTATTGCAAACTGGCGTAAAGCGATAAAATGTTTTCATTTACGTTAAAAAGTAACGTGCTGAAATGTTGGTAGTAATATTCGTGACGCACTAATGAAAGTCCATAAGTTAATGATTCTGAAAGTTTTCCATGCCATGCGGCGTTTAAACTTGTTCCGCGGGCGTTTCCACTGTAGGCGTGGAATTTGGCATCTCGATAATCCGCGCTCAAATTCGCAAACGCCGCACTGAACGAAAAAACCCCATAACGAGTTGGTAATCCCGCGCCTGCGCCCACAAATAATCCTTTGGCTTGAAGTTCGGTGGTGTTTAATTTAGTAAGTCCTTGTTTATAACCAATAAATAGACTAATATTATCGCCAATTCCGTACCCTACCGACAAAGCTGCGTCGGAACGGTTAAATTTATCAATGTTTGGGGTTTTGGAATGTGCAGAAATGTCGCGTTCGGCGGATAAAGTGCTGTAAAAACGCCCGTGAATTGCGGTTAAACCAGCACCCGCCGAGAATACGTCGCCCTCAAGTTCTGTGCCTCCCGCGGAGTAATTTAAGCTACGATAACCGCTAAGGAGCTCTGAACGCCATTGCAAGGCTTCTTCGGCGACAACGGCGTTGCTTAAAATCAATAAACTCATCATTAATTTTGTCATGGTAAAGTCCCATTGTTAATTTTAGGGCTTCATTTTAGAGTAACTGAAAGATTTTTGTTACACTGTTAAATACATTTTTGCGAGCGGAAAATAATTTTATGGATACTAGAGAAT
Organism: Thiomargarita sp.; assembly: GCA_020718845.1. Classification (GTDB taxonomy): domain Bacteria; phylum Pseudomonadota; class Gammaproteobacteria; order Beggiatoales; family Beggiatoaceae; genus DYRG01. The sequence continues at coordinate 3,060 of DYRG01000067.1, forward strand.
TTGCCAAAGGGACGTTATTGATTGTCGATGACGTGCCGAACAATTTAAAAATGCTTTTCACTTATTTGCGGGATCGAGATTTTAAGATTCGCATTGCGCAAGACGGTGAGGACGCGCTTGAACAAATCGCCTATTCAAAGCCCGATTTGGTGTTATTGGATGTGATGATGCCAAAATTAGATGGTTTTGAAGTGTGCCGCCGTTTGAAAGCAAATCCAGAAACCGCTGATATTCCAGTGATTTTTATGACAGCATTGACGGATACAGTCGATAAAGTGCAAGGATTTGAAATTGGCGCGGTGGATTATTTGACCAAACCCGTTCAACAAGAAGAAGTTTTAGCTCGAATTAGCGCGCATTTAAGTTTGAGCAAAATGAAGAAACTCCTCGAGCAACAAATCCAAATGCGTGAGCAAGATAATCAAGCCTTAGAACAACGCAATCGTGATTTGGAAGCCTACGCAAAAATCGTTGCAAGAGATTTGAAAAAACCTTTAATTCGCTTATCTGGTTTAACAAAAATTTTATTAAAAGATTTAAGTGTTAGTGTTGAGAATCCAGAGCATTTAAAGTTTGTCCATGAAATAGAACAAGCCCGTCGAGATATGGTTGGAACAATTGATGATTTGCTCTTATTAGCCGAAGTCCGCACCCAAGGTGGAACTATGGAAGAATTAAATATGAGCGAAATTATTCAACGTGTTAAAGTACGCTTGTTATATTTGATCGACAAATATCAAGGAAAATTACAAATCTCTCCAACCTTTCCTAAAGTTTGGGGATATGCGCCTTGGATTGAAAAAATCTGGGAAAATTTCTTTATCAACGCACTAAAGAACGGCGGTCGTCCACCTCGTTTAGAAATTGGAGCAACTTCAGATGGCGGCGGATTTGTAAAACTGTGGATTAAAGATAATGGACCCGCATTAAATGCAGAGCAACGTCGCATGATGTTTAGTGCATTAGATATGGATCAAGTTCAAGAAGGTTTGGGTATGTCAATTGTTCAACGCATTGTTGAGCAATATGGTGGACGTGCTGGCGTTGAAAGTGAACCCGCTATTGGTAATACTTTTTATTTCATTCTCCCTGAAGTTTTAGATAGTGAACATAAACTATAATGTATGTTGATCGCCCAGCAATTTTTACCGAGGAGAACGGCTTGTTTTCTAAAAAAAATATGTTATTTTTCAAGCCATTATTATTAGTTATGAGTTTTTTAGTTATTGTAATTGGCTTAACAACGACTAATATTACACCTAAAGTTCAATGGTTGAATAATAATTTGCATTCAGGATTGGAATTGATCATTGCATTAGCGGCATTAACCTTAGCAATTTTCTTAATGGCGCGCTATTTCATTGAACATTCTCCAACTCGAGAACTTCTACCCGTTGCAGCAGGTTTATTTGGAATGGGTGCGTTAGGAATTGCTTATATTGGATTAGAGGAAACTCATGACGCATCTTATTATTTGCACGTTATGGCGGCGTTATGCGGCGGGATTGGATTTTCTTCTATTTGGTTAATTCATTTGCAAAGAAATATAATTAAATCAAAACAACTCATTATTGCAAGCATTACATTAATAATTATGGTTGGTTTGGTTTCATTTATTTTCTCGGATATTTCTAATTTCATATTACAAACCTTGATTGATCAAGTTGCTTTAATTAGTGCAATAGGTTTCTTTGGTGGAGCGGCGTATTTTTTCCAGTATCATCAAGAAGATAACGGACATTTTCTTTTAGGTTGTTATGCGTTACTAATGGGCACGGCGAATTTGTTTTTGAATGAAAATCGCCATAATCTTTTAGATTGGTGGATTTGGCATATAATTCAAGTAGTTAGCGCAGGATTAGCCCCTTTATATGTTTATCAATGGGTGCATCAACTTGATCAAACGGGTGAACGTTATCGCAAACGTTTGCATTTGATTGATGAATTAGTACCAGTTGGATTGTTTTATTTGAACGCGCAAGGAGAATGTGAATATGCCAATAATAAATATTTAAAAATCAGTGGCTTACAAAATACTAAAGGTCGTAATTGGCTAAATTCTGTTTATATTGAAGATCGAGCAAAAGTGATTGCATATTGGGCACATTGTATTCAACAATCACACGTTGGTTCATTAGAATACCGATTTCAAACGCCCGACAACGCGATTTCATGGGTGTTATGTCAAATCTTACCAGAAACTGATTCAAATGGTAATGTGATTGGGTTTGTAGGTTCTTGCACAGATATTTCTACAGCAAAACAAAATGAACAAGAATTAGAATTACGAGTCACTGAAAGAACAAGAGCTTTAAGAGAAAGCGAAGAACGTTTTGCTGGAATATTACAAACTGCTCGAGATGCGATTATTGCAGTCGATGATAAACAGCGGATAGTTTTATTTAATCAAGGTGCAGAACAAATCTTTGGTTTTAGTATGCAAGAAATCCTTGATCAACCTTTAGAAAAACTAATGCCAGAACGTTATGCAGATGTTCACCATTCTCATGTTGATTTGTTTGCAAATGCGGCAAATCGTTCTAGTGAAAATATGAATGAACGTCGTAAAATATTTGGTCGTCGAAAAAATGGTGAGGAATTTCCCGCCGAAGGAACGATTTCTAAATTACATTTGCGCGGTAAAATATTATTTACTGTTATTTTGCGCGATATGTCAATTTATTATGAAATAGAAAATGCACGAGTTGAAAACTATAAACGTTATCGTGGGCTATTTGAAAATTCACCAATTGCTTTAATTGAAGATGATTTCTCAGATATTAAAGATTATTTAGAAGATTTAAAAGAAAAATATCCAGATCAATTTCAGCAAAAGTTTGAAGAAAATATCGTTGATTTAGTGAATCATTTAACCCAATTAAGAGTTATCGATACTAATCAAGCAGCATTGAAATTATTTGGTGCAGATAATAAAGAAATACTTCATCATTCGTTATCTAATCTGTTTATTGAAGAGACCTTAGAAACGCTTTGTAAAGTCATTCTCGCTTTAAATAAAGGTGAAGAGCAACTTTCTACTGAAACTGCCATTGAAACTTTGCAAGGTTGTAAGCGTTATTGTGTGATGAAAGTTTCGGTAATGCCCAGTTATGAAAAAGATTGGGGACATATTATTATTTCTTTATTGGATATTACAGAAAGACGGCAAGCAGAATTAAATTTAGTGGAAGCAAAATCAAAAGCAGAAGCCGCAAATAAAGCAAAAAGTGAATTTTTAGCAAATGTAAGTCATGAGGTTAGAACGCCTTTAAATAGTATTTTAGGATTTGCTCAAATTTTAGAACGAGATCAAGGGCTTACACCTGTTCAATTAGAACGAGTTAAAACAATTTTAGCCTCTGGTAATCATTTGTTATTGTTAGTGAATGATATTATTGAAATGGCAAAATTAGAAGCCCATCAAACTAAATTACATATTCGAATGTTTCACTTAGTAAGTTTCTTAAAAAATTTATTAGAAATGTTCACTTTGCAAACTCAACAAGCAGGGTTACGCTTTATATATCATTTGCCTGCTAATTTGTTTAATTTTGTTCACGCAGATGAAACCCGTTTGCGGCAAATTTTAATTAACATTATGGGTAATGCAATTAAATTCACACCTGCAGGTGGACAAGTGAGTTTTCAAATAGAAACAATTGGAACAAAAACTCGTTTTATTATTGAAGATACGGGTGCTGGAATTTCGCCTGATTTACAAGCAATTATTTTTCAACCTTTCAATAAAGGATTGCATCGTTTAAAACCGGGTAATGGTTTAGGTTTAACGATTAGTCAACGCTTTTTAAAAATGATGAATAGTGAGTTACATTTGGAAAGCAAAGTTGGGGTTGGAAGCCGTTTCTGGTTTGATTTAGAATTAGTGGAGGAAAAATCACTCATAAAAGATACTTTAAGAACAATAGAACTTCCTCGCAATATTACTGTTGAAGCACCCATTTCTACTTTTGAGAAAATAATTATGCCATCACCAACTGTTTTAAACTTATTACAAGAAATGGCGAGATCGGGCGATGTCGGCGGATTAGAAGAACAACTCATTGACTTAGAAAAAAATCCACTTTATGAAACATTTGCTGAGAAACTCAAAACACTTGCAGAACAATTTCAAATCCAACAAATTCGGGATTTACTTAACTCTTATTGTCAAATGGATAAACAATGATGAATATGCCAATTTTTCCTCAAAGTACGTTATTAATTGTTGATGATGTGCCTGCTAATTTGCGTGTGTTAGTTAGTTATTTGAAAAACTTCAATTTTAAGGTAAGAGTTGCTCAAGATGGCGTGGATGCATTAGAGCAAGTTAATCTTGCGCCTCCTGATTTGATTTTATTAGATGTCATGATGCCGCGTTTAAATGGATTAGAGGTTTGTCGACGTTTGAAATCCTGTCCAGAAACGAAAGAAATCCCAGTCATTTTCATGAGTGCATTAGATGATACTTTTGATAAAATAGCAGGGTTTGAAGCGGGTAGCGTGGATTACATTACAAAGCCATTTCAACATGAAGAAGTTTTAGCTCGAATTACTACACATTTGACCATTAAGAATCTTCAAACCGAAGTTAAACAACAAAATGCTTTATTAGAACAACGTGTGCAAGAACGCACCAAAGAATTAGAAGAAACTCGCTTACACATCATTAGAAGTTTAGGAAGAGCCGCAGAATATCGTGATAATGAAACGGGTATGCACGTTGTAAGAATTAGCAAATATGTTGGCGTATTAGCAGAAGCATTGCAAGTTGATCCAATTCAGAGAGAATTAATGATTAATGCTGCACCCATGCACGATGTAGGAAAAATTGGAATTCCTGACCATATTTTGCTCAAACGAGGACGTTTATCTCCAGATGAATGGGAAATCATGCGAACTCATACAAATATTGGAGAAAAAATCCTTTCTGGAAATAATTCTGAACTATTACAAGCGGCAGCATTATTAGCTCGAACTCACCATGAAAAATGGGATGGAAATGGTTATCCAGAAGGCATAAAAGGTGAAGAAATTCCGTTAATTAGCCGAATTGTATCGATTTGTGATGTATTTGATGCATTGTTATCTCGTCGTCCTTACAAAGAACCTTGGACACCTCAAGCAACCATTGAATACATTAAAGAAGAAAGTGATAAGCATTTTGATCCAAAAATTGTCAAAATTTTTGAGGAAAAATTACCCGAGTTATTATCTATTCATGAACAATATTGCGATTAAAAACATGAATCAACAAGCCATTATTCAACGTGATTTGTCGGTATTGTGGCATCCTTGCACACAAATGAAAGATCATGAAGAAAATATTCCTTTAATTCCCATTAAAAAAGCGTCTGGCATTTGGTTAGAAGATTTTAATGGAAAACAGTATTTAGATGCGATTAGTTCATGGTGGGTAAATTTATTTGGTCATGCAAATCCCAAAATTAATTTTGCTCTAAAACAACAATTAGATACTTTAGAGCACGTTATATTTGCAGGTTATACGCACGAACCTGCATTATTATTAGCAGAAAAGCTCATTCAAATTGTTCCAAAAGGATTGCAACGTTGTTTCTATGCGGATAATGGATCGGCGGGAATTGAAGTTGCTCTAAAAATGAGTTTTCATTATTGGAAAA
>DYRG01000107.1 GCA_020718845.1 Thiomargarita sp.
GCGTTTTAATAGTAGTCCCGAGTAAATTTAAGTTGCCGTTATAATATAAACGACCTTCTTTGTCTTCGAGCTTAATACCTAAAATTGCTTCTAATTCTGTTCTTGTTCGCATGATATTTTTTCTAATTCCAATTTATACCGAGTAACTTCTTCTTTTATGGCTTTTTGTGTCTCCATAGGGAGTGCTTTGTAAGCAATACCCAAGCCTTCAACAGTGGTGTGAGCTTTTAACCTTGTCATCTCCCTTTGTACATCTATTGGAGGTAATCTCGTTGCGGCATTACCATCGTCATCCTCCGCCCCGATTGATACTAAACTTTGTAATCCATAACGCCTCGCATAGGTAACGCCCGAGCCGTACGCTTGTGGGTCGTTTTGCGACTTGCATAGTATCTTTGTGAATGATTGTATCATTTCGCCGCTTTCGTGCCATAGTTGCGTATTTACGTAATCGGCATCATCCATTCTAACCATAGGTTGCAAAACTAAAATGTGATTTTCGTTAAGCAAAGGAATAACAGCATCCCGAACCGAGTTTAAATCGGCGAATTTATTTTTAAAATATGGATTTTCACTATTTTTTTTTGCGTTGTTCATTTCCATTTGTGCCTTTAATAAGGCTGCGATTATTTGTTTCATTTTTATTTTTTTATTTATTTATTGTTATTTTTAATCTTTGTAAATTTTGCCCCCGACTGTTAAATCAGCTGTGGTGGTTTCAATCTTTGCCCCACGCAGCCACAAATTACCTCCGACTTTTAAATCAGCAGGGAGGGTTGTAATTTTAGAACCGTACAATAGTAAATCGCCTCCGACTGTTAAATTAGCAGGAAGCTCCGTAATATCAGAAAATCGCAAATCCAAATCGCCGCCGACTTTTAAATCAGCAGGAAGGACTTTAACTTTTGTATATTCCAAATTAATAGTGTCGTCTACCATTAAGCCAGCAGGCAGGCTCTTGATGGAAGAACCGTATAAATTCAATGAACCTTTGACTGTCAAATTATTAGGGAGGGTGTTCATTTTTCTACATCCCAAATCCAATATTCCATCGTGATACAACCGCCCTTCTTTCCTTTCGAGCTTAACGCCCGTTAAATTTTCTAATTCTGTTGCTTTCATTTTTATTTTTTTATTTATTTATTGTTTATCTCTGTAAATTTCGCCACCTACTTTTAAATCAGGAGGGAGCTTTTTAATCTTAATACCATACATCCACAAATCGCCCCCGACTTCCAACCCATCAGGTAAAACTTTTATTTTTGTAAAAGATAAAATAAGCGCACCGCCGACTTTTAAACCAGCAGGAAGGACATTTATCTTTGTAAAACGCAAATCAAGCATCCCATCGACTTTTAAATCAGCAGGAAGCTCCTTAATTCTTGTACCAAACAAAATAAGTGCGCCTTCAACCACAAGCCCACGAGGGAGCGTTTCAATGCCCGACCCTCGCAAATCTAAACTGCCGTTATAGTACAAACGACCGTCTTTGTCTTCGAGCTTAACGCCCCTTAATTCTAATTCTGTTGCTTTCATATTTTTTTGTTGTTTTATTTAGTTAAAAATTACTTATTTCCTCTAAAATTTTATCAAAGGCTAAATCAAACTCCGCTTCGGAAATTTGAGTGTACTCACTAATATTCCGCAATTTACTTGCAACAGTGGGAGCGTAACTGCTAATACTTATTAATCCCGAAAGTG
>DYRG01000068.1 GCA_020718845.1 Thiomargarita sp.
TATTCAACATTATAATTCTTCTCTTTCATTGGCATCCTAATTTGATCACTACCAACTTATTTAATACAATTGATGAATATCTCTTTGTTTTAGATGAACAAGGAAACATCATTTATACCAATAACAAAGTTATTAAAGATTTAGGTTACACTAGAAATGAATTATTAGGACGTTCAGTCTTAATGGTTCACCCCGCCGAACGCAGAGCAGAAGCACAACAAATTGTTGGAGAAATGTTAGCTGGAAAAGCCGAATTCTGCCCCATTCCACTTATTACAAAATTAAAACAACGTGTTCCAGTAGAAACTAGGGTTATGCACGGAATTTGGAATGGAAAACCCGCCATTTTTGGCGTGAGCAAAGATATGTCACGCATTCAATTATCAGAAGAAAAATTTTCCAAAACTTTTCATTCAAATTCTACTCCAATGGCATTATCTTATTTTGAAACGGGCGCGTTTATTGATGTAAATGATGCGTTTTTAGAAACGGTTGGATATTCAAGGGAAGAAGTTATTGGTAAAAATTCAATAGAACTCAAAATTTTTCCTGATTATAAAGTTCGTAATGATGTGGTAGAAATGCTTCAAAGAAATACTAAAGTAAGAAATTTAGAATTACAAATAAAAATTAAAGACGGTTCAATAAGAACAGGATTATTTTCTGCGGATTTCATTTATCTAGGAAAAGATTTGTGTTTATTAACCACCATTAATGATATTACTGAACGTAGAAAAGCCAGTGAAGCTGAACGACAAAAAACTATTTTATTAAATAGTATTATCAATGCGTTATCTGATCCATTTTACGTCATAGATGCACATAACTACACTATTCAACTTGCTAATAAAAGTGCGGGAGAATGGTTAAAAGATCAAACTACTTGTTATCAATTAACTCATCAACAAAATGAGCCTTGCAATTCTTTAGAACATCCTTGCCCAATTCAATTTGTAAAACAATATAGAAAATCTGTAGTTGTTGAACATATTCATTATGATCAAAATAATCAACAACGCATTGTAGAAATCTTTGCCTATCCTATTTTTGATAATCAAGGAAATATTCAACAAATTATTGAATATGTAATTGATATTACAGATAAAAATAAAACTGAGGAAAAGTTACGCCAATTATCCCAAGCCGTTGAACAAGCACCTGTTTCTATTGTGATTGCAAATATTGATGGAAGTTTGCAATATGTGAACCCTCGTTTTACACAAGTAACGGGTTATAGTAAAGAAGAAGTTATTGGAGAAAATCCTCGAATTTTAAAATCAGGTTTAACACCTCCAGAAAAACATATTGAATTATGGAATACCATTACAAAAGGTGAAATTTGGCGTGGGGAATTGATTAATAGAAGAAAAAGTGGAGAAATCTATTATGAATCAGCCATTATTTCTCCAATCATTAATGAGCAAGGTGTTATTTCACATTTCGTTGGAATTAAAGAAGATATTACTGAACGCAAACGTGCTGAAAAAGAACTCCGAGAAATGAATCAGCAACTTAAAAATCAATTAGAAGAAAATCAACTTTTAAGAGATCAATTATATGAACAAGCCAATCGGGATGCTTTAACTGGGCTTCATAATCGACATTATTTAAATGGTGCTTTAAAACAAGAAATGGAAAAAGCAATGGTTGAGCATTATCCGATTTCATTTATAATTTTAGATATTGATTTCTTTAAAAAAGTAAATGATGAATTTGGGCATGATATAGGCGATTTTGTTTTACAATATGCTGCACAACAATTTATTAAACAAGTTAGAGCAACTGATATTATTTGTCGTTATGGTGGGGAAGAATTTTTAATTGTTTTGCCTAAAACCTTTATAGCCGAAGCATCTCAAATTGCTGAACGTATAAGAACTTCATTTGAAAAATCTAAAATATTGGTTAGAAAAAATATTGAAATTTCAATTACCATTTCTGCTGGAATTGCGTGCTTTCCTACGCATGGAAAAAACTATACAACCGTTATTTCTTCCGCAGATCAAGCACTCCTTAATGCCAAAAATATTGGGCGAAATCAGGTAATACTTTCTAAATAAATTTCTAACGAAATTATTTTTTCAATTATTTTATGCTTGTTTATTGGAATAAAATTAAATTATAATGTTTTAAAAAACTACAAATCTACATTTATTTCTTACATTGGAGATTTTTGTTATGCACACATATCGCTTCTTCTTTTGCATATTATTGTTGTTTTCAAATAGCATTTCTGTTAGTGCCGAAAATGAAAATCCTTTAGATACAACGGTTTGCAATGTTTTATATCTTAATTCATATCATCGTGGTTATTCTTGGAGCGACGGTATTGAAAATGGTTTTTTTGAATATTTAAAATCGATGAATCGTAGACCAAGTATTTATATTGAATATTTGGATACTAAACGTTTTCCTGATTTCAATTATGAAGAGCAACTAGCTAATATTTTTAAAGAAAAACATGGTAATATTATTTATGATGCAATTATTGTTTCAGATAATGCTGCTTTTGATTTTGCAGTTAAATATCGTGAGCAAATTTTTCCAAATACACCTATTATCTTTTCAGGTTATAATCTTTTTCGCCATGATGTATTAAAAGGGATTTCAAATATTACCGGAATTAATGAAGAAATTAATTTTGTAGGCACTATTGAAATGGCATTACAAGTTCACCCTAAAACTAAGCACTTAATTTTTTTAACTTCAGATTTCTATCCTGGTGATAAACGTCATCAAGATATTGTAGAAAATGAACTATTAAAATCTTATCGTCAGCGATTTCAAGTAACCCACCTAAAAAATATTTCTTTAAAAGAAATTGAACAACATTTTTCTACTTTATCTAAAAATACTTTAGTGTTTATTTTTGGTAATCCTGTTGATGCGCGTCAAAATAATTTTATTGGAATAGAAGAATTTCATCGGCGAGTAGCCGCCGCAAGTCGTGTTCCTGCTTATGCGTTTTGGGATTTCATTTTAAATACAGGAATGATGGGCGGACAAATCATTCGTGGAGAAGAACAAGGGCAAATGATGGCTAAATTAATGCTCAAAATTTTAAACGGTACGCCCGCCGATCAAATCCCTGTTATTATGGAAACACCAACTACTAAAATTTTTGATTTTAATGCAATGAAACGTTTTAATATTTTAGAGGAAAATTTACCTCAAGATAGTATTATTATAAATAAGCCAGATACTTTCTATCAACAATACAAAAAATATGTTTGGCTTGCTATTATAACGGTAATATTTTTAACTATTTTAAGTTTTATTTTAAGCATCTTACTGAGAAAAAGCTACCGTTTAGGTGAAGAACTTAAAATGGAAAATGCTAATCGACAACAAGCTGAACAAGCACTTATTAAACATCAAGAGGAATTGGAAGGAAAAATTCACAAAAGAACAATTGAACTTCAGAAAGTTAATCAGACATTAAAAGAGCGGGAAGCCTTGTTTTATGGGATGTTTAATCTACATAGCGCTGTAATGTTGTTAATTGATCCTTGTTCTGGAAACATTATTGAAGCAAATCAAGCAGCTCTAAATTATTATGGGTACACACCTGAAGAATTCCATGAGTTGAAAATCGATGAAATTAATCAATTAACTAAAGAAGAAATTCGTCAAGAAATGTTGTATGCACAATATCAGCAACGCCAGTATTTTGAGTTTCTCCATCGTTTAGCAAATGGAAGCATTAGAAATGTTGAAGTGCATTCTTCTCCAATTGTTTGGCAAGGACAGGAATTATTATTTTCAGTGGTTCATGATATTACAGAACGCAAACAAATTGATGCAGATTTAAAAGAACGTGAGCGTGAATTAAGAGAATTAAATGAAACAAAAAATCGTTTATTTTCTATTATTGCACATGATTTGAGAGCGCCCTTTAATATTATTTTAAATTTTGCAGAAATTTTAGTTGAAGATTTACAAAACAAAGAATATGATGAATGCCTTGAACTTGCTGAGAAAATAGCATTTTCTTCGAGCAATACTTATCGTTTGCTAAATACTTTGTTAGATTGGTCAAGAACTCAAACCAATCAAGTTAAAATGTATTTAGAAAATATTAACATTTCAACTATTGTTAATTCTAGCTTAGAAGAAATAGAATCTCTTGCTCGCAATAAGCAGATTAGTTTGATTTATTCAAAACCAGTAGATAGTTTAGTTTTTGCAGATAGAAATATGTTGAATGTAATTTTGAGAAACTTGATTTCAAATGCGATTAAATATACTCCTAATACAGGACAAATTGAAATCATTGTAAATCAATTTTCAACCGAAATCGAAATAGGAATAAAAGATAATGGCGTTGGAATGACTGAAGACATGAAAAATCAACTTTTTATTTCAAATGTCAATCAATCTACTTATGGAACAAATCAAGAAAGAGGAACAGGATTGGGATTAGTCATTTGTAAAGATTTTGTGAGAAAAATGGGAGGAAATATTTGGGTAGAAAGCAAGTTAAATGAAGGAAGTATTTTTAAATTTACTTTACCTACTGCTTTCTAAAAATGAAACCTGTTATAATACGAGAATTTCTAACTTTAATTAATAACATAATGAACATCCCAAATATTACATTAGGACTGGCGGGTATTTTTCAAGCCGCTGAATTAGTTAAACAAATTGCGCGTCAAGGATTTGCGCAAGAAACCCCTTTTCAAAGTAGTATTTCGAGCATTTTTACGTTGAATGCTCAAACCACCGAGGAAGTGTTTGGCGGTGTTTCTGGCGTGAGATTAGGACTAGAAATGCTACTTGCTCAATTAGGCGGCACAAGTCAGAAACGCGATATTGAAAGCCTTCGTTATGCGATGGGGATTATTGATTTGCAACGCCGTTTTATGCGTGATAAAAAACTTCCTCATCAATTACATGATGGCTTGCAACATATTGAAATCAAACAAGAAAATATTGAAAAACAAACGATTTTTGAAATCGCAGAATTGTACACTTCTACTCTTAGTACATTATCTTTTCGGATTCAAGTTTTTGGTAATCCGCAATATCTTCAAGAAGAAGAAAAAGCTGCCAAAATTAGAGCATTATTATTAGCGGGCGTGCGATCGGCAGTTCTTTGGGAACAAAAAGGTGGCGGACGTTGGCATTTGTTATTCAATCGCACTAAAATTTTGAAACAAGCTGAATTATTTTTAAGGAGCATTTAAGTGTCTGATTTTGATGGAAAAATTTCAATATTGATCGATGGCGATCATTTGAATTGGGTTTGTATTGTTAAAATAGTTAAAAAGAAAGTGCAAGCCTTAAATGAGAAAAGCCGCGACGTAAGTTTCTCTGAAGATAAAATCTTTTGGCACACTAATTATCGCGTTAATTCTTCCAATGAATGGTCGGATCGTATTTCAAAAATTCATAATAAAATCAATGAATTATCAAGCACCATCGACGTGGAACTTTTATGGGAAACTGCGCAAGAATTAGGAACATTTGAATTAAAAGATTTAGCTGAATTGTTCTTTAGTGGAGAAATAACCATTGAACACCAAGCAGCGTTGTGGCAAGCCTTTGTTGTAGATGGACTTTATTTCAAATTACGCGGCAAAAATTGGGAAGTTCGTTCTTTAGCTCAAGTTGAAGAACTCAAATTACAACGCAAACGCGAGATTGAAAAGAAACAATTTGCTCAATTTGCAGAAACCTGGTTGAAACAAGCTATTGAAGTGGAAACCATTGAAATTACAGAAGAAAACCGTTATTTGTTCGAACGTTTAGAATGCTGGATGCGCGGCGATAAAGATAAAGAATTAGAACCTTTGTTACAAACCCTTGCCGAAGCAGAAGGTCAAGTTCCACGCGGCTTAGTCTTTGATTTACTTCAAAAATCTGGACGCATTTCCGCCGATGCCGATCGTGACGTAATTGTTGCGGGTTTAAAATCCGAATTTTCACAACCAATCCTCGAAGCCGCCCGCGCCATTCAAGCATGGTTGCCCGATCCCGCCCGTAAAATCTACGACTTAGCGTTCAGCATCGACGACGACGACACCCGCGAAGTCGACGACGCACTCCACATCGACCGCGAAGAAGACGGCTGGCGCGTGTTTGTGGGCATCGCCGACCCCGCCGCCGTCATGCAACGTGGCGACGCGCTCGACCGTGAAGCCATGCGCCGTTCCACGACCGTTTATTTGCCAACTTGCACTGTTTTAATGCTCCCCGAACACATTTCTTGCGATATTTCTAGTTTAACCGCAGAAACCGTGCGTTCCTCTGTTTTATTACAAGCAAAAATTGATTTCTCTGGAAACATTTTAGAAAGCAAAATTAGCCGCGAAGCAATTCGAGTTCAGAAACGTTTAAATTATAATGAAGCAGATCAACTTTTAGAAGAAAAACAAGGAGATATTGCGCAACGTTTAGTCGAATTAAAACAACTCAGCGATATTTTACAACAACAACGCCTTGAAAATGGTGCATTATTATTCAATCGTCCCGAATATAAAATCAAAGTTAAAAACGATGAAATTAGCGTTGAAATGCTCGACCGTAATTCATCAAGTCGCCAATTAGTCGCAGAAATGATGATTTTAGTGAATCATTTAGCCGCTAAATATGCGCAAAGAAATCAAATTCCTCTGATTTTTAGAACCCAAGAAGCACCACTTGAAACTATTTCTCCAGAAATGATGCAAGACCCACTTATTTTTCAAAAAGTTCGTAAGTTTATCAAACCTTCTTCTTTATCGTTGCAACCCGCTCAACATAGTGGTTTAGGTTTGTCGGTTTATACGCAATTTTCCTCACCTTTAAGACGTTTTGCGGATTTGGTGATGCAACGCCAATTAGATGCGCATTTGAATGGAGAAACATTAGCTTATGATCAACAAGAATTATTTCAAGTATTAGCAACCGCTGAACAAGCTGCGCGTGAAGCAAGATTCTTAGAAAACGACTGTAAAAAACGCTGGTTTATGAAGTACTTAAAACAAGAATGGGAAGAAAAAACGGTTCAAGTTCTTATCGTTGAAGTAATGAAAGCGGGTTACAAAGTAGAAATGCAGCCTTGGGGTTTTGAAGCAATGCTTTATGGTCCTACCCATTTGAAAGCTGGACAAATGGTCAATGCAATCGTCGATAAAATCCGCCCAAAATCAAGCACAGCTCGCTTAAAATACGCTGGTACTTTATAAAATATAAAAATATTCTTTCTTCCAATGCTGTGTTCAACAAGAATTCTTTCAAATACCATTTTTTATCTTTATTTTTTAATTCCCATGTTTGAGCATGGGAACGAAGAATTTTGTTATTTCAAAGTTGCAAAAATTTCAGATGCAATGTTGATAGTTTCTTCAATATCTTTAGAAGAATGGGCGGCAGAAACAAATCCCGCTTCATAAGCTGAGGGGGCTAAATAAACCCCTTTTTCTAGCATTGCATGGAAAAATTCCTTAAATCTTTCTACATTGCATTGGGTGGCTTGTTCAAAATTACAAACGGGTTTATCACTAAAGAAAATTCCAAACATTCCTCCCACTTGATTGGTCGTTAAAGGAATATTCGCTTGACGGGCTTTTTGTTCTAAACCTTGTAATAGATGAGTTGTTTTAGCGGTCAACTCTTCGTAGAAACCAGTTTTTGAAATCAATTCTAAGGTTTTCAAACCCGCCGCCATTGCCACTGGATTTCCCGATAATGTTCCCGCTTGATAAACGCCACCTAATGGCGCAATTTTCTCCATAATTGCTCGTTTTCCTCCAAATGCACCAACCGGCATTCCTCCACCCACTATTTTTCCTAACGTTATCAAATCAGGTTTTATGTTGTACAAACCTTGCGCACCTTGTAATCCCACTCGAAAGCCCGTCATGACTTCATCAAAAATCAACACCGAACCATATTGATCACAAATGTTTCTTAAACCTTCTAGAAATCCAGCTACTGGAGGAATACAATTCATATTCCCCGCAACAGGTTCTACAATAATGCACGCGATTTGCTCACCGAGTTCTTTAAAAAGTTCTTCAACTTGAGAAATGTCATTATAAGTCAAAGTTAACGTGTGTTCTGCTAAAGAATTTGGCACTCCTAAAGAACTCGGCACACCTAGGGTTAATGCTCCCGAACCTGCTTTCACCAAAAGCGAATCAGAATGCCCATGATAGCAACCCTCAAATTTAACGATTTTATCGCGTCCCGTGAAACCCCGTG
>DYRG01000036.1 GCA_020718845.1 Thiomargarita sp.
ACCTCCTCTGCTCGTTAATCTCTCCTATTATATCACCACAATATGCACCTCTACCGTTTTTTATTCTAAAAATAGCCAATACTTTGGGGATATTAGGCACATCTTAGCCGACATTTTTATTTTTGGCGGAATGCAAAGACTAACGGCATAAAACAAGCGATAAAAGGAATGATTTAATAAAGCTGTATAATTAAGCATTTCGATGAATTATGAGAAAAACATGACAGAATTTATTCGTGGACAACGCTGGGTCAGCGATACGGAAGCCAAACTGAGATTTTTATGTCGAACTCGACAAAATCTATTTAAATTTATAATTATTTGATTTTACTATTCTTTTTAATATTCAAAAAGTCCAAAATCACACAAACTCTCTTTTGATTGTCGCAAACCTTACATATAAAAAATTAAAAATGCAGCGCGCCAACAAAATCATCTATTAACACGCCCGCTTGCTTTAATACACCAGACAGAGTGCCTAAAAAAGCTATAAAAGGTATTCAATTTCCTAATTTGGAAATATTGAAAACAGCAGCGATTATAATAATGTTCTATTGCGATTAGTGCGTTAAAATGAATCTTAGGATGTTGAAATACACTCTATTAAATTAAAATAATGCGGAGAAACTTAATAAAAATCGATATTTTTCTTTACCTTCGCTTCCTTGTTGTAACGGTTCTTCATTTAAGTTTGCTTTAATGGGCATTTTTAATCCCAATCCTAAACTAAATGTATCATAATACCAACGCAAAGCGGGCGTTACATATAAGATATTTCCTCCCGTTGCTTGTTCTGTTTCACCATTTGTTTTATCTCTCCCTAATTTCAAATAATTTAATTCAAGAATGCTATCTAAACGTAATTTGGTTTCTGCATTAGTCAATAAACGATAATTTAATGCAGAGTTAAAACGCCATTCTGTCCCAAATTTTCCTTTGTTTCCATCAGCATATTGATATTCGTTAAAATAAATAACGCCACTGTCCAAAGTTAAAGTAAATTTTCCAAATTGTTTAGTTGCAGTTGTTCCCAATGAATAATGCGGTTTTCCAAAGCCTAATGACATTCCTCCATCAATATAACCTTTTGAATCTCTTAAATTTGTATTACCCGTTGGCAAACTAAATCCACCATATATTGTAAAATGCCAATCCTCTAAATCATCTAAACTTTCTTTTGCTGGAATTAACTTAAATTCCTTATCATGTTTAAAACCTAAAACACCTTGCAATGAAATATCTATGAAACCAGAGGTATTAAAACTATTATTTTCAACAGTTTTGCTTTGATAAGGTGCAAACAAATAGCCCGAAAAATAAGACGTAAAACCATAACCAGCTCCATACATCCAATAAGAATGGTTTTTCATTTCATCATCAATTTCTGGTGTATAGGTTTTAAAACGTACTTGTTCTAATTTTAAATAGGCTAAAGTTCCTCCTTGATTTAAAGTTGCAGAACTTGAGCTTTCTATCGGTGCGCCCGGTCCTTCTAATCCTGCAACCCCTAAAGATGCTACACCATGATGAGCAAAGACTTGAAATGATGTAAAACTTAACAAAAAGAAATATTTTTTCATGATTTTTCTCCTAAAATATCAAATAAGAAATAAGTAGTATGAACAATTTCATCAGCTTGAATGCCGTCCGAAGGTTGCCGATAAGTTGCTTGAATTAATTGCAACCCTTTTTCTTTCAAACGAATATTGATTTCTCCATTGTCATCGGTTTGTCCGCGTGGATGTCCCGCATATAAAACAATCGCGTTTTTAACGGGTAGTCCATTATTAACTAATTTTAGAGAAACTTTGTCATTTAAAATTAAAAGAAGTGGGTTTTGTAAAGGGAGCAATTCAAGGGTTTGTGTAATAGGTTTTAAAAAAGCCTCATTCCAAATTTTAATCCGTTTGATGCTTTCAAAAGATTGCCAACTTTTGAGTGGATGATTGATTTGATTTTTAGGAAGATTCATTGAACCTTCGAGCGTTTTTGTCCAAAAACCAGACGATAACAACACATAAGTCAAAGCACATTCAGCTTTGATTTGTAACGGGGTTTGTTGAGAAAGAATAGATGAGAGGAATTGATTATTTTGATCTAAACAAATTATTTGTTTTAAATAAGTTGCTGGATAATCAATGGATTGCGCCCCTTGATGTGCGTTGGTGAAATGCCCGTAATTCAAAATCTGCACATTATCTTTATCTGTGAACCATAATTCATGCGCATAACTATTTGAATATAAATAAAAAAATATAAAAATAATTTGCTTCATTTCTGCCTCGAAATAAAAGTGTTACGTATATTTATAGTGTAACACTAAAATCTCAGTTTGCAAGCACAAAAAAACCGCCAAATTAAAGCAATTTAGCAGTGTTTCTATATAAAATAAATAAAGTTAAAAGCGGTATAATTAATACCTAAAATATTAGACAAAATTTAAGAAAAAATGAGCAACTTAATTTATTTATTTTAATCTTTGTTATCAATGACATTCAAATTTCAGCGGGTGAATTAAAAATTTTTCTTGAAATACAATTAGTTTGTAATGTAAAATATCTTTTCATAACAAGTCAAGGAGAGAGAACCCATGTCATTTATACTCCCCCACATTTCTCGAACGGAGGCGGCACAGAAATTCAAAATAGTCCGCCAACATAGTGAGAAACTTTGCCAGTCGCTTGAAATCGAAGATTACATTATTCAAACCACTGCCGAAGCCAGTCCCGTCAAATGGAATTTAGCACACGTTACTTGGTTTTATGAAACCTTTATTTTAAATGTGCATACTAAAAATTACCAAGATTTTCATCCTCAATTTCGTTATTTATTCAACTCATATTATGAGCAAGTGGGCAAATATTTTCCTCGACCTCAACGTGGGTTGTTGTCGCGTCCTACCGTTAAGGAAGTCTACCGTTATCGTGCTTATGTTGATGAGCAAATGCTTCATTTATTTGAAACCGCAACCGAAGAACAATGGAAAGATATTGCATTTCGTTTAATGATTGGATTAAATCACGAACAACAACATCAAGAATTATTGCTCACAGATTTGAAATACAATCTAGCATTTAATCCATTACGTCCCGCCTATCGTGAAGATTTAGCCATTTCAAATCGTTATTCCATGCCCGATTTGAAATGGTTTGAATTTGAAGGTGGTTTAGATTTCATTGGATTTGAAGGAAATGGTTTCGCTTATGATAATGAATCTCCTCGTCATCAAATATTTATTCAACCCTTTAAATTATCCTCAAGATTAGTCACTAATGGTGAATACCTTGAATTTATAGAAAACGGGGGTTATCAACGCCCAGAATTATGGTTATCTGATGGTTGGAGCACTTTAAAACAAACGGGTTGGAATGCGCCTTTGTATTGGGAGAAACTTGAAGGAACTTGGTGGCAAATGACATTAGGTGGAATGCGCAAAGTTGCTTTAAATGAACCTGTTTGTCATATTAGTTATTATGAAGCAGATGCCTTTGCAACTTGGAAAGAAAAACGGCTACCAACTGAAATAGAATGGGAAATCGCTGCATGGGATTTGAAAATGGAAGGAAATTTTAGAGAAAATGATTTCTTACACCCGATTGCTGCGGAAGAAAAAGAGGGTTTGTTACAAATGTTTGGTGATGTGTGGGAATGGACGCAAACGCCTTACACGCCGTATCCAAATTACCGTCCTCAAACAGGTGCATTAGGTGAATATAATGGAAAATTCATGTGTAATCAAATGGTTCTGCGAGGTGGTTCTTGTGTTACCCCTATTGATCACATTCGCGTCACTTATCGCAACTTTTTCTATCCCAATGAACGTTGGCAATTCAAAGGATTTCGTTTAGCGGAGGGCGTATGAATTCTTTACCCACTATTCATTTCTACGATTTACATCCTTCTTTTGCAAATATTAAAGAAGAAGTTTTAAGCGGTTTATCTGCACAACCTAAAGCAATTCCTCCAAAATTCTTTTATGATGAATATGGCTCACAATTATTTGACCAAATTACCGAATTAGAAGAATATTATCCTACCCGTACAGAAATTGCTATTTTAAAAGAACATGGCGATGAAATGGTCGATTTGTTAGGCAACGATGCTTTGTTAATTGAATTAGGCAGTGGGAGTTCTAAAAAAATTCGTGTGTTGCTCGATGCATTGAAACCTGCTGCCTATATGCCGATTGATATTTCAAAAGCGCATTTGCTCAAATCAGCACAAACTCTTTTTAATGATTATCCACATTTAGATATTCATGCAACTTGCGCTGATTATTCGGATCATTTTCATTTGCCTTATAATCCAGAAAACGTTCCGAAAGCTGCTTTTTTTCCAGGTTCAAGCATTGGAAATTTTGAACCAAATCAAGCACAAGCATTATTAACACGGGTTGCAGAGTTTTTGGGTTCAAATAGCACTTTATTGATTGGTGTTGATATGAAAAAATGCTCTCAACGCTTAAATAGTGCTTACAATGATGCGAAAGGCGTAACGGCGGCTTTTAATCTAAATTTGCTCACACGAATTAACCAAGAATTAGAAGCAAATTTTGAAATTTCTCATTTCAAACATCATGCGTTTTATAATGAGAAATTAGGACGGATAGAAATGCACTTAATGAGTTGTATTCCTCATGAAGTTCAAATTGATGGTCAAATCTTTTCTTTTGAAAAAAATGAGAGCATTCATACCGAAAGTTCTTATAAATACGCTATTGATGAATTTCAAACACTTGCCCAAACGGCTGGCTTTGAACCCATTCGCGTTTGGACAGATAAAGAAAAACTTTTTAGTGTGCATTGTTTGCAAGTGAGGTAGTTTTATTAGAAAAATCGGTATTAATGAAATGTGTTCTTCCTTCAATACTACCGATTTGTAATAAACGAATTTGCCATCTTGAAATGTCTTTGTAGCTCAAATAACGTGTATTCACAGAAGGTGTCCACAACCCCCCAAAAATGGTTGGATCATCAAATTCTAACAAACCCGATGTTTGCAATTGATCCCATTGCGGTGTTCCTGGTATAGGAAATATAGAAAATGGAGAAACTTGAAAGTTTAAATGGGGATTAATTTCCAATAATTCGTGATAGATGTTTAAAATCGCTTCCTCAAGCCGTAATAAGGTTTCTTCGCTTTCATCTTCAAACCCAATAATCAAACCATAAGTCAAATGTGGCACACCCGTTCTAACAATTGCTTTTAAGATTTCACAATGCTCTCGCCAAGGTAACAACTTGCTATAATTTTCTCTCCCTGCAATCGGACGTTCTGCTGGAATATAAGCGTGAAAGCAACCCGATTTACCATTCCAACCCCACAACGCATTAATTAATTCTTCATCAGGTGTAAAATTAATCATACCCCGATTAATACCTTTTCCTAAGGTTGCTTTCTTGAGTTCTAATCCATTGGGCCAAAGCACAGCGATTTCTAGTTCTCTAATCCCTTTCATGATTTCTAAAATATCTTCACGTCCCCCTTTTTTAATAATTCTTCCTAAGAATTGATCAGAAGAACCAATAACCGATCCAGCACCTGCTTTCTTTTGAAGTTCAAACCATTCTAAAGCCCGTTTTGGTGACATTGCTCGATACCCTAAACGATATTTTGGTGTTTGACAAAAATCGCAATGTCGATCACAACCAATATCAGTAAAAACTGAACCAATGGGTGATAATTCTCGTGGAAACTCCAAACTCCAATATTCATCTCCTAAGCATTGTTTTACAACGGAAATATCTGGCAATGCCCAATCTTCAGGACTTAAAGCGGGTAATTTTCTTGGAACAATTGTTCCATCTTTTAATACCACTTCAGAAAGCGTTTCTCTCGGTGTTTTTCCTAACACATAATCTAAAATTGACGCATTAGTTGATCCCGATTGATCTAAAACAACCGCTGATGCTCCCGCTTGAAGATACAAATGAGGATTTGCAAACGCATCTGAACCACCTATTACAACGGGTTTTCCTTGACTTGATAAATGTTGAATTGCAATTTTTACTAATTCACGATGTTGAGAAAAGTTACTGGTTAATCCCCATACATCATAAGCCTGTGGATCAAGACTTTTAATATCCGTTCCTAAATAGATTTTAGCAAGCTCAGTTTCTCCCCATTTAACGTGTCCATACTCAATTTCTTCCTCACCACGTTTTAAATTAATTAATTGCGCATCAAATCCTTTTGCTTGCAAATCAGATAACAAAACTTGTTTACTAATTAATGCCGTTCCTTTACGAATAGATGCTCGATTTTTTCCTTCCGCATCGAATAATCCTAATTCAGGTAATTCAACTAGTCCAACAGAAGGTATTTTTGATAAAGACATGGAAAAGATTCCTTTATTAAATAAATTGTGTAATATAATCTCTACTTTCTTTTGCTGCAAGGTTTAATTTTGAAAAAATTAAGTCAGCAAAATGACAAGGAAGAGCGGGATAATTATGATTCACGGTGGTGTAATTTTCTATCGCTACATTACAATCAAATTCTTTTACTTCTTCAATAAATATTTGCATTGCTTTTCCTGTCAATCCTTTGCGACGACATAATTCAAAAGCAAGTTTTACTTCCTCAATTTGACCAATACATTCAAAAGGCGTATGTTTCTCTAAACCTAACATTTGACGAAACCACAATTGATTTTCTGGAACATCAAATAAATTAATTTCAAATATTTGATTCACCAATTCAATAGGCAAATAAGCCATATAATTCAACCAAATGTATGCACATTTCGCACATTTTTTACACCAAGGTTTATTGATATTACAAGAATGCGTGAAAGGAATACTTTCTAAATTTTCTCGCAGCAAATTAAAAATTACAACATCATAAATTGGTTTCAATATACTAAAATAATGTACATTTGAAATAAACTGTTCTTTCAAATAGGTATTTAAAAGCATCTCTGCTTCGGTTGATTTACCCCACTGATGATTAACTTCTTCACCCGTTTCTTCCCAAATCAAATTAGGAAAATCTGCACTACGTTCATGTCCCAAACTAATATAACGATAATGATGTTGTAATACGATAGGTAAAGCAGCAAACATTGAACTTGGGGTTTCTGCGGCAGTTAATGAAATTACACCATACTCTTTTGCTAGTTCTAATATCGGACTTTCTAAAAAATCTTCATACATCCAAATCTTATGTTGTTTAATTGGAGAAGCCTTTTTCAATAATTTTTCTATGAGTTGATGTTGAGGTTGTGAACGTCCATAAATAGAACTAGAATAAGCACAACTTGAATAATCAATATTTAATTTTTCTAATAATTTTAAAGAGACTAAACTATCTTTTCCTCCGCCACAAAATAATAAAACTTGATTATTGTTTTCTTCAAGTTGAATAGGATTTAAGATTTCATTCGTTGACTGGCTTAAAAATTGAGGTGGTTGATAATGAGGTAAGTTATTTTCATATCGCCATTGTGCCCATACTTTTCTCTGAATTGTTTTCCAAAGTTTCTCAAAATCAGAGGTATGATATTTCTCAAAAATACCTACATCAATGAAATCTGGTTTTAAACTAGTTAATTTGTTCACTTCAAATGCCATAATATGAAAATAAATTTTTTCCATAAAACTCATACCAAAGCGTTCTTCTAAAGCTAACAAATCCACATCGTTGTACCAATAAGAAGTAACAAAAGACAAATCATTAATACCAAAATTCATTGATAATTGATGTTTTGAACGGGTATAAGATTTAAAAAAAATAGTTATTGGCATTGGAAATAATCCTTGTTATTTAAGTTAAGAAACATTACCTATTGACAAATAGATATACTAAGGCTAATCTACTCTCTAAAAAAGGATTGTACCTATTATGAATAAACTAGTCAATTTAAATGAGGAATTTCCTCTCGATTCCTCTTTAATTTATCTTAATCATGCAGCAGTTTCTCCGTTGCCAAAAAGAACTGTGGAAACATTACAACTTCTTATTCAAGAAATGATGTTTCAAGGGGCAAAAAACTACCCTCAATGGCAACTCAAAGAAAATCTTTTGAGAGAGCAATTACGAGATTTAATTCACGCGCCGAGTTCAAACGATATTGCACTTTTAAAAAACACGTCAGAAGCAATTTCTACTGTCGCATATGGATTGGATTGGAAAAAAGGTGAAAATGTCGTTATTACTGATCAAGAATTTCCCTCTAATCGAATCGTTTGGGAATCATTAGAAAAATATGGCGTAATAACCAAGAAAGCTCTCATTTCAAATATCGAAGAACCTGAAGAGGCTTTGTTTCAATTAGTTGATGAAAAAACGCGCTTAATTTCAGTGAGCGCAGTGCAATATGCAAGTGGTTTGAAAATGGATTTAAACAAGATTGGATTATTTTGTAAAAAACATCAAATATTGTTTTGTGTGGATGCCATTCAACATTTAGGTGCATTACAATTTGATGTGCAAGCAATTCAAGCGGATTTTGTAATGGCAGATGGTCATAAATGGTTATTAGCTCCTGAAGGGTTAGCTCTTTTTTATAGTACACCACAAGCGAGAGAAAAATTAGAATTAAAACAATATGGTTGGCGTTCGGTAGAAAATGTAGGTAATTATGATGTTTTAGAATGGCAACTACCTGATTCTGCTCGTAAATTTGAATGTGGAAGCCCAAATATGATAGGTATCCACGCATTAAGTTCGAGCTTATCATTATTTTTAGAAATAGGTTTAATTGAAATTGAGAAAAAAATTTTAGAAAATACTCACTTTTTATTAAATTTATTAAAACAAATACCTGATATTAAAATTATTTCTCCACAACAAAGAGAACGCTGCTCAGGGATTGTTACTTTTAAACATGACAAAAAAGATAACAATTTATTATTTGAACAGCTTAAACAACATAATATAATTTGCGCACAACGTGGTGGTGGAATTCGTTTTTCTCCTCATTTTTATACCTCTAAATTACAATTAGAGCAAGCAGTTGAGATAATCAAATAAAAAATGATTTCCTCAAACGCATTAAAAGCGATGTTCACGACGAATTTCCTCTAATAATCCTTTTGAAGCTGCAATAGTCAAATCTAAGACTAATTCAAACCCTTTTTCTCCCCCATAATAAGGGTCTGGAACATCTTTAAATCCCATTTCTGGTGCGTACGCCATAAACAACTGAATTTTATTTAAATGCTTATCCAAGGCATTTATTACTAATGCAGAATAATTATATTGATCCATTGGTAGAATATAATCAAATTCATCAAAATCATTTAGAGAAACTTTACGCGCCCGTTGTTTGCTTAAATCTAGCCCGCGTTTCTTTGCAGCTATTTGCGTTCTTGGATCAGGTTGTTCTCCAATATGATAAGCATGAGTTCCAGCAGAATCAATATAGATTTGCTTTTCTAAACCCGCGTCTTTGACAACTTTTTCAAATGTCCCTTGTGCGGTTGGTGAACGACAAATGTTTCCCATACACACAAATAAAACCTTAATCATTTTTTATCCTTTTCTTTTTTAAGTTGCTTAATCTTAAAATAAATGATCCTGAAAATGCAAGCATTCCAAAAGATTTTAAGTGTTCTAAAATAATGGTAAAATTTATGAAAATTTTTTTGAGGATTAAAAATAATGTTGATTTTTGAACAAGGTCACGCGGGTCGTCGATCAACGACGCAAGCATCTTTGCAAGCCATTGAAAATACGGATATTCCAGCGCAATTTCTTCGTAAAACTGCCCCTAAATTACCCGAAGTCTCTGAATTACAAGCGGTTCGTCATTACACCCGTTTGTCGCAAAAGAATTTTTCTATCGATACGCATTTTTACCCGCTCGGGTCGTGCACGATGAAATATAACCCGCGAGCCTGTAATTCCCTTGCGATGCTGTCGGGATTTTTGAATCGCCATCCCGCCGCCCCCGATTCGCACAGTCAAGGCATTTTAGCGTGTTTATATGAATTACAACAAATACTTACCGAAGTCACGGGCATGAAAGGCGTTTCTTTAGCTCCCGCCGCCGGTGCGCAAGGGGAATTTACGGGCGTGGCGATGATTCGGGCGTATCACGAGGCACGGGGCGATTCGGCGCGCACAGAAATGCTCGTTCCCGACGCGGCGCACGGGACAAATCCAGCGTCGGCAGCAATGTGCGGTTTTAAAGTCCGAGAAATTCCAACAAATTCAATGGGTGACGTGGATTTAGAAGCCTTAAAAGCGGCGGTTGGCACACAAACGGCGGGGATTATGTTGACAAATCCGTCGACTTTGGGGATTTTCGAGCGAAACATCCAAGAAATTGCACGGATCGTCCACGAAGCGGGCGGATTGTTGTATTACGACGGCGCGAACCTAAACGCAATTTTAGGCAAAGTTCGTCCGGGCGACATGGGTTTCGATGTCATTCATATCAATTTGCACAAAACCTTTTCAACTCCACACGGCGGCGGCGGACCGGGTTCAGGACCTGTGGGCGCGAGTGAACGAGTATTACCGTATCTTCCTGTTCCGCTTGTAGATTTTGATGGTCAGACTTATCGTTGGTTGCTCGAAAAAGAGTGTCCAGAAACCATTGGTCGATTGTTGGCGTTTGGTGGAAATATGGGGATTTTGTTGCGGGCATACATTTATGCAAAAATGCTTGGAAAAGAGGGTATGGCTCGAATTGCGGACTTTTCGGCGTTAAATGCCAATTATCTGTTAGCGAAAACCATGCAAGCGGGATTTGATGCGGCGTTTCCCGATCGTCGGGCAAGTCACGAATTCATTTTAACCCTCAAAAAACAAGCGAAAGAATGCGGGGTTTCGACAATGGATTTTGCAAAAAGATTGCTCGATAAAGGTTTTCACGCCCCAACGACTTATTTTCCGCTTTTAATACCTGAATGTTTGTTAATTGAACCGAGCGAAACTGAGGATTTAGAAACGCTCGATTTATTTGTCGATGCGCTAATTGAAATCAAACACGAAGCCGAAACTCAACCCGAGTTGCTCAAAAATGCCCCTCACACTTTACCCGTCAAACGTTTGGATGACGTGAAAGCCGCCAAAGATTTGAATATTATTTGGAAAGGTTAAAAATAAGGTAGTGGTACAAAAGAGATGTTAGCTTTTATGTAATAGAGTTGTTGAGCACCTCAGCCAACTTATTGCTTATTGATTTATTTTGATTTTTATAAACCCAAGTTCTTGCGCAACTATTTGATTTATAAAATAAAATAAATTTTGTGCTCAACAACTCTATTACCCTATTTCAAATGAACGCCAAATTTATTAAGCCTGACGACAATTTTTTTGTTTTCGACAAAGGGTTTATGGAGAAAATCAAAATCACCCCATAAAGACTCACCATTGAAAAGTGCGCGTGGAATATGCACTTTCCAATCAGGATAAGCGGATACCGTTGCAGATGCGCAGGTATCACCATAAATATCGGTAGCATATTCTAATTCAAAAAACATCGACGCTGCGGTCGGATCAAGGTAACTGTACTCTGGTTTAAATCTAAAAAATGCGCTGAAATACAAAGTACCTTTCTCATCTTGAACTGCTAGGTTGGGAATATTTAAGGTAATGCTACCTGTATCAAGAAATTGCTCAATCACAACCTCCTTACATTTAAAAGCAACAGGTGTATCTTCAGGGTTACTGGGATTTGAATTAAATTCATTTTCCACTAAATCACTATATCCGTCACCATCTGAATCAACAATTGCTCCTTGACCAGAGGCTTTAATTGGATACATTTTGCTACTTTCTTCTAAATCATTTGAGTTAATATTCAAATAAGTAACGTGCTGCCCGTCGGGAACTAATTTAGGATCAAATTTCACAACTACTTTATTTGAAGAAGTAGGGGATAATTTCAAACTCGTTGGATTAATAGTAAGCCAAGGAGCAGGTGTTGAGGGTGTAATTGAATTTACAATTAAATCTGCATTACCTTTATTAGAAATAGTAAACTCCTTAGTTTTAATTGGTAAATCACAAGGATTTAAAGATTTCGAAGCAATTTCATAAGAACTTCCATTTTCAGGATCGGTTGCATACACATAAAGCTGATGAAATAAATTATCTTTGAGTGAGTTAGGTGTAGGAATATAAAAAGCGTGATTATCGACATCTTCTCGATAAGCATTTGCTCTAAAAGTCGTAACTAATTTACCTTGTGCTTGAGTACCATCGTAAATGCTTACATCAATTGGATAAATAACGTCCCGATCTCGCGCCCAACCTGTTAAATTTTCACAACTTATGGTATCAAGTGAACCTTCTGGTTTGTGATCAACTTTTACTTCTTCAACAGAAATAGCTGGATTTGGTAACACAGTGAAAACAGCTTCAGTTGAGCAATTATTAGATTTATGTTTTTCAACAATATCTCCATCTCCATTACCTTGTTCCTTTGTTCTATCGGCGCATACAACAATGTTATATTTACCTGATTTATCTGGAACATGAAATTTTCTTGATTCATGCTTTACCGCACCAACACGAAGATTATCTTGTTTAATGTTCTCAAGTTTTCTATCGCCAACTTTTCTCCATTTATCATGAGCATCCTCATGTTCTCCTTTAGAAATTAGAAACATGACTTTTATATCTTTTGGACTATTTGCACAACCTTGATTTTCAACAATACCGTGAGCATAGGCTTCATCTCCTGCTTTAAAAGTAACTTTATGAGTAGAATCTTTACTACTAGAATTACTTAACCAAGATTTAGTTGTTACAAAGTCTGGTAAGCATTCTACTTTTGGTTGTTCTACGGGGTCTAATTGAGCAACACCAACATAGCCGTGTAATGCTTGGGCTGTACTGTTTGCGGGTAAGATTTGATAGGAAACTATATCACTCGTTCCTTTTTTACTATCAACAACCCACCATTTGTAAGTTCCCAATGCTCTATTCGCTGGTGAGGGGTATGGAATCCTAAATTCACCATTCGAGCCTATTTGAACAGATTGCACGTCATACTCTGAACCATCTGGCTTTTTAACGTGAAACTCTACTAGAGAATCTGGAGTAAAACCTGTACCAGATTGAGTTAAAATTGTTACTCTACCTTGCATAGCAGCGATAGGAGATTGAAACACGCTCAGTGTAGATGAATCGACAGGAAAATTGTAATTTTGCGTAACTAAAGAGCTGCTTGTTAAGTGATTAACTAAATTCATATAAAATGCAACTAATTTTTTAGTTTTTTGTATATCATATATTTCTGTCCAAAGCCAGTTACATAATTTATCATACCACTCACAGTTGTTATTAAAGCCTTCCTTTGCTATTTCTTCTAATGATTTAACAACTACCCCCTTGTTTATAAAATAAGAGCTTAAATACCTCCTTGCAATCTCAAAATTATTTATTTCTTTTGTATGATCATTCAGATATGAATCAGTACCAAATTTAACTAGCGTATCAGCGATTACACCAGCACACCCTATTACTGACATACAATCTTTTATATTCTTTAAAATCTCTCCCCATAATGGTAAATCAGAGATTTCTAGTCCTACGTCTACTGCTGTTTTAGCTAACCAAGAATACCACTCATTTAATTCCCATTTTTCTGCATTTTTTAAGTCTAATCTAACGTTACCAGCAAATGATATAATACTTATTAAGGTAGAAGCTTCATCCTGTATTTGCTCTGTCCCATCAATAGCATCCCTATATATTTTCTGCTGAGAGGCAATAAATTTTGACTCTACATTAAGCCAATGATAATAATTCCATTTTTGCTCACAAGAAAATCCCGAAGTATTTCTCATTTCAGGTGCATTGCATTGTTCTGCATACACATTAAATGCAAAAAGATTTATTAGTGTGACTAAAGATAATAACTTTAAGAAAAACATATTACAATTCTCCTCTGTAATTCATTGTTTTAATTAGTTTGTCCAAAAACGCTTTTTAAGGACAAATTGATTTGAAGGTTTTGATCAACGATCTCAGCATTTGAGAAACTTTCTACGTCATCAAGTGAACGATAAACAGAAACCGTATGCGCACTTGGAATTACTAACCAACAAGATTTCACGCCAGCTTGAAAATAGAGATCAAATTTTTCCATAATTGTTTCAATGGATTGGCGCGGCGATAAAACCTCGATGGCTAATAACGGCATCTCTTGAACTTTTAGAACATCTCTCGCCAAACTGCTCAAGTTATATTCTAATGGATAAGCACACACATCTGGCTTATATTCTTTAGCGTTAATTTCTAAAGATAATTCGGTAAATAAAATAAACTTACCTAATTTTGAAAAAGCAATGATCAAACAGGCTTGCACATAAGAATGATTACGCGATCCCACTGGTTTTTCCTCTGTATATTCTAAGAGTTGCTCATCTGTTTCAAACATTGCTTTGTTCCTTACTTATCAAAATCAAGTCCTTCAACAGGTTCAACAACAATATTTGGATAAGTTGGTTGTGGCTTTCCAGCTTGAGAAACGTTAAAAGGATTATTGGGTAAATTAATCAAGGTTTGACGTGCATCATAAGATGGATTAGCCGTTACCGTATAAGTTACTTTACCGTTTCCATTGCCACTTGTATTATTAAAAGTTAGCCAAGTTGCATTGGTTGTTGCATTCCATGTGCAACCTGTTGGCGCAGTTACTGTAATGTTAGCACTTTCTATATTTGCTGAATGTAATTTTGCGGTAGGATAAATTACATAACTACACTTAATGCCTGCTTGACTAATACTAAAACTTTGCTCTGCAATGGTTAAAGTTGTTTGACGAGCATTTGGAGTTTGGTTTGCTAAAACATTATAGGTAACTGTACCGTTTCCTTTGCCAGTTTGCCCTGTTGTAATGCTTACCCAAGGCACAGCACTCGTTGCAGTCCATTGACAACTACTTGGTGCTGTCACAGAAACCGATCCCGAATTGGTAGTTTCTTGATAAGAACCCATCGACGGTGTAATGCTAAAATTACAAGCATTTGTTTTAGAATCCCAATAATCTTGATCCCACTTAAAATTATCCCATTGAGTTACAACATTAAAGGTCTGCGCTGCATTTGCCGTTGTAATAGAAAATGCTAAAGCTAATAATAGCTGCTTCATAAGCAATTCCTTGAAATTTAACGTAATTTCATAATATAGGCTAATGCATAATAGGGCGGGCGATTATCAATCGTTGTAGTATTTGAAGATTGCGTTATTCCACCATGCGCATGATTATTTACTGTGTGAGAATGATCTCCTGCTCCCGATGTACCTATACTAAACGAGTGCTGATGTGTATCTGAACCTACGCTTTTCGATCCAGAGTCTGCCCCATCTACACAATCGCCTATGCAAGCATTTGTCTGTCCCTCAACGTGGTGAGCGTGATTTCCTGCAACGCTAGTAGGGGGTGCATCGGGATTAATAGCATGAGTGTGCGAAATATCGTTTCTTTCAGCCCCTCCCGTTTGCCCAAGAGAATAAGTTCCTCCCGCCCCCACGATGAATTTACCCCGCAAATCGGGTGTACCACCGCTTCCATTGCACAGCGCCCAACCAGTTGGAACATTTGTCACTTGACCACTCCACATCACAATCACGCCCACAGGAATAGCTGAAGACAACAAAGTGTTAATAGTGGCATTTGCATTGGTAAGAGCTTGATCTAATTTATTTATTTTATCAAAAAGTGCATCAAAATTAGCATTGACTTCTGACGCTTTGGCGGGCGTTCCGCTTGAAAATGTGTAGTTTTTTTGAATCGGTTCTGCACTAACTGTTTGAAATAAAAGCGTTAAACCAATAAAGATTGAAGTACGATATTTTTGGCGCATGGCAACATCCTCACGATTAAGATTCCCCGTATTTAGAACTTAAAAAATTAGCTTGTCAATATACTCGATTATCCTTAATTTTATGGACTAATGTACGAGCAAATATCCAATAGAAGTTGTTGCATACTTCAAGTAACTCATCAATTTAGTTTAATGTTTATAAAAGCGGATTTTTATATAACTATTTTATTTGTAAAGAAATATAAATTCTTTGCACAACAACTCTAATGCTATTTTTAGTGAATGATGAACATAAATTAATTAAGGATTTAGAAACGCTCGATTTATTTGTCGATGCGCTAATTGAAATCAAACACGAAGCCGAAACTCAACCCGAGTTGCTCAAAAATGCGCCTCACTCTTTACCTGTAAAAAGATTAGATGATGTGAAAGCCGCCAAAGATTTGAATATTATTTGGAAAGGTTAAATAATTCATTGGTGGTTTAGACTTTTATTTTCTCAAACCCGCAGACCACCAAATACGGCAAGCACCTTCGTCTGAAACCATGCACGGTCCGATGGGTTGTCGAGGTGTGCAAGTTGTTCCAAAAAGTTTGCATTGATTTGGATAAAGCTGACCTAAAACAACTTTTGCGCAATCACAACCCGTCGGCATTTCTCCCGCCCGTTTTCTCGCTTGATCATCGTAATTTGGGAAATGTAATCGAGCATTCTGTTCTTTAAAATCATCATTGATCGAGAAACCCGATTTCAGAATCATTCCAATCCCTCGCCAATTCGCATCAGTTATTTTAAACGCTTGATTTAATTGATTTTTTGCGGTTGGATTGCCGTTTTTATGAACGACTTGCGGATAACAATTATCTAAAGCAATGTGTTGAGTTTGAAATTGTCGAGCGACCGAATAAAATCCCGCTAATAAACTTTCTGCGGAAAACCCCGCCACCGCAATCGGAAGATGGTGTTTTTCAGCGACGAAAGTCCATTCTTCCGCACCCATCACCGCCGCCACATGACCGGGCGCGATCAACGCATCGAACGCCGCCTGACCTGTTTCTAAAAGCATTTGGACGGCGGGATAAGTCAAGCGCCCCGACAATAAAACTTGCAAATTTTTAGGCACGCCTTCGACCAACATTGCCGCGACAGGTGCGATTGTCGTTTCGAAACCAGCGGCAAAAAAGATAGTTTTTTTAAGGGGTTGCGATTGAGCGATTTTAACGGCTTCGAGCGGCGACGCAATCGGGCGAATATCTGCGCCAGCGGCTTTTGCCTGTTCTAACGAACGTGCTTGATTTTTCGGCACATTTACTGGCACGTGCAGCATATCCCCAAATGCAACAAGGGTAATGTTTTCATGCGTAGCCCATTGAATTGCCGTATAAATATCCTCTTCGGGGCAAATGCACACAGGGCAACCCGGACCCGGAATTAATTCAATATTGGGCGGCAAAATTCCCCGCAAACCCGCATGGGTAATTGAACGTTCATGTCCGCCGCATACATTCATGATCTTGAATTTCTTAGTAAAATTTAATGCTTTTAAATGTGCCAACCATTGTTCAGCAGTGAGGGACATGATTTATCTCCTTAAAATATAAACGTTTTTCTAAAAATATTGTAGCAACTTTTGTAATAATTAAAAACTATCGCAATATAATATTATTATATTGTTTGTAGATATTTTTAGAGTGAAAACCCGCATAAAAAGGCGATTCAGATTTTTCGAATGATATAATAATTCTTGGACTGCAACGCTCTCATATCCGAGAAACTGTCGAAAAATGTCTTTTTTTGTGTTCCCTTTTGTAAAACAATATGCACTCCGTTGCACAAAAAAATCATTTGAACTATATAATGTGAGCTTCACATTGGAAAAACAGCGTAATTTGTGATGACTCAAACGACATCAATCTCTCCTTCGCATCGTGCAGCGACCATTTTAATTGTTGATGATATAGAAACTAATTTGAATTTGCTCTATGTTGTAGTGAAAGCATTAGGGCATACTCCAGTGTTAGCAAAAACAGGTAGAGAAGCACTTTTAATGCTCCAAAAACACCAACCCGATTTGATATTGCTAGATATTTTAATGCCAGATATGGATGGCTATCAGGTTTTATCTGCCATTCGTCAATCAATTCAATTTCGCCGATTACCTGTTGTAGTGATTTCTGCAATTACCGAAATGGATAGCATCGTGAAATGTATTCAACTCGGCGCAGATGATTACTTAACCAAACCCTTAAACAAAACTATTTTAGAAGCCCGCATTCAAAGTTGTTTAGAAAGAAAATATTGGAATGATCAAGAAAGTAATTATTTAAAAAAAGTAGATAAGCGTCGGATTTTATTAGAAAAAATGATTGATGAAAAAAATAATGAACTCGCTGCCGTTTATCAAGCCTTAAACGATATTAATAAAACTAAAAATGAGTTTGTCCGTATTATTTCTCACGAATTACGAACACCTCTAAATTCTTTAATGGGTTCTTCAAAATACTTGCTTAGCAAAGGAGCAAATCAAGAATTAAGAAAAGAATCAATTGAATTATTTACCGATGCCTTAGAACAATTTAAAGAAATCGTTGAACATACCGAGTTATTAGTTCAATTAGAATTAAAGAACAAAAAAACTCAGCAGAATTACGCATTTATTGATACTGCAATGTCTATTGCAATTCATCGTATTCGTAAATTTGCTCATACTCGTGAAGTCACTTTGCCAGAAATAATCTCAAATGATTTTTTAACTATAGGTGATGAAGGTCTATTAGCAAAAGGTTTTGAATGTTTGCTTAAATTGGCAATTAAATTTTCTTCTCCAAATACCGTTTTATCTATGGATTTTAATCTTGTAGAAACTTCTTTAAAACTATCTATTTCTGCAACTGGTTGGAAAATTCCTAATAAATATAAAAATTCTTTCTTCGATTTATTTGGTATCACAGAAACCATTATCCCCGGCGGAGATTTAGGTTTAATTCCTCCTTTACTTAATTCTATTTTTAAATTTACTAACGGTAGCATTGAGTTTCAAAATCTTACTCCCACTGGCGTTTGTTTTACGGTGACTTTACCAATGATTTCAGATATTAGTAAAAGCGATTGTTTTTAGCCCATGATTTATTTAAAACTACATTCAAAACAATGGGTTATTTTATCCATCATTCAAATCATTTTGGCAGGTTATTTCTTTTCAAATATCCAAACTTATCTCGTTTATCAAACCCTTCCCAGAGATATTTTTGGAAATCTTGGCTTTAATCAATTTATTATTGGAACATTATTTTCTGATGCGTTTCTATTATTTATTTTAAGTTTGCCTTTTTTAGATAAAAATTATAATTTCAAATTGTTGAGTTTTCTTTTAATATTATTAGTCGCAATGTCGTTAAGTTTAAATACCTCTGGAAATGTAAATTACAACTATTTGATTTATTTAATCATTATTTGGTTATTATTTAGCAGCATTTTACTATTTATTTATTTGAAGTTTAAAATAAAAAGCTGGTTTGTACATTTTATTTTAATCAGCATTTTATCGGTTGGTTGGTTAAAATCTCCCTTTCATTGGACAATGTTCCCGCTTCAACAAATTCCTAATGAAACCAAAGCGTTATTATTAAAAATAACCAAACCATTAGAAATCAAAGCATTTATTTCAAATACTCATCCTTTTAAGCAACGTTTAGTTGATTTTATTGCAAATTATCAAGATTTGAATCCATTGATTAAATTGAATTTTATTTCTCCACATTCTGCGCCTGCTCAAATTAAAGCGTTTTCAATTGAACAAGAAGGCGAATTATTATTGCAATATGAAGGTCAATTGATTCGAGTTGAGCAAATTACCGATTATTTTTTTACAAAAGCATTGCAAGAATTATTGAATTTAAATAAAATTAAGCTCACTTTTTTGGAAGGACATGGAGAAAGATCATTACAAAATAATTCTCCTTTTGATTTTAGTAAAATAAATACTTTATTACAAAATAAAAACATAGAAACACTTTCTCAAATATTTCTACCTGATGTTAATAGAGAAACTTTATTGATAATTGCGCATCCTCGCCAACCTTTAAATCTTCAAGAAAATCAAGAAATTATTAAATATCTTGAAAACGGAGGAAATTTATTATGGTTGATCGAACCAGCTTTAGAAAATGATGGATTGTCGGGTTTAAATCAACTTGCTCAATATTTGGGTTTGAAATTATTAGACGGACATTTGTGGGATGATCGTAAAACTGACAATTCAACTTTAATTGAAATCAATCAATTTTTAACATTAGAAAATATGCAAGGATTGCCCGTTATTTTCCCAGAAGTTGCTACTTTACAAATTGAGCAAACTTCTTTTAAAATTCAACCTTTTTTAACAACTTCTTCAGGGATTTCTTTGAAATCGTTTGATAATAAAAAACTTCAAGACCATCAAGAGTTTTTTAATATGGGTTTTATCTTGGAAAGAACAATTAATAAGCAAACTCAGCGAATTATAATTATTGGCGATGGTGATTTTATGTCAAATGCGTATATAGAAAAAAATAATAATGCAAAATTAACCCTAGAAATAATGAATTGGTTGACAGAATCCACAGATTTGATTAAGGTAGCAGCTCAAAAAAATTATGATATGCGATTAACCTTAGATTTTAATTTACAAATGATCTTAACGGCGTTTTTTTTATTTGTATTACCGTTTATTTTCATTATAATTGGCTATAAAACATCTAAAATTGAGGCATCAAAATGAATACAAGTGTAGAACATTTTAATCAGGTTGCAACAGAATGGGATAAGAAACCCATGCGAGTTCAAATTGGATTAAAAGTAGCGGAAGCAATTAAACAACAAATTCCTTTGAAATCAACCATGAGCGCAATGGATTATGGGTGTGGAACAGGTTTGGTGATGTTTGAACTTGCACCATATTTAAAACAAATTTTAGGGGTAGATAGCGCAGAAGAAATGCTCAAAGTCGTTAATCAAAAATGTGAAGAACAACAGATTTCAAATGTTAAAACCCACTTTGCAGATTTAACTTCTGAGAAACTACCAGAGCAAACTTTTGATTTAATCTTTAGTAGCATGACCTTTCATCATGTAAAAGATACTGTGCATTTAATGAAACAATGTTTTGAGCATTTGAATGCAGGTGGATGGATTGCAATTGCGGATTTGGATAAAGAAGATGGCACATTTCATCCATCTGATTTGACGGGGGTTATGCATTGGGGTTTTGAACGTGAGGAATTTGAACAAAATTTGTTAGAATCGGGATTTCAAAATCCTCAAGCAATCACGGCGCATCATGTTCATAAAGAAACCCGTGATTATCCGATTTTTCTTTACATTGCACAAAAGCCTTTTTCTTAAATTTATAATCTCACATGAGCGCGCATTTTTCTATTAGTTTAGGATTGATTATTGCTTGTGGTGTTCATGTGTTTTCTCTTTTAAAAATTGAGATAAATCAAGATATTATTGTTTTAAAAAGGGAAAAAACTTTAAATATTATTTTAAATAAAATACCCGAAAAAAAAACAGTAGTTGAAATGCCTGTTTCTACACCATCTATTATTGAAAAAGTAGAACAAGCAGAAACACCTGTTCAAAAACCAAAAACGCCGTCTAAAAAACCAAAAAGTAAAAAACCTCGTAAAAAACAAGTTATTAAAAAGAAAGAATCAAAAAAAGAAATCGTAAAAAATGTTGAATTACCTCAAAATAATGTTAATGTTGATGAGCAACTTGAAATGCCGCCAGAAAATGCAAATGTAGTTTCAGAAACACCATCATTTCAAGAAACAACTTTGGAACAAACAATAGAACCAAAAAAAATGGAAAATACAATAAAAATAATAGATTGTGAAAGTTATTCTCATTGTCCAGAACCACAATATCCATTTGTGGCAAAACAACGCAATATTGAAGGTTGGGTAAAATTAGCATTGAAAATTGATGAAACTGGTAAAGTAATTAGTGCTAAAATACTCGCCAGCGAACCCGAAGATATGTTTGAAGAAGCAGCGTTAGAAGCTGTGATGCAGTACCACAATTTACCAGAGCAACTTTTTAATTTAACTGTTGAACGAACAATTGAATTTAAATTAAAACCATAGGATTGGATCATGAAAAAAATTGCCGCGTTTTTTATTTTATTAAGTTCATTTCAAAGCAGCTATGCATTGCAATGGAATCAGATACAAGAACCTACCGAATCTCCCGTTACATCAGTTGGAACAACGAGTAATGGTTGTTTAAGTGGTGGACAAGCTATACCATTTGAAGGAGAAGGTTATCAAATGGTAAGAACTTCACGCCATCGTTACTTTGGAAATCCTAAATTAGTTATATTTCTCCAACAGTTAGCAAAAGATATTCATAAATCTAGTTCTGGGATTTTATTAATCGGGGATATGTCACAACCACGCGGCGGTCCAATGAATTCAATGCACGCGAGCCATCAAAATGGATTAGATGCGGATATTTGGTTGTGGTTGAGTCCAAAGCAATTGACAAATAATGAACGTGAGAATTTTGCAGCCCCAGAAATGGTAAGAAATGATAGAACCAACGTAACAAAAAATTGGACACAAACTCAAGTTGAATTGATTCGTTTAATTACGGAACATCCTGATGTTGAAAGAGTTTTTTTAAACGCAGCGATTAAGCAATCTTTATGTGAGCAATCGCAAGGACAGTGGAAATGGTTGAGAAAAGTACGCCCTTGGTGGGGACATGATCGTCATGTTCATGTGAGATTGCATTGTCCAGAGAATGAGGCGCATTGCAAAGAAACTGCCCCAATCCCTGCGGGAGATGGTTGCCATGAATTAGAATGGTGGTTTTCTGAAGAGGCTTTAAATCCAAAGAAATCGGGAAAGAAAAAATCATCCCCAAAACCAGCTTTACCCGCTTTTTGTAATGCTGTTTTAAATGCTCAATAAATGAGATAGAAAAAATGAAAAAGTTAGCGATTTTTGATTTAGATAATACGCTGTTAAATGGCGATAGCGATGTTGCGTGGGGAGAGTATTTGATTGAATTAGGTATTTGGGATAGTCAGTTGTATAGACAAACCAATTTAAAATTTTATCAAGATTATTTGAATGGTTGCTTAGATATTCGAGCTTTTCAACGGTTTCAACTGCAAGTATTGACGAAGCATTCTTTAGAAACTGTTTTGCAATGGCGACAGGGTTTTATGGATGAAATAATCACCCCGATGATCTTACCAAAAGCGCAAGCGTTAATTGAAGAACACCGTCAAGAAGGTGCGCATTTATTAATTATTACATCGACTAACCGTTTTATTACTCAGCCAATTGCAGAGAAACTAGGGATTTCTGATTTAATAGCGACTGAACCCGAAATTAAAGAGGGTCGTTACACGGGGGAAATTATTGATGAACCTAGTTATGCGGAAGGAAAAATAATCCGTTTAGAGAAATGGTTGAAAGAGAGAAACTGGGTATTTGAAAATATAGAAACATGGTTTTATAGTGATTCTCGTAGTGATTTGCCGTTGTTGAAAAAAGTTAAACATCCGATTGCGGTCGATGCCGATGCAACTTTGCGAGCAGAGGCGGAACGTCAAAATTGGTCGATCATTAGTTTGCGCTAAGAAAAAGTTGAAACAACCACCCCATTTAACGTTAGAATAAGCGCGTTTTTGAATTTGAACAAAGGACATAATATGTTGTTGCAATTAACCACGACTGCCGGTGAAAAGTTTAACGCATACTCAGTGGGTGCGGCGAACGCCAAACGCTGTGTTTTAATTATTCACGATTGGTGGGGAATGCTCGACTATAATAAGGAATTTGCTAATTATTTTAAGAAGTTAGCTTATAAAGCAATGGTGATCGATTTGTACGACGGTCATCATCCAGAAAACACCAAAGAAGCTGGGGAATTTATGCGCAGCATCGATCAAGCGGCTGCATCGCGTAAAATTTTGGCGGCATTGGAATCTTTAAAACGCCCAAATCGCAAAATTGCAGTGCTTGGCTGGTCGTTTGGCGGCGTACAAGCCCAACACGCTGCGCTCGAATTTCCTGATGAGATCAAAGCAATTGTGTTGTATTATTGTCGGATCATTTTCGATAAACAAAATATTCAACAATTACAAGCACCTGTGCTAGGTATTTTTGCCGAAGCCGAACGCACTTGGCCCGATAAACAAGTTGCATTAGAAAACTTAATGGCAGAATTTGATAAAACGTTGGTGTGTCAAAGTTACGATGCCGATCATGGATTTGTGAATCCCGATAGCGTCAAATTCGACGATCAAGCCACCGAACATTCCCGCGACATCACCGTCGATTTCCTCAATAAATATCTCGCTTAAAACCATTTTTTTTAACCTCAAAGAAACCATTTTTCCTATCAAGAGAAATGGTTTTTCTATAAACATTTCGTACATTTTATTGGGCTTTAAAGGAAAAATTTTTTTAAAAACGAGGAGGTTGTTATGTTAGATTGGTTCATTTCAATTAAAGGTCAAGATTTCTTGATTTATTTCTGGACGTTTTCTATATTGGTTATTTTCATTGGGAAATGGTTCGTTCATCGAATGGATAGAAGTAAATATTTAGCAATGCCATCGCCAACCGAATTAAATACCTATGAAATTGCCGCATTACGAGAGGAAAGAAAAGGGGTTATTCATACGGCGTTGTTTAATTTGTGGAATGAGAAATTAATTGAAGTTTCTGGTAAAAACCAAGATGCGCAAGTTAAAATCATTTCAAAAAATAATCTCGTCCCTAAAAATACCTTTGAAGCAATGATTTATAATTTTATTGCACAACAACCGAGAAACCCCAAAAATTTTTTTAATCAAGCGTCTTTTCATTCACAAATGGATGCTGAGTTAAAAACTACTTATCAAAAACTAGAGAAACTTCATCTAAGACGCACCCCAGAACAACTTGAAAGCATGAAAAAAATTGCTAAAAGAAGTTTATGGTTAATTATGGGGATTGGTGGAATGAAATTTGTTTTAGGTTTCTTATCAGGTCGTCCAGTAACGTTTTTGGTGTTGTCGTTGTTTGCGTTGTTCATTATTTGGATCATTACATTTTCTAGTGCAGATAAACGCCCCAGCACATTAGGAAAACGTTATTTAAAATCTTTAGAAAATTATGTGAACAATAATACCCATCATGTTGATCCTGCTTTAAAAGTGGCGACCTTAGGAATTGCTGGATTGGTGGGATTTTCAATGTTTATGGGATTTCAAGAAGCCTTTGCTGCAAGTGCAACCAGCACTGTTTCATCTGATATTAGTGGCGGTGGATGTGGGGGCGGTTGTGGTGGAGGAAGTGATGGTGGTGGATGTGGCGGCTGTGGAGGTGGTGGTGATTAGCTTTTAGCTTTAAATATGCTTTCTAAAGCGCGCTGATAAGTGGTTTCAATTTCTTCAAGGTTTTTAATGTTCATATTCAAATCTTGCAACAAACCATCTTGAAGGCTATAAATCCACCCATGTACTTCTAAATTAGCTTGTTTGATCCAAGTATCTTGAACACTGGTTGTTTGACAAACATTGTACACTTGTTCAATAACATTTAATTCGCATAATAAATCGGTAGGAGATTTGTTATGTGGAAGTTGAAAACGGGTTAAATGTTTTTTGTAAATATCCTGAATATGACGCAGCCAATTATCTATTAAACCAAAGCGTTGATTGTGATAAGCACAACTAATTCCTCCACAATCATAATGTCCGCAGACAATAATATGTTTTATTTTTAGAACTTCTACCGCATATTGAATGACAGATAAGCAGTTTAAATCAGAATGAACTACCACATTTGCAATGTTTCTATGCACAAAGACTTCGCCTGGTAGTAATCCTAGAATTTGATTTGCGGGAACGCGACTATCCGAGCAACCAATCCATAAATATTCAGGTGATTGTAATTTGGCTAATTCGCTAAAAAACTGCGGGCGTTGTTCAGCCGTTTGTTTTGCCCAACGACGGTTATTTTCAAATAAAATTTCAATGTTGCTCATGGTTATTTGCTCATGGTTATTTTTGAAAGAGAAAAAAAGCAGTGATACTAAAGCAAGCATAGGGGCATATAAACGTAGTGTCATGCACCAAAGATTTAGATATATAGTCGCGTTCCTGTATAAAATTCAAAATTATAATTTGTAACCTATTGTTTAAATTAATTTTAAACACTAAAAATACAATCATTTTATAGGAGCGCGGCTATTGGCGCTTCGCTTATTAGCCCTATTAAGCTCTAGCCTTATTCAACATTGCATCTAGTGCTATTTCCAAGGCTTCGTTGATATGAACATACCCTGCAATTATTTTTCCTGATTCTGTAATCTTTGGTTCAGATATCCTTTCAACCGTCACCCCACTGCTATTGAGTATCCTTTCAATGGCTAGGTTGGTGACTATCAAGTATTTTTCAATAGAATTTCTCCTAGCAAATTCATAAGCATTTTTCATAATTTTACCAAACACATATGTTTTGCTTTCTGCTTTTTCAGACACAAACATTCTTGAAAGCTCCCATATTTTTCCATTTGGCTCTTCCCCTGCCATTTCTCTCCACAAATCCTTTGCCATGTATTTGCATGTGGTAGGTATAAGCCTGCAACCACCAACCAATTCATTACTTTGATAATGATTTATATAGTATGTTCCATTGTGGTCATAGGCATCCACATCATATACATCTTTAACAGGAATATTCCACCCTAATCTTTTGTAAAACACCTTATATCTTTCGTGATAAAGTGTTTTTAATTCATCTCTGACAAAACTATCCATCTTCCCAATTTTAACAGTTTCCATAATAGCCCCTATCAGCACCACACATACTGACTGTAATTTCGATTTCACATCGTCTAAAAGTCCTCCTTTGGTGAGATAAAGACAGCGAAAATTGTCAAGATTACCTCGGGCAATCAGTAAATCTCTTAACACCAAACCAACTTCAGTAGTTTTACTTAGCCCAACCTCGTCTGCTTTGACATGCTGTTGCAATGCCAATTGATGATGGGGTGCGCCGTTTGTTTTGCCCAACGACAGTTATTTTTGAAAGCGAAAAGCGAAAAAAAAGCAGTGATATTTTACCACTGCTTGGGGTTTTCTCAACGGGTTAAACCCGCGTACAATTGTGGCAAACGTTCGGGAAGCCGTTCGACGTGATCTAAAATGAAATAATTGCGTTGTCCAAACATTCGAGAAACATATTGA